>JAEZXX010000116.1 GCA_023419535.1 Pseudomonadota bacterium | reverse complement strand
GGCCGGTGCCGAGCGAGGCGACGGTGGTGTTGGTGGCGAAGAGCTGGGCACCGGTGACGGCCTCGGTGGAGATCGCGGTCAGGTCGCCGTCGGCGACGCCGGTCAGGGTCCGCACGCCGGCCGTTCCGGCGATGTCGACCGTGTCGCCGGCCACCGCAGCTCCGATCGTGATCGGGCCGCCCGCCGTGAGCTGCTGCACGAGGCCGATCGTGCCGGAGCCGATCTGGCCGGCGAGGTCGGTGGTGCGGGTGTCGAGGTTGCTGATCGCGCCGCCCACCGTCGTCTCCACGACCGTCCCGCCCTCGAGCGAGAAGGAAGGCGGCGTGAAGGCGCCGGTGACCGGATCGAAGGAGGCGCCGGCGCCCAGCGCGGCCGCCGTGCCCGCGCCGAGCGTGCCGACCGCCGTGTTGGTGGCGAAGAGCTGGGCGCCCGTCACCGCCTCGGTGGAGACCGCGGTCAGGTCGCCGTCGGCGACGCCGGTCAGCGTGCGCACGCCGGCCGTGCCGGCGATGTCGACCGTGTCGCCGGCGACGCCGGCACCGACCGTGATCGGGCCGCCCGCCGTGAGCTGCTGGACGAGACCGACCGTGCCGTTGGCGATGTTGGCGATGTTGGTGGTGTTCTCCAGGGTCCGGTCGTCGAGATTGCCGAGCGCTCCGTCGACGGTGGCGAAGGTCTCGGTCCCGACGCCCGAGACGGCGTTCAGGACGAAGGCCGGCGGCGCGAAGACGCCGGTGACGGGGTCGTAGGAGGCACCGGCGCCGAGCGCGCCGGCCGTGCCTGCCACGCCGGTGTTCAGCCCGAGCACCGCCGTGTTGGTGGCGAAGAGCTGGGCACCGGTGACGGCGTCCGTGGAGGTGTCCGCGACCAGACCCGCTCCCAGGCCCGTCAGCGTGCGAACGCCGCCCGTGCCCGAGATGGAGACCGTCGTGCCGCCCACGCCGGCGCCGATCGTGATCGGGCCGCCCGTCGCGAGCTGCTGGACGAGACCGACCGTGCCGTTGGCGATGTTGGTGATGTTGGTGGTGTTCTCCAGGGTGCGGTCGTCGAGATTGCCGAGCGCCCCGTCGACGGTGGCGAAGGTCTCGGTTCCGACGCCGGAGACGGCGTTCAGGACGAAGGCGGGCGGTGCGAAGACGCCGGTGGCGGGGTCGAAGGACGCACCGGCGCCCAGCGATGCCGCCGTGCCCGCGCCGAGCGTGCCGAGGGTCGTGTTGGTGGCGAAGAGCTGGGCGCCCGTCACCGCATCCGCGGACGCGGCGGTGACCGCGCCCGCGCCGACGCCCGTCAGGACGCGCGCTCCGGCGGCGCCGGCGAAGCCGACGCTCGTGCCGCCGGTGGCTGCCGCGACCGTGATCGGGCTGGTCGCCGTCGCCTGCTGGATGAGGCCGACCGTGCCGTTGGTCAGATTGGTGATGTTGGTGGTGTTGGTCGAGACCTGTCCGTCGAGCGCGGTCAAGGCCGCATCGACCGTCGGTCGCGCCGCTCCCTGGACGAGGAAGGACGGCGGCGTGAAGGCACCCGTGGCCGGATCGTAGAGCGCCCCGCCGCCGAGCGCGGCGGCCGTGCCGGTCAGGCCCGTATTGAGGCCGAGGACGGCGGAGTTGGTGGCGAAGAGCTGGCCGCCGTTGACGGCCTGCGTGGACCCGGCGGCCACGACGCCGCCCGCGACGCCCGTCAGGGTCCGGGGACCGCCGGTGCCCGCAAGACCGACGACCGTGCCGCCGACCCCGGCGCCGACCGTGATCGGGCCGCCGGCCGTCGCCTGCTGGACGAGGCCGACCGTGCCGTTGGTCAGGTTGGTGATGCTGGTCGTGTTGGTGGAGACCTGCCCGTCGAGAGCGGTCAGGGCCGCGCCGACCGTCGGGCGTGCGGCGCCCTGGACGAGGAAGGAGGGCGGGGTGAAGGCACCGGTCGTCGGATCGTATCCGGCGCCACCGCCAAGGGACGCCGCCGTGCTGCCGAGCGCGTTCGCGACGGAGGTGAGCTGCGAGACGTTGACCGCGTCGCCCAACGCCGCGCCGGCCGCAAGCCCGGTCAGAGTGCGGCCGCCGATGTTGAGTTCGCCCGTGCTGGCCTGGCCCGCGCCGAGGCCGACGGCCGAGTAGCCGGTCTGCGCGCCGCGCGTCGTCGTCGAGCCCGCGCCCAGCGCGACCGAGTTCGCCTGGTTGACCACCGCGCCCGCGCCGATCGCGACCGATCCGGCGGCGTTCACCCCGACGATCGCGGTGTCGCCGAGGGCGATGCCGCCGATCGCGCCCGAGCCGACGCTGGCATCGGCGCCCATGGCGACCGCGCCGGCGGCGCTGAGCCCGGTCTGGGCGTTGTCGCCGAAGGCGATGGAATCGACCGTGCGCGCGATGGCGGGCGCCGCCGCTCCGCTGCCCAGGCCGCTGATGGAGTTGCCGCCGATCGAGATGCCCTGCGTGCCGGCGAGCTGGAGGCTGGTGGCGCCGATGTTGCAGTTGGTGGGACCGAGGATCTGGCCTTGGGGCCCCAGAGCCTGAATGCCGAGGGGCTGGCCGGCCTGCACCTGCCCGAGGATGGCGCCGACGTTCAGATTGAGCGCCGTGACCGGGAGAATGCCCGTGGGCGAGAGGATCGGACCGACGATCGGGATCGGGCCCGTCAGCGTTCCGACGACCGTGCCGAGGTTGGAGACCAGCGGATCGACCGTCGCCTCGATCGGGTTGACGACCGCCTGGAGGAGGGGGATCAGGCGATCGCGCAGCACCGACTCGTTCAGCGAGAGCCCGGTGCAGACATTGGTCACCTGCGCCTGCGCCATGCCCCCCGGCATCGCGGTCGAGCCCATCAGGCCCGCGAGCGCGAGACTGCCTGCCAATCCCGTCGATGCGGTGAGGCGGGCGGTGCGCCGCGCAAGCGAGCGAACCCCGACAAGGGCTCCGTCGGACGACCGGGCCGCGGACGAAGGCGCCCCCGCGCCCTCGATCGCCGCGACCGGTAAGCGATTGTTCACCATCTGCATTTTGAATCCCCCGTGTGACGAGCCGCACGGGGCATGGCGCATTGGCGAAGGGACGGGCCGTCGGCTCGGCCCGGCAATACGGATGCCCGGTCTCTCGACTCTCGTCGTCGAGGCTAAGTCGCCGCCCCAATTCAAACATAGAGCCGAGTTGCAACAGCAATTCCGGGCGGTACGAAACCAATATCATCCTTCGTCGGAGCGATATCAAAAGACATCGCAAGGATATTAAATAGAGGAATAGAGTTCGTTCAGTCTAGCGCAAGTTCCCTCCTTGCCGAGTGGCGGAGCACTCCGCTATCTCCGAGGTCGATTGGGAAGCGCATGGGTTGGCGATGCCTTTGTCCTGTGTCGAACGAGTGCCCTGCGATCGCGTCCGCGCCGGCGCGCCGGACCTCGACCCGCTGACGGGACTGCCCCGCGGCCGAGCGCTGTCGCGTTGGATCGACGAGGCCGCTTCTCCTGCGGCCCTCATCCTGTTCGACCTCGACGACCTCAAGAGCGTCAACCGGACCTATGGTTACGCGGCGGGCGATCGCATGCTCGTCTCGGTTGCCGAGCGGCTGGGCCGGCTCTCGCGCTCGGGGGCGAAAACGGCGCGCCTCGACGCCGACCGCTTCGCCGTCCTCGTCATGAATGCGGAGGAACTGGCGGACGTCTCGGCCCTCATCGAGCGCGCCTTCTCCGTTCTGGACGGACCGCTCCACCCCGACGGCGCGGAGCTGTCCATCGGTGTCAGCGCCGGGGTGGCGCTTCTGCCCTGGAACGCCACCTCGCCCGCGGGCCTTCTGGCCGCCGCCGAACTCGCTCTCGCCGAGGCCAAGCGGATCGGCGGCGGATGCTGCCGGCTCTTCGAGGAGTGCATGCGGCCGGTCCGCCCGATGACGGCCACCATCCGCGAGGATCTGGCGCGCGCCTGCCGCGACGGCGAATGGGTGCTGCACTACCAGCCGCAGATCCACGAGCCCGGCCGACGCCTCGACGGACTGGAGGCGCTGCTGCGCTGGCGCCATCCGGAGCGGGGGCTCCTGTCGCCGGCGCATTTCCTGGCTGATCTCGAACGGGACGAGACGGCGAACGAGGTCGGCCGCTGGGCGATCGAACAGGCGTGCCGGGACCTGACCAAGCTTCGCCGGGCGGGCCTCGCCGTTCCGCGGATGGCGATCAACCTCTTCGCCAACGGGACCGGGCACGGCACGTTGCGCGCCGACGTCGCCTTCGCGCTCCATGAGAACGGGCTGTCTGCGCACGATCTGGAGCTCGAGATCACCGAAGGGGTCGTCCTCGACCGGCACGAGGCGCTGCTGGCCGATCTCCGCATCCTGCGCGCCAACGGGGTGCACATCGCCCTCGACGATTTCGGGACGGGCTTCGCGTGCCTTGCGACGCTTCGCGACCTTCCGATCACCTGCCTGAAGATCGACCGTTCCTTCGTGCGCGATCTGCGGCCCGGTTCGACCGATCTCGCGGTCGTGCGGGCTCTGGTGGCGCTCGGCCGGGACCTGAACCTGCGCGTCGTCGCCGAGGGCGTCGAGACGGCGCGGCAGGTGACCCGGCTGACCCGGCTCGGTTGCCGCGTCTTCCAGGGCTATCGCTACGCGCCGGCCATGGCCGCGGACGAACTGGTCGCGCGGGGGGTGCAGCAGGGCCCTTGGCCGGTGGCCCCTGAACGCAACCCGCAGGATATGTTCGCGCGGTCGCATCACGGGCTCGCGCGCTCCGTCCGAAGCCATTCATAAGGCAAAGGAACTGTCGGCTATTCGACAGTCGGTTGCGGCCAATCGATTACATTATATGTTGATGAGCGTAGAGGTTTGCTTTTATCAATCAAAGATTGAATAATGGCGGAAGGCAGGCAAGGGACGGAGACCTAGCTCGGCAATTTTCGTCGGTGCGTTCCGATGGGACCGAGCGATTATCAGGGGTTGTGCGATGGGACGGCATTATCCGACGAAGGGGCATTTCGAGCATCGACCGCTCTACGAAGAACTGGCGGAGGAGTTCTGCCGGCGAATCACCGTGGGGCGCTGGCCGGTCGGGCGTCCCCTCAAGACCGAGGCGATGATCGCCGCGGAACTCGGGGTGAGCCTTGGAACGGTGCGCCGCGCCTTCGACCGCCTGGAGGGCATGAATCTCATCGACCGGACCCCTGGGCGCGGGACGATCGTGCGCGAGCTCGACTGCGAGCGCCGCCTGGCCTCGCTGACCAACGTCGTCGATCTGAATGGAACCCCGGTGAACGGGGACATCGAGATCGTCGATGCGGCGATCGTCAGGGCGGACGAGACGGTGGCGACGGAGCTCGGAATCGACCTCGGCGCCCCCGTGGTCCGCGTCGAGCGGGTCCGCAGCCATCTCGGCCGGGTGTTCTCGGTCGAGACCGCCCACCACCTGACGGACGGCGACGAGGTTCCGGCCACCGACGTTCTCTGGGCGTCGGCCCGCAACTTCATCGTCGCGGGCGCCATCGCGGTGAAGCGGAAGGAGGAGGTGCGAGCCGTCGCCCATTCCGATGTCGGGCGGATCGCACGATTCGAGGGGCGCACCGATCCGGTCCTCGTCGTCCACCGCACGCTCATGGCCTTCGACGACGCGCCGCTGGAGTTCTGCGTCGCCCATTGCCAGCTGGGCCGGGACCTGCGCTACCGGATCTGCTGACCGACGAGCGTGGACGGCGAAGACGGACGCCTCGCCGCCCGGATCGTCGCGCCTCGTCACGTTTCGATGATCGCCCGGACGGGATTGTAGTAGGCCTCGCCGGCGATCGCCTCCAGCCTTGCCCGATCGAGGATCCGCACGACGCCCCGCCGGCTGCGGATCGCACCGTCTCCCTCGAGAATGTGCAGAGACGAGGTCACGCTGGTGCGCTGGGCACCCAGCATCATCGCCATGAATTCGTGGGTGAGCGGGACCTCGTTGCCGTCGAGGCGGTCGTTGCACATCAGAAGCCAGCGCGACAGGCGCTCGGCCAGGGAATGCCGGGCGTTCGAAACGGCGGTGAGCGCCATCTGCCCCATGAAATTGTAGAGGAAGTCCTGAATTCCGAGGGACAGGGCGGGACATCTCGCGATCGCCGCCCTGAGCCGCTCCGACCGGATGCGGTAGGCACCGTGTCCCCCGACCTGGACGATGGTGCGCACCGGCGAGACGCGGCCGGCACGGATGGCCGAGAAGCTCGATATCCCGTCCCGTCCCACGATCCCGAACTCGACGAGGCCGCTGGCCGGAAGCTCCAGGGTGAAGGACAGAATGCCGCCTTCCGGAAAATATGCGAAAGCGGGGTGCTCGCCCGCTTCGCTCAAGGTCTGCTTGGTGGCGAGGTCCACCTTCTCCAGATCGGGAAGGAGCGCCTCGAATTCAGCGTCCGTCAGGGCTGAGAGCAGCTGGTTCCTGCGGAGCGGGCGGGGTTCGTCCGGGCGTCTGGCGGGGTTGACGGACTGGCCACTCACGATACTCCCCGACCCCATGATCGATCCGCACACTGACCGCCCCCGGCGCTCGACAGATTGGCCGATCCGCACCCGTTTGCAAGCGAATGCAGCATCTGCAGGCACCGGCCGCGATCATGTGATCGCGAAAGTTCCATGTCCTTCTCGGCGGCCGGACCTCGCAGGGACGGACCACAATCCGGGCGGCTACAATTTGCCGCACCGCGTGAGCTCCGTCGAGCCGGTCAGAGGATCCGGTCCGATGCCGTCCTGCGCGAACTCCCGGCTCCCGAAACAGCTTTGACAAGGCCGTCGCGCCTCGACGAAGGGCTCGCGCGACGTCCGGATCCGGGCCGCGCTCGGGACGGCATACGCCGTCCCGAGCGGCAAGCTCGTCAGCGCCGCAAAATCGGCCTCCCCGGATCCGATCAGAACGAGGGGACGACCGAGCCCTTGAAGGTCTCGTCGACGAAGGCGCGCACCTCCGGCGAGCGATAGGTCTCCACGAGGGTCGCCACCCAGGGCGCCTGCGCGTCCTCGCCGCGCACGGCGATGACGTTGACATAGGGCCCGTCGGCCGCCTCGCGGGCGATCGCGTCCTCCTGTGGGTCGAGATCGGCCTCCAGCGCGTAGTTCGTGTTGATCGCCGCCGCATCGACGTCTGCGAGCGAGCGCGGCAGCTGCGCGGCGTCGAGCTCGACGATGGAGAGGTTCTTCTCGTTGGTCTCGATGTCGAGCGGGGTGGCGCGCAGGCCCGCTCCGTCGGCGACGCCGATGAGGCCGAGCGTCTCCAGGAGCAGGAGCGCGCGACCGCCGTTCGTCGGGTCGTTCGGGATCGCGATCGTCGCACCCTCGGCCAGCTCGTCGAGCGAGGCGACCTTCTGCGAATAGACGCCCATCGGATAGTTCACGGTCTGGCCGACCGAGACGAGGTCGTAGCCGCGATCGGCGACCTGATTATCGAGATAGGGCTGGTGCTGAAAGGAGTTGGCGTCGAGCTCGCCGTCCGCCAGCGCCTGGTTCGGCACGACGTAGTCGGAGAATTCGAGGATCTCCAGCTCGATCCCCTTGGGCTCGAGCAGCTCCTTCACCTTCTCCATGATCTGGGCGTGCGGCCCCGGCGTGACGCCGATGCGGACGTCTTCGGCGAAGGCATGGCCGGCGGAGAGGGCCGCGAAGGCGGAGGCGAGGAGGGCGGTCTTCAGGCGCATGTGGGTTCCTTCGGGTGGAGGGGAGGGATCAGGAGCGGCGCGCCCGCTTGTCGAAGCGGCGCGCCAGGAGGTCGCCGGCGGACTGGACCGCCTGGACGAGGACGATGAGGACGAGCACCACGGCCAGCATCATCTCGGGCATGAAGCGCTGGTAGCCGTAGCGGATGCCGAGGTCGCCGAGACCCCCGCCGCCCACCGCGCCGACCATGGCGGAATAGCCGATGAGCGAGACGATGGTGAGCGTGACGCCCAGCGTGATCGAGGGCCGCGCCTCGGGCACGAGCACCTTCCAGACGATCTGAACCGGGCTGGCGCCCATGGCGCGCGCGGCCTCGACGAGTCCGGGGTCGACCTCGCGGATCGCCGATTCCACGAGCCGCGCGACGAAGGGGACGGTCGCGACCGTCAGGGGCACGATCGCGGCCGTCGTGCCGATCGAGGTGCCGGTGACGAGCCGCGTGAAGGGGATGATGGCGACGACGAGGATGATGAAGGGCGTCGACCGCAGCGCGTTGACGACGAGGCCGAGGACCCGGTTCACCATCGGCGCCGCGAAGAGCTCGCCCCGGCCGGAGGTCGCGAGGAAGATGCCGAGCGGCGCGCCGAGGAGGATGCCGATCGCCGCCGACACGGCCACCATGAACAGGGTGTCGAGCGTCGCAGCCCAGATCAGCCACATCATGTTAGCGGACATAGCCGAGCACCTCCGTGCGCAGGTTCCGCGCCCCGACGAAGCGGCGGGCCTCATCGAGGCGCGCGGCGTCGAGCGAGACGACGAGCGTTCCGAAGGGGCGCTCGTCGATCTCCTCCACCGCCCCGGCGAGAATGTTGACCGGCAGGTCGAGCGAGCGGCCGAGATCGTAGAGGATCGGGTCGGTCGCCGTCGGCCCAGTGAAGACGATCTCCATCACCGCCTCGCGCGCCTGAGCCGGATCGTCGGTCATGCGCTCGCGCAAAAAGGCCGGCAGGCGAACGCCGGTGACGCCTTCCAGGAACTTGCGGGTGACCGGGTGCTGGGGGCGGGAGAAGACCGAGTAGGTGTCGCCCTCCTCGACGATCGACCCGGCGTCCATCACCGCGACGCGGGTCGCGATCTCGCGCACCACATGCATCTCGTGGGTGATGAGGATGATCGTGAGACCGAGCTCGCGATTGACGGTCTTGAGCAGCGCCAGCACCTGGCGCGTCGTGTCCGGGTCGAGCGCGGAGGTCGCCTCGTCGGAGAGGAGGACGCGCGGCTCGGTGGCGAGCGCGCGCGCGATGCCGACGCGCTGCTTCTGACCGCCCGAGAGCTCGGCGGGATAGTTGCGCGCCTTGTCGGCGAGCCCGACGAGGTCGAGGAGCGGGGCGACGCGACGTTCGATCTCGCGACGCGGCGTGCCCGCGATCTCCAGCGGCAGCGCGACATTGTCGAAGGCGGTGCGCGACGAGAGGAGGTTGAAGTGCTGGAAGATCATGCCGACGCGCCGGCGGACCTCGCGAAGCGGCCGCTCCCCGAGGGCGGAAACCTCGACGCCGTCCACCACGACCCGCCCCTCGCTGGGCCGCTCCAGCCCGTTGACGAGGCGCACCAGCGTCGATTTGCCGGCGCCCGATCGTCCGATGATGCCGGTGATGGAGCCCTGCGGGACGTCGAGGTCGACCTCGCGGACCGCGGCGAAGGGTTCGCGGCCCTTCGACGCGGCGAATCGCTTGGTGACGCGTTCGAAGCGCACGACCGAAGCGCCGGTCCCGCTCTGCCCCGTTTCGCTTTGGGTCTCGTTCAACGCTCGATCCTCAAGGTTCGTCTCGAAACCCCCGGACCTCCAGCCCCCGAGTCTTTCAATACGGCCTGCTTGTCGCCGCTCGCCTCGGCCGGCGCAAGGATCGTCGGCGCGGCACGATGCGAGAGGATTGGAAAAATATTCCGTGTCGGGCCGGCTTCAAGACGACCGAAGCCGCCCCGCTCGGTGCCTCGGGCGCAGCGTTTCAAGAAAGGGCGGGCCACCGAGCAAAACGCGCTGCGGTCTCGGGGTCGGGGCGACGATGGCGGAGGGAGCGGGATTCGAACCCGCGATACGGTTTCCCGTATACACACTTTCCAGGCGTGCGCCTTCAACCACTCGGCCACCCCTCCGTCCGTTCGAACGGAACGCTTCGTGGGCCGGTCGGCGCTCAACGAAGCTTCCGCCCTCGAACGGCGCGGACTATAGCCATAACGACTGCCCGTTCAAGCCCTTGTCGCACGGTGTCGCCGGCCTGCGGATCGGCGGGTCTCCGCGCCCTTCGCCGCGGCTCTGCCCCTCTCGGGGCGAGGTTGCGAACGGGGCGCGGTTCGGCGGTAGGACGTCGGGCTCATGCCGCACCGACGACACCGGCGGAGCCCTGCGGCGGACGTGCCGGGGCGGTCCGCCGTCCCGATCCTGCGGACGGAACGGCCCCTGTGCCCTATGTTGCCGCATGCGGGCGGCCTTGCCTGGAAATGGATTTCGATTCGCCGGGCGATGCTGTAGATCGGGCCGCAAACCAGGACGCGTTTCGCCGGAAGAGGCAGCCATGAAGGTCGATACCAACAAGCTCGTCACCGTGTTCGGCGGCTCCGGCTTTCTCGGCCGATATGTCGTGCAGGCGCTCGCCAGCCGCGGTCACCGGGTGCGCGTCGCCAGCCGCCGGCCCGACCTCGCCTACCACCTCCAGATCGCGGGGCGGCTCGGGCAGATCCAGCCGATCCAGGCCAATCTTCGCCATCGCTGGTCGGTCGATCGCGCCGTCGAGGGGGCCGACCACGTCGTCAACCTCGTCGGCATCCTGTCCGAGAGCGGCGCCCAGCGCTTCTCCGCGCTCCAGGCGGAGGGCGCCCGCCACGTCGCCGAGGCCGCAAAGGCGAACGGCGCGGGCCTCGTCCAGATGTCGGCGATCGGCGCGGACAAGGGCTCGCCCAGCCGCTACGCTCGCACCAAGGCGGAGGGCGAGGCGCATGCGCTGTCGCTCGTGCCGGAGGCCGTGGTGCTGCGCCCCTCCATCCTCTTCGGCGCCGAGGACCAGTTCTTCAACCGCTTCGCCTCGATGGCGACGCTCTTCCCGGTGCTGCCGCTCGTGGGGGCCGACACGCGCTTCCAGCCGGTCTTCGTCAATGACGTGGCGCTGGCCGTCGCCGGGGCGGTCGACGGCACGGTGGAGGGCGGGCGCGCCTACGAGCTCGGCGGACCGGAGGTTCGCACCTTCCGCGAGCTGATGGAGGAGATGCTCCTCGTCATCGACCGCAAGCGCTTCATCCTGCCGCTGTCCGAAGGGATCGCCGCGCGCTTCGCCGGGGTGATGGAGAAGCTGCCGGGCGCACCGATCACGTCGGATCAGGTCGTCCAGCTCCAATGCGACAACGTGGTCTCGGAGGAGGCGAAGGCCGAGGGACGCACCTTGGAGGCCTTCGGCGTCACGCCGCGTTCGCTCGAGGCGATCCTCCCGACCTATCTCGTGCGCTTCCGCCCGCAGGGGCAGTTCACCCGGGGGAGCCCGACCTCCGACAAGACGGTGGACGAGGAGATCGCGCCCCGGGCCTGACCCGGGCACGCGGTCAGCCGAAGGTCGCGATCGTGGCAAGGCCCACGAGGCCGACGAGGATGCGCCAGTAGGCGAAGGGCGCAAAACCGTGCTTCGACACGAAGTCGAGCAGATAGCGCACCACGAGCACGCCCGAGAGGAAGGCCGCGACGAAGCCGACGCCGATGATCGCGGCGTCGTCGGCCGAGAGGATGTCGCGGTTGCTGTAGAGGTCGTAGGCGAAGGCGCCCGCCATGGTCGGCATGGCGAGGAAGAACGAGAACTCGGCCGCGGCGCGTTTCTCGGCGCCCAGCCACAGGGCGCCGGCGATGGTCGCGCCCGAGCGCGAGGTTCCCGGGATCATCGCCAGGCACTGGATGAAGCCGATCTTCAGGCAGAGCGAGGGCGGGAACTGCATCGCGTCGGTGTATTTGCGCTCCAGCGCCATCCGGTCGAGCGCCAGAAGGATGAAGCCGCCGACGACCAGCATGACGCAGATCAGCGCGGGCGATTCGAACAGCACGTCCTTGATGAAGGAGTGCGCGAAGGCGCCGATCACCGCCGCGGGCAGGAAGGCGAGGAGGATCGAGAGGACGAAGCGCCGGCTCTGGGCGCTCGACGGCAGGCTCACGAAAATTTGCCAGAGCTTGGCGAAATAGACCGTGACGATAGCCAGCACCGCGCCGAGCTGAACCAGCACCTCGAAGGTGTTTCCGGTCGAGTCGAAGCCGATCATCCGGCCGACGAGGATCAGATGGGCGGTGGAGGAGACCGGAATGAACTCGGTCAGCCCCTCGATCACCCCGAGGAGCGTGGCGTTGAAGAGGTCGGTCGTCATGGGGCCTTCGCCTTTCTTTCGGCCTTCCTATGCCCCAGCCTTTGCGCGAGCATGAAGGCGGCGGGCCGCGCGCGGGACGAATTCAACGCGCTTGTCGCATCGTTGCATCGCACGTCTCGTCGTTGCATCGCACAAAGGACGCACGAGACGCTTTGCGCCGCCTTGAGAAAGCCCGATACTGCGGGCGATAGGCACGCGCGGTTCGCGCGGACCGGGACAAGCCGGGGGCACCAGAGCGGATTCGATGATCAGGCTTCACCATCATCCCATGTCGGCGGCCTCGCGCTTCGTGCGCCTCGTGCTCGGCGAGTACGGCGAGCGGATCGAGCTGATCGAGGAGCGCCCCTGGGAGCGGCGCCGGGAGTTCCTGGCGATGAACCCGGCCGCCAGCCTGCCGGTGATGATCGAGGACAACGGCCCGCCCATCGTCGGTGGACTGGTGGCGGCCGAATATCTCGACGAGACGCGCGGCGCCTTCCAGCGCGAGCGCCGGCTCTTCGCCGACAAACCGGCCGAGCGCGCCGAAATCCGGCGCCTGACCGAATGGTTCCTCGGCAAGATGGACGCCGAGGTCACGCGCTATCTGGTGCGCGAGCGCGTCTTCAAGCGGGAGATGCGGGCCGAGCACGGGGGCGGGGCGCCCGACTCGTCCGCGATCCGCGCCGCGCGCGCCAACCTCAAGCACCACATGCGCTATGTCGGCTGGCTGTCGGAGAGCCGCAATTGGCTGTCGGGCACGCATCTCTCCTACGCCGATCTCGCGGGCGCGGCGGCCTTCTCGGTGCTCGACTATCTCGGCGAGGTCGCCTGGGACGAGGAACCGGCGGCCAAGGAATGGTACATGCGACTGAAGTCGCGCCCCGCCTTCCGCCCGCTGCTCGCCGAGCGTCTGCGCGGCGTCTCGCCGGCCGGGCACTATTCGGAACTCGATTTCTAGGCCCCTGCGGGACCGGCCGGAGGGCGATCGGCGGTCGCTTCCGAGCCAATGTTCAGCCGGCCACCCAAGCTCGGCCGATCACGGGCACGGTGCGTTGTCCTCGCGCGGGGCCCCGGTGGACCTCGCCAGGAGGACACCCATGCCCCGGAGCGACCAGGCGCCCGATTTCCTGACGCGGCCGACCGCTCATCTCTGCGTCGACATGCAGCGCATGTTCGCCGAGGAGACGCCGTGGCGCGCGCCCTGGATGGACCGCGTGCGCCCCGTCGCGGAGCGGCTGGTGTCGCTTCACCCGGGGCGCACGGTCTTCACCCGCTTCATGCCACCCGAGCGGGCGGAGGACGCGGTCGGCTGCTGGGCGGATTATTATCGCAAATGGCACCAGTTCACGGGCGAGGAGGCCGAGCCGGGGATCGTGGATCTCGTGCCGGAGCTCGCGCGGTTCGTGCCGCCCGCCGCCGTCTTCGACAAGCCGGGCTATTCGGCCTTTTCGACGCCCGACCTCCTGCCGTTCCTGCGCAAAAGGGGCGTAGAGACGCTGATCGTGACGGGCACGGAGACCGACGTCTGCGTCCTCTCCAGCGTCATGAGCGCCGTCGATCACGGGTTCCGCGTGGTGTTGGCCAAGGACGCCATGTGCTCCTCGACCGACGACACGCACGACGCGCTCATCGCTCTCTACGCCCAGCGCTTCGGGCTCCAGGTCGCTCTGACGACCAGCGAGGCGATCGAGGCGAACTGGCGGGCGTGACGCTCAATCGCCGTGCCAGTGGCGGACGACCGGGCCGGACGCGTTGTCGGGTTTGGCGTCGCCGATGAAGATCACGACCGGGCCGGGATCGGGCTTTTCCGGATCGTAGAAATCGACGAGCCCCGGATGGAGGTCCTGCAGGAAGGGCGGCAGCCCGCCCGCACGCCGCATCAGATGGTCGACGACGACCTGGTCGCCATGGACGGCGTTCGGCACTTCCCCGCACGAGCCCGGCCGCATCCAGCGCTCGGGATCGGCGGCGAAGGTCTCATAGACATGGGCCAGATCGTCGCCCTCCCAGCGGATCAGCGCGGTCGAGGCGCGGCCTTTCAGGAAATGATCCTCCATCGTCGCCGCACCCGGCGTCGCCAAGGCGTCGGCGTCGCCGGTCAGCACCGTGTCGAGGTCGCAGAGCACCGCGGTCCCGGCGACGAGGCCGGGCCGGAACGCTTCGACCTTCGCCCACCAGGCCGGCCAGCCGTGGCGCAGCGGCACGGTGTCGACGCCCTCGACGGCAAGGTCCAGATCGGTGAGGCAGAGGATGCGCTCGAAGGCCGGCGCGTGGCGGCGGATGCCCCCGGCGAGCCGCTCCACCCAGACCTCGTCGTAGCGCCCGCCGCCCTTGAGGACGGTGACGAGGCTCGCCATCAGACGGCGCGCAGCAGCGGCGCCTCGCGGGGCGCGGCGCCCGCCCAGAGCTCGTCCGTCAGTCCCTCCAGCCATTCTGCGCCGAGCCGCGCGGCGTCGGGCGTGTGGAGCGAGCGGATGATGTCGGAATCGAGCGCGCGGGCGCGGTCCAGAAGGTCGGTCCACGCGGAGAAGTCGCCCGGCCAGGCGGGCGCGCTCGCCGCCGCGCCGATGGCGACCAGCGCGTCGGCCTTGCGGTGCTGTTCGGCGAAGTAGCGCCATTCGGGCATCACCGCGAGGCGCGCGCCGACCCGCGCGGCCTCGTGGACGGTGTTGTCGCCGGCCGAGGCGAGGACGATGTCGGCCGCCGCGAGATGGTCGGTGACGTTCTCGACCCAGCCGAGTTCGCGCAAGTTCGCGAAATCGGTCTCGTGGCCCTCCCGCAACGTCGGGCCGAGAACGAGCCAGAGCGCGTCGGGCGCGGCGCGTGCGCCGACGGTCAGCGGGGCATAGGGCGTACCCGCGCCGCCGCCGCCGGTGAGGACGAC
This sequence comes from Pseudomonadota bacterium, assembly GCA_023419535.1. Taxonomy (GTDB): domain Bacteria; phylum Pseudomonadota; class Alphaproteobacteria; order Rhizobiales; family Rhizobiaceae; genus Aureimonas. The sequence goes on along the minus strand of JAEZXX010000116.1, from coordinate 69,017 downwards.
GATCGTCTCGCGCGCCGGGTCGATCCCGAGCCGCGCCCGCGCCTCCTCCCGCGTCGGCACCGGATCGCGCGTCGTGCACAGGCCCCCCGAATAGAAGGTCTTGGCGCGAAGATGCGCCGGATAGTCGGCCTGCTCCAGCCGCTCGTCGAAGGGCGCGAAGAGCCCGACGCCGGCCTCGTAGGAGCCGATATGGCCGATGTCGGACCGGTCGCCGTGCATGCGGATCTGGACGGCGGGCACGCTGGCGGCGCGCGACAGGAGCGCGATCTCGGCCGAGACGTCGACGACGAAGAGCCCGACGTCCCGCTCGTCGAGATGGTCGAGGATGGTACGCATCGTCCGCCGCATCTCCGCAACGCCGAGCGGCACGCAGTGCATCACCTGCGGCGTCGGTTCGGCGAAGAGGCGCGGCGTCGGGACCCTCGCGCCGATCATGTTCGGCAGTTCCACGATCTCGATGTCGCGCAGGAAACCGTCGAAGAGATGGGGCCCGGCCGTCAGCACCGAGACCGGGCGCGTCGCCGACATGCGCTCCACGAGGGCCATCGTGCGGTTGGCGTGTCCCCGGCCCTGATGATGGACGAAGAAGGCGATGGGCTTTTGCATGGCATGCGTCCTTTGCCGGAGGGCGTCAGGAGAAGAGGGTGTCGTTCGAGCGCCTCGAGGCGGCGATCTCGGCGGGCGTCGGCGGGCGCCGGACCTCGATCGAGGCCGCGTCCTTACTCCAGCTGATCAGCCCCGCGTCCCGGAACTGGCCGAGCCAGTAGTCCATGCACCAGCGCCCGTGCTGGGCGTGGAAGAGCCGGGCATTGCGCAGGATGTGCTCGAACTGGTGGAGCGGCGGAACGTGGACGGGATGGTGCTGGTGGTAGGCGCGCGCCTTGGCGGTCCAATAGACGGGAAGCCCGGCGGCCGAGACGCGTGCGGCGAAATCCGTCTCCTCGCCGCCATAGCCCGCGAAGGCTTCGTCCATGCCGCCGAGATCGCGCCAGTCGGTTGCCCGAAGGGCGAAGGAGAGGCCCCAGAGCTCGCCCGAGTCCGGCTCCCTGCGGACGCCCCTCTCCGGGATCGGGGGCTTGGAGGGATGGACGCGCCCGAGCGCGTCGAGCCGGTCGAAATCGAGCGCCTCGCCGACAGCGCCGCCCGGCAGATACAGGACCTCGCCGAGGAACAGGCCGCGATGGTCTATGGCGGCCTTCCTGTAGGACCGGACCAGCGTCGGGGAGGGGATGCAGTCGACGTCGAGGAAGATCAGGAGATCGGCGCGTGCGGCCTCGGCCGCGCGGTTGCGGGCGGCGGCGAGCGGCATCGGATCGCCCGGCACCATCACGTGGCGCACGGGGCAGCCCGGGTCCGGCAGATCCTCGATCGGCGCGTCCTGCATCCAGGCGATGACGAGTTCGGCAGGCGGCTCGCTTTGCCGGGCGAGCCCCAGCATGAGGTTGGTCAAGTGCGCCTCCCGCCCCCGGACGAGCGTCAGGACACCGGCTTGCATGCGGCGCGCGACATCGTCTGGAAGTGGAGGACGCCCTCGATCACGCCGTTGGCGTGGGTGCGGCGTGCGACGTAGGAGTGGGCGAGGGAGGGCAGGCTCGCCAGCCCGTCGGAGTGGTTGGCGACGATGATCGACTGCGGGACGGTGCGCAGCATCTCCACGTCGTTGCCGCTGTCGCCCGCGACGTAGACCGCGTTCTGCGGCAGCCTGTAGAGCCGCCGGACGTGATCGACCGCCGTGCCCTTGGAGGCGCGGAAGGGCAGGACGTCGAGATAGCGGCCGTGGCTGTGGATGAGCGAAGCCCGCAGGCCCGCCTTCTCTAGCCGCTCCTGCACGACCCGCACCGTGTCCGGGTCGCCGTCCGAGAAGTAGGAGAGCTTGAAGGCGCGCTGTTCCAGCGGCGCCTGCGGCGTCAAGGTCGCGAAGCCGTCGAGGACGGCGCGCACGCCCGCCCGGTCCCAGCCGCGCGCGATGGCGCGCCGCCAGCCCTCGTCGGCGCGGTAGGTCACCCCGCCCTCGTCCAGATGGTAGATTTCCGAGCCGACGGAGGTGATCATCACCTGCGGGCGCGGCGCCTCCTCCTGCTCCAGGATCGCCATGGCGCTGTGGAAGGAGCGGCCTGAGGCGATGCCGAAGGCGAGGTCGCTCTGGCCCCGCCGCCAGGCCCCGAAGGCGCGAACGCCCTCGCAGCAGCCGACCAGCGTGTTGTCGATGTCGCTGATGAGGAGCTGGCGCGGCGCGGCCGCCGGCCGCTGGGGTTGGACCGTGTCCCCCACCAGCTGGCCGTAGCGCGTCGCGTGGCGCGACCAGTCATAGGCCTCCGCCACCCGGGCGCCGGCCTTGGCGAAGCGCTCGCGCAGGTGCCGGTCGGAGAGGATTCGCAGGATCGCCTCGCCGATGGCGGCCGGGTCCCGCGGATCGACCAGAAGCCCATTGCCGCAGGTCTCGACGATGTCGTTCGGTCCGCCGCTGTCGGTGGCCACGATCGGCAGGCCCGCGGCGGAGGCCTCCAGCAGCGTCAGGCCGAAGGGCTCGTTCAGCGCCGGGTTCACGAACAGGCCGCCGCGCTCGCGCGCATAGGCGTAGTAGGCCGGCACGTCCTGCGGCCGGTGGTGCTTCGGGTAGGCGACCTCGCCGTAGAGGTCGTAGCGGTCGATGTGCATCAGGATATCGCGCATCGTCTCGGCCATGTCGCCGTCGAGCGCGTCGATGTCCTCGCGCGTGCCCGCGACGATGACGAGATTGGCGCGCTTGCGGAGCGCGGGGCTCTCGCCGAAGAGCTTGACGAGGCCGGCGAGGTTCTTGCGCCGTACCGGCCGGGCGATCGCGAGGATCACGGGCTTGCCCGGATCGGCGAGGAAGCGCGCGAGCTCGGCGTCGACGTCGAAGCTGGTCCGCGCCGAGCGGAAGGCAGAGAGGTCGCTGCCCGGCGGCAGGATGCGGATGCGCCCGGCGTCGTAGCCTGCGTAGGAGGCGTACTGCACTTCCGCCTCGTCGCGCGAGGAGGCGATCAGGAGCGAGGCGTCGGCCAGCGCCGTCTCCTCGGCGCGGATGCGCTCCTCGATGCCCTCGATGGCGTGCTCGGGGCCGAGGGCTTCGCGCTTCACCCGGCCGAGAGAATGCGCGGTGAAGAAGAAGGGGATGCCGAGCCGCGCCTTGACGATCGCCGCGACGCTCGCCGCGTCCGCGTAGTGAGCGTGGATGAGGTCGGGCCGCCCTTCGGCCTCGATGAAGGCGATCAGGGAATCGGCGAAGCTTTCGACCTCGCGGTGCAGTTCCTCCTTGGCCAGGTAGGCGGGGTTGGCGGAGGGCAGGCGGACGATGTCGAGCCCCGGTCGCACGCTCTCCCGCGCCGTCTCGTAGTCGGGTCCCAGACCCTCGAAGCGGCGGGTGGCGATTACCATGCGCGTCCCGGGGTCGCAGGAGGAGACCGCTTGCGCGAGGTCGAGCAGGTATCGGATATGTCCGCCCGTGTCGGCGGTCATCCCGTATTCCACCTCGGCGCCCTTCAGGCAGCCTTGGAGTGCGATGTGTAGAACGTACATGACGCGGCCTTGACGCGGGACAGAACAGAAAGTGCGGATGCCAACCACGCACCTCAATCGCGCGCTGCGCATCGCCCAGGTCGCTCCGAGCATCCTGCCCGTCCCCCCGTTGAAGGAAGGCGGGACCGAACGCATCGTCCACGACTTGTGCGGAGCGTTGACGCACGCCGGAGTCGAGCTAACGCTGTTCGCCCCATCGGATAGTGCGACCCTTTCGACCCGGGTCGGCCGTCTGCCCTCCCTTTCGGCTCTCGAACGGGAGTACGGCAGCGTACCCCCTGGAATCCCTGGCGTTCTCGATGCCGTACGGCTCGATGAACTCCGTAGCCGGCTGCGTGAATTCGACCTTGTCCACTGCCATGGGGAGTTCGCCCACGCGGCTCTCTTGGGTGAATCGCGGCCGCGTTCGCTGACGACGATCCACTGGCGGGTGGACGAACTCGACCGGAAGTTGTTCTTCGAGGCCTTCCCCGACCTGCCCGTCGCGGCCATCTCCGCGGCGCAGGAGGCGGGCATTCCGGCTTCGAACCGGGCGGGCATCGTCCATCACGGCATCGACGCCGACCGCTACCGCCTCTCGGAGCGCCCGGCCGGCCATCTGGCCTTCATCGGACGCATGACGGACCAGAAGCGCCCCGACCGGGCGATCCGCGTCGCCCGCGCGGCGAACCGGCCGATCCGGCTCGCGGGCGGGATCGACGTCGGCAATCCGCTCTATTTCGACCGTGAGGTGCGGCCGCATCTCGGCGACGACGCGATCCATGTCGGCACGCTCGACGATGCGGGAAAGCAGCATCTCCTGAGCGGCGCGGACGCGCTGCTCTTCCCGATCGACTGGCCCGAACCCTTCGGCCTCGTGATGATCGAGGCCTTCGCCTGCGGCACACCGGTGATCGCCTGGAGACGAGGCTCGGTGCCCGAGATCGTCGAGGATGGCGTCACCGGCTTCGTGGTCGAGAGCGAGGAGGAAGCCGTGGCGGCGGTGGCCAAACTCCCCACGCTCGACCGAAAGGTGATCCGCCAGCGCTTCGAGGCGCGCTTCACCGCGCAGCGGATGGCCGCGCGCTACATCGAAATCTATCACGGCCTCCTCGGCCGGGCCTCCTGATGCGCACGGCGCTCATCGCCTGGGACTACCCGCCGGCCTTGAGCGGGCTGTCGACCGCGGCGCGCGAGATCGCAGAGAGCCTGGTTCAAACGGGGGCGGACGCGACCGTCTTCACGCTCGACCGCGGGGGAACGAGCGTGGTCGGTGGCGTCAGGATCGTCGGCTGCGCGGTGGCCGAGGCCTCGGCGCTCGGGCGCCTGCGCCTCTGGGGCGGGGCGGGGCATCTCGCCGCGCCGCTCGCCTTCCGCTGCGCCGTCCTCGCCGAGCACGGCCGGGCGCCCTTCGATGTCGTCGAGGCGACCAACTGGTACGCTCCCGCGTCGCTGCTGACGGGCGAGCGCTTCGCTCTCGTCACCCGCCATTCGACGCCCGCCGCCTTTTCGCGCGACCCGGCGCGAAGCGTGCGCGACCGGATCGACGCCTTCGCGGCCGACCGGCTGGAGCGGCGGCAGGCGCGCGGCAGCGACGCGGCGATCTACAACCGGATCGACCACGGCCGCCGCATGGACGCGCTGTATGGCCTCGAAGGCCGACCGCACGCGGTGATGGGCCTGTCGCTGGCGCCGGATTTCACGCGCAGGAGTGCGTGCGCGCCCTATCCGGGCGAGGGCCCGGTGCGGCTCCTCTTCGTCGGGCGGGCGGAGCACCGGAAGGGTTTCGACGCGCTGCTCGATGCGGTGGGCATCCTCGCGGAAGAGGCTGCCGGAGGCCGACTGCCGGCCTTCGAGCTGCGTCTCCTCGGCGTCCCCGCGGAGGATCTGCCGGCGCCGTTGCCCGACAGGACACGGGCATGCCTGACGGCGCTCGGCCGGCGACCCGGCGAGGCTCTTCACGACGAGTACGCGCACGCGCACATCGTCGTCGCGCCCTCGCGCTACGAAAGCTTCGGCCTCGTCTACGAGGAGGCGGTCGCCTACGGCCGCGCGGTCGTGGCGAGCGCCGAGGACGCGAGCGCGCGCGAGGCGATCGGCGGAATCGGGGCGCTCGCGACCGAGACGAGCGGACCGGCCCTCGCCGAGGCCCTGCGCCCGCTGATCGCCTCGACGGATCGTCGCCTGGAGCTGCGGGACCGCGCCCTGAAGGCAGCGGGGCGCTCCAGCCGCGCGACGCTCGGGGAACGGACGCTCGACCTCTACGAGCGGGCGATCGCGGCGCGTCAGTCGCGGTAGGGTTTGAGAAGGTCCTCCGCCTCCGCGAGACGACCCCGGCCCGGCGCCAGCGCCTCGTAGGCCCGCGACCGGGACAGCACGCGCCCGCGCGCCAGATGGTGGTCGATCCCTTCGCCGGGGACGAGGAGGCTTCTGTGCCACGCCCGGTCGGGCCGCTCGTGGACGAGACCGGCATAGCGCACCTCCCGGCGGTTCAGGCGGTACTGCACGTCCGGGAAGACGTCGGAAAGAATGCCGTCGACGAGATTGCGGCGCGTGAGCCCGACCGAGACCATGGCATCGGCTTGAGCGAGGCCGGCGATCGAAGGAAGTCGCCGTGCGAGGGCCGGCGCCAGGCTCTCGTCGGAATCGAGTTGGAGCATCCAGTCCTCGCGCGCCATGGCCTGCAAGGCGTTGCGCTGGGCGGCGAAATTGCCTGCGAGCGTCCGCCGCGCCAGACGGACGCGGCCGGCGTCGAAGCCGTCCGCCTCGACCACCGCCGGCGCCAGTGCGGTGCCGTCGGCCAGGATGGTCACGTCGCTGGCGAAGGCGGCATACGGCGCAAGACTGCCCAACACGCCTTCCGCCTCCGCGGCCGTGCACAGAATGCCGAGCGAGATCGCCTGGCGCGGCCCGTCGGAAAGGGGCAGGAGGGTCGCTGCGGCGGCCCGCTCGGAGTGGGGCGCGCGAAGTGAATCCGCCTGGATCCCGTCTGCCGGAACGGCGAGAAGGTTCCGCCCGAGCGCTGCACTGCGAAGCGTGTAGAGGTCGAGGCCGAAGGGGTCGTCGGGCGACGCGACGTAGGGCCCGGCGGAAAGTCCGGCCAGGACGCGGTCGGCCGCATCGAGATCGCCGTCCGTCAGAAGGCCGCACGAGGCGCAGGCGAACGCGAAGCTCCGGCGCGTCCCGTCCTCGTAGCGAAGGACGCGATCCGTCCTCGACAGGGCCCGCGCGGCGCAGGACGGGCAGCGCGGTCCCGACCCGAAGCTCATAGCCGGACACCGATTTGTCGCAGGGTTCGATCGGCATCGCCGGGCAACGGCTGCCCGGGACCGGCGTTCGCCCTATACGGCCGAACGGGAAGCACTGCCATGTCGAACCGCCTTAAAGATCCTGCCGTCGGCACCATCGCCGTCGTCGGCAACGCCCCCGATCTAGGGGATCATGCGGCCAAGATCGATTCCTGCGCGACGATCGTTCGCTTCAACAACGCGCCGGGCTTCGGGGGCGCAGCGGGAAAGCGCGTGACCCATCTCGCTCTCGTCAACCGGGGCGGCCAGCCGCGCGAATGGGTCGAAGAGGGTTTCGCCCGCATCCCGGCGCTGCGCGAGGCCCGCGAGGTGATCCTGCCATTCCCGCGACTGGTCGAAGGGCCGCCCGACATCTGCTGGACCCGGCAGATGCAGGAAAGGCTCGTCCCCTTCGGCGTCCGCACACGGACGCTGCGGGGCGATCTTCACGAGCGGGCGCGGCTAACGCTGCGCGCGCACGGCGCGAAGGGGCGCATCGATCCGAGCACCGGCTTCCTCGTCGTCTTCGACCTTCTGGACAGGGCCGCGCCGTCGCGCCCGGTCGAAATCTTCGGCTTCGGCTTCGCCGGCTGGGACGGCCACCCCTGGGACGCCGAGCGCCGCTGGTTCGAGGCGGCTCACGCGCGCGGCGACCTCGTGCTGCATCCGGTGTCCTGAACGGTCAGGCCGCGGGCGCCTGCCCGAGTTCGCGCACGCTCGCCACGAAGTCTGCGAAGCGGGTGCCCTGGACCTGGACGTGAGCGCGCAGGCGCGCGTCCGCCGAGGCCGCGTCCCCCGACAGGATCGCCGACAGGATCGCCTCGTGTTCGGCGAAGGAGACGCGCAGCCGCTGGTTCGCCCGCAGTTGCAGGCGGCGGTAGGGCTGGAGCCGGTCGCGCATCCGCCGCACATGCTCGAAGAGGTGCCCGTTGTGGGTCGCGCGGTAGATGGCGTCGTGGAACGCGGTGTTGGCGGGGTAGTAGGCCTCGCCGTCGTCGGCCTCCTGCGCGCGCCGGCAGGACTCGTGCGTCGCCTCCAGCGCGGCCCGGTCCTCCGACGTCAGGCGCTGTGCCGCAAGGCGCCCGCAGGTCGCCTCCAGCTCGGCCATAACCTCGAACATCTCCACCAGCTCCATCACCTCCAGACGGCGCACGTAGGCGCCGCGATGGGGCCGGATCTCGATCAGTCCGCTCGCCGCCAGCTCCGCCAGCGCCTCGCGGACAGGCGTGCGCGACACTTCGAAACGGGTGGCGAGGGTCACCTCGTCGAGGCGGTCGCCTGGCAGGAGGCGTCCCATGACGATGTCGTTCTCGATCGCCACACGCAGATCGGAGCGACGGCGGGGAACGGGGCGGGGCTCTGACATGTCGTGTCACCGTGGAACAGAGCGGCGAGCGCGACCGGCGCCCGCGCGAGGCTCGACACTAGCATCATTCCGTCCCAGATTGTATACAGCGCAGGTGGTAGAGCATACAGCCGTGAAACGCTCGACGGGGGTCCCGCGGACCGGCGTCGGGTGGGCGAGTGAGGGCCGGGCGGATGAGCACCTTTCTGAACGAGATCATCCAGACCATCGCCGATCGCGGCCGGACCTTCCTGGACATCCGCCCGGCGCGGGGCACGGCGGGGCCCGAGGCCACGATCGGGGCCTGTCGCGCCCTCCTCTCTCAGAAGGGCGAGGCCTCGGGCGTGGCGCTCGCGCAGGACATCCTGCGCGACTATTCCCGCTTCTCCCCGGACGATCGGATCGCCTTCTTCCGCCATCTGCGCGACGATTTCGGGGCCGACCGCCAGACGCTTCTGGAGGCGGCCGAGCGTTACGCGCAGTCCCGGTCGGAGGAGGACGCGGCGATCCTGCACGAGGTCGCAGAGCCGCGCCGGCAAGAGCTGATCCGGCGCCTGAACCTCGCACCGGGCGGCACCGCGGCGCTCGTCTCCATGCGCGAGGATCTGATCGCACGGCTCAACGCCGAGCCCTCCCTGCGGGTCGTCGACGCCGATTTCGGCCACCTCTTCTCGTCCTGGTTCAACCGCGGCTTCCTCGTCATCCGCCGCATCGACTGGCAGACGCCGGCCGCGGTGCTGGAGCGCATCATCCGCTACGAGGCGGTCCACGCGATCCAGGACTGGGACGATCTGCGCCGGCGCATCGACCCGCCCGACCGGCGGCTCTACGCCTTCTTCCACCCGACGCTGACCGACGATCCGCTGATCTTCGTGGAGGTCGCCCTGACGGCCGGCATCCCCGGCGCCATCGAGCCGATCCTTTCGGCCGCCCGCGAGCCTCTGTCGCCGGCCCAGGCGACGACGGCCGTCTTCTATTCGATCTCCAACTGCCATGCGGGCCTTCGCGGCGTCTCCTTCGGCTCCTTCCTGATCAAGCAGGTGGTGGCCGAGCTCTGCCGGGAGCTTCCCAAGCTCAAGACCTTCGTCACCCTCTCGCCCGTGCCGGGCTTCCGGACCTGGCTGGAGCGCACCGGCCGCGGGGGCCGTTCGCACGACCTGAGCGACGCACAGCTGGAGCGCGCGCTGGACCTCGCCGCGACCGGCAGACCGGCGCTCCTGAAGGACGAGGCGCTCAAGACCAAGCTCACCGCGCTCGCGGCCCATTACCTCATCCGCGAGAAGGCCTCGCGCAACCAGCCGCTCGACCCCGTCGCCCGCTTCCATCTCGGCAACGGAGCGCGGCTGGAGCGGGTCAACTGGGCGGCGGACCTCTCGCCGAACGGCCTGTCGCGCGCCTGCGGCCTGATGGTGAACTACCTCTACGACCCGCAGGAGATCGAGCCGAGCCACGAGGCCTACGTGACCCGCGGTGTCGTCTCGGCCTCCCCGGCGGTCCAGAAACTCGTCAAATCCGTCTCAGAACAGAAGCAGCTGGCTCCGACCTCATGACCTCCAACCTCTTCACCGTCCTCTCCGCCGCCTTCGTGCCCGAGCGGACGGCCCTTCGCACCGGCGAGGGCCGGGCCTTCACCTACGGCGACCTCGTCGCCGAGACGGGACGGGTGGCGAACGCGCTGGCCGCCCTCGGCGTGAAGCCGGGCGACCGGGTGGCGGTGCAGGCGGAGAAGAGCGTCGAGGCGCTGTTCCTGGCGCTCGGCGTCGTGCGCGCGGGCGCCGCGCTCCTGCCGCTGAACACCGCCTACACAGCCAAGGAACTCGACTATTTCGTCGCCGATGCCGAGCCCGCCGTCTTCGTGTGCGATCCGGCGCAGGCGCAGACGCTCGCGCCCATCGCGGCGGCGCACGGGGTCAAGGCGCTAGAGACGCTGGGCCCGGACGGGGAAGGCTCGCTGACCGACAAGGTCCGGGCCGCCGCGCCCGAGTTCGACGACGTTCCTCGCGACGAGGGCGACCTCGCCGCCATCCTCTACACCTCGGGCACGACCGGGCGCTCCAAGGGTGCCATGATCACCCACGGCAATCTCGCCTCGAACTCGGCGGCGCTCGCGACGGCGTGGCGGTTCACGGCCGACGACGTCCTCCTCCATGCGCTGCCGATCTTCCACACCCACGGGCTCTTCACCGCGACGAACACGCTGCTGCGCGCCGGCGGCTCGATGATCTTCTTGCCGAAATTCGATGCGGGGGAGGCGATCGCGCTCCTTCCGCAGGCGACGACGATGATGGGCGTTCCGACCTTCTATTCGCGGCTCCTCTCGCGCGACGACTTCACCGCCGACCTCGCCGCCCACATCCGCCTCTTCGTCTCGGGCTCCGCGCCCCTCTCGGCCGAGACGCACAAGGCGTTCTTCGCGCGCACCGGCAAGGCGATCCTGGAGCGCTACGGGATGACCGAGACGAACATGATCACCTCCAACCCCTATGAGGGCGAGCGCCGGCCGGGCACGGTCGGCCTGCCGCTGCCCGGCGTCGAGGTGCGGATCGCCGACGAGGCCGGCGAGGAGCTTCCCCGAGGCGAGATCGGCATGATCGAGACGCGCGGGCCCCATGTCTGCCGCGGCTACTGGCGCAACGCGGAGAAGACCAAGGCCGAGTTCCGGGACAGCGGCTTCTTCGTCACCGGCGATCTGGGACTGATTGAGCCGGACGGCTACGTGCGGATCGTCGGGCGCGGCAAGGACCTGATCATCACCGGCGGCTTCAACGTCTATCCGGCCGAGGTGGAGGCGGCGATCGACGCGATCGAGGGCGTCGCCGAAAGCGCCGTCATCGGTCTGCCGCATCCCGACTTCGGGGAGGGCGTGACGGCAGTGGTCTCGCCAAAGCCCGCCGCCACGCTCGACGAGGGGGCGATCCGCACGATCCTCGAACGGGATCTGGCCAAGTTCAAGGTGCCGAAGAAGGTGGTGATCGTCGATTCCCTGCCGCGCAACACCATGGGCAAGATCCAGAAGAACGTGCTGCGCGACACCTACCGGGACAGCTTCGCCGGGGCCTGAACCCCGGCCGGCGGTCTCAGCCCATGCCAAGGAGCGCGCGGGTCTCTTCCACGCTCGCGACCGCGCGCCCCTGCGCCCGCGCCATGTCGGCGACGCGCGAGACCAGCTCGGCGTTCGTCGGCGTGCCGAGCTCGGGATAGGTGTAGTCGCCGAGCCCGATCGCGACATGGCCGCCCATCTCGATCGAGGCGGCCGCCGGTGCCAGCAGATTTCCGATCTTGTTGTTGACCGACCATTCGACCCTGATGTCGCGCGGCAGGAACTCCAGATGCGCCATCAGCCCGCGCACCGTGCCGGGGTGCCCGCCGAGAATGCCGCCGTCGGACAGCGCGAAGAGGAGATAGGCGGGCTCGTCGGCGATCCCCATGTCGACGAAGGCCTCCAGCGTGCGCGTGAAGGGCACGGCCCAGGAGAGGAAGACCGGCTTGACGCCGAGCTCCCGCAGCCGCGTCGAGAGGTATTGCAGCGTGCCGGTGGCGTTCCTGTAGGTGCGGTCGCCCGTCAGGTAGCGCCGGTCCTCCCGGTCGTAGACGTCGATATTCGTCGAGCCGAGGTCGACGGGCGCGAAGTCGGGCGCCGCCCCCATCTCGCAGAGCGCCTCGATATGGGCGAGGCGCTGGCCGTCCGAGGCGTTCGACTGCGTCACCTGGCCGAGCGTCGGGTGGAGGAGCACGTCGCATTCGGCCCGGATCATCCGGATGGTCTCGGCGTAGACGGCCGCGTCGTGGCAGGGCGCGCCGTCGTCGGTGCGCGCGTGCCAGTGGACGATCGATGCGCCGGCCGCGCGGCAGGCGATCGCGGCATCGGCGATCTCGCGCGGGGTGTAGGGTACGTTCGGGTTGGCCCCGCGCGGGCGGCCGACGGGATTGCCCTCGCGCGACATGTACTCGTTGACGCGCGCCTCGATGATCAACGGCTTCTTCATGGGTCAGGATGCTCCGAGGAGGGCGGCGAAGAGGAGGAGCCCGGCGCCGCCCGCGACCACGCCGAGGAGGATGTTCCGGCCGTTGACGTAGAAGACGACGAGGGCCAGTCCCAGCGCGGCGAGGCGCTCGGAAAGGCCCGTCTCGGCGAGCGTCCCCGCCGGAAGGAAGAGGATGCGCGAGATGAGGGCGGCGAGCGTCGCATAGGCGATGGCGGCGAGAAGGCGCATGGCGCGCCCGTCCGGCGCAACGGCGCGCGAGAGGACGAGGCCCGCGAAGCGCCAGGCGTAGGTCGCAAGCGCGCAGGCGGCGAGAAGCGCCCAGAGCAGCGGATCGTCGCTCATGGCGCGCGTCCCATCGCCTCGTCGATGGCGAAGGCGAGGCCGCCCGCCAGGATTCCGGCGACGAGGAGGCTCCATTCGGGGACGACGAGGTGGACCGGCGGGCCGATCGTAGCGCCCGAGATCAGCGCCAGGATCCCGAGCCGCGCGCGCGTCTCCCGAATCATGATGAGGGTGAAGAAGACCGGGTTCAGGAAGACGAGCCCCAGCGTCACGAAGTCGGTCAGGTAGGCCGACAGGACGTAGCCGACGCCGGTGCCGAGGACCGAGCCCGCCAGGAGAACGACCGTGTAGCCGAGGAAGAAAGGCAGACGCTGGTCGGCCGGAAGATCGGGCGCGCGGCGCATGGTGACCGCCCAGCCCGTCATCGCCACGCCGTGGGCGGCGAGAAGGTAGTGCGGCGCGGCCCAGCGCTCGTGGCGCAGCTGCGGCATCAGGGTCGCCGTCATCGGCAGGAAGCGGGCGCTGGTCATCATCACCGCCAGCACGAGGGCCGGCAGAGCCGTGCCGACCTGCCAGAGTTCGACGAGGACGACCTGGGCGGGCAGCGCGTAGATCGCGACCGTGGAGACCGCGATGAAGAAGAGGGAGATGTCGGCGTCCCGCGCCAGCGCGCCGATGCCGACATAGCTCGCCCCGAGGACGAAGGCGGGGGCTCCGACGCCTTCGACGAGGCCGCCCGCCAGCGCAGCGCGCGCGCTCGCGAAACCGCGTGGAACGCTCGGTGGGACACCGTCCATCGGCGCCGCCTTCCGCGGACCCCCTACATCCGCACCTTCGGGTCGAGCCAGTCGCGAAGCGCGTCGCCGAAGAGGTTGAAGGCGAAGACGGCGAGGCTGATGGCGAGGCCCGGGAAGATGATCATCCACGGCGCCTGCTGGTAGTATTGCGCGGCCGAGCCCGACAGCATCAGGCCCCAGGCGGGCGTCGGCTCGGTCACGCCGAGGCCGAGGAAGGAGAGCGAGGCCTCCAGAAGGATCGCCTGCGCCACATAGGCGGTCAGCATGATCAGGAAAGGCGCGGTGACGTTCGGCATGATGTGCCGAAGCACGATGCGCCGGTTGGAGAAGCCGGCGGCGCGCGCCGCGTCGATATAGGGCAGCTCGCGGATGGCGAGGGTGGAGGAGCGGATTACGCGCGCGACCTTCGGGATGATCGGCAGGCCGATGGCGATGATGAGGTTGACGTCGATCCCCATCACGATGTTGCGACCCAGCACCGAGACGACGGCGAGCGCGAGGACGATGATCGGGAAGGAGAGGATCACGTCCATGACGCGCTGGATGAAGGTATCGATCCAGCCGCCGGCATAGGCCGAGATCATGCCGATCAGCGCACCGATGGAGCAGCCGACGAGCGAGGAGATGAAGCCGACGGCGAGCGCGGTGCGCGCCCCGTAGAGAACTCTCGAGAAGATGTCGCGGCCGAAATCGTCCGTTCCCATCCAGTGCTCCGCCGAGGGCGGGGCGAGGATCGCCATGTAGTTGATCTCGAGCGGATCGTAGGGCGCGACCACGTCGGCGAAGATCGCCGACAGGATCATCACGACGATGACGATCAGGCCGATCGTGCCGAGCGGCTGCGTCAGCGCGAAGCCGAGGAGCGGGTGCCGGCGCGTCGGGACCTTGTAGGTGACGGCGGGCGCGGGCGTCGCGGTGGAGGTGGCGATATCGGCCATGTCACTTGTACCGGATGCGCGGATCGAGCACGGCGTAGAGCATGTCGATCAGGAAGTTGACGAGGATGAAGGTGACGGCGACGAGGAGCACGAGGCCCTGGACCATCGTGTAGTCGCCGCGTGCCGTCGCCTGCACGAAGAGGCGGCCGATACCGTTGAGGTTGAACACCTGCTCGGTCACGACGAGGCCGCCGATGAGGAAGGCGAACTCCAGGCCGATGACCGTGACGACGGGCAGGAGCGCGTTGCGCATGCCGTGGCGGGCGACGACGAGGCGCTCGTAGACGCCCTTGGCGCGCGCGGTTCGGATGTAGTCCTCCTGCATGACCTCCAGGATGGAGGAGCGCGTCATGCGCGTCGCCACCGCCGAGTAGCGGTAGCCGACGGCGAGCGCCGGCCAGATCAGCTGCGAGAGGTTCGCCACCGGGTCCTCGAAGAAGGACACGAAGTTCAAAGGCGGGATCCAGCCGAAATTGGTCAGGAGCAGCAGGATGATGATCATGCCGAGCCAGAAGGAGGGCACGGCGAGCCCGGCGATCGAGACGACGCGGATGACGTGGTCGACGATGGTGTTCTTGTAGATCGCGGCGAGCGTTCCCAGCGGCAGCGCGATGACGACGGCGAGCACCGTCGCCATCAGCGCCACCTGCAGGGAGAGCTCCAGGCGCGAGCCGATCTCGAAGAGGACGGGACGTCCCGTCCACATCGACGTGCCGAAGTCGCCCGTCAGCACGCCGCCGAACCAGGACAGGAACTGGACGTAGATCGGCTGGTCGAGCCCGAGGCGGGCCCGCTCCTGGTCGATGACGTGCTGGGGCACGTTGCCCCCGCCTTCGCGCAGCATGGTCTCGACGATGTCGCCGGGCATCACGCGCAGCATGAAGAAGACGAGGATCGCGACGCCGAGCAGCGTCGGGATCATCAGGAGGATGCGTCGGATCGTGTAGGCGAGCATGGATGCGCTCCGGGCGGCGGCGGGCGCTTTCGTCGAGCGCCTCGTCGTCGATGGCCATCGGGGTCGAAGAGAGCGGTTTCGAGGAGGGCGGCCGCCGACCGGCCGCCCCCGTCCGTTCAGTGTGCGCCGAAGCGCGTCACTCCTGCGCCAGCCAGACCTCCGAGAGGTCCTGGTTCAGATAGTGGCTCGGCGTGATGTGCCAGTTCCGCATGCGCTCGTTGTGGACGACGATGCGGTGCCACCAGATGGTGGGGAACTGGTAGGCCTGCGTCAGCAGGTGCCGCTCGAACTCGCGCACGATCCCCCGCCGCTCGGCCGGGTCGAGCGAGCGCTGCTGGTCCTCGTAGAGCTGGTCCAGCGTCTCGTCCGAAGAGCCCGAATAGTTGATCGAGGACTTGTCGGAGGAGATGTACTTGATGAGCTGGATCGAGGGATCGTCCATGTAGTCGCACGCGAAGTCGAGCGCCGCGTCCATCGTGCCGGACAGGAGCTTGTCGGTATAGAGCCGCGTCTCCAGCTGCTCGTGCTGCACGTTGACGCCGATCTGCCGCCACTGGTCGATCAGGAACACGCCGACGGGCGTGTAGGGCATGGCGATGTTGCGGTTGGTGAAGGTGAAGGTGAGGTTCTCCTGGCCCGCCTCGGCGAGCAGGCGCCGCGCCTCCTCGCGGTTGGCCTCGACATCGCGCCCGAAGCCGGGGATGTCCGCCAGCTCCTCGTCGGTCGCGGCGAACTCGTAGCCGGGGCGCAGGATGCCGCCGACGTCGCGCACCATGGTGATGCGCGAGAGCGGCTCGGCGCCGCCGTAGCGGTCGATGGCGAGCGACAGCGCCTGGCGCACCCGCTGGTCTTGGAAGGCCTCCTTCTCGACGTTGAGCGCGACGATCAGGACGCAGGTCCACGGGCTCTCGACCATGACGCCGGCATCGCCCAGCTGCTGCATGGCACGCTGCGCGTCGGCCGGCGACTGGCCGCGGAACTCGGTCATCACCTCGCCGGCCGCCAGCGCGTTCACCATCGGCGCGCCGGAGATGAAGGTCGCCCGGAAACCGTCGAGATAGGGCTTGCCCTCGTCCCAGTAGGTCTCGTTGCGCGTGCCGGTCCAGTGCGAGCCGGCGGCGTGCTCGCCGAAGACGAAGGGGCCCGTGCCCATGATGTTGCGCTGGGGGAAGCGCGGGTCCTCCTCCAGCTTCGCGGCCGAATAGATGCAGTCGAAGGGCGAGGCGAAGTTCTGGAGCATCGAGGCATTGGGCTCGGAGAGCTTGAACACCACGGTGTTCTCGTCCGGCGTCTCGATGGATTCGATGTCCTCGTAGGAGGCCTGCCGGATCGAGACCACGCCGTCCGGCGGGTTGCGGATGCGCTCGTAGCTCGCCGCGACGTCGGCCGACGAGAAGGCGGAGCCGTCGTGGAAGGTGATGCCCTCGTTCAGGGTGAAGGTGTAGGTGAGCCCGTCCTCGGAGACCTCCCAGTCGGAGGCAAGCTCGCCCTCGATCTGCGGATAGGCGTCCGGCACGAAGCGCAGGAGCGTGTTGTAGTGCGGGCGCACCGGATGGATGAAGGCGAAGGAGGTGTTGGCGTGGCAGTCGTAGTTGGGCGGCTCGGCGCTGACGGCGAAGTTCAGCGTGCCGCCGCGCTGCGGCTCGCCGCCCGCCGGCTCCTGCGCGAGCGACACGCCGGTCATGGCGGTGACGCCCAAGAGGCTCGCCGAGAAGGCGATCAGTTTCCGGTTCATGCGCATGTCTCCTCCCGATTGTTGCCGAAGGCCGCCCCGCCGGTCCTCCCCGGCGTCGGCGGCTTCCCATTGTCGTCCGGCTCCGCCGTTCCTCCCGTCAGAGCTTGATGCAGGCCGCGTAGTGGCGCGGCTTGATTTCCCGCAGCTGCGGCACCTCGCGCCGGCACTCCTCGCTCGCCATGGGGCAGCGCGTGTTGAAGACGCAGCCGGGGGGCGGGCGTAAGGGGCTCGGCACCTCGCCGCCCAGAACTCGGTATTCGCGCACGCGCTCGGCGGCTGCGTCCGGTACCGGAACGGCGTCGAGCAGCGCCTTCGTGTAGGGGTGGAGCGGATCCTCGTAGAGGGCGTCGCGGTCGGCGAGCTCCATCATCCGGCCGAGATACATGACGGCGACGCGGTCCGAGATGTGCCGAACCACCGCCAGATCGTGGGCGATGAAGAGGTAGGTGAGGCCGAGACGCTCCTGGAGGTCCTCCAAGAGGTTGATCACCTGCGCCTGGATCGAGACGTCGAGCGCGGAGACCGGCTCGTCGCAGACGATGAAGGTCGGCTCCAGCGCCAGCGCGCGCGCGATGCCGACGCGCTGGCGCTGGCCGCCGGACAGCTCGTGCGGATAGCGCTCGGCCATGTAGGGGTAGAGACCGACCGTCTCGAGCAGCTCGGCGACCCGCGCGTGCGCCGCCTTGCGGCTCGGCTGCAGCCTGTAGACCAGCATCGGCTCGGCAATGATCTGGCCGATCGTCATGCGCGGGTTGAGCGAGGAGAACGGGTCCTGGAAGATGACCTGGATGTCGCGCCGCACCTTCTGCATCTCGTCGCGCGAGAGCTTGGCAAGGTCGCGGCCCTTGAACTCGATCGTGCCCCCCGTCGCCTTCTCCAGCTGCAGGATGGTGCGCCCGACCGTCGTCTTGCCGCAGCCCGATTCCCCGACGAGGCCGAGCGTCTCGCCCTCGTAGATGTCGATGGAGACGTCGTTCACCGCCTTGACGACGGTCTTCTCCTTTTTCCGGAAGGAGAAGCCGGAGCCGACCTCGAAGAAGGTCTCCAGCCGGTCGAGCTTCATCAGGGGTTTGGCCCGGTCCGGCTCGGGCTTCTGCCGGGCCTCGCCGTGGGCCGCCGCGAGCCCGACGGCGGCGTGGCCCTTCTCGGCGATCTCCTCGGCGCGGTGGCAGCGCACCAGCTGCCCCGGCTCGCCGAAGGGACGCAGCTGCGGCTCCACCTTTCGGCAATGGTCGATCGCCGCCTTGCAACGCGCCGCGAAGCGGCAGCCGTCCGGCGGCGACAGGAGGTTGGGCGGCAGGCCCTCGATGGTGGCGAGCTTGCCCTCGCGCGGCCGGTCGAGACGCGGCACCGAGCGCAGGAGCCCGATCGTGTAGGGGTGGCGGGGTTCGCGGAAGATCTCCACGGCCGGCGACTGTTCGGCCATCTTGGCCGCGTACATGACGTTCACCCGGTCGGCGTAGCGCGCCACGATCCCCAGATTGTGGGTGATGACGACCATGGCGATGCCGAGGTCGCGCGACAGATCCTTCATCAGCTTCAGGATCTGCGCCTGGATGGTGACGTCGAGCGCGGTCGTCGGCTCGTCTGCGATGATGAGCTTGGGGTTGCAGGCGAGGCCGATCGCGATCATCACGCGCTGGCGCATGCCGCCGGAGAACTGGTGCGGATACTGGTCGAGCCGCCGCTCGGGGTCGGGGATGCCGACCATCTTCAGAAGCTCGATCGCGCGAGCCTTCGCGGCGTCCGGTGTGATCTTCTGGTGCATGAAGAGCGCTTCGGTGAGCTGGAAGCCGATCTTGAGCACCGGATTGAGGCTCGTCATCGGCTCCTGGAAGATCATCGAGATGTCCTTGCCGCGAACGGCGCGCATCTCGGCTTCCTCGAGGTCCAGAAGGTTGCGGCCGTCGAACATGATCCGGCCGCCGACGATCTTGGCGGTGCGCTTGGGCAGGAGGCGCATGATGGACAGCGCCGAGACCGACTTGCCGCAGCCGGATTCGCCGACGATCGCGACCATCTCGCCGGGATGGACGTCGTAGGAGATGCCCTCGACGGCGCGCACCACGCCGCGCGAGGTCACGAAATGGAGGTGCAGGTCCTCGACCGAGAGGAGGGGCTTTCCGACGCGTCCAACGCGCGTGGCGGCGCCGTTCGAGGGAGCCGGCTGCCGGTCGTCGGCGCGCACGGGTCCGTCCATGGTGTCGGCGTCGAGCCCCATGCAGTTCCTCCCGGGTCGTGACGGACGGCTTTTCGGAACCCTCGGATCCCTTGCCGCTCTTGATCCGGCCCTCCTCGACCGGGGAGCGATTTGAAACGCTTCCAGGGACAGGTCATCATGGTCTGCATGCTACGTCAACGTTTTTGTATACAGGCGGCATCGTCACGAACGGCATGAGCGCCGACGAACGAAAAAGGGGCCCGGCGATGCGCGGGCCCCTTCTTGCGTTCGCAGCCGGTCGCTCGGCCGGTTCCTTACAGGATGTCGACCTCGCCCATCCGCTGGCGGATTTCCGGCAGGGACAGGATGTGTTCGGCGAGATCGCGGGGCAACGAGAGCGTCACCCGGTCGGACAGCTCGCCCTCGTGGTCGTCCGCGTCGAGGATCATGCCGCCGGCGATGGTGTTGTTCGACTGCGACCCGATCAGGATGAAGGCGCCGGTGTCGCGGCACTCTTCGAAGCGGTCGAAGACCGTCTCTCCTTCGAAATGCAGGCCGATCCGGCCGATGGCGTTCACCGGCAGGACGGAGGAGGCGGCCCAGCGGCCGGTCTTCAGGTCGTACGCCTCGCGGATCGAGATGCGCACGCGCTGCAGGCGCCCTGCGGCCTTGAGCCAATAGCGAACGCCGTCCGACAGGCCCTCGGCCTGCAGCGCCACGACCGTGGCGGAGAAGTCGCGCGAGCGGAGCGGCTCGACGCCGGGCGCGTGGAGGACGTCGCCGCGCGCGATGTCCACCGGCCGGTCGAAGACCAGCGTCACCGCGTCGCCCGCGACCGCCCGGCGCAGATCGCCGTCGAAGGTCGAGATGCGCTTGACCGTGATGACCTGCCCGGAGGGCGCGACGGCGACATCGTCGCCCTCGCGGATCTCGCCGGCCGCGATGGTGCCCTGATACCCGCGGAACGTCTCCCCCGGACGCGAGACGCGCTGGACCGGCATGCGGAAGGGGAGGGAGGAGGCGCCGGTCTCCTTCGCGTCCTCCAGCGCCTGGAGGAGGGTCGGGCCCCGATACCAGGCCAGCGTGTCGACGGCTGGCTTGACGATGTTCTCACCCTTCAGCGCGGAGAGCGGGATGGCGGTGATCTCCATCTCGCCGAAACCGGCCGCATAGGCCCGGAAGGCGCGCTCGATGCGCGTGAAGATCTTCTCGTCGTAACCGACGAGATCGATTTTGTTGATCGCGAGAACGACCTGGCGGATGCCCATCAGATGGACGATCGCCGCATGGCGGTAGGTCTGCTCCAGAAGCCCGGCGCGCGCATCGACCAGGAGCACGGCGAGGTCGGCCGTGGACGCCCCCGTCGCCATGTTCCGCGTGTACTGTTCGTGGCCGGGCGTATCGGCGACGATGAAGGAGCGCCTGGGCGTCTGGAAATACCGGTAGGCGACGTCGATGGTGATGCCCTGCTCCTGCTCGGCCTTCAGGCCGTCGAGGAGGAGGCCGAAGTCCGGCAGCGACAGATCGTTCTGCTTGGAGCCCTTGGCGATCAGCGCGGCTCGGTGATCCTCCGCCACCGACTTGGTGTCCCAGAGAAGGCGGCCGATCAGGGTCGACTTCCCGTCGTCGACGCTGCCGCAGACGAGGAAGCGGAGACGCCGACGCTGATCGGCGTCGGCGTTCGTGAAGGAGCCCGTCTCCTCGTCGGGGGAGACGAGCGGGAGGATGTCGGCGTCGAGGGTCATGGTCTCAGAAATAGCCTTCGAGCTTCTTCTTCTCCATCGAGCCCGCCTCGTCGCGGTCGATGGCCCGGCCCTGCCGTTCGGAGACGGTGGCGGTCGTCAGCTCCTTGATGATGTCGTCGATCGTCGCGGCGGTCGAGCGGATGCCGCCGGACAGGGCGAAGCACCCGAGCGTGCGGAAGCGGATCGACCCCTCCTGCCGGACTTCGCCCGGCCACAGCTCCAGACGCTCGTCCTCGGCCAGGATGATCATCCCGTCGCGCTGCACGAAGGGGCGACGCTTGGCGAAGTAGAGGTCGACGATCGGGATGGCCTCGGCGCGGATGTAGCGCCAGATGTCGAGCTCGGTCCAGTTCGACAGCGGGAAGACGCGCACGCTTTCGCCGCGCCGGATGCGCCCGTTGTAAAGGTTCCACAGCTCGGGGCGCTGGTTGCGCGCGTCCCAGCGGTGGTCCGGATTGCGGAAGGAGAAGATGCGCTCCTTGGAACGCGAGGCGTCCTCGTCGCGCCGCGCGCCGCCGAAGGCCGCATCGTAGCGTCCGGCGTCGAGCGCCTGTTTCAGGCTCTCGGTCTTCATCACGTCGGTGAAGTAGGAGGAGCCGTGCTTGAGAGGCGACAGGCCCTCGGCGGCTCCGCGCGGATTGGTGTGGACGCGCAGATCCAGCCCGAGCTCGCGCGCCGTCTGGTCGCGGAACTCGATCATCTGCCTGAACTTCCACCCCGTGTCGACGTGGAGCAGAGGGAAGGGCACCGGCTCGGGGAAGAAGGCCTTGCGCGCCAGATGCAGCAGGACCGAGGAATCCTTGCCGACCGAATAGAGCATCACCGGACGCTCGAACTCGGCCGCGACCTCGCGGAAGATGTGGATCGCCTCGTTCTCCAGCGCCTTCAGATGCGGGTCGAGATCGAGGGACTGGTTGTCCTGCGTGGACGAAAGGCGGTGGGCGGATGCGCTCATGATGCGGTCGCTGATTGGGTCTGACGGACGGCGGAAACGGATTGGAGGGAGGCGGCGGGGTCGCGCTCGCGGGCGTGGAGCCCGCACTCGCGCGTCTGGTCCTGCTCCCACCACCAGCGGCCGGCGCGTTCCGGCTCGCCGAGCTTGACGGCGCGGGTGCAGGGCTCGCAGCCGATGGAGGGGTAGCCGCGCGCGTGGAGCGGGTTCAGCGGCACGTCGTGCGCGTCCGCATAGTCGCGGATCGCGTCCAGCGAGACGTCGGCGAGCGGATTGACCTTGAGGAGCCCGCGCGCCGCGTCGAGTTCGACGAGCGGCGTCTCGGCCCGGTTTGCCGATTGGCCGCGGCGGACGCCTGTGATCCAGATCGCGGCGTCCTTCAGCACGCGTGCAAGGGGGCGCAGCTTGCGGACATCGCAGCAGGCGTGGCGCGCCTCGACGCTCTCGTAGAAGCCGTCGCGCCCGTAGGTCGCGACATAGGCGGCGACATCGGCCTCGACCGGAAAGTAGCGCTCGATCGTCAGGGACAGGCGCTCCTCGGTCGTCTCGATCAACGCCTGGGTCTCCGGAAAAAGACGGCCGGTCTCCAGCGTCGCCACCTCGATGGCGTCGGCGCCGGCCCGCGCGATGGCGGCGGTCAGCACCTGATCCTCGATGCCTAGGCTGGTGGTGAACACCTTGCGCCCCGGAAGGGCGGCGATGCGGGCAAGACGCCTTTCGAGGTCGAGAGGTCCGAGTTCGAGGGCGAGGGCGGCGGCGCTGGTCATGGGCGGCAGAATGCGCCTCGCGCCCGCCGCCCGACAGGAACGCGCGCCTCATTGTGCGGCGCGAAGAGCAAAAACGCGCCGTCAAGTCTCTCGGGACGCGATGAATTCTCTAATGCGCGCCGAAGAGCTTCCAGGACCGCGGACGGAATACGACGCGCTCGCCGTTCGCGACCGCAATGTCCGCGGGCAGTTCCACCTCGACGCGGGCGTTCTGCGTGCCGACGGCGAGCTCCACACGGCGGCGCGCCTCCACGCGGCGCGAGGCCGTCACGATGCCCGCAATGCCCGGCGCGCCCCCGACGACGTCCACCTCCTGCGGGCGGAAGTAGAGCTGGGCCGCGCCCGACGGGGCGTTGCGCGCGGTCAGGCCGACCGGCGAGTCCTCGTAGCGGACCTCGCCGTCGTCCACCCGCACCGGCAGTCGCGAGGAATCGCCGATGAAGCCGTAGACGAAGGGGGAGACGGGCGCGTCGTAGACGTCGTCGGCCGAGCCCACCTGCTCGATCCGCCCGCGGCTCATGACGACGACGCGGTCGGCGAGCTCCAGCGCCTCCTCCTGGTCGTGCGTGACGAAGACGGTTGTGTGGCCGGTACGGTCGTGCAGCTCGCGCAGCCAGCGGCGGAGATCGCGGCGCACCTGCGCGTCGAGCGCGCCGAAGGGCTCGTCGAGGAGGAGGATGCGCGGCTCGATGGCGAGCGCCCGGGCGAGCGCCACGCGCTGGCGCTGGCCGCCGGAGAGCTGGTGCGGATAGCGCTTCTCCAGACCCGAGAGCTGGACGAGGTCGAGGAGCTCCAGCGCCCGCCGGCGGATTTCGGCCGAGGAGGGCCGCGTCGCGCCCGGCCGCACCTTCAGCCCGAACCCGATGTTGTCGGCCACGTTCATGTGGCGGAAGAGCGCGTAGTGCTGGAAGACGAAGCCGACATTGCGCTCCTGGACGCTCTTCTTGGACGCGTCCTCCTCGCCAAAATGGATCGCGCCCCCGGAGGGAAAGTCGAGCCCGGCGATCAGGCGGAGCAGCGTCGTCTTGCCCGAGCCCGAAGGGCCGAGAAGCGCGATCAGCTCGCCGGAGCGGATGTCGAGGGAGACGTTCTCGAGCGCCGCCGCGCCCTCGAAGTCCTTGGAGATGGAATTGACGCGAAGGTCCATGGGGAGCCTCTCGGAAGGTCAGTGGCCGGGGCGGGCGTCGCCGCGTCCGTAGACGCGTTCGAGCACCGCCTTGAGGACGAGGGTGACGAGGGCGAGGAGCGCCAGCAGCGAGGCGACCGCGAAGGCGGCGACGAAATTGTACTCGTTGTAGAGGATCTCGACCTGCAGCGGCATGGTGATGGTCTCGCCGCGGAGCCGGCCCGAAACGACCGAGACGGCACCGAACTCGCCCATGGCGCGCGCGTTGCAGAGGAGCACTCCGTAGAGCAGGCCCCATTTCACGTTCGGCAGCGTGACGTACCAGAAGGCCTGCCAGCCGTTGGCGCCGAGCGAGATCGCGGCCTCCTCGTCGCCGGTGCCCTGGTCCTGCATCAGCGGGATCAGTTCTCGTGCCACGAAGGGGAAGGTGACGAAGATGGTCGCCAGCACGACCCCCGGCACCGCGAAGAGGATCTGGATTCCGTAGGAGGAGAGCACCGGGCCGAAATAGGAGCCGGCGCCGAAGAGCAGGACGTAGACCATGCCCGCGATGACCGGCGAGACCGAGAAGGGCAGGTCGATGAGGGTGATGAGGAAGGCCTTGCCCTTGAACTCGTACTTGGCGATCGCCCAGGCCGCGGCGACGCCGAAGACGAGGTTCAGCGGCACCGCGATCGCCGCGACGAGCAAGGTCAGCTGGATCGAGGCGAGCGCGTCCGGCTCCACGATCGAGGCGAGGGCCACCTGCCAGCCACGTCGCAGCGCCTCGGCGAAGACCGCGACGAGCGGCATGAAGAGGACGAGCGCCAGGAAGATCACCGCGATCGAAACGAGGATCCACTTGGCGAGCGGGTTCTCGGCCGTCGGGTCGCGGAAGGGCCGCTCGGGCGTGGCGGCGAAGGAGCCCTGGAGGGCCACGGAACTATCCGCCATATCCGAACCTCCTGCGGCTCCAGGCCTGGATGAGATTGATGGTGAGGAGCACGGCGAAGGCGAGGATCAGCATGATCGCGCCGATGGCGGTCGCGGCCGGATAGTTGAACTCCTCCAGCCGGATGACGATGAGGAGCGGGGCGATCTCGGAGACGAAGGGGATGTTGCCGGCGATGAAGAGCACCGAGCCGTACTCGCCGACGGCCCGGCCGAAGGCGAGCGCGAAGCCGGTGAGGATGGCCGGCGTCAGGCCCGGCAGGATGACGTGGAAGAGCGTCTGGAAGCGGTTGGCGCCGAGTGAGGCGGCGGCCTCCTCCACTTCCCTGGAGATCTCCTCCATCACCGGCTGCACGGTGCGCACCACGAAGGGCAGGCCGATGAAGATGAGCGCGATGACGATGCCGATCGGCGTGTAGGCGATGCGGATGCCGTAGGGCTGGAAGAGCTGCCCGACCCAGCCGTTCGGTGCGTAGATCGCCGTCAGCGCGATGCCGGCGACGGCGGTGGGCAACGCGAAGGGCAGGTCGACCGCCGCGTCGATCAGCCGGCGGCCGGGAAAGCGGTAGCGCACCAGCACCCAGGCGACGATGACGCCGAAGACGACGTTGATGGCCGCCGCGACGAGCGAGGTCCAGAAGCTGGTCCGCAGTGCGGCGAGGACCCGAGGGTCGGTGGCGATGGCGAGGAACCCGTCCCAGCCGAGCGCGGCCGAGCGCCAGCCGAGACCGGCCAGCGGGATCAGGATCAGGAGGGAGAGGTAGAAGATGGTGAAGCCGAAGGTCAGCCCGAAGCCGGGAATGACGCTCGGCTGCTTCCATCGCGCTCGCCTCGGGGCGGGCGCGGCCAGGGTGCTCATGGTCGAAGGCGCCTTTCGGGTCATGCGACGATCTCCCGCAACGGGCTCGGCGAGCCGAAGGGGCGATCATGACAGACGTCGGGGCCGGACGCGATCCGGCCCCGTCCATCGAGGAGTGAGAGGTCAGCGGCCCGGCTGGTAGATCTGGTCGAACACTCCGCCGTCGCCGAAGAAGCGCGGCTGGGCCTCGGCCCATCCGCCGAGGTCGTCGATGGTGACGAGTTCCAGGTCCGGAAAGCGCTCCAGCTCGGCCGGGTCGACCACGGACGGGTCGCTCGGGCGGTAGAAGTTGCGCGCCGCGATGTTCTGGCCGACGTCGGAGTAGAGATACTCCAGATAGGCCGTCGCGACCTCGCGGGTGCCCTTGGCGTCGACATTGGCGTCGACGACGGCGACCGGCGGCTCGGCGAGGATCGAGAGCGAGGGCACCACGATGTCGAAGGCGTCGGGTCCCAGCTCCTCGATGGCGAGGAAGGCCTCGTTCTCCCAGGCGAGCAGGACGTCGCCGATGCCGCGCTGGACGAAGGTGGTGGTGGAACCGCGCGCCGCGCCGTCGAGGACGGGAACGTTGCGGTAGATATCGCCGACGAACTGCGCCGTCCGCTCCTCGTCGTTGCCGAACTCGCGGAGGCCCCAGGCCCAGGCGGCGAGGAAGTTCCAGCGCGCGCCGCCCGAGGATTTCGGGTTCGGCGTGATGACCTCGACGTCCTCGCGGATCAGGTCGTCCCAGTCGGCGAGGTTCTTCGGGTTGCCCTTGCGCACCAGGAACACGATGGTCGAGGTGTAGGGGGAGTTGTTGTTCTCCAGCGTGCCGCGCCAGTCCTCGCGGATCTTGCCGGTGTTGGTCACGATGGCGTTGATGTCGGCCTCCAGCGCCAAGGTGACGACATCGGCCTCCAGCCCGTCGATCACCGCGCGCGCCTGCTGGCCCGAGCCGCCGTGGGTGGTCTGGATGTTGACCGTCTCGCCCTTTTCGGCCTGCCAATGCTCGGCGAAGGCGGCGTTGAACTCGCGGTAGAGCTCACGGGTCGGGTCGTAGGAGACGTTGACGATCGTCTGCTGAGCCATGGCGGGTGCCAAGCCCGCGAAGGGGGTCGATGCGAGAAGGGCTGCGGCCAGGATCGCGGTGCGGCGGTTCAGCATGGAAGATCTCCGTTTGACGGGTCCGATGCTAACGATTGGTCGCCGCCGGACCCATGCAGACTTCGTCCAATGTGTGGCCGGACGGGGAACATCTTTGCCAAGATCGGCGCGGTTGAAAGGACGGCGCTCATCCGCGAAGGGTCTGGCGTGCCCGATCTGCCCCCGTGTTGATCACGCGCCGCATGGCGGCCGCGGCGCCCTCGCCGTTGCCTTCCGCAATGGCCTGGACGATCCGCAGATGGTTGCGCGCCAGCTCCTCCATCTCCTCGCGGCGGCGCGCGGGGGAGGAGAGCTTGAAGGAGAGCGTCAGCGCCGCTTCGATGACGTGCCCGGCCGAGACCATGAAGGGGTTCTGCGAAGCGCGCGCCACCTCCAGATGGAACTCGAGGTCGACCCGAGCGACGCTTTCGGGCGTGTGCTCCAGATCGTTCATCCGCGCGACGATGCCGTAGAGGGTGACGACGTCCTCCCGCGTCGCGCGCCTCGCCGCCAGCTTGGCCGCGGCGGGCTCCAGCGCGGTGCGGATGTCGGCGAGATCGGTGATGAAGGCCTCGTCGACGCCCGCATGCATCCGCCACGAGAGGACGTCGGCGTCGAAGAGGTTCCAGGCGGAGCGATCGAGGACGCGGGTGCCGACCTTGGCGCGGGGCTGGACCAGCCGCTTGGCCGCGAGCGTCTTCATCGCCTCGCGCAGGACCGTGCGCGAGACGCCGAAGCGCGCCAGCAGTTCGTTGTCGCCGGGCAGGATGGATCCCGGAGCCAGCGTGCCGTCGACGATCTGGCGACCGAGCTCTCCGACCACCGCCGCGTGGCTGGTGCGCGTGCGCCGCGCTCCGATCGCCGTCTCCAGGAGCCCCGTCATCATGCGCTCCCGTCGTCCGCGCGGGGGGGCACGACCTCGTTCGGCGGCCAAATGTGCGGTGACATGGAGGTCGACGTCCGACGGCGGGAGGGAGCGAGGGCGAAGCGAACCCGAACGGGTTCGTGGGATCGACCGTAAAGTATGACAAGACGGTTTGGAATGGCTTCCCGACGAATGATCCGCCCGCTTCGTAAGCTCACGTTTCGGTGACAGCGGGACCGCCCTTCCAAGGCTCGTGCCTCGCCTTGACACCGAAGGCGGGCAGAAATAGTCATACTTTATCGCGCGCCGGACGGGGAGGAACATGAAGGCCTTGCGGATCATCGGAGCGTTTGCGCGCGCATCGTCCGGCACGCTGTCGGCGCCGTGTCCGGCGCCCGGGTCCTCCGTCGGACGATGACATCCATCCGCCTCGCCATCGTAGGTCTCGGCAAAATCGCGCGCGACCAGCATCTGGCGGCGATCGCGGCCACCGGCGGGATCGATCTCGTCGCCGTCGCCAGCCGCAATGCGGCTCTGGACGGCGTGACGTCTTTCGAGACCATCGATGCGCTCCTGGAATCGGGCGCGGACGTCGACGCCGTCGCGCTCTGCACCCCGCCGCAGGGGCGTTTCGAGCAGGCCCGCGCCGCGCTTCTCGCCGGACGTCACGTGTTCCTGGAAAAGCCGCCCGGCGCGACGCTGGCGGAAGTCGGGATCCTCGGCGATCTCGCCGAGCGGCAGGGCGTCACCCTCTTTGCCAGCTGGCATTCGCGCTTCGCCCCCTGTGTGGAAGCGGCCCGTGACTTCCTCGCCGCGAACGCGCCATCGTCGATCCGCGTCTCCTGGAAGGAGGACGTGCGCCACTGGCATCCCGGGCAGGACTGGATCTGGGAGCCGGGCGGGCTCGGCGTCTTCGATCCGGGCATCAACGCCCTCTCGATCCTGACGCGCATCTGTCCGCAGCGCCTGCGCCTGTCCTGCAGCGATCTGTCGTTCCCCGACAACCGCGCCGCGCCCATCGCCGCGTCGCTGCGGTTCTCCGGAGAGGCGGGCCTGCCGGTCGAGGCCGAATTCGACTGGCGCCAGACCGGGCCGCAGAGCTGGGACATCGAAGCGCAGACGCCGGCGGGCAGGCTGCTCCTCTCCCACGGCGGCGCCAAACTCACCCTCGACGGACAGGAGCGCGCCAGCGGCGAGGATGCCGAGTACCGCGGCCTCTACGCCCGCTTCGTCGAACTGGTCCGGTCGGGCAGGAGCGAGGTCGACGTCGAGCCGGTGACCCATGTGGCGGACGCCTTCATGCTGGGTCGCCGCCATACGGTCGAAGCCTTCGAGGACGAGGCATGAGCGCGAGACGCGAAGCCTTCGGCACGACGCCGGACGGTCGCGCCGTCGAGCGCTTCGTCCTCTCCGGCGAGAACGGCTTCGAAGTCGCGATCCTGACGCTCGGCGCGACCCTCCAGTCGATCCTCGCGCCGGACGCGCGCGGTCGCCTCGCCGACGTCGTTCTCGGGCACGACGACCTTGCCGGCTATCTCCAGGTCCGCTCCTTCTTCGGCGCGACCATCGGGCGCTACGCCAACCGCATCGCCGGCGGGCGCTTCGAGCTGTCGGGCCGGACCTACCACATCGAGCCGAACAACGGCCCGAACGCGCTGCACGGCGGCGCGAACGGCTTCGACACCAAAATCTTTCAGGTCCGCGAGGCGAGCGCGACGAAGCTGGTGCTCGCCCATACGAGCCCCGACGGGGACGAGGGCTTTCCGGGCACGCTCGACACGGCCGCCACCTTCGAGGTTTCCGGCACCTCGCTCTCCATCCTCTACGAGGCGGCGAGCGACACCGAAACGGTCGTGAACCTCACCAACCACGCCTTCTTCAATCTGAGCGGGGCCGGCTCGGCGCTGGGACACGAGCTGCAGGTCGAGGCGGACCGCTTCGTGCCCGTCGCGCCCGGCGGCATTTCGATCGGCGAAGAGGCCGACGTGGCGGGCACGCCCTTCGACTTCCGCGCGGCCATGCCCATCGAGGCGCGTCTGCGCGAGCCGCACGAGCAAATCCGGGCGACACGTGGCTACGACCACAATTTCTGCCTCATCGGCGGGCGCACGGCGAAGGCACGGCCCGTGGCCCGGCTGCGCGATCCCTCGAGCGGCCGGGCGTTGGTGCTTTCGACCAGCGAGCCCGGTCTGCAGGTCTATTCCGGCAATTTCCTCGACGGTTCGATCACCGCCCGCACGGGTCAGGTGCGGCAGGGCGACGGGGTGTGCCTGGAGCCGCAGGCCTATCCGGACTCGCCGAACCACCCCGCCTTTCCCTCGACGGTGCTGAAGCCCGGCGAGACCTACCGCCATTCGATCCGCCTGACATTCGATCCCGGGAGCCCCTCATGACCGACCTCACCCCAACGTCCGGTCGCCAGCTCCGCTCCCGCGCGTGGTTCGACAATCCGGCCAACATCGACATGACCGCGCTCTATCTGGAGCGCTACATGAATTTCGGCCTCAGCCAGGAGGAGCTGCAGTCCGGCCGGCCGATCATCGGCATCGCGCAGACCGGCTCGGACCTTTCCCCGTGCAACCGCCACCACCTCGAACTCGCCCATCGCCTGCGCGAGGGCATCCGCGAGGCGGGCGGCATCGCCATCGAGTTCCCGGTCCACCCGATCCAGGAGACGGGCAAGCGCCCGACGGCGGGTCTCGACCGGAATCTGGCCTATCTCGGCCTCGTCGAGGTGCTGTACGGCTACCCGCTCGACGGCGTGGTGCTGACGATCGGCTGCGACAAGACCACGCCCGCCTGCCTGATGGCGGCGGCGACCGTGAACATCCCGGCCATCGCGCTCTCGGTCGGGCCGATGCTGAACGGCTGGTTCCGGGGCGAGCGCACCGGGTCGGGCACCATCGTCTGGAAGGCGCGTGAGCTGCTGGCGACCGGCGAGATCGACCACAAGGGCTTCGTGAAGCTCGTGGCGTCCTCGGCGCCTTCCACCGGCTACTGCAACACGATGGGCACGGCGACGACGATGAACTCGCTCGCCGAGGCCCTGGGCATGCAACTGCCCGGCTCGGCGGCGATCCCCGCGCCCTACCGCGACCGGCAGGAGGTCGCCTACCGGACGGGCCTTCGCATCGTCGACATGGTCGCCGAGGATCTGAAGCCCACCGACATCATGACGCGCGAGAGCTTCATCAACGCCATCCGCGTCAACTCGGCGATCGGCGGCTCAACCAACGCGCCGATCCATCTGAACGGCCTCGCGCGGCATCTGGGCGTCGAACTCTCGATCGACGACTGGCAGACCTATGGCGAGGAGATCCCGCTGCTCGTGAACCTCCAGCCGGCGGGCGAGTATCTCGGCGAGGACTACTACCATGCGGGGGGCGTGCCGGCCGTGGTCAACCAGCTCATGGAGCAGGGGCTGATCCACGAGGACGCCATGACCGTCAACGGCCGGACGATCGGCGAGAACTGCCGCGGCGCGATCATCGAGGACGAGAAGGTCATCCGTCCCTACGCCAACCCGCTGAAGGACAAGGCCGGCTTCCTGGTCCTGCGCGGCAATCTCTTCTCCTCGGCGATCATGAAGACCAGCGTGATCTCCCCGGAGTTCCGCGACCGCTATCTGAAGAACCCCGCCGACCCCGACGCCTTCGAGGGCCGCGCCGTCGTCTTCGACGGGCCGGAGGACTACCACCACCGCATCGACGACCCGGCGCTTGGGATCGACGAGAACACCATCCTCTTCATGCGCGGCGCCGGCCCGATCGGCTATCCCGGCGCGGCCGAGGTCGTGAACATGCGGGCGCCGACCTACCTTCTGGAGAAGGGCGTGCATTCGCTGCCCTGCATCGGCGACGGGCGCCAGTCGGGCACCTCCGGTTCGCCGTCCATCCTCAACGCCTCGCCGGAGGCGGCGGCGGGCGGCGGTCTGGCGGTGCTGAGGACCGGGGACCGGGTGCGCATCGATCTCGGGCGCGGCACGGCCGACATCCTGGTCTCCGACGAGGAGATGGCGTCACGTCGGCGGACCCTCGACGGCGAGGGCGGCTACAAGTACCCCGAACACCAGACGCCGTGGCAGGAGATCCAGCGCGCCCTCGTCGGGCAGATGGAGACCGGCGCGGTCCTGGAGAACGCCGTCTCCTATCAGCGCCTCGCGCAGACGCGCGGCATCCCGCGCGACAATCACTAGGCGCGACGGCGATGGAGGCGGTCCCGACCGAAATGTTCCACGATCACCCCTGCCATCTCGGCGAGGGACCGACCTTCGACGCCTCGACCGGGACGGCGTACTGGTTCGACATCCTGGAGAAGACGCTCTTCGAGGCCGATGTCGAGAGCCGCGCGGTGAAGACCCACGCCCTCGACATGATGGCGTCCGAGCTCGCGCCCATCGACGAGGAGCGCCAGCTCGTCGCCACCGAGCGCGGCCTCTTCGTGCGCACACGCGCGAGCGGACGGATGGAATTCCTCCACGCGCTGGAGAGCGAGAACTCGGGCACCCGCTCCAACGACGGACGCGTCCATCCCTCCGGCGCGCTCTGGATCGGCACGATGGGCTGCGCGGCCGAGACCGGCGCGGGCTCCATCTACTGGTTCCGCGAAGGCGAGCTGCGCCGGCTCTACGCCAACGTCACCATCCCGAACGCGACCGCCTTCACCCGCGACGGCACGCTCGGCTATTGGACGGACACCCGCGTCGGACTGCTCCACCGTGTGGCGCTCGATCCCGCGACGGGCCTGCCCTTGGGCGAGCCGGAGACGCTGTACGACCATCGCGGCGGCGAGGGCGGTCTCGACGGCGCGGTGGTGGATTCCGAAGGGCTGATCTGGAACGCGCGCTGGGGCGCCTCCTGCCTCGACGCCTATTCGCCCGAAGGCGCGCGCGTGCGCACCGTCCGCGTTCCGGCCACGCGTCCCTCCTGCCCGATCTTCGTCGGTCGCGCCTTCGACCGCATGCTGGTGACCACCGCGTCCGAAGGCATGAGCGAGGCGGAGAAGGCGGCGGATCCCCATCACGGCCGGACCTTCCTCCTCGACGTCGGCGCCAGGGGCTTCGCCGAACCGCGCGTGAGGGCCTTTTCGTCATGACCGCTTATCTGGCCGCGGGAGACTGGGGCACCAGCGCCTTCCGGCTCTGGCTTCTGGCGAAAGACGGCAGCGTCCTCGCCGAGCGCCGCTCCGACGAGGGGCTGATGGCCGCGCGCGCCGCCGGGGGCTTCGAGACGGTGCTGGAGCGCCATCTTTCCGGCCTCGGCGCGCCGGCCGATCTGCCGGTCCTCCTCTGCGGCATGGTGGGCGCACGCTCGGGCTGGGTCGAGGCGGACTATCTCGACGCACCGCTGTCGCTGGCCTCGATCGGGGCGCATGCGACGCCGGTCCCGGGCTTGCAGCGCGCGGTGAGGATCCTGCCCGGCGTGGCGCAACGCGATCCAACGCGTCCCGACGTGATGCGCGGCGAGGAGACAAAGCTCCTCGGCCTCGATCTGGCGGACGGCCTCGTCGTCATGCCGGGCACCCACGCCAAATGGGTTCGCCTTGCCGGTGGACGGCTGCGGAGCTTCGCGACCTTCATGACGGGCGAGCTCTTCGCGCATCTGTCGACATCCGCCCGGTCGGTCCTGCGCGAGGCGCTGAGCGACGGCGAGGTCGCGGCCGACGATCCGGCCTTCCTCGACGGCGTGCGTGAGGGCGTGGCCGAGCCCGCCGCCATCCTCAACCGGCTGTTCCAGCTGCGCGCCGGCTGGCTCCTCGACCGGCGGGAGCGGCCCGAGAACCTCGCCCGCCTGTCCGGGCTCCTGCTCGGCCTCGAATGCGCCGGCGCGCGCGCGGTGCTCGGCGAGGCCGCCGCAGCTCCCGTCGTCGTCGCCGCCGGAGCCACGGCCGGGCGGCACGCCGCAGCGCTGGAGATCGCGGGATTCGGCGCCTCCCGGTGCGTCGACGCGGAGGACGCGGTCCGCGCCGGCCTCCTTGTCGCGGCCCGCACGGCGTTCGCACGGGATCGAGCGGCATGAGCGAGCGCGTTCCCTTCCCCGTCCTGTCGCGCGGTCTCGTCGCCATCCTTCGCGGGATCACCTTCGAAGAGGTCGAGCCGGTCGTCGGGCTCCTCATCGAAGCGGGCTTCGAGGCGATCGAGATTCCGTTGAACTCGCCGGCGCCCTTCCGTTCGATCGAGCGGGCGGCGGCCATGGCCCGGCCGGGCGTGCTGGTCGGCGCGGGCACCGTGCTCAAGGTCGAGGACGTGGACCGGCTCGCCGATGCCGGCGGGCGGCTCCTCGTCTCGCCCAATGTCGATGCCAACGTGCTGCGCCGTTCCTCGGCCTACGGCATGGTCACCATGCCGGGCGTCTTCACCCCGACCGAGGCTCTCGCGGCTCTCGCTGCCGGCGCCTCGGCGCTGAAGTTCTTTCCCGCCAGCGTCCTCGGCGCGTCCGGCATCAAGGCGATCTCGGCCATTCTGCCGAAGGGCGCGGTGATCGGCGCGGTGGGCGGCGTGTCGGAGCGCGACTTCGCGGACTACGCGAAGATCGGCGTCCGGACCTTCGGACTCGGCTCCAGCCTCTACGCGCCTGGAATGGCGGCGGACGAGGTGGGCGCGCGGGCCCGCGCGGCGGTGGCCGCCTACGACGAAATCTTCGCCCGGCACGGAGCTGCCGATCGACGATGATCCCGCTTGCCGTCACCCGCAATGCGGGTCACGGTGGGCATTCGGTGAGGAGCCGCCGGGAGCGGCTCGATACGGGAGGTTGCATGATGAATTTGACGAAGCTTCTGGCGGGCGCAGCGCTCGCCGCCATAGTCGCCTCGAGCCCTGCGCTGGCGCAGACTGTCGGCATCGCGATGCCGACCCAGACCTCGGAGCGTTGGATCGCCGACGGCGACAACATGGTGAAGGTGCTGGAGGAGCGCGGCTACGACACCAACCTGCAATACGCGCAGGACGACATTCCGAACCAGGTCGCGCAGATCGAGAACATGGTCGCCGGCGGCGTCGACGTCCTCGTCATCGCCTCGATCGACGGCACGACCCTGTCGGACGTGCTCCAGCAGGCCGCCGATTCCGGCATCAAGGTCGTGGCCTACGACCGCCTGATCCGCAACTCACCGAATGTCGACTACTACGCGACCTTCGACAACTTCCAGGTGGGCGTGCTCCAGGGGCAGTCGCTGGTCGACGGGCTGGACCTCGAGAACCAGGACGGCCCGTTCAACATCGAGCTCTTCGGCGGCTCGCCGGACGACAACAACGCCTTCTTCTTCTACGACGGCGCGATGAGCGTCCTGCAGCCCTACATCGATAGCGGCAAGCTCGTGGTGAAGTCGGGACAGACCGGCATGGACCAGGTGTCCACGCTGCGCTGGGATCCGGCGACGGCCCAGGCGCGCATGGACAACATCCTGTCCGCCTTCTACGGCGACGGCGAGAGCGTCGACGCGGTGCTCTCGCCCTATGACGGCCTGTCGATCGGCATCATCTCCTCGCTGCGCGGCGTCGGCTACGGCTCGGGCGACCAGGAGATGCCGGTGATCTCCGGTCAGGACGCCGAGGTGCAGTCGGTGCGCGCGATCATCGCGGGCGAACAGACCTCGACGATCTTCAAGGACACGCGCGAGCTCGCCCGCGTCACCGCCGACATGGTGGACGCGATGCTCAAGGGCGAGGAGGTCGAGGTGAACGACACCGAGACCTACGACAACGGCGTGAAGGTGGTCCCGTCCTACCTGCTCGAGCCGGTGGTCGTCACCGTCGACAATTGGGAGGAGGTCCTGATCGGGTCGGACTACTACACGCCCGAGCAGATCCAGCAGTAACGTCGACGGCCGCGGGGCGTCGGACCGTCCCCGGCCGCATCTCCCACGCTGTTCGGTTGAAAAGTCGGCGGCGCGGCGCCGGTTGTCTTGAACGACCGGCCCGCCCGTTCGAAGCTGGCGCCGGACGCTTTCCGTCGGTGCAACAGCATCGGCCCGAAGATCGGTATCGATCTTCGGAAAGCCTGATGCGTAGATCTACAGAGTTAGAGCGACCTTCGCGCGTCCGAATGGAGGCACGGCGCTCTAGAGAGGCATCATGCAGCCCATTCTGGAAATGCGCGGGATCTCCAAGTCCTTCGGCGTCGTGAAGGCGCTGCAGGACGTGACGCTGGACGTGCGTCCGGGCGAAATCCACGCGATCTGCGGCGAGAACGGCGCCGGCAAATCGACGCTGATGAAGGTGCTGTCGGGCGTCTACCCGCACGGCACCTACGAGGGCGACATCCTCTACGAGGGCGAGACGCGCTCCTTCGCGGGCATCAATGATTCCGAGGCGCTCGGCATCATCATCATCCATCAGGAGCTGGCGCTCATCCCCCTGATGTCGATCGCCGAGAACATCTTCCTCGCCAACGCGCCGGCCAGGCTCGGCGTGATCGACCGCGAAGCCGTCTACAGGCGCTCCAAGGAGCTTCTCAGGAAGGTCGGGCTCACCGACAATCCGGACACGCTCGTTACGCACTTAGGCGTCGGCAAGCAGCAGCTGGTCGAGATCGCCAAGGCGCTGTCGAAAGAGGTCCGCCTCCTCATCCTCGACGAGCCGACGGCGGCGCTGAACGAGCGCGATTCCGACGCGCTGCTCGAACTCCTGGTGGAGTTCCGCCGCCAGGGCATCGCCTCCATCATCATCTCCCACAAGCTCAACGAAATCTCCAAGGTCGCCGACCGCGTCACGGTCCTGCGCGACGGCAGGACCGTCGGCACGCTGGAGGCCGGCAACGGCTCCGTCGACGAGGACGAGATCATCCGCCGCATGGTCGACCGCGACCTCGAGGAGCGATACCCGCCCCGCGGCGTGCCCCAGATCGGCGAGACCGTGCTCCAGGTGCGCGACTGGAGCGTCTACCACCCCGACCACCCGGACCGGCAGGTCATCAAGAACGCCTCATTGGACGTCAGGGCGGGCGAGATCGTCGGCATCGCCGGGCTCATGGGCACCGGACGCACCGAATTCGCCATGAGCCTCTTCGGCCGCTCCTGGGGGACGAAGATCACCGGCAAGGCGTCGATCAAGGGCCGCGAGGTGGACGTGTCCAACGTCCAGCGTGCCATCGCGGCGGGCCTCGCCTACGTCACGGAGGACCGCAAGCATTTCGGCCTGGTGCTGGGCGAGAGCATCGCCAAGAACATCACGCTCGCCAACCTGAAGGGCGTGTCCAAGGCGCGGGTCATCGACGAGCTGAAGGAGCTGAAGGTCGCGGGCGACTATCGCAACCGGATGCGCATCCGCTCCTCCAACGTCTACCAGGAGACGGGGAACCTCTCGGGTGGCAACCAGCAGAAGGTCGTCCTGTCCAAATGGCTCTTCTCCGAGCCGGACGTCCTGATCCTCGACGAGCCGACGCGCGGCATCGACGTCGGGGCGAAATACGAGATCTACACCATCATCAACGAGCTGGCCGCGCAGGGCAAAGGCGTCGTCGTCATCTCCTCCGAGATGCCCGAACTCCTCGGCATCTGCGACCGGATCTGCGTGATGAACGAAGGCCGCTTCGTGGCCGAGTTCCCCCGCGCCGAGGCGAGCCAGGAGAAGATCATGCAGTCCATCATGCGATCGGGGGGCAGGCACTGATGAGCCACGAGACGGCCACCATGGGAGAGAGGCGGTCGACCGCCGCCTTCCTGAAGAACAATCTTCGCGAATACGGGATGCTTCTGTCCCTCGTCGCGATCATGGCGTTCTTCGCCTACATGACCGGCGGCGCGAGCCTTCGCCCGCTGAACCTCACCAACCTGATCCTCCAGAACTCCTACATCGTCGTCATGGCGCTTGGGATGCTGATGGTCATCGTCTCCGGCCACATCGACCTGTCGGTCGGCTCCGTGGCCGGCTTCGTCGGGGCGATCTCCGGCATCATGATCGTCCAGTGGGGAATGAACCCGCTGGTCGCGGCGCTCCTGTGCCTGGCCGCGGGTGCCGCCGTCGGCGCCTGGCAGGGCTACTGGATCGCCTATTTCAAGGTGCCGAGCTTCATCGTGACGCTCGCCGGCATGCTGGTGTTCCGAGGCCTGACGCTGGTCCTCCTCGGCGGCCAGCGCATCGGCCCGTTCCCGCCGACCTTCCAGCAGCTCTCGTCCGGCTTCATCCCCGATCCCTTCGCCGGGGAGGGCCTGCGGGTCCTGTCGGTCGTCATCGGCGTCGGCCTGGCGCTCGCGCTCGTCTGGATGAACATGCGCAACCGCCAGCGGCGCGTCGCGCACGGCATCGAGGACGAGCCGACGGGCTTCTTCTACGTGAAGAACCTCGCCATCCTCCTCGCCATCTCCTGGGTCGCCTGGCAGATCTCCTCCTATCGCGGCCTGCCGAACGTTCTCGTCATCCTGCTCGCGCTGATCCTGCTCTACGCCTTCGCGACGACCCGCACGACGATCGGCCGGCAGATCTACGCGGTGGGCGGCAACGAGAAGGCGGCCAAGCTCTCCGGCGTGCCGACCGAGCGGCTGACCTTCTTCACCTTCGTCAACATGGGGGTGCTGGCGGCGCTCGCGGGACTGATCTTCACCGCGCGCCTGAACTCGGCGACGCCGCAGGCGGGCGCCGGCTTCGAGCTCGACGTCATCGCGGCCTGCTTCATCGGCGGCGCCTCGGCCTATGGCGGCGTCGGGCGCGTCACCGGCGCGGTGATCGGCGCCATGATCATGGGCGTGATGAACAACGGCATGTCGATCCTGGGGCTCGGCATCGACTGGCAGCAGGTCATCAAGGGCCTCGTGCTGCTGGGCGCCGTCTGCATCGACGTCTACAACCAGCGCCGGCAGTAGAGGCTCGGCTGGACGCGGGGGGCCTCGCCGCCTCCCGTCGTTCAACCCGCCGAGCCGGAGCCCGGCTCGGCCAGCTTGCGGTGCTGCTCGGCGAGCATCGGCGCGGGGGTGACGTTGGCGAGCGCCGCCATCACCTTGTTCTTCAACCCGCTCGCGACGTCCGCGCGGCCGTCCATCATGGCGTCGAAGCCGATGCGCGCGACGTCGGCCGGGTTGTCCTTGGGCGCCTGGCCGAGGACGGTGTCCTCCATCTCGGCGCGGCGGAAGAAATCGGTGTCGGTCGCCCCGGGCATTAGGCAGGTGACGGTCACGCCCGATCCCGTCAGCTCGTTGCGCAGCGCGTAGGCGAAAGCGTTCACGAAGGCCTTGGAGGCGTTGTAGACCGCGTTGAAGCTGCCGGGCACGAAGCCGGCGATCGAGCCCGTGATGAGGATGCGGCCCGAGCCGCGCGCCCGCATGTCCTGCCCGATCCGGTGGATCAGGTGGAGCGTGCCCGTCACGTTCGTGTCGACGACGTGCCGGACGCCGTCGAAGTCCTGGTCGAGGAAGGCCACGCCGAGTCCTGTCCCGGCATTGGCGAAGAGAGCGTCGACCCGGCGGCCTTCGACCGCGGCGCAGAGCCGCTCGATGCCCTCCCGCGTCGAAAGGTCCGCCTCGACCGAGACGACGTCCCGGTCCTTCGCCCGCAGGCGGGCGGCCGTTTCCTCCACCTCAGGCTCGTCGGCGCACAGGACGAGGTCGAAGCCCTCGCTGGCGCAGATCCCGGCGAGTTCCCGGCCGATTCCGGTGGATGCGCCTGTGACGAGAGCGAGCGGGCGTTGGACGGCGGACATGAGGTCTCCTTCGACTGTCACCCATCCCGGCCGTTCCGCAGAAGAGCGGCCGCGATGCGGGCGGTTCGAAGGTCAAGCGCTGCGGCAGGGCCCCGTTCCGCCCCTGCGACGCCCGGTCGCCGTCGCGTTCGTTAGCCGGAACGGCGCGGTTCAGCCGACCGGGTCGGGCTCGACGGGCGAGCCGCCGATCCAGACCCCTTCGAGGTCGAGCGCCGGCGAGAGCCAGACCATGTCCGCCCGCGCTCCGGGAGTGAAGACGCCGCGGTCCGCCAGCCCCAGATAGGCGGCCGGATCGCGCGCGGACATGCGCAGTGCCTCTTCGAGCGGGACGCCGAGGGGGCCGACGAGATGGCGCAGGGCGCCGACCATGGAGAGATCAGAGCCCGCGAGCGTCCCGTCGTCGAGGGTGAGGCGGCCGTCGCGGCGCGTCGCGACCCGGCCGGCGAGCACGAAGCGGTCCTGCCGGGAGCCCACGGTCGGCATGGCGTCGGTGACGGCGAGCATGCGGCCCCGCCCGCGCTTGGCGCGGATCGCCGCGCGGAGAGCGGCCGGATGGACGTGGTGCCCGTCGGCGATGAAGCCGCAGGAGACGCCGTCGGTGTCGAGGGCTGCCCCGACGAGGCCCGGCGCGCGGTGGCCGAGCTGGCTCATGGCGTTGAAGAGGTGCGTGACGCAGGTGGCGCCGGCCTCGAAGGCCGCGACGGCGGTCTCGTAGGTGCAGTCGGTGTGGCCGAGCGAGACGTGGATCCCGGCCGCGACGAGCGCGGCGATCTGGTCGTTGGTGACGGATTCGGGGGCGACCGTGAGAAGAAGGGGCCGGACCGTCGAGGCGGCCAGCCGGTCGAGATCGTCGGCCGTCATCCTGCGGATGAGGGCCGGATCGTGTGCGCCCTTGCGCGCCAGCGACAGGAACGGCCCCTCGACGTGGATGCCCGCGCAGCCCGGCACGCCGTCCGCCTTGGCGGCCTCCACGGAGGCGATGGCGCCGTAGGTGACCTCCGGCCGGTCGGTGATCACGGTGGGCAGGAGCGCGGTCGAGCCGCCGGCCCTGGCGTGGGCCGCGCAGATGGCACGCACGCCCTCCACGGTCGGCGTCCCGTTGAGAAGCACGCCGCCGCCGCCGTTCACCTGCAGATCGACGAAGCCGGGTGCCAGAAGCCCTCCGTCGAGCGGCACCCGCTCGTATCCGGGCGGGACGTCCCGGGGGTCGACGATGCCCTCCACCCGTGCGTCGCGCACGAGCAGCGCGCGGCCCTCGTGCCGGACCTCTCCGTCGAAGATCGAGGCGCCGAGAAAGGCGAGGGAGGCGCTCATCGGGTCTCGGTCACCTTCTTCAGCCCGCGCGGGGCGTCGGGGTCCTGACCGCGAGCACGCGAAACGCCTTCGACGAAGCGGTAGAACGACACCAGCATGGCGAGCGGTTCGGTCGTCGGATGCCCGGTCGAAACATGCGGCAACGGCTCGCCGTGCCCGCTCGCTCCGACGCTGAAGAGGCGCCCGCCGGAGGCTGCGACGCGGGCGCAGATGTCCGAAAGACCCGTCCGCGCGGCGTCCCCGGGCACGAAGGCGAGGACCGGAAAGCCCTCGCCCACGAGCGAGACCGGGCCGTGCAGAAGCTCGGCTCCCGAAAAGGCCTCGGCGTGGAGGAGCGAGGTTTCCTTGAACTTCAGCGCGGCCTCGCAGGCGACGGCGAAGCCGGGGCCCCGCCCGAGCGTGTAGAGCGACCCGGCGGCGGCGAGGGGGGCGTGCGCCGGGCTCCAGTCCAGCCGGAGCGCCGCCTCGAAATGCTCCGGCAGCGCCTCCAGCGCGCTCGACAGGTCGGCGTCGCCGGTCCAGCCGGCCAGGATCGTCAGCCCTGCGAGCACCGAGACGACGAAGCTCTTCGTCGCGGCGACGCTCGTCTCCGGCCCGGCCTTCAGGGCGAGCGGCCAGTCGGCCGCCTCCGCCAGGGGCGAGCCCTCGACGTTGACGAGGGCGATCGTCTTCGCCCCGCCCCGCCGCGCGGCGGCCAGGAGCGCGACGATGTCCGGGCTGCGCCCCGACTGCGAGACGGC
Organism: Pseudomonadota bacterium; assembly: GCA_023419535.1. Classification (GTDB taxonomy): domain Bacteria; phylum Pseudomonadota; class Alphaproteobacteria; order Rhizobiales; family Rhizobiaceae; genus Aureimonas. The sequence continues at coordinate 27,962 of JAEZXX010000116.1, read as the reverse complement.
GAGTGCGGCCTGGCCGACGAGGTCGAGGCGCGTGCCGTAGACCGAGGCGACGGAGGGGCCGAGCGAGGCGACCGGCCGCCCCGTCGCGATCTCGACCGCGTATTTCAGATAGGTCGCCGCGTGGTCGGAGGAGCCGCGCGCGACGGTGACGAGAACGCGCGGATCGAGGCCGGCCAGACGACGGCCGATCGCGCGGGCTTCCCCGCCGGCTTCGCGCAGGAAGCGTTCGGCCGCCGCGGGGATCTCTGCGATCTCGTGCGCCATCCGGCTGGGCCCGGACCGAAGGCCGGACGCGCTCACGAGGATTGCCTCGGCGATGCGAGAGCCTCACGGGCGAGGTCGAGCGCGCCGTCCAGCGCGTCCCCCGCCGGATCGACCGTGCGGGCGGCCAGTTCGGGCGAGAGGCGCGGCCGGTAGCGACCGGCCTGCCCTCCGAGGAAGGCGATGGCCGGTGCGCCCAGTGCGAGACAGGCCCGCGCGCTCGCCTCGATATGCGTAAGGCTCTCCTCGATCAGGGCGACGCCGACCTGATCGCCCGCATCCGCGTGATCCCAGATGAGCGGGGCGAGACGCCCGAAGTCGCGGGGCGCGGCATCGCGCGCGAATTCGGCGATCGCATGGGGCGAGCCGGCGAATTCGGCCAGAAGGGCGCGGGACAGATCGCTGGAGGGGCCGAAGCCGTCATGGGCGAGGAGCGCGGCTGCCAGTGCGCGGCGGCCGAGGTCGGCACCGCTGCCGTGGTCGGAGACGGCCATTCCGTATCCTCCGAGAATCCGCCGCTCGCCGGCGACGCGAACGGCATAGGCCGAGCCGGTTCCCAAGATGCCGATCGCGCCGTCGCCCCCGGAAAAGGCCCCCCGGCAAGCCGCGAGCGCGTCGCTTTCCAGCGCCGAGGCGGCGAAGGGAAGGCCGCGGGCCCGGATGGCGTCGGCGACCGAGGGAACGTTCGCGCCGGCAAGGCCAAGCCCGACGACGCAGCGCTCCACGGCGTCGCCGTCCTCGCCGCCCGAGGTCAGCGCCGCCCGCACGGTCGCGACGATCGTCGCGAGCGCCGCTTCGACGTCCGAGAAGACGTTGGCCGATCCGCCCTCCGCCTTGCCCAGAAGCGTGCCGTCGAGACGCCGGATGCGGACCCGGCAATGGGTGCCGCCGCCATCGACGCCGACGAGGAGGAGGTTCGCCATCAGGAAGCCGAGCCAGAGGGATGCCGCCGGAAGCGTCCTACAGGATCGCTCCGCAAAGCCAAGCGCGATTCCGTCGGCCAAGAACGAGAAAGGCCGGTCCCGAGGGGCCGGCCTTTCTCCAGATGTCGCTGTCCGTCCAGGTCTCAGTCGTCCTCGACGAAGACCTCGTCGCGCTTCTTGCGGATGGACGGCAGGAGGGCGAAGACCACCGCGGCGAAGGCGAGAGCGAGGAGCGTCGCCGAGATCGGCCGCGACAGGAAGATCAGCGGATCGCCGCGCGAGATGATCATGGCGCGCCGCAGATGCTCCTCGAGGAGCGGACCGAGGACGAAGCCGAGGAGCAGCGGGGCCGGCTCGCAGCCCATGCGGATCAGCACGTAGCCGAGGATGCCGAAGACCGCGATCGCATAGACGTCGAACGGGTTGTTGTTGATCGAGTAGCAGCCGATCGAGGCGAAGAGGACGATGATCGGGAACAGCACCCGGTAGGGAACCGTCAGCATCTTCACCCAGAGCCCGATGAGCGGCAGGTTCAGCATGACGAGGAGCGCGTTGCCGATCCACATGGAGGCGATGATGCCCCAGAACAGCGCCGGCTCGGTGTTGATCACGTTCGGCCCCGGCGTGATGCCCTGCAGGATGAAGGCGCCGACGATGAGCGCCATCACCGGATGGGCCGGGATGCCGAGGGTGAGAAGCGGGATGAACGAGGTCTGCGCCGCCGCGTTGTTGGCGCTTTCCGGACCCGCCACGCCCTCGATGGCGCCCTTGCCGAACTCGGATTTGCGCGAGCCCGACAGGTTCTTCTCCATCGAGTAGGAGGCGAAGGAGGCGAGCACGTGCCCGCCGCCCGGCAGGACGCCGAGGATCGAGCCGAGGCCCGTTCCGCGCAGCACCGGCATGGCGATCCGCCGGAAGTCCTCGCGGGTCAGCCAGAGGTTCGAGACCCGCTTGACCATGACCTCGCGGCCGCGCTCGTTCTCCAGGTTCCGCAGGATCTCCGACACGCCGAAGATGCCGACGGCGACGGAGACGAAGTTGATGCCCTGGTAGAGCTCGAGCTGGTCGAAGGTGAAGCGCGGCGTGCCGGTGTAGATGTCCTGGCCGACGGTGCCGAGCAGGAGGCCGAGCGTGATCATGCCGAGAGCCTTCACGACCGAGCCGTGGGCCAGCGAGATCGCGACGAACAGGCCGAGCACGATGAGCGCGAAATATTCCGGCGCGCCGAAGTTCAGCGCGACGGCCGCGAGCGGCGGCGCGGCGATGGCGACGAGGAGCGTCGAGACCGAGCCGGCGAAGAAGGAGCCGAGCGCGGCGGTGGCGAGCGCCGGCCCCGCGCGTCCTTGTCGTGCCATCTGATAGCCGTCGATGGCCGTGACGGCCGACGAACTCTCACCCGGCAGGTTGATCAGGATGGCCGTGGTCGAGCCGCCGTACTGCGCCCCGTAGTAGATGCCCGACAGCATGATCAGTGCCGTGACGGGCGAGAAGGTGAAGGTGATCGGCAGCAGCATGGCGATGGTCGCCGTCGGGCCGATGCCCGGCAGAACGCCCACGAGGGTGCCGAGGAAGACGCCGACGAAACACCAGAAGATGTTGACGGGGGTGAGGGCGGTCTCGAAGCCGAGCGCCAGATTGGCGATGAGATCCATGGTCGAGCGCCCTCAGAAGGAGAACAGGGGGCCGAATGTCGGCAGGGTGATGCCGAGACCGACCTTGAAGATGAGGTAGCAGGCCGCCGAGAGGACCGCAGCGATCGTGAGCGCGGAGACGATCGTGTTGTTCTTCGAGGCCATCGCGGTGAGCGTAGTGCAGACGAACACGATCGGCACGAGGCCGAGCTGGCGCGCGAAGAGTCCGAAGAGGATGAGCGAGCCCATGACGAGGGCGCCGCCCGCCCAGGGGATGGGAGCGACGTCGATGCGCTCGTCCTCGCGAAGGCCTCCGATCAGGATGATCAGGCCGAGCGTGGCGAGGATGCCGGCGAGCGTCAGCGGGATGAAGCCGGGGCCCATCCGGATCGGCGAACCGAGCGGATAGTTCAGCGCCTCGATGCCGAATCCCGCGGCGATGGCAATGAAGATCGCGCCCGTGATCGCGTTGCGGCGCGAGCGGACGAGCGGCTTGGCCGTCTCCTGCATGACGTGTCTCCTCCCGACGGAAAGGGGCCCCGCGCCGGCGGCGCGGGACCCTTCGGTTCGTTTGATCAGTCGGCGTATTCGCCGGCGTTCTCGATGATCGGGCGCCACAGCTCGATTTGCGAGGTCAGCTCGGCCTCGAGAGCCGCCGGCGTCGCCTCCTCGGCGGCGACCGGCGTCGTGCCGAGGTCGGCGAAGCGCGCGATCACCGTCTCGTCGGCGAGCGCGGTCTGCAGCGCCTCCGACAGGCGCTCCACCACCGCCGGGTCGAGGCCAGCCGGGCCGTAGAGGCCGTGCCAGACGCCGATCTGCAGGTCCGGCAGGCCGGCTTCGGCCGTCGTCGGCAGATCGGGCAGCGCCTCCACCCGCTCGGGCGTCGTCACTGCGTAGGCCTTCACGTCGCCGTTGCGGATCTGGTTGGTGGTGTTGGTGGTCTGGTCGCAGAGGACGTCGACCTGGCCGCCGAGGATGTCGGTCATGGCGGGCGCGGCGCCCTGATACGGCACGGTGATCATCTGGACGCCGAGCGCCTCCTGGATGAGCATGCCGCACAGATGCGAGGCCGAGCCGATGCCGGCGTTGGCGTAGGTCGTGTCGGCGCCGTTCTCGCGCAGATAGGTCAGCAGCTCCTCGGCCGTGGTCGGCTCGAAGTCCTTGCGCGCCACGATCGTCATCGGAACCGAGGTGATGAGGCCGATCGGCGAGAAGTCGGTCGTCGGATCGAAGTTCAGCTGACGGTAGAGCGTCGGCGCCGTCGACATGCCGATGTGGTGGAGAAGCAGGCGATAGCCGTCCGGATCGGCCTGCGCGACCTGGCCCGCGCCGAGCGTGCCGCCGGCGCCGCCGACGTTCTCCACCAGAACCTGCTGGCCGAGGGTCGAGGACATCGACTGCGCGAGGAGACGCGCGACGGTGTCGGTCGGTCCGCCGGCCGAGAAGGGCACGACGATGGTGATCGGGTTGGACGGATAGTCCTGCGCGGCGGCGGAGCCGGCCACGAGAACCGTCGAGGCGAGGAATGCGGCGGCGATGGTCTTGCGCAAAGGAATACCTCCCGGGTCGTGTCGAAGGGCGGGACGCGTCTGCCCCGCTGGGTGGATGTCGTGCTGTGCGGTTTGGAAAGGTCGTCCGGCGGAGGCCGGCAGCGGTGCCTCGCGGCCCTCCCAAGCCGCCTGCGTCTTCCTTGTCCGGACCTTGCGGGACGAGGAGCAGACAGACGATGCGTATAGGACGTGTGAAGATACAAGCGGCGTCGGCCGCCCGCCGGAGAGATTTTGCGACCCGCGCCATCCGGGTGGGTGGAAATCCACCCATTCGCTTCCGGCCCATGTTCCCGAACCGACCCATCCCTGGCTCGGGTGGATGGTTCAGTCCCTGTCGGACAGGCCGAAATCGCGCTTGTCGATTCCGAACTTCTGCATCTTCTCGTAGAGCGTCTTCCGCGAGATGCCGAGGTTCTCGTAGACCGATTTCAGCTGGCCGCCCGACCGGGCGAGGGCGGCGACGATGAGCGAGCGCTCGTAGGCCGCGGTCTGCTCGGCCAGCGAGCGCGCCTCGCTGTCGCGTCCGAACTCGCCGTCCTGCCCGAGGCCGAGCACGAAGCGCTCGGCCGCGTTGCGCAGCTCGCGGACATTGCCCGGCCAGTCGCGCTGGACGAGATCGGCCAACATCGCCTGGGGCACGTCCGGCGCCTCGCGGCCGAGCCGCGCGGCCGCCTGCGAGGCGAGGTGCAGGAAGAGCAGCGGCACGTCCTCGCGCCGCTCGGCCAGCGGGGGGATCGACAGGCGCACCACGGCAAGGCGGTAGACGAGGTCGGCGCGAAGGCGCCCCGAGGCGATCTCGTCCTCCGGGTCCCGGGCGGCCGTGGCGAGGATGCGGATGTCGACGGGGATCGGCACGCTGGAGCCGATCCGCACGATCTGCCGCGTCTCGGCGACGGCGAGAAGCCGCGCCTGCAGGTCGGCCGGAAGCAGCGCCAACCCGTCGAGGAGAAGCGTTCCGCCGTGCGCCTGCTCGAACTTGCCGTAGCGCGCGCGCGGCGAGAAGGAGACCGCGCCCGCCTCGTGGCCGAAGAGCTCGCTCTCGGCGAACTCGCGCGGCAGCGCGGCGCAGTCCACCGTGACGAAGGGGCGGGCGCTGCGCGGGCTCAGATCGTGGAGAAGCCGGGCGACCACCTGCTTGCCCGTCCCCGTCTCGCCGACGATGATCGCGTCGGTGTCGGCCCCTGCGAGCGCTTCGATGCGATGGCGCAGATCGGCGATCGCGCGGTGGCGGCCGAGGAGCCGCGTCTCGATGCCGTCCTCGACCTTGGCCGCGGCGCGCAGCCGCCGGTTCTCCAGGACCAGCCGCCGGCGGTCGAGCGCGCGGGTCGCGACCTCCACGAGCTGGCGCGCGGGAAACGGCTTCTCGATGAAGTCGTAGGCGCCCTCGCGCATGGCCCGTACGGCGAGCGCCATGTCGGCATGTCCCGTGACGAGGACGGTCGGCAGCTCCGGATCGATCGAGCGGACGCGCGACAGCAGCGTCATCCCGTCCATGCCGCCCATGCGGATGTCGCTGACGAGGACGCCCGGGAAGGTCGGGCCGAGGAGCGGGAGGGCGCTCTCGGCCTTTTCCAGCGCGCGGACCTGGAAGCCCGCGAGCTCGAGGCTCTGGGCGTAGGACAGGCGGACGTCCTTCTCGTCGTCGACGAGGACGATGTCGGGCGCGCTCATTCGGCGGCGCTCTTCAGGTCGATCTCGGCGCGCACGAGCTCCATCACGAAGCGCGCTCCGCCGCCTTCGGTCCGCTCGAGCGCCAGCCGCCCGCCGAAATCGCTGACGATGTTGTAGGAGATCGAGAGGCCGAGGCCGAGCCCCTTGCCCGCCGCCTTGGAGGTGTAGAACGGATCGAAGATGCGCTGGGCGATCGAGGCGGGGACGCCCGGGCCCGTGTCCTCGACGAGGATGGAGACGCGCCCGTCCGGCTCCGCCCGCTCGCGGACCGAGATGCGGCGCATGTCGGCCTCCTCGACCGCGTCCGCGGCGTTGGTCAGAAGATTCACCAGGACCTGCTGCAGCCGGATCGGGACCGCCTCGACCCTCAGGCCCGTCAGGCCGGGCGAGACCTCGACGTCGGCCCCGACCGCCTTCAGCCGGTGCCCGGCGATGCCCATCGCGTCCTCCATCGCCTCGCCGACGTCGACCGGCGAGAGCTCGTCCTCCGGCCGCCTCGCGAAGTTGCGCAGGGTCCGCGAAATGGCCGACAGCCGTGCGAGCAGGTCCGAGACACGGCCGATCGTCTCGCCGGCCTTCTCGTTCGCCCCGCGCTCCAGGAACAGGGCGGCGTTGTCGGCGTAGGCGCTGGCGGCGGCGAGCGGCTGGTTGAACTCGTGGCTGAGGGCGGCGGACATCTGCCCGAGGGCCGCGAGCTTGCCGGCCTCCACGAGGTCCGATTGGGTGCGCCGCAGGCGCTCCTCGGTGGCGCGGCGCTCGCCGATCTCCTCCTCCAGCCGCCGGTTCGCCTGCGCGAGGGCGAAGGTGCGCTGGGACACTTCGCTCTCCAGCCGCAGCTTGGCGGCGGCGTCCGCGTGCCGACGCTCCTTCACGCGGTGCCGGCGCGAGCGTTCCGCGGCGGTGGCGAACGCACCGAGCACCAAGGTGAGGAAGATCGCAAGGCCGCCCGTCAACGCCTGGCGGGAGGCGGGCTGGGTGTCGGCGAGGACGAGGACCGTCCAGCCGGCCTCCGGCATCGTGTCGCGCAGGGCCTGGAACTCGCGGGCCTGACGGCCCGACCCGACGACGAGGGTCGGCGTCCCGTCGAAGGCCTGCGAGCGGTGGACTTCGAGCGGCGTGACGGGCTCTCGCGCATAGCGGCGAACCTGCGCGCTGCGCTCCAGAGCGGTCTCCTCGGTCCGCCCGAAGATGCGGTAGCGCCATTCCGCCCGCCCCGCCATGAAGACGATGTTCTCGGGGTCGAGGACGAGGATCTCGGTGTCGTTGCTCGCCCAGGTCGCCTCGATCGGGTCGAGGTCCACCTTGAGGGCGAGGATGCCGACGACCTGTCCGCTGGCGTCCCGGATCGCGTCGGAGAGATAGAAGCCCCGACGGTTCGACGTCGTCCCGAGCCCGAAGAAGCGTCCCTGGCGTCCCTCGGCGGCGGCCTGGAAATAGGGGCGGTAGCGGAAGTTCTGTCCGACGAAGCTCACGCCCTCGAAATTGCTGGCCGCGACCGTCTCTCCGTCCGGCAGCATCACGTAGGCGTCCGAGATCGCCAGCCGCCGGGCGAGGTCGGCGAGGAAGACGTTCGCGCCCCGGCGCAGCGCCGGGTTGTCCGGCGCGGCGAGGACGGCCAGAAGCTCCGGCTGATCGGAAACGAGCGCGGGAAGGGCCTCGTAGCGTTCCAGATGGCCGGAAAGCGAGGCGGTCGCCAGACGCAGCGTCCCCACGCCGTTGGCGGCGGCCCGATCCATGGCGAGAGAGAAGATCTGAATGGCCGCGACGGTGGAGAGGATGGCGAGCACGAGGGCGATCGCCGCACCGTTCCGCAACCGCCGCATGGTCGAACATCTCCTCCGATTCCGCCGCCCGGCGAGGTCCGAGACCGGCGGGGGGCCCAAGCGCAGCTTTACGTCCGCAAGGCTTCCCTGTCGATCCGCCGGGCGGCCCCGAAGGGACCCTTGCGATCCGGCGGCAAGACAGGTCTTGCCGATCGGCGGCGGTTTGACGAAGAACCAACGATCGGCGTCGCAATCCTAGCGCGGCGATGCCTCGGGCTTCTGGCATGGATCGGGGCGGCATCCGGTCCCATCCCGTGCCTCGCGCCCGGAAGACCATCACGCGTTCAGGGAAGTCGTCTCATGTCCTCCGCCGAATTCACACTCGCTCTGTCCTGCGCCAACCGCCCCGGAATCGTGGCGGCCGTCTCGCGCCATCTGTTCGACAACGGCGCCGACATCCGCGAGGCGCACCAGTTCGACGACGCGCAGACCGGCCGCTTCTTCATGCGCGTGCGCTTCGCGATGGTGGAGCGCCTCGTCTCGATCGAGGGGCTGACGGCCGGCTTCTCCACCATCGCCGAGCGCTTCCAGATGGATTGGCGCCTGCGCTCGCGCGACGAGGTGCCGAAGGTCCTGATCTTCGTCTCCAAGTTCGACCACTGCCTGGCCGACCTGCTCTATCGATGGCGCATCGGCGAACTGCGCATGGAGATCGTCGGGATCGTCGCGAACCACCCGGAGGACACCTACGCCCATCACGACCTCTCGGGCATTCCCTTCCACCACCTGCCGATCACCAAGGCCACGAAGGATGCGCAGGAGGCGCGCATCCTGGAGGTGTTCGAGGAGACGGGCGCCGAGCTCGTGGTGCTCGCCCGGTACATGCAGATCCTCTCCGACGATCTCTCCGCCAAGCTCGCGGGACGTTGCATCAACATCCACCACTCGTTCCTGCCCGGCTTCAAGGGCGCCAAGCCCTACCATCAGGCCCATACGCGCGGCGTGAAGCTGATCGGCGCGACGGCGCACTACGTGACCGCCGACCTCGACGAAGGGCCGATCATCGAGCAGGACGTGGAGCGCATCGCCCATCACGACACGCCCGACGATCTCGTCCGCAAGGGTCGCGACATCGAGCGCCGCGTGCTATCGCGCGCCATCGCCTGGCACCTCGACAACCGCGTGCTCCTGAACGGCGACAAGACGGTGGTCTTCCGGGACTGAAAAGCGCCCGGTTCGAAAGCGGGACGACGCGCAATGGGTGCCAGGATCATCGACGGCAAGGCGACGGCGGCGGCACTTCGCGGCACGGTCGCCGCGGACGCTTCGGCCTTCGCCGCGCGCACCGGCCGGCCGGCCGGCCTGGCGGTCGTGCTCGTCGGCAACGACCCGGCGAGCGAGGTCTATGTCGGCTCCAAGGTCAGGCTGACGCGCGAGGCGGGGATGGCGAGCTTCGAGCATCGCCTGCCCGCGGAGACGGGCCAGGAGGATCTCCTGGCTCTGGTGCGGCGCCTCAACGCGGACGACGCGGTCGACGGCATCCTCGTCCAACTGCCGCTGCCCCGCCACATCGACGCGGGCGCGGTGATCGACGCGATCGATCCGGCCAAGGATGTCGACGGGCTGCACCCGCAGAATGCCGGGCGGCTGCTGAACGGGCTGCCCGGTCTCGTCCCCTGCACGCCGCTCGGCTCGATGCTGCTCGTCAAATCCGTGCTGGCGGACATTTCGGGCGCGAACGCCGTGGTGCTCGGCCGCTCCGTCCTCGTCGGAAAGCCGGTGGCGCAGCTGCTCCTGGCCGAGAACGCGACCGTCACGACGGCGCATTCGAAGACCCGAGACCTTGCCGCGATCTGCCGCAGCGCCGACATCCTCGTCGCCGCCGTCGGTCGTCCGGAGATGGTGCGCGGCGCCTGGATCAAGCCCGGCGCGGTCGTCATCGACGTCGGCATCAACCGGCTCGCCCCCGCGGACGGCGCGGCCAAGGGCCGGCTCGTCGGCGACGTCGCCTTCGACGAAGCGAAGAGTGTGGCGGGCGCCATCACGCCAGTGCCGGGGGGCGTCGGTCCGATGACGATCGCCTGCCTTCTGAAGAACACGCTCACGGCCGCGAACCGGCGGGCTGGCTGAGCCCGTGCCCTCCTCCCGCGCCTTCGCCGAACGGGCCGTCGCCCTGATCGAGGCCGACCAGCGGCGCTCGGCCGACACCCATCTCCTGCGTCTGGAAACGGCGGTTCCGGGCATCGACATCTACCTGAAGGACGAGTCGACCCACCCCACCGGAAGCCTCAAGCACCGGCTGGCGCGCTCGCTCTTCCTCTACGGGCTCTGCAACCGCAAGATCCGGGAGGGCGCTCCGGTGGTCGAGGCCTCCTCCGGCTCGACCGCTGTCTCCGAGGCCTATTTCGCCCAGATGATCGGCGTCCCGTTCACGGCGGTGATGCCGAGATCGACCTCCTGCGACAAGATCGCGGCCATCGAGCACTATGGCGGCCACTGCCATCTCGTGGAGCCCGGCGTCTCGCTCTACGACGAGGCGGCCTCGCTCGCCGTGCGGCTCGGCGGCCACTATCTCGACCAGTTCACCTATGCGGAGCGCGCGACCGACTGGCGCGGCAACAACAACATCGCCGAATCGATCTTCGAGCAGATGCGGCTCGAGCCCCATCCCATGCCGGCCTGGGTGGTGATGAGCGCCGGGACGGGCGGCACGACGGCGACGATCGGGCGCTATATCGGCTACAAGCGCCTGTCGACGCGGCTTCTCGGCGTCGATCCCGAGTTCTCCGCCTTCTTCGCCGGCTATCGCGACGACGACCGGAGCGCGGTCTGCGACCGGCCCTCGCGCATCGAGGGGATCGGGCGGCCGCGCGTCGAGCCCTCCTTCGTGCCCGAGGTGGTGGACGAGATGATGAAGGTGCCGGACGCGGCCTCGCTGGGCGCCATGCGCGTCCTCTCGCGCCGGCTCGGCCGCAAGGTCGGCGGCTCGACGGGCACGAACTTCTTCGCGCTCTGCTGGAAGGCCTGGCAGATGCGGGCCGCGGGCGAGACCGGGTCGCTCGTCTCGCTCATCTGCGATTCCGGCGAGCGCTACACCAAGTCCTATCACTGCGAGACCTGGCTCGGGGCGCAGGACCTCGACACGCAAGGCTTCGAGGACATCGTCGAGCGCTTCCTCGACGGCGGGCCCTTCGACCACGCGCCGCTTCTGGCGGCGCGCTCCTGACCGAACAGGCCGGCGATGACCACGCCGGCCTGTTCAAAAGTCTCAGGCGTAGGTGAGGCTGATCTCGCCGACGCCCTCGATCGCGCCCTCCAGCCGGTCGCCCGAGGCGACGGCCGCCACGTTCTCGGGCGTGCCCGTCATGATGAGGTCGCCGGGCTTCAGCTCCATGAAGCGCGACAGGTAGGAGATCGTCGCCGGCACGTTCCAGATCTGCAGCGAGAGGTCGCTCGACTGACGCTCCGTGCCGTTGACCGACAGGCGGATCGCCCCCCTGTCGGGGTGGCCGATCTCGCTCGCGCGGCGTAAGGGCGACATCGGCGCCGACTGGTCGAAGCCTTTGCCCATCTCCCAGGGGCGGCCCATCCTCTTGGCTTCGCCCTGCAGGTCGCGCCGCGTCATGTCGAGGCCGACGGCGTAGCCGAAGACGTGGGACAGCGCGTCCTCCTCGGCGATGTCCGTGCCGCCCTTGCCGATCGCGACGACGAGCTCGATCTCGTGGTGCAGGTCCCTTGTCGCCCGGGGGTAGGGGACCGTGGAGCCGGACGGGACGTAGGTGTCGGCGGGCTTCATGAAGAAGAAGGGGGGTTCGCGGTCCGGGTCGTGGCCGAACTCGCGGGCATGCGCCGCGTAGTTGCGGCCGACGCAGTAGATGCGGCGGATCGGGAAGGACTCGTCCGAGCCCTCGATCGGCACCGCCGTCGGCGCGACGGTGGGTATGCTCATGGTCATGCGGGGCAGTCTCCTTCTCGCGGCTTTCTCGCCGCCCTGCCGGTCGCCTCGGGCCGGTCCGCCCGCGCGCCGGATGTCGCGATGCCGAAGGCGATGCGCCCCGGATCGGCGAGAGCGTACCTCGATCGCGGCCCCGCACGCAAAATCGACCTCCGGCCGCCGCTTCGATTGGACGTGCGTTGCTATCGGGGCGCCCGGTCGCCGCCTAATCTCCGGCTCATGGACGCAACCGCGCACGAGAGACCGGACATGGAGCGAGCGGCATCGCAGGCGATCGGGCACCGCACGGCGGTCTGGCGCGAGAGCGATGCCGGGACGCTCCGTCCGCGCCCGACGGGCCGCTCGACCTGGAACGCGGTGCGCGATCCGATCTTCACCGCGGCCGCGATCGCCACCATCCTCGCCTGTGTCTTCGGCGTCGGCCCCTTCGAGCGGCCGCACGGCTCGCACGAGACCTTCCTGGCATCTCCGAACCCGCGCTGATCTGTCGGGGGCTCGACTGCGGCCCGGGAATCGCATCATCCTCGTCTGCCTGATTCCCCCGGGCCGGAGGACGGACGCGATGACGATACGAGCCCTCGACCGGATGGACCGCGCCGACTGGGACCGACTCTGGGCCGGCTACCAGACCTTCTACGCAGTCCAAATTCCGGGCGACGTCAGCGACACGACATTCGCACGCCTCCTCGACCCGGCCGAGCCCATGCACGCCGCGCTTCTCCTCGACGAGGGCCGGCCCGTCGGGCTCGTGCACTACATCGCCCACCGTTCCACCTGGACCATCGGAGACTACGTCTACCTCCAGGATCTGTTCGTCGAGGGCGAGCGGCGCGGCAAGGGCCTCGGTCGCCGGCTGATCGAGCACGTCTACGCGCAGGCCAGGGCGATGGGCGCCTCGCGCGTCCACTGGCTGACGCACGAGACCAACACGGACGCGATGCTCCTCTACGACCGGATCGCCGATCGTTCGGGCTTCGTCCAGTACCGACGGGTCTTCTGAGGGCGCATCAAGGGGAGGCGGTCTCCGCGATCCAGTCGCGGAAGAGCGAGAGCGAGGCGCTGCCGTCGCTGCGCTCGGGATAGATCAGCGCGTAGTGCGAGCGCCCGGGCAGGGTGCGCGAGGAGACGCGGGTCAGACGCTTTTCCGCCAGATGCTCGGCCGCGACGACCTCCGGGACCAGCGCGACGCCGAGGCCGGCCTTGGCGGCCGCCAGCACCATGCCGAAATGCTCGAACCGCGCCCCGCGCAGGATGGTGATCGGGTCGAGGCCCGCGTCGCGGAACCAATCGAGCCAGAGTTCGGGCCGCGTCGCCTGCTGGAGCAGCGGCAGGCGCGCGATCGCCTCGTCGGGCAGCGGCCCGTCCGCACCGACGAGCGAAGGGGAGGCGACCGCGACCAGGATCTCGCGGATGAGCGGCACGATCCGCGTGCCCGGTCCGGCGAGCTCGGCCCTCTGGAGCGCCGCGTCGAAGGGCTCGCGCTCGAAGTCGACGCTGCCGAGCCGCGAGGCGACATCGAGCGACAGATGCGGGGCGAGGCGCCGGAAGGCCGGAAGGCGCGGGATCAGCCAGCTCGCCCCGAAGCTCGGCAGGACGGCGAGCCGCAGGACGTCGGCATGGCCGCCGAAGGACATGACGGTGAGCGCCGCCGCGTTGAGTTCGCCGAGCAGCCGGTCGGTGTCGCGAAGCATGGCCCGTCCGGCGTCGGACAGGACGAGGCGCTGGCGCACGCGGTGGAACAGGCGCACCCCGAGCCGAGCCTCCAGGGAGGCGAGCGCCCGGCTGACCGCGCTCTGCGTCAGCCCGAGGCGCCGGGCGGCCTCGCTCGCCGAACCCTCCTTGGCGCAGGCGACCAACGCCTGGAGTTCCGACAGGGTCGGGGTGAAGGATCGCCGCATGAAGGCCTCTTTCGCGTCGGGACGCCGGCGCTCAGCGCTGCGGCAGCAGGCGGCCGATCGCCTCGTTCCAGGCGTTCAGCCGGCGCGCGCGTCGATCCTCGTCCATCGAAGGCTCGAAGCGCCGCTCCAGCCGCCACAGGTTCGAGAACCCCTCCATATCCGGCCATACGCCGGCCTTGTGCCCGGCGAGCCAGGCGGCGCCGAGCGCGGTGGTCTCCAGCACCGTCGGTCGGTCGACGGGTGCGTCCAGAATGTCGGCGAGGCGCTGCATGGTCCAGTCGCTCGCCACCATCCCGCCGTCGACGCGAAGGACGGTGTCGGAGGCGCCCGGCCAGTCCCTTCGCATGGCGGTGAGGAGGTCGTGGGTCTGGAAGGCGACCGATTCCAGCGCGGCACGGGCGAGATCGTCCGGGCCCGTCGCGCGCGTGATGCCGAAGAGGGCGCCGCGCGCCTCCGGCTCCCACCAGGGCGCGCCGAGCCCGGTGAAGGCGGGCACGAGGATCGGTCCGTCCTCGGGTGCGCGTTCGGCCATCGCGCCGGTCTCCTCGGCGCGCGAGACGATGCCCAGCCCGTCGCGCAGCCATTGCACCGCCGCGCCCGCGATGAAGATGGAGCCTTCCAGGGCGAAGGTGCTCGTTCCGTCCAGGCGGTAGGCGAGGGTGGTGAGGAGCCTGTTCTTCGAAGCGACGCGTTCGGCGCCGGTGTTGAGGACGGCGAAGCAGCCCGTCCCGTAGGTCGACTTCATCAGGCCCGGCGTGAAGCAGGCGTTGCCGATGACGGCGGCGTGCTGGTCGCCGGCCATGCCGCGGATGGGGATCGCGCTTCCGAAGAGCGAGGGTTCGGTCTCGCCGAACTCGGCCGCGCAATCCAGGACGTCCGGAAGGACCGCCATCGGCACGCCGAAGAGGCGGCAGAGATCCTCGTCCCACTCGTTGCGCGAGATGTCGAAGAGCATGGTGCGCGCGGCGTTGGTCGCGTCGCTGGCATGGACGCGCCCGCCCGTCAGCTTGAAGAGAAGGAACGAGTCGACCGTACCGAAGGCGAGGCGCCCGTCCTCGGCCTTTCGGCGCGCGCCCTCGACGTTCTCCAGGAGCCAGGAGAGCTTTGTGGCCGAGAAATAGGGGTCGAGCACGAGGCCTGTCCGCTCCGTCACCAGGGGCTCGGTCCCGTCCCGGGCGAGCCGGCGGCAATGGTCCGCGCCGCGCCGGTCCTGCCAGACGATGGCGCGGTGGATCGGCTCGCCCGTCTCGCGGTCCCAGAGGAGGGCGGTCTCGCGCTGGTTCGTCAGGCCGATCGCGGCGACGTCGCGCGCCGAGAGAGAGGCGTCGGCGAGCGCCGCCTTCACCGTGGCCAGAACGGTGCGCCAGATGTCCTCCGGCTCGTGCTCGACCCAGCCCGGACGCGGGAAATGCTGGGCGAACTCCTGCTGGCCGACGCCCAGGACGCGCAGAGCGCCGTCGAAGACGATGGCGCGCGTGGAGGTCGTTCCCTGGTCGATCGCCACGACATAGCCGGACATGGATGCTCCTCCCGCAAAGCCTTGCCAGCGTTCATACAGGAGAAAAGCAGGGCTCCTCCAGCGCCGAGACTGGAGGAGCCCTCGGGCGTCAGTCGTGGTCGTGGCCGTCGTGAGCCTCGCCGTCCTCATGGCCGTGCCCGTCCGCATGACCGTGCGCCTCGTCAGCGCCATGAAGCGCACCCGAGCCGCCGACCGAGACGATGTTGAAGGGACGGCCTCCGATTTCGATCTCGCCGGCCGGCTCGAAGCTCTCCGCGTCGATCCGGTGGACGACGCCTTTCAGCGGGTCGGTGACGAGAATCTCGTCGCCCGCGACGGCGAGACGCGGACGCGGGTCGCTCCAGTGGCCGTCCATCGAGTACGGGTCCGTCACGCGGAGCGAGCCGGCGATCGCGCCGTCGAGGACGTCGAGCCGGTGCAGCTGCCCGTCTTCGGTGATCACATAGGCGAAGCGCGGCCGGATCGGATCGACGGCGAAGTGGACGCGGCGCGTGGGCAGCTGGACGAGCGTGAACGCTCCGTCCGCGCTCGGGTCGATCACGACGAGCCGGTCCGGCCCGTAATTGCCGACGAAATACTGCAGGCCCCGCCCGCCGATGAGCGTGGAGGAACTGCCCTCGGGCAGCGTGTCCGGATAGGCGAGGTGCCGGACGTCCGGCACGCCGCCCTCTTCCGAGATAAGGAGGATTCCGGTCTCGCAGGCGAGCGCGTAGAGGCTGCCGGAGCCGGCCGAGCCGTGCAGGCCCGGGCAGGCGATGTCCTGCCCGACCTGCGCGCCGTCGAAGCCGACGATCCGCGCGCCGATCGGTCGCTGCGAGGCGTCCTCCGGGTTCGGGATCGTCACCACCGCGTGGTCGGCGTAGGGCACCGCGACGCCGTGATGGGGCGCACCGACATCGATCGTGCGGACCTCGCCCGACCCGTCGAGGACGCCGCGTTCGCTGACGAAGCGCGCCTGCGGCTCGCCGTCGAACCATTGCGCGATCAGGCCCTGCCGCTCCACGAAATGGGCGGGCTTCTCGCCCTCCATCGCAAAGTCCAGGGCGCGAGGCTCGCCGATCTCGATGTCGGCATGGTCGCCGTGATCGGCGAAGGCGATGCCGCTGGCGATCGCGGCGACGCGACCGGTCGGGCCCTGCACGGCGAAGACCGTCTCGCCGCCGCTCGTGCGGTGGAGACTGGCCGGGCCCTGCGTCTCGACGGTGTCGAGGACGGACCCGTCCTCGGCATCGAGGACGGTGACGGTCCCGCGCTCGTGGTCGGAGACGAAGAGGCGCCAGGCGGTCGCCTCGTCTGCGAGCGCCGGGGGCGCAAGCAGCGCCGTCGACAGGAGGAGGGCGGAAAGGAGCGTGCGGTTCATCGAGGCTTCCGGTCTTCAGGGTTGGAATTTGGACGCGAAGGGTCGGCCGGCGGGCCGCGGGGCGGCGCGCCGGGATATCGCAGCAGGTGGCGGAGCGATTAGCGGGCGGTCAGGCCCGCCCTGATCGTCTCGGCGTTGTGACGCATCATCTGTAGGTAGCTCGGCGCCGCGCCGCCCTCGGCCGACAGCGCGTCGGAGTAGAGCGTGCCGGCAAGCGTCAGATCCGCCTCGTCGGCGATGCGCTCCACGAGGCGCGAGTCGGAGATGTTCTCGGCGAAGGCCGCCGTGACGCCGCGCTCGCGGATCTCGCGGATCAGGCCCGCCATGTCGCCGGCCGAGGCTTCCGAATCGGTCGAGACGCCCTGCGGCGCCAGGAACGTCACGCCGTACGCGTCCTCGAAATAGCGCAGCGCGTTGTGCGCCATCACCGCGACGCGGCGTTCCTGCGGCACGTCCTCGATCGCGGCGCGGATCTCGGCGTCGAGCGCGTCGAGCTCGGCCGTGTAGGCCGCGGCGTTGGCGCGGTAGGTCTCGCACCCGTCCTCATCGGCCTCGCAGAAGGCATCCGCGACGTTGCCGACATAGATCCTGGCGTTGGCGACCGACTGCCAGGCATGGGGGTCGTTCGGGGCGGCGTGGAAGGTCGAGCTGCCGCCGTCGTGATGGTAGTGCCCGCCCTGCGGGTCCTCCAGGATCGCGGCGCCCTCGCTCAGTTCGGCGACACGGGCCCTCGTCCCGCTCGCCTCGACGAGCCGCGTCAGGAAGCCCTCGAAGAGCAGCCCGTTGGTCAGCACCACGTCGGCGCGGGCCACCGCGATGGCGTCGGCCGGGCGCGGCTCGTAGACATGCGCGTCGCTGTCCGGCCCGACGAGGGTCGTCAGCGCGATGCGCTCGCCGCCGACCTCCCGGGCGAAGTCGCCGAGGATGGAGAAGGTCGCGACGACGTTCAGCTCCTGGGCGGCGACCGGCGCAGCGAGCGCGGATGTTATAACATAAATTGAAGCGGCGAGCGTTCGGGCGGACATGTCTCACTCCGGTGGAACGGGTTCAGGCGGTGCGGTGGGAGGCCGCGCGGCGGTGGGTCAGGACGATCCCGCGCGGCGCCGCGAGGACCGAGAGGGCGTAGACGATCCCCGCTGACAGGATGATCGCGGGACCCGAGGGCAGGGACGCATGATAGGAGAGCAGGAGGCCGGCGACGCAGGAGACGATCCCGATCCCGACCGCCAGCGCGCACAGCGTCTCGATGCGGCTCGCCCAGAAGCGGGCGGCGGCCGCGGGCAGGATCATCAGCCCGACCGAGAGCAGCGTGCCGAGCGCCTGGAACCCTGCGACGAGGTTGAGGACGACGAGACCAAGGAACAGGAAGTGGACCGGCGAGCCGAGCCGGGACACCGATCGCAGGAAGAGCGGGTCGAGGCATTCGGCGACGAGGGCGCGGCCGAAGACGGCCAGGGCCCCGAGCGTGATGGCCGAGACCAGCGCGATGAGGATCAGCGCGGCCGTGTCGAGCGCCAGCACCGAGCCGAAGAGGACGTGCATGAGATCGACGCTCGACCCGCGCCAGGACACGAGGACGACGCCGAGCGCCAGCGAGATCAGGTAGAAGGCGGCAAGCGAGGCGTCCTCCTTCTGCACGGTCAGGCGCGCCACCGCGCCGGCGCCGAGCGCCACCAGCGCGCCGGCCAGAAGCCCGCCCACTGTCATCGGAACGATCTGCAGTCCGTAGAGGAGGAAGCCGGCGGCCGCGCCCGGCAGGATGGCGTGCGCCATCGCGTCCCCGGTCAGGCTCATCCGGCGCAGCATCAGGAACACCCCGATGGGCCCTGCCGAGAGCGCGAGCATGACGGCACCCAGAAGCGCGCGCTGCATGAAGGCGAACTCTGCGAAGGGTGCGATGAGGAGCTCGTAGGCCGCCATGTCAGGCCGCCCGATGGGTGGGATGGTCGTGCCCGGCACCGTCGCCATGGTTGTGACGGTGATCGCCGTGACCGTGCGGCTCGCACCAGGGCGCGGTTTCGTCCCAGGCCTCCTGAAAGCGTCGGGCGCGCAGCAGGTTCTCCGGCTTCAGGGTCTGCACGGCCTCGCCCCAGGCGACGGGGCGACGCGCGAGGAGGAGGGCGTCGGGGAAGTGCGCGCGGACGAGATCGAGGTCGTGGACGACGACGAGCACGGTCCGGCTCTCGCCGTGCCAGCGCTCGATGAGGTCGATGAGATCGACGAGGGTGCGTGCGTCCACCGCGTTGAAGGGCTCGTCGAGGAGGATGAGATCGGCGTCCTGGACGAGGACGCGGGCGAAGAGCGCGCGCTGCAGCTGGCCGCCGGAGAGGGTGTCGAGCGCCCGCGTCTCGAAGCCTTCCAGCCCGACGGCGGCGAGAGCGCGCCCGACCTGCGCGCGATCGTCCGCAGTGTGGCGGGAGAAGAAGCCGCGTCGCGGCCAAAGGCCCAGCGAGACGAGGTCGACGACGCGCGCGGGAAAGGTGCGGTCGAGCTCGGACTGCTGCGGGAGATAGGCGATGCGCGAGCCGGCACGGATGTCGACCGCTCCGCCCATCGGCTTCAGAAGACCGACGATGCCCTTAAGGAGCGTCGACTTGCCCGAGCCGTTGGCGCCCACCACGGCGGTCAGCGAGCCGCGCGCGACCGGGCCGTCGAGGTGATGGACGGCCGGGTGGCTGCGATAGCCGAGCGTCAGGTCGCGGAAGTGGATGGCGGCGTCGGGCATGGAGCTCTGGTCGGCCTCGGATACGCTGTTACTATATAACATGACGACCGTTTGCAACCTCCGTCTCGCGCCGCAGCGCGCCGGGTCCGGTTGCGCGCTTGCCCTTCGGGGGACCCGTTCGCTATACGGGCCGCCCTTCTTTCGACCACGCGACGTTCGTCGGCGCCGTTCGAGGCGCGCCGCCTGCGTCCTGGCGTTCGTCCGCTCCCCAAGGCCCGCTCATGTCCGCTTCCATCTTTCCCGGCCTCGACTTCGGGACCACCAATTCGACGCTGGCGCTCGCCGGCCCCGGCCGGTCGCCGCGACTCCTGGCGCTGGAGGGAGAGCACCGCACGCTCCCCTCCGCCCTGTTCTTCAGCCTAGAGGACGGCAGCACCCATTTCGGCCGCTCGGCGGTGCACGAATATGTCGACGGCGCGGAAGGGCGCTTCATGCGCGCGCTGAAAAGCATCCTCGGCTCCTCGCTGATGAAGGAGACGACGGCGATCGGGCGCGAGCGCATGACCTTCGAGGGCCTGATCGCCCGTTTCCTGCAGCACCTGAAGGACCGGCTCGAGGCCGAGACCGGAACGGCGGCCGGGCCGATCGTCTTCGGTCGCCCCGTGCGGTTCGTGGACGAAGACGACGCCGCCGACCGGCGCGCCGAGGAGGAGCTGGCGCGCGCGGCGAAGTCGGTCGGCTTCGGCCATGTGGAGTTCCAGTTCGAGCCGGTCGCCGCAGCCCTCTACGCCGAGCGCCAGCTGTCCGCAGAGCGCCTCGCCCTCGTGGTCGACATCGGCGGCGGCACCTCGGACTTCACGCTGGTGCGTCTGTCGCCACAGCGCGCCGAGGCGCTCGACCGTCGGGACGACATCCTGGCGACGGGCGGCGTCCATGTCGGCGGCACGGATTTCGACCGGCTCCTCAACATCGCGCGCATGCAGCCGCTCCTCGGTCTCGGCTCCTTCACCAAGGACGGCAAGCGCGAGATGCCGCGCTGGTACTTCAACGATCTGGCCACATGGCACCGGGTCAACCTCCTCTATACGCCGAAGGTGAAGCGCGACGTCTTCGAGCTGACGCGCGAGGCAGCGGAGCCCGAGAAGCTGGAACGCCTCTCGCACGTCCTGGAGAACCGCTCCGGGCACCGCCTCGCGGGCGCCGTCGAGCGCGCCAAGATCGCGCTGACGGATGCGGAGGAGACGCGCATCACCCTCGCCGAGCCCGGGCTCGACCTGTCGGCGCCGGTGCGTCGCGACGATTTCGAGCGGGTGGTCGCCGAGCTGACGGATCGGATCGCGGGGGCCGTCGACGCGGTGCTGGAAGCGGCCGGCATCTCGCCGGACGCGGTCGAGACGGTGATCCTGACGGGCGGCGGCGCGGAGGTGCCGGCGGTGCGCCGGGCCGCGCTCGCCCGCTTCCCGCACGCCGAGGTGACGCGTTCGGACGCCTTCGGGTCCGTGGGGCTCGGCCTTGCGCTCGACGCGGCGCGCCGCTTCGCCTGAACGCCACCCCCTTCGCAAAACCCGTGCCGAGCGGGTATCGGGACGGCGACGCGTCTTCTAGAACGTCAGCATTCCAATCAAAGGGAGATGACGATGACCCAGCTCGATCTCGCCACCGCGCGCACGATCCTTTCCGCCAGCCTGACCAAGGCCGGCGAACTCGGCCTGAAGCCGCTGACGGTCGCCGTGCTCGATGCCGGCGGCGCGCTTCTGGCGCTCGAGCGGCAGGACGGCTCCTCCCGCATGCGGCCGGAGATCGCGATCGGCAAGGCCTACGGCGCGGTGCAGCTCGGCATGGGCTCGCGGGCGATCTTCGCGCGCGCCGAGCAACAGCCCTTCTTCGTCCAGTCGATGAACGCGCTCGCCGGCGGCTCGCTGGTGCCGGTGCCGGGCGGGGTGCTGATCCGCAACGGTGAGGGCGGCGCCATCCTCGGCGCGGTCGGCATCACCGGCGACACCTCGGACAACGACGAGGCCGCCGCCGTCGCCGGGATCGAGGCCGCGGGCCTGACCGCCGACCACGGCTGAAGCCTTTCCGCCCCCGAACGAGAAGGGCGCCCGCGGCGCCCTTTTTTGTTTCCCGGCGGGTGCGTCAGGCCGGGTCGGGCGAGGCGACGTAGAGCGAGGTCGACCTGGCGCTCGTCAGGATCTGGTAGCGCTCGAACTGCGCCAGCACGTCGGCGAGGATGTCGTCCTTGCCGAAATCCATCACCTCGTAGCCGCGGCTCCCGTCCGAGAAGACGGTGCGTGCCGACCAGATCTGGCGCCGGCGGGAGGCGGGAAGCCCCGCGTCCGCCGCCGAGAAGGCCGGCGCGAGATGCGGCGTCGGCACGACGCCGTAGACGAAGTTGCGCGTCGCCTCCGCCTTCACGGTCAGCGTCGCGCTGCCGTCCTCTCCGGTGTCCACGCCCGCGTCGAAGCCGCGGCTCTTCAGGGCGCGCTCCACGTCGACGAGCGCGGGGCGCACGATGCGATCCACGAAGCCCAGCACCTCCGCCTTCGTCGGCTCGTGCAGGATGGCGTTCAGCCTGGCCTGCCACGTCATGGCCCGGACCGGCACGGCGGGTTGCGCCTGACGATGCTCGACCATGCGGGCCATGTCCGCCTGCATGCCTCGCACCAGGCCGAAGGCGAGGAGAAGCAGGATCACCGCGAAGGGCAGCGCCGAGATCAGCGTCATGGTCTGGAGCGCGGTCAGGCCCCCGGCGAGCAGCAGGAGGGCGGCGACGATCCCCTCCATCGAGCACCAGTAGATGCGCTGCCAGGCGGGCGTCTCGTCCGCTCCGCCCGACGCGATCGTGTCGACCACCATCGAGCCGGAGTCGGAGGAGGTGACGAAGAAGACCGCGACGAGGAGGACGCCGAGGATCGAGGTGACCGTCGACCACGGCAGATATTCGAGGAACTGGAACAGCGCGACCGAGACGTCGGCGCCGACCGCCGCCGAGATCGCGCCCGCCGCCTCGCCCATGTCCAGGAAGATGGCCGTGTTCCCGAACACCGTCATCCAGAAGAAGGTGAAGGCGGAGGGGACGAAGAGGACGCCGAGGACGAACTCGCGCACGGTGCGCCCGCGCGAGATGCGGGCGATGAACATGCCGACGAAGGGCGACCAGGAGATCCACCACGCCCAGTAGAACAGCGTCCAGTCGCTGAGCCAGGTGCGCGGCTCGTAGGCGTAGAGACGGAAGGTGCGCTCCAGGAAGTTGTCGAGATAGAGCCCGGTGTTCTGGACGAAGGCGCGGAACAGGAACTCGGTCGGCCCCGCGACGAGCACGAACAGCATCAGGAGGATCGCGAGGATCAGGTTGCCCTCCGACAGGCGGCGGATGCCGACGTCGAGGCCCGACAGCACCGAGAGCGTCGCGACGGCGGTGACCACCGCGATGAGGACGATCTGGACGGGGACGGTCTGGGGGAGGTCGAAGAGGTAGTTGAGGCCCGCGTTGATCTGGAGCACGCCGAGCCCGAGTGAGGTGGCGATGCCGAAGACGGTCGAGCAGATGGCGAAGATGTCCACCGCGTCGCCGATGGGTCCGCGGATGCGGTCCTTCAGGAGCGGGTAGAGGCCCGAGCGGATCGTCAGGGGCAGATTGTAGCGGAACGAGAAATAGGCGAGCGAGAGGCCGACGACCGCGTAGATCGCCCAGGCGTGGACGCCCCAGTGGAAATAGGTGATCGACATGGCCTGCCGCGCGGCGTCGATCGTTCCGGCCTGCGCCTCGGGCGGCACGGAATAGTGCAGGATCGGCTCGGCGACGCCGTAGAACATCAGGCCGATGCCCATGCCCGCGGCGAACAGCATGGCGAGCCATGTGGCGTAGTTGTAGTCCGGCTCGGCCTCGTCCGGCCCGAGCTTGAGATTGCCGTAGCGGCTGATCGCCAGGAACAGGACGGTGAAGACGAAGATGCCGACGGCCAGGAGATAGAACCAGCCGAAGCTGTCGAGGATGCGCGCCTGGACAGCGCTGAAGAGACCGGCCGCGCCGTCCGGGAAGATCACCCCGACGAGCACGATCAGGCCGATGATCCCGCTGGAGATGAAGAAGACGGGGCGATGGATCGTGCTGTGCATGCGGAACTCTGAACGCGAGGGCAGGAGCGCAGCCCTGCCACGAAATGGACATGTTCAGAGAAGGTAGCGCGGCTATCGATCCGGCAACCCTTTGAATTCCATATGGGCCGGCGCCGGGTGCTTACAGCTGGCTTTCGAACAGGCTCCAGAACCGGTCGAGCACCTTCTCGCGCAGCGGCCGCGCCTGCCACTCGGCGAAGGTCACCTCGCGCGACAGAGCGAGATCGGCCTCGAAGATGTCGATCTGCGTTCGCACGAACCCGGGATCGTAGACGTTGACGTTCATCTCGTCGTTCAGGCGGAAGGAGCGCTCGTCGAAGTTCACCGAGCCGATCGAGGCGAAGCCCTCGTCCACGATCAGCACCTTGGTATGATACATCGTCGGCCCGTACTCGTGGATGCGGACCCCGGCTTCCAGAAGCGGACCCCAGGCCTGACGCGAGGCGTGGCGCACCATGGTCACGTCCTGGTGCTCGCCGGGCAGGACGATCTCGACCTCGACGCCGCGCTCGCGCAGCTGGAGGAACTGGTCGATGGCGAGCTGGTTCGGCACGAAATAGGCCATCGAGATGCGCACGTGCCGCTCGGCCGAGGCGAGCGCCATGAGAACGGCGAGATGGGCGCTCTCCGACCCCGAGCGCGCCGAGGTCTTCATCGGCTGGGTCGCGACCCCGCCGTCGGGGTCGATCTCCGGGAAGTAGCGCTCGCCCTTCAGAACCTCGCTCGTCGCCTCCAGCCAGTTCTCGGCGAAGGCCGACTGGAGCCCGGCGACCGCGGGCCCCTGCATGCGGTAGTGATTGTCGCGCCATTCGTCCGGATTGCGCGCGTCGCCCGTCCATTCGTCGCCGATGCCGACGCCGCCGGTGAAGCCGGCGATTCCGTCGACGACGAGGATCTTGCGGTGGGTGCGGTGGTTCCAGCGGTCGAGCGTGTACCAGCGCAAGGGCCGGAAGCGAACGACCGTCGCGCCGGCCGTCTCCATGCGCTCGATGAGCCGCTCGTCCATGGGCGCGCCGCCGACCGCGTCGATGATGATGCGGACCTCGACGCCCTCGCGCGCCTTGGCCGAGAGCGCCTCGGCGAAGCGCTCGGCGATCTCGCCGTCCCAATAGATGTAGGTCTCGAAATGGATGGTCTGGCGCGCGCCCTCGATCGCGCCGAGCATGGCGGGGAAGATCTCGTCGCCGTTCACCAGCGTCTGGATGCTGGTGCCGCGGTCGATCCGCGCGCCGAGGATGCCTTCCATCGTCAGCGGGAACTGCGGGTCCGAGACGCCGAAGACGTGCTGGACCGGGCGATCCAGATAACGCTGCTCGGGCACGAGGTTGAAGGCCGCGACGGTGCCGAGGACGCCGGCGAAGAGGCAGCCGAGAGCGATCGTCCACCGGTTGGAGAAGAAGCTCTTCGTCATGCGCGTCCGGCAGCCCCCTTCGCGGGCGGCCCCCGTCGCCTCGCGTCCGGCTGACATATGACGCGGGGCGCGGGCGTCGAGGGGCTCAGCGGACGCGGACCTCGCGCCACCAGATGTAGAGGCCGCTGGCGACCAGGATCGCCGTCCCGGCCGCGATGGCGGGATGCAGCGGATCGCCGAAGATCACGACGCTGAAGAGCGCGGCCACGAGCACCTGGGCATAGAGGAAGGGCGAGAGCAGCGAGGCGGGCGCGTGCACGAAGGCGCGCACGAGGCAGAAATGCGAGATGGCCCCGACGAAGCCGGCCGCGGCCATGAGCGCCAGGACGGCGGGCTCGGGCGTCTGCCAGGTGGGCACGACGATCGCGGTGAGGACGACCGCGCCCACGGCCGTGGTGTTGAACTGCGTCGAGGCTGCGTCGTCGGCGCCGGCGAGCCGGCGGGTGAGGAGGAGATAGGCCGAGTTGAAGACGGCGGCGGCGACGGCATAGAGGATCGCCGGGTCGGCCGTGCCCGAACCCGGACGCACGATCAGGAGGACGCCTGCGAAGCCGAACAGGACGGCGGCGGTGCGGTGGATGCCGATCCGCTCGCCGAGGAACAACACAGAGAAGACGGTGACGAGAATGGGCGACAGGAACAGCGTCGCCGTCGCGTCGGCGAGAGGCACGCGCGAGAGCGCCGTGTACATCAGGAGCGTCGCCATCAGGAGGGCTCCGCCGCGAAGGATCTGAAGCGCCGGCCGCCGCGTCCGCAGGAAGGAGAAGCCGGTGCGGCTGGCGAGGACCGCGCTGATGAACACGGTCTGGGAGACGTAGCGCCCCCACACGACCATGAGGACGGGGAGCAGCCCGGTCAGATGCTTGCCCAGCATGTCCATGGTGGCGAACAGCGATCCGGCGAGGATCGTCAGCACGATTCCGGTCAAGAGGTTCGTGCGGTCCATGCCGTTCCGTTCGGGTCGGGAGCGTCCTGCCGCAGGGCAGGACGCGGTCGGGGCGGGCGGCCGCATCACCCGCCGGGCGTTAGAGACCCGCGATATCGTAAGGCGGCCGAAGCGTCCTGCCTTCTGTAGCAGCCTCCAGCCGCAGGGATAGAGGCTTTCGCGGGAGGCGTTACCGCCTCAACGCATGGCCGCGACCGTTCCCGGCTGGCCGAGCAGCAGGTCCTGCTTCCACTGGGCGATCGAGTCCGCCCCCGTGCCCGTCGCGAAGGTCTCGAACGGCGCCCAGTCGCCGCCCTCCGTGCGCGTCACCACGTCGGCGCCGATCGCGCGCAGCAGCGGGATGCCGCCCGCCACGTCCCAGACGTTGGGCATGATCTGGAGCGAGCCGGTGAGGAGCCCGGCGGCGACGAAGGAGCATTCGATCGCGGAGGAGCCCGTGCGGCGGCCCTCCAGCGCGGCACCCGGCGCCAGCCCCGTCTGCGGCATGCCGACGAGGCGGCGGTGGACGTTCTGGCGGTCCACCGCGACGATCTTCTCCTCGTCGAAATAGAGCGGACCGCCCTCGCGCGAATGGTAGACGCCCTGGCGGAGCGCGTGGCTCGTCGAGCACCAGACCGCTCCGACCACCGGCACGCCGGCCCGCACGACGCCGATCGAAGCGGCGAAGAGCGGGAAGCCGTTGACGAAATTGGCCGTGCCGTCGACCGGGTCGATGACCCAGGTGTAGTCGGACGAGCCTTGCGTCTCCTCGACCTCCTCGCCGATGATGCCGTGGTCGGGGAAGCGGTCGGCAAGGCGGGCGCGCAGCACCGCCTCCACCGCATGATCGACCTCCGAGACCGGGTCGCGGAACACCGCCTCCTCGTCCTCGGTCAGCTTCTTGTAGCGGATCGCGAGCGTGCGCCCGAGCGAGCCGACGATCTGGGCGCCGGCGAGCTGGGCGAGTTCGAAGGCCAGCGACTGGATGGCGGCGAGTTCGCCGTCGGTCTCGTTCATGGGGTTGGCACCTTCCTGATCTCGACGGAGGTGGCGAGGGCTCGGATGTCGTCGAGCTTGCCGGTTCCGCGCCCGTGCCGGGTTACGTTGAGCGCGCCGGCCGCCGTGGCAAGGCGCAGCGCCTCGATGTTCGACAAGCCGCCGGCAAGCGCGACGGCGAGCGCGGCGGTCATGGAATCGCCGGCGCCCGTCGGATCGTTGGCAGCGAGCGTCGGGCCGATGGCTTCCAGAAGTTCACCGTTCATCAGCGCCAGGCACCCGGCGCCGGCGCGGCTGACGACGATGGAATCCGCCTTGCCGCGCAGCGTCTCCATGGCCTTCACCAGCGAAGCCTCGTCCTCGCCAGCGGCCAGGCCGGCGGACTGCAGCTCCTCGTGGCTCACCTTCAGGATGTCGAGCCCTTCCTCGATCGCCTCAAGGACCGTGCCCGCGACATCGGCGACGATCCTGACCCGGTTGGCCTTCAGATCCTTCACCAGCCGACCGTAGACGGCAGGCGGCATGACCTCGCCGTCCGGGATGCCGGTGATGACGGCGGTGCCGCAGCGGATGCCCTCCGCGAGCATGGCGTTGTGGAGGTCGTCGACCTCGTGACGGTCGAGCCGGGGCGGCGCGGCGTTGGCGATCTCGACCCGGCTGCCGCCGCGCCGGTCGTTGACGTAGCCGCCGTTCGAGCCGCGGATCGGCACGGAGCGCACGTGGATGCCCTCGGCGCGCGCCAGGGCCTCGATGACGTGGCGCTGTTCGCCGCCGAAGGGACCGACGAGGGTCGCCTCGCGGCCGAGCCCCTCGATCATGCGCGCGACCCAGACGCCCTGGCCGCCAGCGTGCAGATAGACCTCGTCGCGCCCCTTGGCGAGGCGCTCGATGGTGACGGTGAAGAGAGGCCAGGGGGAGAAGACCGCGACGTCGCTGCACCCTTCGCGGGGTGCGGTCTCGGCATTGTCGTTCAGGGCGGCGGAGGAGTTCGGCATGAGGTTCCGGACGACGTTTCTGTCGTCCGGTAAGTCGCGACGCCGCCGGTGGTTGCGGCGGCGCCGGTCATTCCGTCGCGCCTACTGTCGGCGGATGCGCTCGGCGGTCGCCTCGCAGGCCTCCACGTGCCGCAGCAGCGCGTCGGTGGAGAGGATCGGGGCGATGGAGCGGATGTTGCGTCCCTTGAGTTCGGGAAGGCCCTGCAGGACCTGAAGACGCTCGAGGAGTTCGGCTCGGCTCATGGGAACCTCCAAGCTCAGTGCCGGTGTCATGGACCTTCCGAACGCGCCGGCCGCGCATCGGGAAGGGTCGCGGCGGC
>JAEZXX010000111.1 GCA_023419535.1 Pseudomonadota bacterium | reverse complement strand
CCTCGGTCTCGGCGGGCGATGCAGGCGGTGCGGGGGACGCGGGCGGTGCGGGCGGTGCGTCCGGCGGCTCGACCGCCTGCATCGGCTCGGCGTCGCCGCGGATGCCGGGCGCGAGCGCGGCCATGCTCTCTCCCTCGGGCCGGTCGAACGGCACCTCGACGCGCGCGACCACCGATCCGTCCGGGCCGATCTCGTCCGCGCGCACGCGGTGCGAGCCGACCGGCACGTCCGCGCGGCCCTCGGCGATGAAGTCGCCGCCCGTGCCCTGTCCTTCCGCGATGAAGGCGTCGTCGAGATAGACGCGCACGCGCCCGCCGGGCCGGGTCGTGCCGGCGACGTAGATGCGGTCGCCTTCGATCTCGACGGCCGCGCTGGACAGGGCGTCCCGGAGCGTGTCGCTCAGTTCGTCCGCGGCCCTCGCCGCGGTCGCAGCCGCTGCGACCACCGGTTCGGGCGAGCCGGCCGCAGCCGCTTCGGCCTCGGCCTCCGGTGCCGGTGCCTCGG
The DNA here is from genome assembly GCA_023419535.1 of Pseudomonadota bacterium. GTDB lineage: Bacteria > Pseudomonadota > Alphaproteobacteria > Rhizobiales > Rhizobiaceae > Aureimonas. Next base: position 31,656 of record JAEZXX010000111.1, on the reverse strand, counting down.
GCGCGGCGGGACGCTCCAGGAAGCGCGTCGGCTCGTTCGGCGTGCCGAGCGCCACGAGCAGCTCGTCCTCGCGGCCGGGCTCGGGCACGCTGACGATGGCGGCCTCGGCCGAAGGGGTCGGATCGCCCGCCTCGCCCTGCGCCCGAAGGCTCAGTTCATGTTCGCCGACCGGAAGCGGCTCGGCCAGCGCCATGGCGAAATCGCCCGAGGGCGAGGCCCGCTCGCGTCCCACCACCTCGCCGTCGTTCAGCAGCTGCACCTCGGTTCCGGGCGCGGCGCGCCCCGCGATCACGGCCGAGCCGTCCGGCTCGACGCGCAGGAGCTCGAAACTCGGCGCGTCGGGCGCCTCCGGCTCGGTGGCGACGGCCTCCTGCGGCGCCTCCGGGCTCCGCACCGGTTCGGGGGCCGGACTGTCGGCCGCTTCGCTCGGCGCCGGCGGGGTCCCGGCGGCCGGCTCGGGCGGCTCGCCCACAGCCTGAGGCGCCGGGGCCGACACGAAATCCTGCCGTTCGGGAAGGAGCTCGGCGAAATGCCAGTAGCCGGCGAAGACGCCGACGACCACGACGCCCGCCGCAACCCCGGAACCGACGATCAGCTTCTTCATGGACAGGCTCGAACCGAGGAAAGGACGCCGATCGCCCTCTCCCCGAAGTTCTTAGCGAAGCCGGCCAACGGCAACAAGCGGAGCCCTCTTGCCGCCCACCGCCTGCGCTCTAGCGGTCACGCTCTCCGGCGCGAAAATGCTTCGACAGCTTCAGCCCCTGCGCCTGATAGTTCGAGGACCGATCGAGGCCGTAGAGCCGCTCGGGCCTCGATGCCATCCGCTCGTAGGCGAGGCGCCCGACGATCTGCCCGTCCTCCAGGATGAAGGGCACCTCGTGGCTGCGCACCTCCAGGACGGCGCGCGCCCCGCTGCCGCCCGCCGGGCTGTGGCCGAAGCCGGGATCGAAGAAACCGGCGTAATGGACGCGGAACTCGCCCACCAGCGGGTCGAAGGGCGTCATCTCGGCGGCGAAGTCCGGCGGGACGTGGACCTCTTCCTTGGAGACGAGGATGTAGAACTCGTCCGGATCGAGCACGAGCTCGCCCATGGCGGATCGGTGCAGCGGCTCCCAGAAGTCGGGCACCGCATGGGCCTCGCGGCGGTCGACGTCGACGACCCCGGTGTGGCGCTTGCCGCGGTAGCCGACGAGGCCGTTCTCGTCGCCCGCAAGATCCACCGACAGCGCGATGCCGCTGTCGGTGATGTTGGGCGCCCCCGCATTCGTCAGCCGCTCGGCCGCGTTGACGGCGGAGAGCTCAGCGCCCGGTATCGCCGCGTGCCCCTCGCGCAGGCGCAGCTGCGACAGGCGCGAGCCGGTGCGGACGAGGACCGGGAAGGTGCGCGGGCTGATCTCGATGAAGAGCGGACCCGCGTAACCTGCGGGGATCTTGTCGAATTCCTGCGCGCGGTCGGCGATGATGCGCGTGAAGATGTCGAGCCGGCCGGTGGAGGATTTGGGGTTCGCGGCCGCCGACAGGTCGCCCGGCAGCTTCAGGCTTTCCATCAGGGGCACGAGGTAGACGCAGCCGGTCTCCAGGACGGCGCCGTGCGTCAGATCGAACTCGTGCAGCGAGAAGCGCTCCAGCGTCGAGGCGACGCTTCTGGAGGGACCGGGCAGGAAGCTGGCGCGGACGCGGTAGGCGGTGCGCCCGAGCCGCAGATCGAGGCTGGCGGGCTGGATCTGGTCCTCGTCCAGCGGGCGCGCGGAGGCGAGCGCGCCCGTGTCGAAGAGGCGCGCGATGTCCCGATCGGGAAGGATACCTTGAGCCATCGTCCCCTCGATGCCGACGCGAAAGCCTCCTGTAGCAGAGAATTGACCCCGGTCCAGCGCGGCGCTAGTCTCGACGCCTCAGGACGTGGTGATTTGGCCGGCCGGCTTGCAGCCACGAAAAACAAGTCGCTAAAGGGCCGTGCCTTCGAGACGATCCGTCGACGAGACCGGCTGCGCGGCGAGAAGCCCGGCCGGTTTTGCTTTGCCGCGCGCCGCAGCCGCGCGGTTCTGAAGGAGAGACGAGCATGGCGATCCGCGAAGGGCGCAAACTCCGGCCGGCGACGCAGCTGGTGCACGCGGGAACCATGCGCTCCCAGTTCGGCGAGCTGTCCGAGGCGCTGTTCCTGACGCAGGGCTTCGTCTACGACGACGCCGCCGCCGCCGAGGCCCGCTTCAAGGGCGAGGAGCCCGGCTTCATCTATTCGCGCTACGCCAACCCCACGGTGCGCATGTTCGAGGAGCGCATGATGGCGCTCGAGGGCGCGGGCGACGCGCGCGCCACCGCCTCGGGCATGGCGGCGGTGGCGGCCGCGCTGGTCTGTTCGGTGAAGGCTGGCGACCACGTCGTCGCCGCCCGCGCCCTCTTCGGCTCCTGTCGCTACGTGATCGAGACCGTCCTCGGGCGCGCCGGCGTCACCTCGACCTTCGTCGACGGCCGCGACCTTTCCGCCTGGCGCGCCGCCGTCACGCCGCAGACCAGGCTCTTCTTCCTGGAAAGCCCGACCAACCCGACGCTGGAGGTGGTGGACATCGCCGCGGTCGCGGAGATCGCGCACGAGGCCGGCGCCATCCTCGTCGTCGACAACGTCTTCGCCACGCCTCTCCAGCAGAAGCCGATGGAGCTCGGGGCGGACGTCGTCGTCTACTCCACGACCAAGCACATCGACGGCCAGGGCCGGTGCCTCGGCGGCGTGGTCCTCGCCTCGGCGGAGTGGATCGAGGCCAACCTCCACGACTATTTCCGCCACACCGGCCCCTGCATGTCGCCCTTCAACGCCTGGGTCATGTTGAAAGGGCTGGAGACGCTGGCGCTTCGCGTCGAGCGGCAGACGGCCACCGCCGCGCGCATCGCCGACCTTCTGGCCGGGGACGCCAAGGTGAGGCGCGTCCTCTATCCCGGCCGCGCCGACCATCCGGACGCGCAGGTGATCGCGCGGCAGATGCGGGGCGGCTCGACGCTCGTCGCCTTCGAGCTGGAGGGCGGCAAGGAGGCCGCCTTCCGCTTCGCCGATGCCCTCGAGGTCGTCACGATCTCCAACAATCTCGGCGACGCCAAGAGCCTCGTCACCCATCCGGCGACGACGACGCACAAGAACCTGACGCCGGAGGTGCGCGCCGAGCTCGGCATCACCGACGGAATGCTGCGCTTCTCGGCCGGATTGGAGGACATCGACGACCTTTTGGAGGACTTTTCCGCCGCATTGTCGGCAGCATGACAAAGTGAAAGCGACGCGCCGTATGGCCTCATGACGGCCATGCGGCGCGCGCTAGGTGGGAGCAAAACGCCCAAACCGCGGACGGACAGCACAGCATCGGGCACGCCATGTACCAGGCAACGACGAAGGGGATCACGGTCCGGGTCCGTCCGATCTACCTGGAAGAGCGGTCCTCGCCGAAGGACGGTCGCTGGCTGTTCGCCTACACGATCGAGATCGACAATTCCTCGCCGGAGACGGTGCAGCTGCGCTCCCGGCACTGGCTGATCACCGACGCGACGGGCCGGGTGGAAGAGGTGCAGGGATCCGGCGTCGTCGGCGAACAGCCCGTCCTCGATCCCGGCGACAGCTACACCTATACCTCCGGCTGCCCGCTTCCGACCCCGTCCGGCATCATGCGCGGCAGCTACCAGATGGAGCGGCCCGACGGCAGCCTCTTCGAGGTCGCGATCCCCGCCTTCTCGCTCGACGCGCCCTCGGCCGCGCCCAAGCGGCTGAACTGAGCGTCCCACGCGTCACGATCGCGGTTCGGCCGCCGTTCCGGCGCCCGCGCATGGCCGGACTGCGACCGCCGCCGGACGCGCTCTAGCGTTCCGGCGAACGCGTGGCGAGCGGCGGCGGCGCGTAGGACGTCTCGAAATGACAGGTCTCGCCCTCGTAGCGGGGCGCGATCTCCTCGCAGGCCTGCGCGACCTGTGCCGCCGTCGGGCGCCGCCCGTCCTTGATCCAGCCGACCAGCGCCGAGAGCAGCGCCGGGTATTGCGGCGCCGACAGGCGGGAATGCTCGCCTTCGCGCACGAAGGTCTGGACGAGAAGCTCGGAATTGCCGGCCGCGGCGACCGTTTGGCGATAGGCGTCCTCCAGTTCCACGAAGGCGGTCGGATCGTCGATCGCATGGACCGTCAGGGTCGGTACGACGATCTGCCCGGTCAGCCCGGAATCGTAAGTCAGCCGCCGCGCTCCCTCGGGGTCGGCGGAAAAGCGCTCGACGCCTTCGTTCAGAGCCTCGTCGTCCTGCGAGCCCTCGTAGCGAACGCCTTCGTTGGTGAACGGGTTCAAGCCGTCCAGCCGCTCGCCGACGATGTCGGCGAAGGTGTTGGTCGCAAAGTTCAGATGCGCGACGAGGGTGCGCTCGGGGACGCGCGTCACGGCGAGGATGTCGGCGAGGTTGCGCGCCTCCTCCGTTGTCCGGTCCTCCGGCGCCTTGGACAGGCCGGTGCACTCCTCGACGCGCGCTTCGATGTCGGCGCGGCCGATCGCCTCCGACCCCTCCGCGCGTCCGCGCCAGAGCGGATAGTGCTCCTCCTCCAGTCTCGGATGGTTGCCGCAGTAGAACTGGTAGACCGCCCGCAGATCGGCCCGGAAATCGTAGGGGCGCGGCCCGCCGGCCAGCACGCCGTTGGTCAGGAGCACGCCGTCGAAGCGCGCTTCGCCGTCGCCGCCGATCGCGTGCAGTTCGGCCGCCTTGGCCGCGACGTTGCCGCCCCAGCTCTGCCCGTGGAGGATGGTGATCTCGGGCTCGCCCACCGCGGCGACGGCGATCGGGACGAGGTTCAGCATGTCCTCGGCCGCCATCCGGACGCCGAACCCCTCGCGCCGGTAGTTCGACCCGGCGAAGGCGTAGCCCTCCTCCACCATCATGGCGAAGCGGGCGAGATCCTCGTCCGCGTCCTCGCGGGCGGGTTCCGACAGGCGCGGCCCGCCATGGGCGTGGAGGACGAGGACGCCGTTCCAGTCCTGCGGCTTGGCGATGAGATACCAGGCGCCGTTCCCGTCCTGCCCGCGAAAGCATTCGGTCCCGGCCGGGACGCTGTCCGGACAGTCCGAGGCCTCCTGCGCGGCGGCCGGAAGGGCGGTCAGCGCGGCGGCCGCGAGCCCCGCGAAGGCGATGGAACGGGCATGGAACGGCATCGGACGATCTCCCCTTCGTCGAGGAGACGATGCTAAGGGCGACTTCGCATCTTGCCAAGCGGCCGCATGAGGACGAGCCGCGTTCAGCCCTTCGCGAACTCGTCCGGCGAGAACTCGTAGGTCTCGTTGCAGAACTCGCAGGTGACCTTGATCCGGCCGTCCTCGATCGAATCCTCGATCTCTTCGGCCGAAAAGCCGTCGAGCACCGCCTTGATCTTCTCGCGCGAGCAGGAGCAGTCGTCCTCCACCGGCGTCGCGGGAAAGACGCGCACGCCCCGCTCGTGAAACAGGCGGAACAGCAGGCGCTCCACCCCGATGTCGGGGTCCGCCAGTTCGGAGGGCTCGATCGTGTCGACGAGGGCGCGCGCCTCGGTCCAGGAATCGTCCGGCTCGAAGTCGAAGGCGTCCTCCACGCCCTCCGGCAGGTCGCCACCCGGAAGATCGGGCATGCGCATGCGCTCGGGCGCGGCGGGCAGGAACTGGGCGACGAGGCCGCCGGCGCGCCAGCTCTCGGAAAAGCCGCCGCCCTCCTGGCGCCGCGCGATGCGCGCCACCGCGAGGCGCACGGCGGTCGGAATCTGCTCGGACTGGCGGAAATAGCCTTCGGCCACCGCCTCCAGCGTCGCGCCGTCGAGCGCGACGATCCCCTGGTAGCGCTGCATCTCCGGGCCCTGATCGACGGTCAGGGCCAGCGTGCCCGTTCCCAGCAGGAGCTCCGGCTCGGTCCGGCCGGCCGCGACGGCCTCCGCCAGGCGCTCGGCGTCGAAGCGCGCATAGGCCCGCACCGAGGAGGGCGTGCCGAAATCGACGACGAGAAGGTCGACCGGCCCGTCGGTCTGGGTCTGCGTGGTGAAGCGCCCGTCGAACTTCAGCGAGGTGCCCAGAAGCACGGTCAGGACGATCATCTCGCCGAGAAGCCGCGCCACGGGCTCCGGATAGTCGTGCCGCGAAAGGATCGAATCCACCATCGCGCCGAGCTGGACGGCGCGCCCGCGCGTGTCCAGCGCCTCGACCTGGAAGGGCACGACGGCGTCGTCGCCGGCATAGCCGAACTCGCCGAGCGCGTGGCCCTCGGATTCCGTCTCGCTCACGCGCGCACCTCGCCGAACATCCAGGCCAGAACCGACTTCTGCGCGTGCAGGCGGTTCTCGGCCTCGTCGAAGACCACCGATTGCGGGCCGTCGATCACCTCGTCCGTCACCTCCTCGCCGCGATGGGCGGGCAGGCAGTGCATGAACAGCGCGTCGGGCTTGGCTCGGCCCATCAGCGCGGCGTTCACCTGATAGGGCTGGAAGACGTTGTGGCCGCGCGCCTCCTCCTCCCGGCCCATCGAGACCCAGGTGTCGGTGACCACGCAGTCGGCCCCGGTCACCGCCTCGACCGGGTCGTAGGTCGTCACGATGTCGGCGCCGCGCCGCTTGGCGGCGTCGATGAAGAGGCCCGAGGGCTCCGAGCCCTCGGGCGTCGCGATGCGCAGCTTGAAGCGGAGCGCGGCCGAAGCCTCGATCAGGGAGTTGAGGACGTTGTTGCCGTCGCCGGTCCAGGCGAAGGTCTTGCCCTCCACCGGTCCGCGATGTTCCTCGAAGGTGAGGATGTCGGCCATCAGCTGGCAGGGATGGGTGTCGTCGGTCAGCGCGTTGACGACGGGCACGGTGGCGGCTTCGGCCAGCTCCAGGAGCCGGGCGTGCTCGGTCGTGCGGATCATGATCGCGTCGACGTAGCGCGACAGGACGCGCGCGGTGTCGGCGATGGTCTCGGAGCGGCCGAGCTGCATCTCGGCGCCCGACAGGAACAGCGTCTCGCCGCCGAGCTGGCGCATGGCCACGTCGAAGGAGACGCGGGTGCGCGTCGAGGGCTTCTCGAAGATCATGGCGAGCATGCGCCCTTCGAGCGGGCGCGGCCCGGCGCGCCCCTGCGCCTTGCGGACCTTGGCGTCCTCCAGGATGGCGCGCAACTCGGCCGGCTCGACGACGGCGAGGTCGAGAAAATGCCGCGTGCCGGCCCTCACGCCGCCGTCTCCGTGCGGGCGGCCCGAAGCGTTTCGAGAGCGCTTTCCATCCGCGACAGGCCCTCTCGCACGTCCTCGGCCGTGACGATGAGCGGCGGCAGGAGGCGCACCACGTTGTCGCCGGCCGGAACGCTGAGGAGCCCCGCCTCGCGGAAGGCGCCGACGATCTCGCCGTTCGGCGCGCAGCCCTTGAGACCGACGAGCAGCCCCTCGCCGCGCGCCTCCTCCAGGACGCCCGGGAAGCGGTCGGCGAGCGAGGCGAGGCCCTGCTTGAAGAGGAGCCCCATGTCGCGCACATGCTCCAGGAAGCCCTCCGACAGGACGACGTCGAGCACGGCGTTGCCGACGGCCATGGCGAGCGGGTTGCCGCCATAGGTGGTGCCGTGGGTGCCCGCCGTCATGCCGGCGCTCGCCGCTTCGGTGGCGAGGCACGCGCCCATCGGGAAGCCGCCGCCGATGCCCTTGGCCGAGGCGAGGATGTCCGGGGTCACGCCCATCCCCTGATAGGCGTAGAGATGGCCGGTGCGCCCGATCCCGGTCTGCACCTCGTCGAAGATGAGGAGGAGGCCGTGCTCGTCGCACAGGTCCCGCAGCCCCTGCAGGAAGGCGCGCGGCGCACGCCGCACGCCGCCCTCGCCCTGGATGGGCTCGATCAGGATCGCCGCCGTCTGCGGGCCGATCGCGGCCTTCACCGCGTCGAGGTCGCCGAAGGGCAGCTGGCGGAAGCCCTCGGCCTTCGGGCCGAAGCCTTCCAGATACTTCGCCTGCCCGCCGGCGGCGAGCGTCGCCAGGGTGCGGCCGTGGAAGGCGCCCTCGAAGGTCAGGATCTCGATGCGCTCCGGCGCGGCGGCGACGTAATGGTAGCGGCGCGCGGTCTTGATCGCGCATTCCAGCGCCTCGGCCCCCGAATTGCCGAAGAAGACCCGGTCGGCGAAGCTCGCCTCGACGAGACGTTCGGCCAGACGGGCCTGACCGGGGATCTCGTAGAGGTTGGAGACGTGCCACAGCTTGGCGGCCTGCTCCGTCAGCGCACCGACGAGGTGCGGATGGGCGTGGCCGAGCGCGTTGACCGCGATGCCTGCGCCGAAGTCGAGAAAGGTGCGCCCGTCGTCGGTGGTCACCCACACGCCCTCGCCTCGCTCGAACCTGAGGTTCGCTCTCGCATAGGTGGCGTAGAGGGCGGACCTTGCGGCGTTCGCGGGGACCATGGCAGGGACTTCCGGCAGGTGAACGGTACGGCGGTCTCAGAAACGAACGAAGCCTGCGGGCGGCAGGCTTCCGGACCATCTCCAAGCGTGTCGAGGCGTCGTCTCCAGCATCGGCCCGGGCATCGGAATCGATGTCCGGAGAGCCTGACGCGTGGATTCAAATCGTCCGAGCGTTCTATACCATGGCCGCGGCGCGCATTGTCAACGCGGCCCCCGGCACGTCCGGTGCCGGGCCCGCAAGGCGCGCGCCCGAGGCCCGGTCTGCGGGAGGCGGCAAGCTGGGGATAAGCCGCATTTCGATTCGTGCGGCGCCATGCTCGCCTTGTCAGCGAGTCCGGCCATACGTTAATGTTTCCGCACATACCAGATATCGCGCGGCGGACTTCAGTTTCTCATACATGTAGATATTTCCCGGGGCATGCGGCTCCCGGGGTCGAGGACGGATTCGCCATAGGGCCGCGCGTTGAGAGCACGAGGACCATTCCCGATGAGCTGGACGGACGAACGCATCGACCTCCTGAAGAAGCGGTGGACGGAAGGCAACAGCGCCAGCCAGATCGCGGCCGAGCTCGGCGGCGTGACGCGCAACGCGGTGATCGGCAAGGTTCACCGCCTGAAGCTCGAGAGCCGGATCAAGGCCGTGCCGAGCGAGGCGGAGACCGTCGCCGAGGCCAAGCCCCGTCCGGCCGTGGTCGAAGCCCCGGCCGCCGAGGAGAAGGCGCCGCCGCGCCTCGTCGTCTCCGCGCCCGCGAGCCTCGCCCGCCCCGCGCCCCAGCCGACCGCGCGCTCGGTCGGGTCGGCCGCGCTGAAGGTGGAGGAGGTCGTGGACCTCGTCGCCCAGCCGCTCGCCGCGGCCGAGCCGCGCCGCAGCGCCGAGATCGTGCCGATCTCGCGCAATCTGACGCTGGTGCAGCTCTCCGAGCGCACGTGCAAATGGCCGCTGGGCGATCCGCTCTCGCCCGACTTCCGCTTCTGCGGCAATCATTCGGGCGACGCCTCGCCCTACTGCCAGTACCACGCGCGGATCGCCTTCCAGCCGGTCGCCGACCGCCGCCGGGCCCGCTGACCGATGGCGGACGCGACGACCCTGCCCGACCGCCTGTCGAACGATCCCGACAGCCCCTTCCACGACGCCGCGCTTCTGGAGCGCGGCATCGGCATCCGCTTCAAGGGCGCCGAGAAGACCAATGTCGAGGAATATTGCGTGTCGGAGGGCTGGATCCGCGTGGCGGCCGGCAAGACGCTCGACCGCAAGGGCAAGCCTCTGACGATCAAGCTGAAGGGCGAGGTCGAGCCCTATCTGCGGGACGACGGCTCGGCCCAGGGCTGAGGCCGCCTCGCCGACGAGACGGGCCGGCGCGTTCAGCGCCGATCCCGCGCGTTCCCCTTCGCCGCCCTTCGTCCAGGACGGCGAAGGGGAACGGTTCTTCGCCCGGCCGTCCAGTCTCTCGCGACGGTGCCGCGGCGATGCGCAGCGCGGCTGCGACAGCTCTTCCCCTCCATTCTTTCATCCGCCCTCCGACCCCTCTTCCTTGGAAGTGGGGGACGCAGGCAAGTCGAACACCGCCCCGGCGGTCAGGATCGATCCGCAAGCAAGAGTCCTGGTGACACTGCGGAAGGTTGGGAGTAAAGGAATGAGGCCGCAATGTGGCGGCGTGGCATCCGATGGTGGGATGCCGTCAACGGAGCACCTCCCATGCGGAGTCTTGTCGCCGCGCTGATCAGCGCTTCCGTCCTCCTGTCCGCGACCGCGGCTTCGGCGCTCGACCGACGGGTCGTGATCCACAACGGGGCGAGCGAGCCGATCTTCTACCTCTACGGTTCGAACACCGGCACCAACGAGTGGGAAGAGGACATCCTGGGCGAGGACGTGCTGATGCCCGGCGCCGAGGTCCGCGTCGACTACGATGACGGCACCGGCTTCTGCGTCTTCGACTTCAAGGCCCAGTTCGAAAGCGGGCGGGAAGACGTCGAATACGGCGTCAACGTCTGCGAAGTCTCGCGCTTCACCTTCCGCTAGGGCGACGGGTACCGGACGAGCAGACCCGACAACGCGCCGCCTTCTCCCCCTCGGGGAGAAGGTCCCGGCAGGGGGATGAGGGCATGTGCCCTCGGCGTCCGAGGAGAGGGCGTCAGCAGCGCCTCAAGCCGACTTGGCCGCAAACGTCTCGTCGAGCGAGTAGCCGGCGCCGCGCACGGTGCGGATGGGGTCGCGCAGGCGGCCGCGATTGATGGCCTTGCGCAGGCGCCCGACATGGACGTCGACGGTCCGCTCGTCGACATAGATCCCCTGCCCCCAGACCCCGTCGAGCAGCTGCTCGCGCGAGAAGACGCGGCCCGGCGCCTGCATCAGGAACTCCAGAAGCTTGAACTCCGTCGGGCCGAGGCGCACCTCGCGCCCCGCGCGGCGCACGCGGCGCGTCTCGCGGTCGAGGTCGAGGTCGCCGGCGCTGAGCTGCGTCGCCACCCGCTCGGGGCTCGCCCGGCGCAGCATGGCGCGGATGCGCGCCATCAGCTCCAGCGTGGAGAAGGGCTTCACCACGTAGTCGTCGGCGCCGACCGAGAGACCCCGGACTCGCTCGTCCTCCTCGCCGCGCGCCGTCAGCATCAGGATCGGCAGGCGCTGCGTCTCGGAGCGCAGGCGCAGGCGCCGGCAGAGCTCGACGCCGGAGAGGCCCGGCAGCATCCAGTCGAGGATCAGGAGATCGGGCACCTTTTCGCGAAGGCGCAGATCGGCCTCGTCGCCGCGCGCGATCACCTCGGCCGAATAGCCCTCGGCCTCCAGATTGTAGCGCAGGAGAACGCCCAGCGCCTCGTCGTCCTCGACGACCGCGATGTGGGGGCCCGTCGTCACAGGACCGTCCCCACGGTTCCGCCGGGATCGGCGACGATCGCGTGCGTGCGGTCGTCCTTCGGACGCTCGCCCTCCACCTGGTTGCCGGTCTTGATGTAGTAGATCGTCTCGGCGATGTTGGTCGCGTGGTCGCCGATGCGCTCGATGTTCTTGGCGGAGAACAACAGATGCGTGCAGGCGGTGATGTTGCGCGGGTCCTCCATCATGTAGGTCAGGAGCTCGCGGAAGATCGACGTGTACATCGCATCGATCTCCTCGTCGCGCGCCCGCACCATCTCGGCCCGGTCCTCGTCGCGGCGGGCGTAGGCGTCGAGCACCTCCTTCAGCTGCTCCAGCGCCAGACCGGACAGGTGCTCGAGGCCGCGCACGAGCTTGACCGGCTGCCCGTGCTCGTGGACGGCGATGACCCGCTTGGCGATGTTCTTGCCGAGGTCGCCGATGCGCTCCAGATCGTTGGAGATGCGGATGGCGCCCACGATCTCGCGCAGGTCCTGCGCCATCGGCTGGCGCTTGGCGATGGTGCGGATGGCGTGTTCGTCGAGCTCGCGCTGCGCCTCGTCGAGCAGGCGGTCGTCGGCGATGACGCGCTGGGCGAGCTGCATGTCGCTCTTCATCAGCGCGGCGACCGACTGCTCCACCATCCGCTCGGCCTGCCCGCCCATCTCGGAGATGCGGCGCAGGATGGCTTTCAGCTCGTCGTCGTAGGACGAAACGATGTGTCCGGGCATGCTCTTCTCCCCGAAGGCGCCGCGCGTGTGCTCGAACGCGTCGGCCGCTTCCAATCTCTGCACTGGGGCGCTCCCCGAAAGCCTCCACGCGGCCTTCGGGGCGCGGCGCCCCGTCCGGTCAGCCGAAGCGGCCGGTGATGTAGTCGCGCGTGCGCTTGTCGTCCGGGTTCTGGAACATCTTCTCGGTCGGTCCGACCTCGACGATGCGGCCCAGATGGAACATGGCGGTGCGCTGCGAGACGCGCGCGGCCTGCTGCATGGAATGCGTCACGATGACGATGGTGAAGTTGCGCTTCAGCTCGTCGATCAGCGCCTCGATGGTGGCGGTGGCGATCGGGTCGAGCGCCGAGCACGGCTCGTCCATCAGGATGACCTCGGGCGAGACCGCGATGGCCCGCGCGATGCACAGGCGCTGCTGCTGGCCGCCCGACAGGCCCGTGCCCTGCTCGTGCAGGCGGTCCTTCACCTCCTCGAAGAGGCCGGCCTTCTTCAGGGAGGTGACGACGATCTCCTCCAGATCGGCCTTGCCCTTGGCGAGGCCGTGGATCTTCGGCCCGTAGCCGACATTGTCGAAGATCGACTTCGGGAAGGGGTTCGGCTTCTGGAAGACCATGCCGACGCGGGCGCGAAGCTCCACGACGTCGAGATGCTTGTCGTAGATGTCTTCGCCGTCGAGCGTGATCTTGCCTTCGACGCGGGCGCCCTCGATCGTGTCGTTCATGCGGTTCAGGCACCGCAGGAAGGTCGACTTGCCGCAGCCGGACGGTCCGATCAGCGCGGTGACCTGCCGCTCGGGAATGTCGATGCCGACCTCGTAGAGCGCCTGCTTGGCGCCGTAGAAGACGTCGACCTTCTCGCCCTTCATCTTGATCGGGGCGTTGGGAGCCGGAACCGTCAACGGCTCGGAGACGAGCTTGTGCATGGGGATATCCATCTGATCGGCTACCAGCGGCGCTCGAAGCGGCGGCGCAGGAGGATGGCGGCGATGTTCATGACCGCGAGGAAGAGGAGGAGGACGATGATCGCGCCGGAAGTGCGTTCGACGAAGGCGCGGTCGGCCTCGTTCGCCCACATGAAGATCTGCACGGGAAGCGCGGTCGCCGCGTCCATCGGACCGCCCGGATAGTCGGCGACGAAGGCGACCATGCCGATGAGGAGCAGCGGCGCGGTCTCGCCCAGCGCCTGCGCGAGCCCGATGATCGTGCCCGTCAGGATGCCGGGCGCGGCGAGCGGCAGGACGTGGTGGAAGACCATCTGGTTGCGCGAGGCCCCGAGCCCCAGCGCCGCCGCGCGGATCGAGGGCGGGACGGCCCGGAGCGCGGCGCGCGTCGCGATGATGATGGTGGGCAGCGTCATCAAGGTCAGCACCAGCCCGCCGACGAGCGCGGCCGAGCGGGGCATGCCGAAATAGTTGATGAAGACGGCCAGGCCCAGCAGGCCGAAGACGATGGAGGGCACCGCCGCGAGGTTGTTGATGTTCACCTCGATGAGGTCGGTGAACTTATTCTTGGGCGCGAACTCCTCCAGATAGATCGACGCCGCGACGCCGATGGGCAGCGCCAGGAGGAGCACGATCAGCATCATCATGAAGGAGCCGACGATGGCGACGCCGACGCCCGCCGTCTCGGCGCGCGAGGAGGCGCCGAAGGTGAAGAGGCCGGTGTTGAAGCGCTGGGCGAGATCGCCCGCGGCTTCGAGCTCGGCGATGTAGCGCAGCTGAAGGTCGCTCACGGGCCGCCGCGCTTCGTCCACCGAGAGATTGTAGTTCCCCTTGACGGTCGAATCGATGATCGAGTCCGCCGGAAGCCACACCTCCTGCGTCGTGCCCACGACCTGCGGGTCGTCGATCACGACGTCGCGGAGTAGCGTGCGCACGCCGCGGCTGACCATGGCGTTGGCCTGCGACACCTCCTGACGGTTCTCCGGATCGATGCCGAGCCGGGCGACGATGGCGTCCTGCGCGAGCGCGGGGTAGTTCGCGCGCAGCAAGCGGTCCCCGTCGATGACGCCGTTCTCGTCCGGCTCGAACATCTCCACCGGAAAGCTGACGGGAAGCCGCAGCTCGGTCTGCCAGAAGGAGGTGTAGCCCTGGCTGACCACCGTCCACAGCAGCCAGACGAGGAAGAACAGGCCGACCGCGATCGCGGAGATGCCGTAGGCCTTGAAGCGTCGCTCGGCGGCGTAGCGGCGCTTGATCCCGATGTCGCGGCGCGGCGGCGCCTTCAGAAGCGTCTCGCTCATTATTCGTACTGCTCCCGATAACGGCGCACGATCTGCAGCGCGACGACGTTGAGCCCCAGCGTGATGACGAAGAGCGTCAGGCCGAGCGCGAAGGCGACGAGGCTCTGCGGCGAAGTGAAGTCGATGTCGCCGGTGAGCTGCGAGACGATCTTGATGGTGACCGTCGTCATCGCCTCGAAGGGGTTGATGGTGAGGTTGGCCGCGATGCCGGCCGCGAGCACCACGATCATCGTCTCGCCGATGGCGCGCGACATCGTCAGCAGCAGCGCCGAGACGATGCCCGGAAGGGCGGCGGGCAGCACCACCTTCTTGATCGTCTCCGAGCGCGTCGCGCCGAGACCGAGCGAACCGTCGCGGAGCGAGCGGGGCACGGCCGTGATGACGTCGTCGGAGAGCGAGGAGACGAAGGGGATGAGCATGATGCCCATCACGAGGCCGGCCGTCAGCACCGACTGCGCCTGGATGAAGGGCACGAAGCCTTGGCCCGCGATCGAGGAGAGCTGCGCGGAGAGGTCGCGCAGGAACGGGCCGACCGTGATCAGCGCGAAGAAGCCGTAGACGATGGTCGGGATGCCGGCCAGCACCTCGAGCAACGGCTTGACGAAGGAGCGCGTCCGGTTGCTCGCGTACTCGGCCATGTAGATCGCCGCGAAGAGTCCGGTCGGCACCGCGAAGAGCATGGCGACGAGCGCGATGTAGAGCGTGCCGGCGAGCAGCGGCACGAGGCCGAACTGTCCGGCCTGCGTCGTGCCAGCGGCGGCGAAGCGCGGCTCCCAGACCGTTCCGAACAGGAACTCGTGGATTGGGATGTAGGTGAAGAACTCGCGCGCCTCGAAGACCATCGAGAGCACGATGCCGACCGTCGTCAGGATCGCGATCGAGGAGGCGATGATGAGGAAGGCGCGCACGATCGCCTCGACGCGGTCGCGCACCCGCTGGCGCAGCGACTGGCGCCAGAGCGCGAACCCGGCGCCGGCCAGCGAGACGAGGAGGACGGCGGCCGTCATCAGCGGGCGGCTGGAATCCTGCAGTTCGATCTGAAGGAGTGCGGCCGGGATCATGAAGTCCTGGGCCACGGCCGCGATCGGATAACCGCGGGCCTGGAGGATGGGGCGCAGCTCGTCGAGCGGCATCGCGGCTGCGGCCGCGCGCTCGTGCTCGGGCAGCGAGCGAAGCCCCTGCGCCAGAGCGTCGACGATGCCGCCGACGAGCGCGGGAAAGGCGCGCAGCTGGGGACCGAGATCGTCCGGCAGGGAGGCCGTGACGGAGGCCCCGATCACCATGGGCGCGGTGATGGACCAGACGGCCAGAAGGGCGAGCGCGGGAATGGAGGCGAGGCAGAAGGCGTAGGCGCCGTGATAGACCGGACGCGAATGGAGCCGGGCCCCGGCCTGGTCGGCGATGAAGCGGCTGCGCCGCTGCGCCAAGGCGAAGGCCGCGACCGCGATCGCCAGAACGATGAGGATGATCGTCGTCGTCGACATGGGGACCCGTCGCAGGGAGAAGCCGGAAAGGCGTTCGGCGGCGGATCGCTCCGCCGCCGATATCGGTCGTCGATCAGAGATCGATCGTGGTGCCGTCCGCGAACTTGGTGCGGAACTCCTCGCGCTCGGCGTCCGGCGCCGGAACGAGGCCGTACTGGGCGAGCGGGCCGTCGGCGCCGATCATCTGCTCGTCGAGGAAGAACTCGACGAACTCCGACAGGCCCGGGATGACGCCGACATGCGCCGTCTTCACGTAGAAGAACAGCGGACGCGAGACCGGGTACTCGCCGGTCGAGATCGTCTCGACCGAAGGCGTGATGCCGTCGATGGTCGCGACCTGGAGGCGATCCTGGTTCTGCTCGTAGAAGGCGAGGCCGAAGACGCCGACGCCGTCCGGGTTCGCGCCGATGCGCGACAGGGTCTCGGTGTAGTCGCCCGAGATGTCGGTGACGAAGTTGCCGCCGCGCAGCGCCAGGCAGGCATCCTCGTCCTCGCCGGCCGCCTCGAAGGCCTCGAGCGCGCCCGAGCTCTCGCAGCCCGGCTCGATCAGCGCCACTTCGAACACTTCGCGCGTGCCGTGGTTCTCGGCCGGGATGAAGGTCACGATCGGCTGGTTCGGAAGGGACGGGTCGACGTCCGACCAGTTCTGGTGCGGGTTGTCGACGAGCTCGCCGTCGACGACGATGCGGGCGGCCAGCGCGTTGTAGACGATCTCGGGCGTCAGCGCGAACGAGTCACGGTCGGCGGCCGAGGCGAAGACGATGCCGTCGTAGCCGAACTGCACTTCCTGGATGTCGGTCACGCCGTTGGCGGCGCAGGCCTGCTTCTCGTTGTCGGTGATCGGGCGCGAGGCGTTCGCAATGTCGATCGTGTTGGAGCCGACGCCCGAGCAGAACTGGGTGAAGCCGCCGCCCGTGCCGCCCGATTCGATGACCGGGGTCGGGAAGTCGGGATAGACCTCGGAGAAGTTCTCCGAGACGATCTGCGAATAAGGCAGAACCGTCGAGGATCCGGCGACCTGAACGGGCTCGGCGGACTGGGCGAAGGCCGGGCCGGCGAGGACGGTGGCGCCGAGGAGGATTCCGGCGAACTTGCGGGTCATCACGGGGGGATGCTCCTGAATGAGGTTTCGGTGCGAGCACGGACCTCATGTCCGTTCGGCTCGCGACCCGTCTATCGGTCTGACGCGAACCGTATATGTCGTTTGCACGACAGAACGGTGACGGTCCAACGCCCTGATCGAGCTCTATTATTTTCCCCGCGCCGCACTCTTACGACGGAAGCGCGCGCTGAAGGTGGAGCCCTCGCCCTCCTTCGAGCGGATGACGAGGCGAGTCCCGTGCCGCAGGAGGATGTTGCGCACGATCGACAGCCCGAGCCCCGTGCCGCCCGGAAAGGCGTCGGCTTTCGCCCGGTAGAAGCGCTCGGTCAGGCGCGGAATGTGCCGCTCCTCGATTCCGGGCCCGAAATCCTGGACATAGGCCTCGATGCTGTCGCCCACGGGCCGCAGGCCGACGACGACCCGGCGCCCCTCGGCGGCGTAGCGGCAGGCGTTCTCGACCAGATTGGCGAAGACGCGCGTCAGTTCGTCCCGGTCCCCGGTGATCTCCGACGGGCCGACCTCGCCGATCTCGACGGCGAGCTCGACATCCACCTCCTGCGCCAGCGCGCTCATCTCCGAGCGCACCGCCTCCAGCACCTCGGCGAGGTCGGCGCGGTCCTCGGCCGTCAGCCGCCGCTTGGTCTCGATGCGCGACAAAGAGAGAAGATCGTCGATCAGGCGTGCCATGCGCCCCGCCTGCCGGTGCATGATCTCCAGGAACTGCTTCTGCGCGGCGCGGTCGCCGCGCGCCGGGCCCTGCAGCGTCTCGATGAAGCCCATCAGGGAGGCGAGCGGGGTTCGCAGCTCGTGGCTGGCATTGGCGACGAAGTCGATGCGCATCCGCTCGATCCGCCGCTCGGCGGTGCGGTCGCGGAAGCGCATCAGGAGATAGGTCTCCGCCTCCCCCAGGCGGACCGGAAGGAGGTCGAGCGAGAAGGACCGGTCGTCGGGCGCCCGCTCCAGATAGTCCGCCTCGCGCGCTTCGTTCGAGGCCAGCGCCTCCTCCGCCGCCGCCAGGACGTCGGGCGCGCGGAACCGCAGCGCCACCGGGTCGCCCGCGTCGAGGGTGCCGAAGGCCTCCTCGGCGGCCGCGTTGGCGAAGCGCAGAGACAAGGAGCGGTCGACGAGGAGCGCGGGCTCGGGCATCGCCGACACGGCCGCGCCGAGGATGTCGACGCTGGAGCGTGCCGGCGAGGCGGCGTCCCGGCGATCGCCGGAGGCCGCCGGCCGGTCGCGCAGGAGCATGGCGAAGGCGGCGACGACGGTCAGGCTCCCCGCGGCGGACGCGGCGACCCGCGCCTCGGGCACCAGGAGGCCGACGACGCCGAATCCGAGGAGCGCGGTGCCGACCGCGACATGGACGGGCCGCAGGCCCGCCCGCCCGGTCCGCGGCGCGGCTTCGCCGTCGCGCTTCTGCGCCATCGAAGGAGCCCCCCGGTCGCTCGGTCAGAGGATGCGCATGCGCACCGAATAGAGGTCGACGTCTGGGCCCTCGGCCGACAGGCCCGGACCGAGGGCGATGCTCGCCGGCGTCTCGACGCTGTCGGGGATCTCCACGTCGAAGACGAAGGCCTCCTCCGGCATGGAGGTGGCGAAGCGCTGACGCTCGCAGATGCTCTCCTGGCCGAACAGGCAGCGCACCGAGAACTCGCGCAGGGCGCCGTCCGGCGAACCGGCGACGAGCTCCACGCGCACGTTCGAGCCGGCGATCTCACCCACGAGACCGGGGCCGAGTTCGAGGAGGATCTCCCCCTCCGCCCCTTCGGGCCCGGACATGCGCAGCGCCGGGCGTTCGGGCGCGCCGACCGCGCTGACGCGCCCGCCGGACGGGGTGGAGACGCGCTCGAGATCGGCGCCGGCGAAGACGTCGATCCAGTTCGGGGTCGGGCCCGTGCCGGAGGCGGCGAGCCCGCTCTGCGGAGCCGAGGAGGTCTGCGCCGAATCGCCGGCGCCGGGGCGCAGGAAGACCCAGGCGAGAAGGGCGAGAAGGACGAGGAAGACGAGCGCCAGGATCGTTCCCCGCCCCGGGCCGCGGCGGGCCGGCCGGGCGGCGTCGCGCCCCGCGCCCGGCGTCCAGTTCGCCTCGGCACCGGACCGGGCCGGGGCCGGCGCGGCGCGGGCGGGCTCGAAGGCGACGGGCGCCGTGCGGGCCGGCTGAGGCTCTTGCGCCGCCCGATGGTCGTGGATCGGCGGCGCGGGCTCGTTCGGCGCCTCCGGGTCCCCCTCATGGGCGGCCTCCGCGCCGACGCCCTCGCCGCCGTAATAGGCGGAGTATTCGGCCTCGACGCGCTCGACGACGCCGGCCAGACGCGCGCGCTCGGCGTCGGCCTCGGCCTCGGCGAGGCCCCGCGAGGCGATCGTGCGCTCCACCGCCCGGGTCGAAGCCGCGTAGATGCTCTGGCGGAACGCGTAGTCGGCAGGCCGGCCGCCCTCCAAGGCCCGGCGCACGCTCTCCTCGATCGGATCCATCCGCTCACCCATCCGTTTGCCGGCGCCGCGCCTCGCGGGCGAAGCGCCGTCTCGTCCCGAGGGACAGTCCTAAGGCCGTTCATGCGCGCGAACCTTGACTGCCCTCGGCGATAGCACGGCGCCCCCCTGCGCCGAAATACCGCTTTACATCGACCGCCCCCGCCCGATCTTCCCGCGCCCCGAGACGCAAGACGAAAAACCCATGCCGCCCTCCGCCCTTCCGCAGCCGAACGCGATCAGCGACCACGGCGTCATCGGCGACATGCGCACCGTCGCGCTCGTGGCCCCCGACGGGCGGATCGACTTCTTCTGCCATCCCGACTTCGGCTCGCCGAGCCTCTTCGCCGGGCTCCTCGATCCCGAACGCGGCGGGGAGTTCCGGTTCTGGGTCGAGGACGGCGACGTGCGCCACCGGCAGATCTACCTGCCCGACACCAACATCCTCATCTCGCGCTTCCTCACCGAGGAGAGCATCGGCGAGATCACCGACTTCATGCCGGTGGACGGATCGGGCCGGATCGTGCGGCGGGCCAAGGCCGTGATGGGCACCGTCGATCTGCGCGTCTCGATCGCGCCGCGCCCCGACTATGCGCGCCAAGCGCCGCGCATCGAGGCGATCGAGGGGGGCGTGAAGGTCTCCTGGGGCGAGGAGGGCGAGAGCGTCACCTTCCAGGCGACGATGCCGCTGACGATCGAAGGCGACCGCGTCACCGGCCAGCACACTCTCGAGGAGGGAGAG
Organism: Pseudomonadota bacterium; assembly: GCA_023419535.1. Taxonomy (GTDB): domain Bacteria; phylum Pseudomonadota; class Alphaproteobacteria; order Rhizobiales; family Rhizobiaceae; genus Aureimonas. The sequence goes on along the minus strand of JAEZXX010000111.1, from coordinate 11,662 downwards.
AGCTGCCACGTCGTCTTCTGTCCGGGGCGCGAGGGCGCGCCGGCGATCGACGAGGCCTATGTGGCGCGAGCCTTCGACGACACGAGCGCCTTCTGGCACGGGTGGGTGAAGAAGGGCTCCTACCCCGACAACTGGCGCGAGCTGGTGGTCCGCTCGGCGCTGACGCTGAAGCTCCTCACCTCGGCCGAGCACGGCTCGATCGCGGCCGCCGCCACCTTCGGGCTGCCCGAGACGCTCGGCGGCGAGCGCAACTGGGACTACCGCTTCTGCTGGGTGCGCGACGCCGCCTTCTCGCTCTACGCCCTGTCGCGGCTGAACTATTACGACGAGGCCGAGGCCTTCATCCATTTCCTGATGGAGCGCACGGTGGAGACCGCGCCGCACCTTCAGATCATGTACGGGATGGACGGGGCGACGACGCTGAAGGAGGAGGAACTGCCGCATCTTCGCGGCTTTGCCGGCTCGCAGCCCGTGCGCATCGGCAACGCCGCCTTCGAGCAGCGCCAGATGGACATCTACGGCGAGCTCATGGACGCGATCTACATCGCGACCAAGGCGCGCGGCAAACCGTCCTACCACGTCTGGGGCAAGCTCGCCGGAATGCTCGACTGGCTGTGTGAGAACTGGTGGCTGCCGGACATGGGCATCTGGGAGAGCCGGGGCGAGCCGCAGCAATATCTCTCTTCCGTCCTCATGTCCTGGGTGGCCCTCGACCGCGGTATCCGCCTCGCCGTCCGCCATTCGATGAAGGGCGACATCAACCGCTGGCGCGACACCCGCTCGGACATCCAGGACACGATCCTGACGGAGTTCTGGAACGAGGAGGTCGGCGCCTTCACGCAGGTGAAGGGCGGCAAGGGGCTCGACGCCGTCGTCCTCCTGATGCCGCTGGTGCGCTTCATCAACCCGCGCGATCCGCTCTGGACCTCGACGCTGAAGGCGGTGCGCGAGCGCCTCGTCCACGACTGCCTCGTCATGCGCTACGTCAACAGCGACGAGAACCCGGACGGGCTGGAGGGACAGGAGGGCGCCTTCACCATCTGCTCCTTCTGGTATGTCGAGGCCCTGGCGCGTACCGGCTACGTGGCCGAGGCCCGGCTTCTCTTCGAGAAGCTGCACTCCTACGCGAACCATCTCGGCCTCTATGCCGAGGAGCTGTCGGGGCGCGGCGATCATCTCGGCAACTTCCCGCAGGCGCTGACGCATCTCTCGCTGATCTCGGCCGCGATCTGGCTCGACCGGGCCCTGTCGAACGGCGCGGGCCACCCCGAAACGTCCATGTTCCAGATGCTGGAGGACCCCGATGGTATCCACTGACCTCCTCTCCCTCGCCGGGCAGACCGCCCTCGTCACCGGCGCCTCGTCGGGCATCGGACAGGGTGTGGCCGAGGAGCTGGCGCGCGCCGGCGCGGACGTGGCGATCAACTATCGCGGCAGCGCGGAGGGGGCGCAGGACACCAAGGCCCGCGTCGAGGCGCTCGGCCGCCGCGCGGTGCTGGTCCAGGCGGACGTCTCGAAGGAGGACGAGATCGTCGCCATGTTCGAGGAGGCGCAGACCGCGCTCGGGCCCCTCGACATCGTCGTCTCCAACGCCGGACGCCAGAAGGACGCCAAGATCGCCGACATGTCGCTCGACGACTGGAACGCGGTGATCGGGCTGAACCTGACGGGCTCCTTCCTCGTCGCGCGCGAGGCCGTAAAGCGCTTCCGGGCCAAGGGGCGTCGGGACGACGTCAGCCGCTCGCTCGGCAAGATCGTCTTCAACTCCTCCGTCCACGAGCGCATCCCCTGGGCCTTCCGCGTCAACTACGCGGCCTCGAAGGGCGGGCTGAAGCTTCTCATGGAATCGCTGGCGCAGGAGGTCTCCCGCGAGGGCATCCGCGTGAACTCCGTCGCCCCGGGCGCGATCGCGACCGCCATCAACGCCGCCGAGCGCGAGGGCGACGGAGCGAAGGAGATGCTGAAGCTGATCCCCTCGGGCCGCATCGGCGATCCCGCCGACATCGGCCGCTGCGTCGCCTGGCTGGTCTCGGACGCGGCCGAATACGTCGTCGGCCAGTCGATCTTCGTCGACGGCGGCATGACGCTCTATCCCGAGTTCCGCGGGCAGGGCTGAGGGGCGGAGCCGCTCTCCTGTCAGGCCAGGGCCGCGAGGACGACGTCCGCGCGTTCGGCCGGCGTGGTCCGGGGAAGCTCGGCTGCGTCGTAGCCGACGGCGGGAACGTCGCGCATCAGGCGCTCGTATTCGTCGACGGCCGCGTCATAGCCGTGCCGCCGCTCTGCGTCGGCCCGAAAGATCCCGGGCCAGGGCGGGGCGATGAAGACGAGCCGGTGGTAGCGGTGTCGCCCGGCCAGATCGCGCAGAGCCGGCTCGCCGGTCAGCGCCTGCAGCGCGGAGGCCGCGTCGATCAGGCCGCGGTCGAAGAAGACGAGGCCGTTCCCACCGAGCGCCGCCTCGCGATCGGCGATCGACATCTCGACCGCCCGGCGCAGGAACGCTTCGAGATCGGTCCACGGCAGGGCGTTCCCGCCCCTCGCCGTCTCGTCCGCGACGATGCGGCGACCGGGTTCCTCGACGATGCGATGGCCGCGACGGGCGAGTTCGGCCAGAAGCGTGGACTTGCCGCCGCCCGAGCATCCGGTGATCAGAACGAGACGAGGGCCGGGATCGCTCATGATGCGGCGATCCCGGCCCTCGAACAGCAATCTCGTCGAAAGGCGCTTAGCGCGCCTCGTTCTCCTCGGCGTTCTCGTCCTCGTCGCTCTCGGTGCGGCGCATGGAGGTGAGCTTGGCGAAGACGGCGGCCGCGTCGAGCTCGTCGTCGTCGCGGCGCTCGGAGCCGCGATAGTTCTGCGTCTGCGCGGCCGAGAGCAGGCGCTCCTCCTCGGCGGCCTCCTCCTCCGGGCGGGGCATGCCGCGCGAGGCCTTTTCCACTTCCAGGTCGAGGTCGATCTGCGAGCACAGGCCGAGCGTGACCGGGTCGAGCGGCTGGAGATTGGCCGAGTTCCAGTGCGTGCGCTCGCGGATCTGCTCGATCGTCGACTTGGTGGTGCCGACGAGCTTGGAGATCTGCGGGTCCTTCAGCTCGGGATGGTTGCGCACCAGCCAGAGGATCGCGTTCGGGCGGTCCTGGCGCTTGGAGACGGGCGTATAGCGCGGGCCCTTGCGCTTGGCCTCCGGCACGCGGACCTTCGGCGGCGCCAGCTTCAGCCGGTAGGTCTCGTCCCCTTCCGCGCGCACGATCTCGTCGCGCGTCAGCTGGCCGGTGATGATCGGATCCATGCCCTTGATGCCCTGCGCGGATTCGCCGTCGGCGATCGCCTTCACCTCCAGGGGGTGGAGCGTGCAGAACTCGGCGATCTGATCGAAGGACAACGAGGTGTTGTCGACAAGCCAGACTGCCGTGGCCTTCGGCATCAGAAGCTGCTGAGCCATGGATAATAGTCTCCTGTTCGCCTGCCCCGGGAGGCAGGCCGTGGACGAGTGCCACATGTCCGGATGTGCCACGAGTATAGGTAAGGCGCTCCGGCTTCGCAAGGAACGCGAAGGAACGCCGAGGGTCGGATCGTGGCCCGGCGGGCGCGATCCGGAGCGGCTTTCCGTTCGCCGAGGACGGCGCGCCGCGTCAAGGCTCGGTTAAGCATTCCGCGATAAGGTCGGACCGTCCACCTTCCGGTGGACGAGCACCCTTCTCCCGGGGTGATCGACGCCTCCCTGTTGAACCTTGGGCCGCCCTCGCAAGGCGGCTCTCTTTTGTGCCGCAGGGATCTGTCGCCCCGCGAGCGGCCATTAACCAAGGGGCGCGCGTCGCGCTTGCGGAAATCGCGTCCACGGCTCAAAGCTTGCCGAGGACGAGCGGCCGGCTCCACCATCGACGGGCGCTTTGCAACCACGTGCCTGGAAAGCCGGTTCATAGCCCCATGACGACCACCTCCCTCGATCATGTCCCGGAAGCCCAGACGATTCGGCTCGCCGAACGCATCGCGTTCTCGCGTTCCTTCCAGCCGATCTTCAACGAGGGCATGACGCTGGTCGACGAGACGGCGAGCTATCTGGACGGGGCGGGACGCGAGGAGGCCCGGGGCCTGTCGCGCGCCGGTGCGACGCTCTACGCGGCGGAATCCATGCGGCTGACGACGCGCCTGATGCAGGTCGCCTCCTGGCTCCTGCTCCAGCGCGCCGCCAACCAGGGCGACATGTCGCGCGCCCAGGTCGAGGCCGAGAAGGTGAAGGTGCGCCTGGAGGCCACCGGCTCGGGCCGCGAGATGCCGGCCTTCGGCGAGCTGCCCGAGACCTTCCGCGATCTCGTGGAGCGGGCGCTCAAGCTCGAGACCCGCATCGCGCTGCTCGACCGGCAGATCTACGGCGAGGCGGAGCCCGAGACGAGCCACGACCCCGTGGGCGAGCAGATCAAGCTCCTGCGCACCGCCTTCTCGGCCTGAGCCGTTCCGGGGCCGCTTCGGCGCCCTCCCCTCTTGCCGATCCGACCGAACTCGCCGGGCTGTCGCGCCCGAGCGGGATCGCTTGCGTTCGCGAAGGGCGGCCCGAACGAAAAAAGGCCCGCGCGAGGCGGGCCCTTCTGAAGCGGTCTGCGCGTTTCGGCGATCAGATGCCGAAGCCGGCGTACTTCTTGTTGAAGCGAGAGACGCGGCCGCCGCGGTCCAGCAGCTGCTGGTTGCCGCCGGTCCAGGCCGGGTGGCTCGTCGGGTCGATGTCGAGGTTCATCTTGTCGCCCTCCGAGCCCCAGGTGGAGCGCGTCTGGTACTCGGTCCCGTTCGTCATCACGACGGTGATCGTGTGGTACTTCGGGTGGATGTCTTTCTTCACGGTACTGCCCTCGGGTGCTGCCGACCTTCGGTGGACCGGCTCCTGTCGCCAGCCCACACGCCGCCGCGGCGGCTCCTTCGATCGCTTCCAAATTCGAGGGTGAGCCTATACATCAGGCCCGAAACACGCACAAGGGCGGCTTCGGCCGCGGAAAACCGTTGCCAGACAGCCCCGTCCGTCCCGCCCGGCCAGACCGACGCAAGCTCGCGCCCCTCAGGCGCCTCCTGCCCTTGCTGAAACGCCATCGCGGGCTCGTCGCGGGCGCCGCGATCGCCCTCCTGCTCGCCTCCGCGACGACCCTCTCTCTGCCGCTCGCCGTGCGCCGCGTGGTCGACCACGGCTTCGACACGCCCGACACGGCCTTCGTCGACACCTATTTCGCGATGCTGGTGGTCCTGTCCATCGTCCTCGCGATCGCCAGCGGCGCGCGCTACTACTTCGTCATCACGCTCGGCGAGCGGATCGTCGCGGACCTTCGCACGCGCATCTTCGACCATGTCGCGCGGCTGTCGCCCGCCTTCTACGACCGCACCTTGTCCGGCGAGATCGTCTCGCGCCTGACGGCCGACACGGCGCAGATCAAGTCCGCTGTCGGCTCGACGCTGTCGCTGGCGCTGCGCAACGGCATCCTGATGATCGGCGCGGTCGCCATGATGGTGGCGACGGCGCCCGGCCTGTCCCTCATCGTGGTGGCGGCGATTCCCTTCGTCGTCGTGCCGCTGGTCGGCTTCGGGCGCTCGGTGCGGCGCCGGGCGCGGCGGGCGCAGGACCGGCTCGCCGAGGCCAACGCCTATGCCGGCGAGACCATCGCCAGCCTTCGCACCGTCCAGGCCTTCACCGGGGAGGATTCGGCAAGCGCGCGCTACGGCGCGGCGGTGAACGAGGCCTTCCAGGCGGCGCGTCGCTCCACTGTGGCGCGCGCCTTCCTGACCGCCTTCGCGATCTTCGCCATCTTCACCTCCATCGTCCTCGTCCTCTGGGCCGGCGCCGAGCAGGTGATCCAGGGGCGGATGACGGCCGGCACGCTCGGCCAGTTCCTGCTCTACGCCGTCTTCGCCGCCGGCGCGCTCGGTCAGCTCTCGGAGGTCTACGGCGAACTCGCGCAGGCCGCCGGCGCGACCGAGCGCCTGACCGAGCTGCTGGAGGAGCGCTCGGCCGTGGCGGCGCCCGAGCGCCCCCTCGCCCTCCCCTCGCCCCCGCTCGGCTCGGTGCGGTTCAGCGCCGTCTCCTTCGCCTATGAGAGCAACCCCTCGCACGCGGTTCTGTCCGATCTCGACTTCGAGGTCCGGCCGGGCGAGACGGTCGCGATCGTCGGGCTCTCGGGTGCCGGCAAGTCGACGCTCTTCTCGCTGATCGAGCGCTTCTACGACGCGGGCGCGGGCGCGGTGCTCGTCGACGGGATGGACGTGCGTGACGTCGAGCCGGGCGCCCTGCGCGAACGGCTCGCCTATGTCTCGCAGGACGTCGCCATCTTCGCCGCGAGCGTCTCCGACAACATCGCCTTCGGCGCGAAGGACGCGACGCGCGAGGCCGTCGAGCGCGCCGCGCGGACCGCCCTCGTCGACGATTTCGTACGCCGTCTGCCCGCCGGCTACGAGACGCCGGTCGGGGAGCGCGGGGTGACGCTGTCGGGCGGCCAGCGCCAGCGGCTCGCCATCGCCCGCGCCATCCTGCGCGACGCGCCGATCCTCCTCCTCGACGAGGCGACCTCGGCGCTCGATGCCGAGAGCGAGCGGCTGGTCCAGACCGCGCTCGACCGGCTGACGAAGGGCCGCACCACCATCGTCGTGGCGCACCGGCTGGCGACCATCCTCAAGGCCGACCGCATCCTCGTGCTCGAGAACGGCCGGATCGCCGAGGAGGGCACGCACGCCGCCCTGATGGCCAAGGGCGGCGCCTACGCCCGGCTCGCCCGGCTGCAGTTCGACACGGACCTGTCCACCGCCGCGGAATAGACGCAGGCGTTTCCGCCGCCCCCCTTCTCCCCGCGGGGAGAAGGTGCCGGCAGGCGGATGAGGGCGTCGAAGGGCGCCGACGCCCCGCCCCTCACGCGGCCCTGCGACGCCTGCGCCCTGCGAGCCCTCACCCGACCGCTTCGCGGCCACCCTCTCCCGCGAGCGGGAGAGGGGTCGGCGCCCTTCGCCAGTGATGGCGCCCGTCGGGCAGGCGCCTCAGCGCTCCGTCAGCTTCAGTTCGATCCGCCGGTTCCTCGCGCGCGCCTCGGGCGAATCGCCAGCATCAAGCGGCTGGAACTCGCCGAAGCCGGTGGCGGCCAGGCGGTTGGTCGGCACGCCCTGACTGACGAGGTAGCGCACCACGGCCGCGGCGCGGTCGGTCGAGAGCTGCCAGTTGTCCGCGAACTGCCCGGTGCCCGAGAGCGGCACGTTGTCGGTGTGGCCGTCGACGCGGATGATCCAGTTGATATCGGACGGAATCTCGCGGTTCAGCTCCAGGATCGCCTGCGCGAGGCCGTTCATCTGCTCCTGGCCCTCCGGCTGTAGGACGTCGGAGCCGGACGTGAACAGCACCTCGGACTGGAAGACGAAGCGGTCGCCGACGACCCGGATGTTGTCGCGGTCCGACAGGATCTCGCGCAGGCGGCCGAAGAAGTCGGACCGATAGCGCGCCAGCTCCTGGACGCGCTGCGCGAGCGCCACGTTCAGACGCCGCCCGAGTTCGGCGATCTGGACGCGGCTCTCGCGGTCGCTCGCCTCCGAGACGTCGAGCGCGCCTTCGAGCGCCTGGATCTGCTGGCGCAGCGCGGCGAGCTGGAGGTTGAGGAGGTCCACCTGCCCGCGCGCCTGGGCCGAGATCTCGCGCTCGGCCTCCACGGCCCCGCGAAGCTCGCCGATCTGCGCCTCGCCGCCGATGCCCGCGCCCTGCCCGGCGTCGAGGGCGGCCTGCAGCCGCGAGCGGTCCTCCTGCACGCTCGCCAGCGAGGCGCGCAGCGCCGAGAGCTCGTCGGAGAGGTCCGAGCCGCTGGCGCGCTCCAGCGCCAGGAGCTCGTTCAGCTCGGCGATCTGGGCATTCAGGCGGCTCAGGACCGTGTCCTGCCCCGAGATTTCGCGGCTGAGCAGGAACTGCGCGATGACGAAGACGGAAAGGAGGAAGATGATCGCCAGAAGCAGGGTCGAGAGCGCGTCGACATAGCCGGGCCAGTAATTGACCTCGCGCGTGCGGCTCCGCTTCGAAAGCGCCATCGCTCAACCCTTCCGAGAGGCGTCGCCGATCGAGGCCGACAGCCGGTCGAGCGTGCCGCGCATGGCGCGCTGCTCGTTCGCCTGGGTCTCCACGAAATCGCGCAGCATCTGCTGTTCGGAGCGCATGTGCTGGACGAGGCCCTGGATGCTCTCGGCGAGACTGGCCATGGCCGCGCTGGTGCGCTGGCCGGCGCCCTGCTCCTGCACCAGACGGTTCAGACGCTCCGACAGGAGCCGCATCTCCTCCGCGCCGCCGGCCGGAAGGCTCGCGGCCGCCGCCGGCAGGACCATGTCGGCCCCGACGTCGGTGACGGAGGACAGCCAGTCCTCGATCTCGGTGTAGAACCGGTTCTGCGCGCGCCCGACCTGGAGGTCGAGAAAGCCCAGCACCATGGATCCCGCAAGACCGAAGAGCGAGGAGGAGAAGGCCGTGCCCATGCCGGCGAGCGGCGCGGACAGGCCCTGCTGCACCGAGTTCAGGATGCTCGCCGCGTCGCTGGCGCCCGGATCGAGGGCCTGGATGGTGGAGGAGATGGAGCCGATGGTGGCGAGCAGGCCCCAGAAGGTGCCGAGAAGGCCGAGGAAGACCAGGAGCCCGATCAGGTAGCGCGCGACGTCGCGGTTCTCGTCGAGGCGCGTGGCGATCGATTCCAGGATCGAGCGCGAGGAGGAGGTGTTCAGCGTCAGGTTGGCGCCGCGCCCGCCGATCATCGCGCCGACGGGGGCGAGCAGGATCGGCGGCCTCACCCGCTCGGCCTCGCCCCCGCCGTCGCGGAAGGCGTTGACCCAGCGCACCTCGCGCCGCAGCACGAGCACCTGGCGCAGCGACAGGACGATGCCGACGACGAGGACGCCGACGATGAGCCCGTTCAGCCCCGGATTGGTGGTGAAGGCGCCGATGACCTGCCGGCCGAGGATCAGCGCGACGAAGGCGGCGAGCGCCAGGAAGACCAGCATCGACCAGAGATAGACGAGCGGGCTCGACAGGCGTTCGGAGACCGCGCCGCCCGGACGGCGCTCCTGCGCCGCGTCCTTGGGGGAACTCAAGAGCTGCATCGACCCCCCTGCCCGTTGCGCCCGACCTTCGAACGCGTTGGAGCCCTCTTTAGCGGACCGCGCCCGCTCGCTCCAGTGTGCGCACGCGCCCCGTCACTCGGCGGCCGTCGCCCGGTCCTGGCTGCGCACGGTGTTGGCGCGCTTGACCAGCTCGCCGAGCGCCTTGTGGGCGAACTCGTTGCCGCACAGGATCGCGCCCTTCATCGCGTCGAAGGGATTGCCCTCGACGTCGGTGACGAAGCCGCCCGCCTCGCGGACCAGAATCGCGCCGGCGGCGATGTCCCAGGGGCCCAGCGCCCGCTCCCAGAAGCCGTCGAAGCGTCCCGCCGCGACATAGGCGAGGTCGAGCGAGGCCGTGCCGATGCGCCGGATGCCCGAGCACTCGGCCATCACGTGGCGCATCTCGTACAGGAAGCGCGCATGGTCGCCGCGGCCGAGGAAGGGCATGCCCGTTCCGAAGACCATCTCGTTGACGCGCTGGCGCGCGGCGACGCGGATGCGGCGGTCGTTCAGGAAGGCGCCGCCGCCCTTCTCGGCCGTGTAGAGTTCGTCGAGCGCCGGATTGAGGATCACGCCCGCCACGATCTGCCCGTCGCGCTCCAGCGCGATCGAGACCGCGAAATGCGGGATGCCGTGCAGGAAGTTGGTCGTCCCGTCGAGCGGATCGACCAGCCAGCGGTGCTGGGCGTCCTTGCCCTCGACGGCGCCGCGCTCCTCCATGAGGAAACCCCAGTCGGGCCGGGCGCGCGACAGCTCCTGGAAGACGATCTCCTCGGCCTTGCGGTCGGCGTTGGAGACGAAGTCCGCCGGCCCCTTCATGGAAACCTGCAGGTTCTGGACCTCGCCGAAGTCGCGAACCAGCGAGCGGCCGGCCTTCATCGCGGCCTGCACCATCACGTTCAGAAGGGCCGAACGGGCCATATGTCGTCTTTCAGTTCAGGCGATCACGCGTCAGTCGGCGCGGCGCACATAGGTGATCTCGTTGGTGTCGACGACGATGCGCTCGCCCGTCTCGATGAAGGGGGGCACCATCACGCGGATGCCGTTCTCCATGCGCGCCGGCTTGTAGGACGAAGCGGCGGTCTGCCCCTTCACCACCGGGTCGGCCTCGACGATCTGCAGCGTCACGTAGTCGGGCAGCGAGATGCCGATCGGTCGGTCCTCGTGGCTCTCGACCGTCACCTTCATGCCGTCCTGGAGGAAGGCGGCGCGGTCGCCGACGAAGTCCTTCTGCAGCTCGAGCTGCTCGTAGGTCTCGTTGTCCATGAAGACCAGCATCTCGCCCTCGGCGTAGAGGAACTGGTAGTCCTTCTGCTCCAGGCGGATGCGCTCGACGGTTTCGGAGGCGCGGAAACGCTCGTTGAGCTTGGTGCCGTCGATCAGGTTCTTCAGCTCGACCTGCGCGAACGCGCCGCCCTTGCCTGGCTTCACGTGCGCCGTCTTCACCGCCGCCCAGAGCCCGCCATTGTGCTCGATGACGTTGCCGGGTTTGATTTCGTTGCCGTTGATCTTCATGGGGTCGGGGGTCCGAGACAAGGTTTTCGGTCGCGATCTCATGGTCGCGCCCGGCTGAAGGCTCGCGGTGAAAACCACAAAGAGCCTGTCTTTTCAACCGCCACGCGGCGGCCGGCCGGCGATCAGCCGGCCTGGAAGCGGTTCGCGGCCTCCAGCGCGCGGCGCTGCTGATCCTCGGGCAGGCCGCGCAGGAAGGTGTCGAGCGCGGCGTCGGAATTGCCGGCGCGCCGGGCGATCACCGTCCATTTGGCGGCCTCCTCGGCGTTGCGCGGCGTGCCGATGCCGTCGCGGTAGAGATGGGCGAGGCGGTTCACCGCGATGGGGTTGCCGCGCTCGGCCGCGCCCTTCAGCCAGCGGAAGCCGCCCGGCGCGTCGGCCGGTCCGCCGCGCCCGTTCAGGAGCCAGATGCCGAGCTCGATCTGCGCCGTGTCGTGGCCGCGCACCGCCGCCGCGTGCAGCCAGCGCCGGGCGGCGACGTCGTCGACCTGATCGACGCCCTGGCCGAAGGCGTAGAGCTGGGAGAGCGCATACTGGCCGTCGGGCACACCCGCGTCCGCAGCCTGCCGGAAATAGCGGTAGGCCTCCTGGAAGCCGCCCGTCGGCGAGGCGCGGATGAGCATCTGCCCGTAGTTGAAGGCGGCGAGCGGGTTGCCGGCGTCGGCCGAGCGGCGCATCAGGTCGCGTGCGGCGTCGGGGTCGGCGGAGACGCCCTCGCCGTCGATCAGCATCATGGCGTAGCGGAACTGCGCCTGCGCGTCGCCCTGGTCGGACGCGACGCGGAACCAGCGCGCCGCCTCCGCCTCGTCCTGCGGCACGCCGAGGCCGCGCAGGTAGATCTCGCCCAGCAGGGTCTGGGCCGCGGCGTCGCCGAGATTGGCGAGCGGCTCGGCGATGCGCAGCGCCGAGAGATACTGCCCGCGCTGGAAGGCGCCGAGCGCGGCATTGCTGGTGGCGGGAAAGCTGCCCTCGCCGGCCGGCGGCTGCGTGGGCGTCGGCAGGAGCCGTGCCGGGCGCCGGGCCTCGGGGGCCGCGCGCGGCGGCGGCGGATCGCCGAGGCGTTCGC
>JAEZXX010000092.1 GCA_023419535.1 Pseudomonadota bacterium | reverse complement strand
GGCGGAGGGGCCGGCGGCCCGAAGCGCCCGCCCCGGGACTGACGGCGGATGACGCTGCGCATCGTCGCGGGCGCCCTCAAGGGCCGCGCGCTGGCCTCGCCGAGAACGGACGCGATCCGCCCGACCTCGGAGCGCCATCGCGGCGCGCTGTTCGACATCATCCAGCACGGGCAGGGCTTGGCGATGCAGGGCGTGCGCGTCCTCGACCTCTTCGCCGGGACCGGCGCGCTCGGGCTGGAGGCGCTGTCGCGGGGCGCCGGCTTCGGCCTCTTCGTGGAGGAGGGCGTCGAGGGGCGCGGGCTGCTGCGCGAGAACATCCACGCGCTCGGGCTGCAGGGGCGCACCAAGGTGTTCCGACGCGACGCGACGGCCCTCGGAGCCGCAGGGACGATCGAGCCTTTCGGCCTGCTCCTGGCCGACCCGCCCTATGGCAGGCGGCTGGGAGAACGCGCGCTCGACTCGGCGCGCCGGGGCGGCTGGCTGGCGCCCGGCGCGCTCTGCGTTCTCGAAGAGGGGAAAGGCGCGCCCTTCGACCCTCCCCCGGGCTTCACGCTTCTCGACGAGCGCACGATGGGCGAGAGCGTGCTGCGCTTCCTGACGCCGGCCGCCTGAGGCCGGCCCTTACAAAAGCTTAAATTGCGGGGCTTCTGGCGCTCGATCATAAGTCGCCTTCGAAGCGACTTGCCGAAGTGACGAGGGTTCATGACGCCGACGACACGTGCCGCCGCCGCTGCGGGCATCTCCCTGACCGCCCTGATGCTGGCGCTGACGCCGCTGCGCGCCGAGGTGCAGGCGCCGGCGTCCGGTTCGGGCGAACTCGCGCCGTCCGGCGCCGGCGAGGCCGCGGCGCGCGCCGAGGAAATGCGACCGCAGATCGAGAGCTTCACGCTCGACAACGACATGCAGGTCGTCGTCATCCCGGACCACCGCGCGCCCATCGTCACGCAGATGGTCTGGTACAAGGTCGGCTCGGCCGACGAGGCGCCGGGCGAATCGGGTATCGCCCACTTCCTCGAACATCTGATGTTCAAGGGCACGACCAACTATACGGAGGGCGAGTTCTCCGCCGCGATCTCCGACATCGGCGGCACGGAGAACGCCTTCACCTCCTACGACTACACCGCCTATTTCCAGCAGGTCCCCGTCGACGCGCTGGAGGACATGATGCGCTTCGAGGCGGACCGGATGAGCAATCTCGTCCTCGACGACGCCGCCGTGAACCCGGAGCGCGACGTGGTTTTGGAAGAGCGGCGCATGCGGGTCGACAACGATCCGGGCTCGCAGCTTTCCGAGGCCATGCAGGCGACCCTGTTCTTCAACAGCCCCTACGGCACGCCGGTGATCGGCTGGCAGTCGGAGATCGAGGCGCTCGACCGCGACACCGCGATCGCCTTCTACGACAAGTACTACACGCCCTCGAACGCGGTCCTGATCGTCGCCGGCGACGTGACCGTCGATCACGTTCGCGACCTCGCCGAGCGGACCTATGGCGAGGTCGAGCAGCGCGCCGATCCCGGCCCGCGCGACCGGCCGGCCGAGCCGCCGGCCCGCACCCACCGCACCGTGACGCTGACGGACGCGCGCGTCACGCAGCCGAGCGTGCAGACGAGCTGGGTCGTGCCCTCCGAGAACACCGCCGAGGCGGGTGAATCGGAGGCGCTCGACATCCTCGCCGACATCCTCGGCGGCGGCACCACGAGCCGCCTCTACCGTGCGCTCGTGGTGGAGCAGGCGAACGCGGCCAGCGTCGGCGCCTACTATCAGGGCTCGGCGCTGCGCGAGGGCCAGTTCGCCATCTGGGGCATGCCCCGCGGCGAGGCGACGCTGGAGGAACTGGAGCAGTCGATCGACGCCGAACTCGCCCGCGTCGTCGAGGACGGCATCACCGAGGACGAGCTCGACCGCGCCAAGAACCGCGTGCGCAACGCCCTCATCTATCAGCGCGACAGCCAGCGCTCGCTGGCGCAGCGCTACGGCGTGGCGCTGACCACCGGCCGCACCGTCGAGGACGTCGAGAGCTGGCCCGAGCGGATCGAGGCCGTCACCGTCGAGGACGTGAACGCGGCCGCGCGTGCCTATCTCGACCGCCAGCGCTCGGTAACGGGCTACCTCCTGCCGGAGGACGCCGCGCCCGACGAGCCGGTCGCCACCACCGCCGACGCACCGTTGCCGGCGGTGGGCGTCGAAGGCGCGGCCGGCGCCGAGCCCGCCACCGCCGAAGACCCGTCCTGAGTCGCGACAGCCGAAGAGACCGACACCCGTGCCCATCGTCAGAATGAACGCGACATCCTTCGCCCCGGCCGTCCTCGTCACCGCCGGCCTGCTCCTGTCTGCGACGTCGCAAGCCGAAGCCGTCGACATCCAGGAGGTGACGAGCCCCGGCGGCATCACCGCCTATCTCGTCGAGGACTACACCAACCCGCTCGTCGCCATGCGCTTCGCCTTCAAGGGCGCGGGGACGACGCAGGACGAAGACGGCCGCGAGGGCACCGCCAACCTTCTCTCCGGCCTTCTCGACGAGGGGGCTGGCGACATCTCCTCGGCCGACTTCCAGTCGAAGCTGGACGAGCTCGGCATCAGCCTGTCCTATTCGGCCTCGCTCGACGCCTTCTCCGGCAATTTCCGCACCATCGTGGAGAACGAGGACGAGGCCTTCGAACTCCTGCGCCTGTCGATCAACGAGCCGCGCTTCGACGAGGAGCCGGTCGCGCGCATCCGCGGGCAGATCGAGACCGGCATCATCGCCGACCGCAACAATCCCGACACGCTCGCCTCGGAGGCGTTCCGCGAGACGGTGTTCGGCGACCACCCCTATGCCCGGCCGACCGAGGGGACGGTGGAAAGCCTGAACGCGGTGACGGCCGAGGACCTCGAGGCCTTCCGGTCGAGCGCCTTTGCCCGCGACAATCTCTTCATCGGCGTCGTCGGCGCGATCGACGCCGAGCGGCTGGGCGAGAAGCTGGACGCGGTCTTCGGTGCGCTTCCCGAGACCGCCGAGCTGACGCCGGTCGAGCTCATCGTGCCGCAGTTCGGCACGCGCACCGACGTCGATCTCGCCGTGCCGCAGACCAACATCCAGTTCGCGCTGCCGGGCGTTGCCCGCGACGACGACGAATTCTTCGCCGCCTATCTGATGAATCACATCCTGGGCGGCGGCACCTTCACCTCGTGGCTCTTCCAGGAGGTGCGCGAGACGCGCGGGCTCGCCTACGGCGTCGGATCCTATCTCGCCAGCTACGACCACGCCTCGATCCTGGCCGCCTCGACCGCGACCCGCGCCGACGCGGCGGACGAGAGCATCTCCGTCATCGAGGCGCAGATGGCCCGCATGGTGGAGGAGGGCCCGACCGAGGAGGAGCTGCAGAAGGCGAAGGACTACGTGAAGGGGTCCTACGCCATTCAGAACCTTTCCTCCTCGCTGTCGATCGCCTCCACCCTCGTCGGCATCCAGCTCGACGACCTCGGCATCGACTACATCGAGGAGCGGGAGGCGCTGATCGACGCCGTGACGCTGGAGGATGTGCGAACGATCGCCCGCGAGCTTCTGTCCGGCGAGCCGACGGTCGTGACCGTCGGTCCGGCGGCGGGCTGAACCCGAAAAGCCCCTGGAGAGCGCATCGAACTCTCCTATTTCCCGGCGCGATGACCACGAACGCCACGTCGACCGAAGTCTCGATCGAAAGCACGCCCGAGGCGGAGGTCTCGTCCCATGGCGTGCGGATCGGGCTTGCGCTCGGCGGCGGCGGCGCGCGGGGGCTCGCGCACATCCACGTGCTCGGGGCCTTCGACGATCTGGGGCTGAAACCCTCCGCCATCGCCGGGTCCTCGATCGGCGCGCTGATCGGCGCGGCCTATGCGAGCGGCATGAACGCCGCCGAGATCACCGACTATGTCTGCGACCACCTGGGGCGGGGGCGGCACGTCGTCGCCCATCTGTGGCGGTCGCGCGCGTCCTCCTTCGCCGAGTTCCTCGCCGACGGGGGCTTCCGCTTCGGCCAGTTCAACGCCGAGCGAATCCTCGCCGAATTCCTGCCCGTCGAGATGGCGCGGCGCTTCGAGGACCTGCGCATCCCGACGACGGTGACCGCGACCCGCTTCTACGGCGGAGCCGACTGCGCGCTGACGGAAGGCGACCTCGTCTCGGCGCTGGCCGCCTCGATCGCGCTGCCGGCGATCTTCCGGCCCGTCCGGCGCGGCGACGCGATCCTCGTCGATGGCGGCATCTGCAATCCGCTGCCCTACGACCTCGTCTGCGACGTCTGCGACGTCACCGTCGCCTGCGACGTCACCGGTGCGCCGGAACTGGCCGAGGGCCAGTTCGCCAAGGTGCCGACGCCGATCGACGCCATGCTCGGCGCCTCGCAGCTGATGATGCACGCGCTGATCGAGACCAAGCGGCGCCACCGCCCGCCGGACTTCCTGATCCGTCCCCCTGTCGCGCGCTATCGCGTGCTGGACTTCCTGCAGGTCGCGACGATCCTGGAGGAGACCAGGCACATGCGCGAGAAGACCAAGCGCGGCATCGACGCGCTGCTGGCCTTGAAGGCCGCGCACGACTGACGAGCGGGCTCAGCTCGTCGCGACCTCTTCGAGGAACCGCATCAGTCCGCTCTCGACCTTGGTCAGGCCCTCGCGCGAGCGGCCCTTGAGGAGACCCGGCTCCAGCCTCTCCTCCTCGAAGGCGGTGACGATCTCGGGATGCACGTAGGAGGCCCGCGCAACCGCCGGCGTGTTGCGCAACAGTCCGGCGACCGAACGCATGGCGGAGGCGACCGCGCGCTTGCGCTTGTTCGGCGTGTCGGCCTTCGCCCCCGCGTCCTCGACGAGATAGCGTAGGGCCTCGGCCGAGCCGTGGAAGGTGCGGAAGTCCTTGGCGGAGATCGCCCGGTGGCCGGATTCGCGTAGATAGTCGTTGAGGAGGTTGGCGGTGAGGATCCGCCCCTTCTTGCCGCCGCCGTCGAAGCGGAAGAGGCGCTTTCCGGCGCCCTGCCGCACCTTCTGCAGCGAGTTGACGAGGCGCTTGTCGCGAATCTCAATCTTCGTCGGCTTGGAGGATTTGGCGACGAAGGTCAGCGTCGCCGTCCGGTCCTTGATCCGCAGGTTCTTCTTCTGGAGCGAAGCGACGCCCCGACCGCCGTCCTCGGCGTATTTCTCGTGGCCCGGCCGCATGCCCGTCACGTCGATCAGGCGCGCCGCGACGGCGGCCGTCATTCTCTGATCCTGCGCCTGGCGTTTCAGATCCCTGTCGATGCGCTTGCGAAGCTTGGGCAGGATCCGTCCGAAGCGCAGAAGCCGCTCTGTCTTCACTGCGTTGCGCACGTTCACCCAAAGGTCGTGATAGCGATACTGGAGGCGGCCCTTCTCGTCGCGCCCCGTCGCCTGGATATGGCCGTTCTCCTCGACGCAGATCTTGACGTCCGTCCAGGCAGGCGGCAGCACAAGCGCCTTGATGCGGGCCTTGAGCTTCTTGTCGGTGATCTTCTCTCCGCCCTTGAAGCAGATGCGGTGTCCCTTGCCGGACTTGTGCCGCTCCAGCTCGAACGTCGCGGGGTCCACCATGACGAGGCCGTGGCGTTCGGCGTGCTGTTCGAGCTTGGCGTTCATGGACTGCGACCGGTGGGCATCTTCGTCGCATTCGCAACGGAGGCGCGATCGGACCGGTTCCGCGTCCCGGCTGCGACGATCCGCGCGCCGCGTCGTGATGAACACCCGGAACCGGGCCGCGGACGCGCTCATTGCGCATCTCATTGGTCAACCACGGAAAGGAGCGGGGCGATGAGCCTGCGCAAGGGATCGAAGGTCGAGTGGAAGTGGGGAAAGAGCACGGCGACGGGGAAGATCGTCGAGACCTTCCACGAGGACGTCGACAAGACGATCGACGGCAAGTCGATCAAGCGGAAGGCCTCGAAGGACGATCCGGCCTACCTCATCGAGCAGGAGGACGGGCAGAAGGTCCTGAAGGGGAAGTCCGAGCTGTCTCCGGCCGGCTGACGCCGAGGGCAGGCCCCTATCACGGGTTTGTTTGGAGCGTCCGCCGCGCTACATGGGATGACGAAATGACGTCCGGACGGCGAGAGACATGATCGAAGGCGAAACCGCACGGCTTCTGGACGCCGCCTCTCGTCTCGTCGAGACGGCGCGGCGTCTGGGGGCCGACGCGGCGGACGCGGCCGTGTCGCTGTCCCGCTCGCGGTCGGCGCAGGTCCGCCTCCGCGAGGTCGAGGACATTGAATCGTCCGAGAGCGAGCATCTGTCACTGCGCGTCTTCGTGGACGGGCGCGTGGCGAGCGTCGGCGCGCCGGCAACGAGCGACCCGCAGGCGCTGGTCGAGCGTGCGCTCGCCATGGCCCGCGTCTCCCCGAAGGACCCCTACGCAGGTCTCGCCGATCCCGCTCTCCTCGGGGGCGGGGAGATCGACCTCGATCTGTTCGACGCGACCGACGTCGCAAGCGAACGGCTCGTGTCGGACGCGCGAGCGCTCGAAGATGCGGCGCGCTCTGTCCCGGGCGTCACCAATTCGGGCGGGGCGAGCGCCTCGGCGGGCTTCACCGGGCTCGTCCTCGTCACCTCCGGCGGCTTTTCGGGGGCACGCCGGCGCTCCGGCTTCTCGCGGTCCGTCTCGGTCGTGGCGGGCGAGGGCGCGCGAATGCAGCGCGACTACGACTACGACTCGCGCATCCACTTCGACGATCTGGAAGCCCCCGCCGAGATCGGCCGGCGGGCCGGCGAACGGACGGTGCGCCGTCTCGATCCCGGCAAGGTCGCGACGGGAACGATGCCCATCGTCTACGACCCGCGCGTCTCCAGAAGCCTCGTCGGCCATCTCCTCTCGGCGATCTCGGGCGCCGCGATCGCCCGCGGCACGAGCTTCCTGAAGGACCGGTTGGGGCAACCTGTCCTTCCCTCGTCGATGTCGCTCGTCGACGACCCGTTGCTTCGGCGCCGCCCGGCCTCGCGGGGCTTCGACGGGGAGGGGGTGCGCGCCGCGCCCCTGTCGCTCGTCGACGGCGGGACCCTCGCCACCTGGCTCCTCGACAGCGCGACCGCGCGCGAGCTCGGCCTTGCCACCAACGGACGGGCATCGCGCTCGGGCGCCGGCACCTCGCCCTCTTCGACGAACGTGGTGATGACGCCGGGCGCGCTGTCGCCCGACGGGCTCGTGGCCGAGACGGGCCGCGGCATCTACGTCACCGAACTCATCGGCCACGGGGCGGACATCGTGACGGGGGACTATTCGCGCGGTGCCTCCGGCTTCCTGATCGAGGACGGGCGTCTCGCCGGGCCGGTGTCGGAGTTCACCATCGCCGGGTCGCTCCCCGACATGCTGCGCTCGATGACCGCGGCGAACGATCTCGACGAGCGGCATTCCATCGTCGCCCCGACCCTTCGCGTCGAGGCGATGACGGTCGCGGGGCGCTAGGCGTGGCGGAGGACGACGCCGATCTCGACCTGTTGACCCGCGCGGCGCGCGAGGCTGGCAACATCGCCCTCAGCTACTTCCGCCGCGACCCGCAGGTGTTCTGGAAGGAGGGCAACTCGCCGGTCAGCCAGGCCGACCTGGCGGTCGACGGTTTCCTGCGCGACTTCCTGCTCTCGGCGCGTCCCCGCTACGGCTGGGTCTCGGAGGAGACGGCGGGCGAGCCCGCCCACGGCGAGGAGACGCGCTTCTTCGTCGTCGATCCGATCGACGGAACGCGCTCCTTCCTGCGGGGCGAGCCGACCTGGTGCGTCTCTCTCGCCGTGATCCGGGACGGGCGGCCCGTGGCCGGCGTCATCGACGCGCCGGTCAAGGCGGAGGTCTTCGCGGCGACCTCGGACGGTCCTGCGACCCTGAACCGACGTCCGCTCGAACCACCGGATGGCGGCGAGCGCGAACGCCTGCTCGTCTCGATGCCGGACGCGGTCTTCTCGCGGCTCGACGAGGCCGACCGCGCCAGCTTCGACGTCCACAAGAACGTGCCCTCGCTCGCCTACCGGCTGGCGATGGTGGCCGCGGGCCGGATCGACGGCACCATCGTCCAGCCGCGCGCCAACGACTGGGACATCGCGGCGGCCGATCTCATCCTGGAACGCTGCGGCGCGGCCCTTCTGAACGCCGAGGGCGGCCGGCACCTTTACAAGCCCGATCCCAAGAGGCATGGCCTCCTGGTCGCCGGCGCGCCCCACGCGCTCGAGCGCCTGAGGGCGATCGCCGCTTCCCTGCCGGGAGCGCGCTATCCCCGCGGCATCTGACACCCGAGGACAGCACCGATGGTCGAATCATCCGAACCCAAGCAGCTCCTGCACCTCGTCTTCGGCGGCGAACTGACCAATCTCGACCGGATCGAGTTCGCCGACCTCGCCGGGCTCGACATCGTCGGCATCTACCCCGACTACGCCTCCGCGCTCGCCGCCTGGCGCGGCAAGGCGCAGGGTTCGGTCGACAACGCCCATATGCGCTACTTCATCGTCCACATGCACCGACTTCTGGAGCCCGAGAAGGTCGCGCCCGCCGCCCGATGAGCCGAGGACGACATCCCTTAGGCTCGTTTTTGCGCCGCCGCCTGAAGCGGCTGCGGACTTCGCCGGCCTTCACGACTTCCGTGAGCGGCATCGCCTATGGCGCACTGCGATTCATCTACGGGACGCAGCGGCCGGACACGGCGTCGAGCGATTGGGACGCGGCGCTGCGCAGCCGCCATCCCGCGATCGTCGGCATGTGGCACGGCCAGCACCTGCTGGCGCCTCTCTTCCGCCCGAAGGATCTGCCCTATGTCGCGCTCCTGTCGCGCAGCGCGGATGCGGAGGTCAATGCCAGGGTCGTCGGACATTTCGGGATCGGGACCGTGCGCGGCTCGGGAGGGCGAGCGCGCGAGGCGACGACCCGCAAGGGCGGGGCGAGCGCCCTCCTGTCCATGCTCCGAGCCCTTCGAAACGGCGAGGGCGTGTGCATGATCGCCGATGTTCCCAAAGGCACACCGCGGCAGGCCGGAATGGGCATCGTCACGCTGGCGCGCCTGTCCGGGCGTCCCGTGCTGCCGTCGGCCGCCGTCACCAGCCGCCGCCGCGTCCTGGAAGGGACCTGGGACAAGACGACGCTGCCCTTGCCCTTCGGCCGGATCGCCGTCGTCGTCGGCGACCCGATCCATGTGCCGCGTGACATCGACGAGGC
This sequence comes from Pseudomonadota bacterium, assembly GCA_023419535.1. Lineage (GTDB taxonomy): Bacteria > Pseudomonadota > Alphaproteobacteria > Rhizobiales > Rhizobiaceae > Aureimonas. The sequence continues at coordinate 48,552 of JAEZXX010000092.1, read as the reverse complement.
GGGGCTCGAAGCCAAGCGGCGCGAGATCACCGACGCGATCGAGGCGGCGAACCGCAAGGCCCTTGCCCTCGCCGACCGACCGCAGGGCTCGGCTCGATGAGCGAGCGGTTCGCCCGCGCGGCGTTGACGGGCTATCGGCTGGCCGGCAGCCTCGCCTATCCGCTGATCGGCTCCTATGTCGGCTGGCGCGCCCGCCGCGGCAAGGAAGAGAGCGACCGACGCCGCGAGCGCTACGGATTTGCCAGCGAGCCGCGGCCCGTCGGGCGCTCGATGGTCTGGGTGCACGCCGCCTCCATCGGCGAATCCATGGCCGTCACGCCCCTGGTCCAGGAGATCGCGGGCGGCAACATTCCCGTCGTCATGACGACGGGCACGCGCACCTCCGCCTCGCTCGTGCAGGAGCGCCTCGGCGACATCGTCATCCATCAATATGTGCCGCTCGACCTCAAGCCCTGCGTCTCGCGCTTTCTCGACCACTGGAGGCCCGATCTCGCGATCGTGGCGGAAAGCGAGATCTGGCCGATGACGATGCTGGAGCTGAACCATCGCCGAATCCCGCAGATCCTGGTCAATGCGCGTCTGTCGGACCGCTCCTTCAAGCGCTGGAGCGCGGTGCCCTCGCTCGCCGAGGCGCTGCTGGAGAATCTGGCGCACGTCGTCGCGCAGTCGCCGATCGACGCCGAACGCTTTCATCTTCTAGGCGCGCGCGCCGTCAGCGTCGCCGGCAACCTCAAGGCGGACATCCCGCCGCTGCCTTTCGACGAGGACGCCTTCGGCGAACTGGCCCGCGCGGTCGGGCTGCGCCCGGTCTGGGCGGCGGTCTCCACCCATGACGGCGAGGAGGCGCTGGCCGGAGAGGTGCACCTCTCGCTTCGCGAGACGCGCCCGCGGCTCCTGACCGTCGTCGTTCCTCGGCACGTGGAGCGGGGCGACGAGATCGAGAAGGCGCTGGTCGCGCAGGGCTTGACGGTGGCGCGGCGCTCGCGCGGCGAACGGCCCGATCCGACGACCGACGTCCTTCTGGGCGACACGATCGGCGAGATGGGCCTTTATCTGCGGCTGACCGAGATCGCCTTCGTCGGCAAGTCGCTGAAAGGGCAGGGTGGCCAGAACCCTCTGGAAGCCGCCCAGCTCGGCGCCGCCGTCCTGACGGGTCGTTACGTGCAGAACTTCCGGGACGTCTACCAACGCCTGATCGCCGAGGGCGGCGCGCGGATCGTCACGGATGCGGCCGAGCTTTCCGGCGAGGTCGACCGGCTTCTGACCGAGGAGGGGGCACGGCGCGCCATGATCGCCGCGGGTCGCGCCAGCGTCGAGGAGATGCGCGGCGCGCTGCCGCGCACCATGCAGGCGATCGACCCGTTCCTGCAGCCGCTGCGGCTCGCCGCCGGCTTCGACCGGGCCCGTCCGGTCTCGCTCCTGCGATGAGTCCGGGGGCGGCGCCCGCCTTCTGGTGGCGCCCGGCGGGCTGGCCGGCCCGGCTCCTTGCTCCGGCCGCCTACCTCTACGGCCGCGTCGCCGGGCATCGCCTCGGTCGGGGTGCGCGGGCGGGGGTCGGGGTGCCGGTCCTCTGCGTCGGAAACTTCACGGCGGGGGGCGCGGGCAAGACGCCGACCGCCCTGGCGCTCGCCGGTTTCGCGCAGCGCGCCGGGCGACGGCCCGGATTCCTGTCGCGCGGGCACGGCGGCGCGGCCGCCGCCGCCCTCCTCATCGACCCCGCCCGGCACGATGCCGGATTGACCGGCGACGAGCCGCAATTGCTGGCGGGAGAGGCGCCGACCGTCGTCTCGCGCGACCGCGTCGCAGGCGCCCGGCTCCTCGCCGGGCACGGCTGCGACTTCATCGTCATGGACGACGGATTCCAGAGCGCGCGGCTTCGCGCCGACCTGTCGCTCCTCGTCGTCGATGGTCGGCGCGGGCTCGGCAACGGGCGTGTCCTGCCGGCCGGGCCGCTGCGTGCGCCGCTCGCCATCCAGTTGGCGCACGCCGACGCGGTCCTCGTCATCGGAGAGGGGGAGGCCGGGGATGCGGCGTCGCGCATCGCTGCGGAGGCCGGCGTTCCGGTGCATCGCGGACGCGTCTCGCCGGTCGATGCCGGTGCTCTCGTCGGGCCGCCGCTGTTCGCCTTCGCCGGGCTCGCGGACCCCGGCAAGTTCTACCGCTCGCTCGCCGAGATCGGCGCGGACGTGCGCGACAGCCGCGACTTCCCCGACCATCACTCGTTCACGCCGGAGGAGATCGCGGAGCTTACGGCGGTGGCGGAGGGGAACGGCTACCTTCTGGCGACGACCGCGAAGGACGCCGCCCGCCTCGCCGCCAGCGAAGAGGGCCGGGCGCTGCTCGCGCAGGGGCTCGTTCTCGACGTGGCGCTGACACTGGATGCCGGGATCGGCGAGAGCCTGATCGCCCGAACGCTCGAAGCCTTCGAAACGCGCTCTCAACCCTGACGGCGACGCCCGGCGCGCAGCTCGGCCTCGACCGAGGCGACCGCATCGACATAGGCCTCCTGGCGCTCGACGCTCCAGTATTTCAAGAGATCGAGGGGGATCGCCTCGCCGGTGATGGCGCAGCGCACGAAGGCTCCGGCCCGCAGCACGTGAATCTCGGGCGTGTCGTAGCGCACCACCGCCTCGCCGCCGCTGTCCATCCGGTTCATGTCGTGTCTTCCGCGTGGCGTCTCGTCGGCCGTCTTCAAGCATCGAGCCCGGGGCCCCGTCAACGACGGCCGAACAGCGCCTCGATGTCGTCGAGCTTCAATTCGATATAGGTCGGGCGGCCGTGGTTGCAGGTGCCCGACCCCGGCGTCGCCTCCATCTGCCGCAGAAGCGCGTTCATCTCCTCGGACTTGAGCGCACGGCCCGAGCGCACCGATCCATGGCAGGCCATGGTCGCAGCGACATGGTCGATGCGGCTCTTCAGCCCGTCGGCGCTCTCCTTGTCGGCAAGTTCGTCGGCGAGATCGCGCACGAGGCTCGCAGCGTCGACCTCGCCGAGGATCGCCGGCGTCTCGCGCACCGCGACGGCCCCCGGCCCGAAGCGCTCCAGCCCGAGGCCGAGGCGGGCCAGCAGCGCGGACGCCTCCGCCAGCCGGTCGACGTCGGCCTCCGGCAGTTCGACGATCTCGGGGATGAGGAGCATCTGCGACGGAAGCGGCGCGGCGTGGAGGGCGGTCTTCAGCGCCTCGTAGACGAGACGCTCGTGGGCGGCGTGCTGGTCGACGATGACGAGGCTGTCGCCGGTCTCGGCGACGATGAAGGCGCGGTCGATCTGCGCGCGGGCCGCGCCGAGCGGAAAGCCTTCGCGCCGCGCCGCGCCGTCGTCCGGGGCGCTCGTCCGGGCGGACGGGACATGGCCCTCGAAGCGCGCCTGCGGCTCGAAGAAGCCCGGGCCGCCGGGAGCCTCGAAGGGGCGAAACGGCGAGGCGGAGGCTTCGTAGCCGCCGGCGGGCCGCGGCTCTGCCGTATAGGGCGCCTGGGCCCCGAACGCCGGGAAACGCCCGTTGCCCGGCGCGCCCGTGCCCGTGCGGAACCGTGCCATCAGCCCCGCCGCGCCGTCCGTGTCCGGTCGGATGCCGGCCTGCGCCAGCGCCTGACGCAGCGCCCCGACGATCAGGCCGCGCACGAGGCCGGCGTCGCGGAAGCGCACGTCCGCCTTGGCCGGATGGACGTTGACGTCGACGTCGGCCGGATCGATCTCGACGAAGAGCACCGCGACCGGGTGCCGGTCGCGCGCCATGACGTCCGAATAGGCCGCGCGCAAAGCCGCGAGCAGCATCTTGTCGCGCACCGGGCGCCCGTTGACATAGACGAACTGGTGCAGCGCGTTCGCTCTGGAGAAGGTCGGCAGGCCGATATGGCCGGTGAGGCGCACGCCCTCTCGCACCGCTTCGAGCGGCAGCGCGTTCTCGGCGAACTCATCGCCGAGGATGGCCGCGATGCGCGGCAGCGGATCGGCCGGGGAGGCCTCCAGGAGCGTGCGCTGCCGGTCCTCGCCGGAGAGCTCGAACCGCACCTGCGGAAAGGCGATGGCGAGGCGCTTGACGACCTCGGTGATGGCGCCGCTCTCGGCGCGCTCGCCCTTCAGGAACTTCAGCCGGGCCGGAACCGCGTGGAAGAGATCGCGCACTTCTACCACCGTCCCCTTCGACAGCGCCGCCGGGCGCGGGCCCTCGAGGCGGCCGCCGTCGACGTGGATCTCGTGCGCGTCCTGCGCCCCCCTCTGCCGGGAGCGCAAAGTGAGCCGCGCGACCGAGCCGATGGAGGGCAGGGCCTCGCCGCGAAAGCCGAGCGTCGCGATGTCGAAGAGATCGGTGAGCTTGGAGGTGCAGTGCCGGCGCACCGCGAGCGGCAGTTCCTCGACGGGGATGCCGCCGCCGTCGTCGGTGACGCGGATCAGGCTCTTGCCGCCGCCGGCCGTGACGATGCCGATCGATGTCGCGCCGGCGTCGAGCGCGTTCTCGACCAGCTCCTTCGCCACGCTCGCGGGCCGCTCCACGACCTCGCCGGCGGCGATCCGGTCGATCACGGTCTCGGAGAGCTGGCGGATCGGCATCGAATGAGTCTCGGGCTGACGTGTCGGCCCCGCACAATAGGGAGCCGGCCGTCGCCGATCAAACCGGCTCCTCGACGAGGACGAAGACCGAGCGGGCGTTGACGACGAGTCCGGCGGAGGGATCGAGGCCGCGCGACGCAAGGTCCGGCCGGTCGGTCTGGACCTGCAGAACGAGGCGGGTGCCTTCGCGCGGAACGGGCAGGGCGATCGCCCTGTCCTCCTTGCCGGCGTTGAAATAGGCGATCAGCCGCTGCCTGCCGTCCTCGATCACGAATCCGAGGAAGCGGCGGGTGGGATCGTCCCATTCCCGGTTCTCCATCGGCCGACCGCGCTCGGAGAGCCAGGCGGCCGTTCCCCCGGCGGCGAACTCGGTACCGGCGAGCGCCGGGAACCGCCGGCGGATCGCGGCGAGGCGCGCCACCATCGCCGCCATGCCCTCGTCCGCGCTTTCCCAATCGAGCCAAACGGTCTCGTTGTCCTGCGCATAGGCGTTGTTGTTGCCACCCTGGGTCCGGCCGAACTCGTCGCCCGCGACCAGGAGGAGATTGCCGCGCGACAGGAAGAGCGTCGCCAGCAGCGCCCGCATGTCGCGGCCGCGCGCGGCGATGATCGCCGGATCGTCGGTCGGCCCCTCCGCTCCGTTGTTCCATGAATGGTTCTCGGAATGGCCGTCGCGATTGTCCTCGCCGTTCGCCTCGTTGTGGCGCCGCTCGTACATGACGAGGTCGGCGAGGCTGAACCCGTCATGGGCAGCGACCATGTTGACGCCACGGGACGGCTTGTCGAAGAGATCGTGCGAGCCGGCGAGGCGCATGGCGAGCGCCGGCACCATCGCGTCTTCGCCGCGCCAGAAGCGGCGGACGTCGTCGCGGAACCGGTCCTGCCATTCGAGAAAGGGCGGGGGAAACGCACCGACCCGGTAGCCGCCCGGCCCGATGTCCCAGGGCTCGGCGACGTGGATCAGACCCCCGAGCACCCGATCGCGCGCGAGCGCGCGGAAGAAGGGCGCGTGCGGCGAGAAGCCGTGACGGTCGCGCCCGAGGACGGGCGCGAGATCGTAGCGGAAGCCGTCGATCCCGGTCGTCGCCGCCCATGTGCGGAGCGTATCGAGGAAGAGCCGCACCACCGGCTCCCGCTCGGCGGCAAAGGTGTTCCCTGTGCCGGTGTCGTTGACGTAGAGCGCCGAGTCGTCATCGCGCAGGCGATAGTAGAGCCCGTTGTCGAGGCCGCGATAGGAGATCGTCGCCCCCGCCTCGTCGCTCTCGCCCGAATGGTTGAGCACGACGTCGAGAAGCACGCGGATGCCGCGCGCGTGCAACGCCTCGACGGCACGGCGCACATCCGAGAGCCCGTTCGGCGCAAGGCGCGGGTCCGGCGCCATGTGGGCGATCGGATTGTAGCCCCAGGCGTTGGAGAGGCCGAGCGCGCTCAGGTGCCGCTCGTCCAGCCAGGCCGCCAGCGGCATGAGCTCCACCGTCTCGACGCCGAGCCGGGTCAGATGGTCGAGAACGGGCTCTTCCGTGAAGGCCAGCACCGTGCCGCGGAACTCCGGCCGGACGCCGGGATGGCGCATGGAGAAGCCGCGGGTCAGCACCTCGTAGGTGAAGCCGGGCAGGCCGGGCGGCAGGGGCCGGGCATCCCGGGCGATGTCCTCGACGATCCCGCGCGGGACGAGATGCGCCGTCTCGGTGCCGAAGGTGCGCAGGTCGCGGTGGTCCCGGAACGGCCGGTCCAGGCGCAGGGCATAGGGATCGACGAGGAGTTTGGACGGATCGAAGCGCAGGCCTTCCGACGGCTCGAAGAGGCCGTGCGCGCGAAACCCGTAGCGCGCCCCGGCCGCGAGCTCGGCGACGAAACCGAAATGCACGTCGCCCTCGCGCCCCGGCAGCGTCAACCGCGTCTCATGCTCGTCGTCGTCGAAGAGGCAGAGTTCGATCCGCTCGGCGCTCGACGAGACGACCCCGAAGTGGACGCCGTCGGCCGCAAGGCGCGCGCCCAGCCGCGCCGGGCGGCCCCGACCGGCGGTGATCATCAGGCCCCGCCCTGCCAGGCGCGGACGCTCTCCAGCGGATAGAGGAGCATCAGGACGTTGAGCGTGAGGTTGTCGCGGACGATCCAACCGACGACGAGTTCCATCAGAACCGCGAGCGTCACCGTCAGCCAGACCGGCAGGCGGCTGGCGAGGACGAAGCCGAGCATCATGAAGCCGACGTCGGAGACCGAGTTCAGGACAGAGTCTCCGAAATAGTCGAGCGCGATCGTCGCCTCGCGGTAGCGCGAGATGACGGTCTCGGTGTTCTCGACCACCTCCCAGGCGATCTCGATCAGCGTGGCGCCGATCAGCCGCCGGCCCAGCGACCAGCGGCGGGCGAGCAGCCAAGTCAGGCCGTAGAACAGGAAGCCGTGGATGACGTGCGAGGGCGTGTACCAGTCGGCGATGTGCTGGGAGTTCTCCGCGCTCATCGTCTCGCCGTGCCAGAGCTTGACGGTTCCGCACTCGCAGATGGGCACGCGGCCCATCCACAGGAGCACGAGCGCCATCACCGTGATCAGCCCGGCGACGACGGCCCAATGGCGAAGCGCGATGCCGCCGACGGCGCGGGACGAGGCGCTCAGGTGCGCACGTCCGGCTGGGTGCGCCCGGTGCGGCTTTCGATCTCGCCGACCGAGTTGGCGATGTCGATGAGTTCGGCCAGCGCCTCCTCGACGGGAAGGCCGTGGCGCGCCGGATCGGGCTCGTAGCGCTCCAGATAGACGCGCAGCGTCGCGCCCTTGGTGCCGGTGCCCGACAGGCGGAAGACGATGCGCGAGCCGCCGGAGAAGACGATGCGCACGCCCTGGCCGGTCGAGACCGAGCCGTCGACCGGGTCGCGGTAGGAGAAGTCGTCCGCCTCCTGCACGATCAGCGAGCCGAAGCGCTGGCCGGCCATGGAGGCGAGGCGGTCGCGCAAGGATTCCATCAGCCCCTCGGCGGCGGCCGCGTCCACCTCCTCGAAATCGTGGCGCTGGTAGTAGGTTCGCCCGTACTCCGCCCAGTGCTCGCTGACGATCTCCTTCACGCTCTGCCCCCGCACGGCGAGGATGTTGAGCCACAGGAGGATCGCCCACAGCCCGTCCTTCTCGCGCACGTGGTCCGAGCCCGTCCCGGCGCTCTCCTCGCCGCAGATCGTCACCTTGCCGGCGTCGAGGAGGTTGCCGAAGAACTTCCAGCCCGTCGGCGTCTCGAAGGCCGGGACGCCCAGCTTCTTAGCCACCCGGTCGGCCGCCTGGCTCGTCGGCATGGAGCGCGCCACGCCGGCGATGCCCTTGGCGTAGCCCGGCGCCAGATGGGCGTTGGCGGCGAGCACCGCGAGACTGTCGGAGGGCGTGACGACGATGCCGCGCCCCAGGATCATGTTGCGATCCCCGTCGCCGTCGGAGGCCGCGCCGAAGACTGGCGCCTGCGGCCCCATCATCAGATCGACGAGGGGCGCTGCCCAGACGACGTTCGGATCCGGGTGGCCGCCGCCGAAATCGGGCGAGGGGGTGCCGTTCAGGACGGTGCCCTCCGGCGCACCGAGGCGCTTCTCCAGGATTTCGTGGGCGTAGGGGCCGGTCACGGCGTGCATGGCGTCGAAGCGCAACGTCAGGCCGCCGGCGATCGCCTTGCGGATGGCGTCGAAGTCGAACAGCGTCTCCATCAGCGCCGCATAGTCGGTGACGGGATCGACGATCTCGACCACCGTCTCCTCCAGCCGGTGCTCGCCGATCGCCGAGAGGTCGGGCGCTTGCGCGTCGGAGATGCGGTACTGCGAGATCGAGCGGGTGCGGTCGTAGATCGCGTTGGTGACGCCCTCGGGGGCCGGCCCGCCGTTGGCGACGTTGTACTTGATCCCGAAATCGCCCTCGGGCCCTCCCGGATTGTGGGAGGCGGAGAGGATGATCCCGCCCGAGGCGCCGCGCCTGCGGATGAGGTTGGAGGCAGCAGGCGTGGAGAGGATGCCGTTCTGCCCGACGATGACGCGCTCGTAGCCGGCGGCCGCCGCCATCCGGATCGCGATCCGCACCACCTCGTCGTTATAGAAGCGGCCGTCGCCGCCGATGACGAGGGACTTGCCCTTCGCCTCGCCCGCGGCGTCGAGGATCGCCTGGACGAAGTTCTGCGCGTAATTCGCCTGCCGGAAGTGCGGCACCTTCTTTCGCAGGCCGGAGGTGCCCGGCTTCTGGTCCTGGAAGGGCGTCGTCGCGACGGTTTCAATGGTCATCGTGCGGCCTCACCGTTGACGAGCCTGGAGTAGAGATCGGCGTAGAGCTTGGCGCTGGCGTTCCACGAGACGTCGGCGCGCATCGCCTGGCGTTGGCAGTCGCGCCAGAGCGCAGGATCCTCGAAGAGGTCGCAGAGCCGGCGGATGCCGTCCAGCATCGCCTGCTTCTCGACGGGGGAGAAGACGATGCCCGTCGCCGCGCCCGCGCCGAGCGCGGCGAAATTGGCGTCGATCACCGTGTCGGCGAGGCCGCCGACGCGGGTGACGACGGGAAGGCAGCCGTAGCGCAGGGCGCAGAGCTGGGTCAGGCCGCAGGGCTCGAAGCGCGACGGCACGATCAGCGCGTCCGCGCCGGCCTGCACCCGGTGCGCCAGCGCCTCGTCATAGCCGATGCGCACGCCGAAGCGGCCGGCGTGGCGCGCCTGGGCGGAGAGGAAGGCGCCCTCGAGCAGCCGGTCGCCGGACCCGACGACTACCATGCGCACGCCCATCGCGACGATGTCGTCGACGCTGTCGGCGAGAAGATCGAGGCCCTTCTGCCAGGTCAGCCGGCTGATCACGGCGAGGATCGGTCCGTCGGCCTCCTCCAGCGCGAACTCGGCGACCAGGGCCTCGCGGTTGCGCTCACGCCGGAAGCTCGTCTCAACGCCGAAGGTCGAGGCGATGTGCGGATCGGTCTCGGGGTCCCAGATGCGCGTGTCGATGCCGTTGACGATGCCGGTCAGGCTCTCACCCCGGCCCGTCAGAAGCCCGTCGAGCCCCATCCCGCCGGCCGGCGTCACGATCTCGCGCGCATAGGTGGGGCTGACGGTGGTGACGGCGTCGCAGGCGTGGATGCCGCCCTTCAGGAAACCGACCGAGCCGTAATATTCGACGCCTTCGATCGACCACCAGGAGTCGGGCAGACGCAGATGCGGGAACACCGCGTGCGGGAAGGTGCCCTGGAAGGCGAGGTTGTGGATGGTGACGACGGTCTTCGGCCGCGGGCCCCCGACCGCCGCGAGATAGACCGGCGCGAGCGCCGCCTGCCAGTCGTGCGCGTGGACGATGTCCGGTTGGAAGCCGGGAACCGCGCCGCGCCCGATCTCGGCGGCCGCCAGCGAGAGCGCGGCGAAGCGCGCCCAATTGTCCGGATGGTCGTAGCCGCCGCTCGTCGCATAGGGGCCGCCCGGCCGGTCGTAGAGATGGGGCGCGTCGAGAAGGAAGAGGTCGAGGTCGCCGGCCCGGCCCGCGAGCAGCGCCGCCGGCCCGCCGAAGAGCTCGGCGAAGCGGTGCACGGGCTCGACGGCTCCGAGCCGCTCCACGACGCCCGGATAGGCCGGCATCAAGGTGCGCGTCTCGACGCCGATCTCTCCGAGCGCGACCGGCAGCGCCCCGGCGACGTCGGCGAGACCGCCGGTCTTCACCAGCGGAAAGACCTCCGAGGAGACGGAGAGGACGCGTGTCATCGGTTTGCGGAATTCCGGATCAGCGGCTGGAGAGACGTTCGATCATGGGCTTGGTGACGAGGCAGACGCCGCTCGCCGTGCGGCGGAAGCGCTGGGCGTCGAGCTCGGGATCCTCGCCGATCACGAGTCCGTCCGGGATGTGGACCCCCCGGTCGATGACGGCCTTGGTCACGCGCGCGCCGCGGCCGATCGTGCATTGCGGCAGCACCACCGCGTGGTCGAGCGAGGACCAGGAATGGACGCGCACGCCGGTGAACAGGAGCGAGCGGCTGAGCTTGCCGCCGGAGATGATGCAGTCGCCGGAGACGAGCGAGGACACCGCATAGCCGCGCCGCCCCTCCTCGTCGTGGACGAACTTGGCCGGCGGCGTCACGTCGGCATAGGTCCAGATCGGCCAGTCGCGGTCGTAGATGTCGAGCGGAGGCACGACGTCGGTCAGGTCGATGTTGGCCTGCCAGTAGGCGTCCACCGTGCCGACGTCGCGCCAGTAGGCGTGGGTCTCGGCCTCGGACTGGACGACCGAGCGATTGAAGGAATGGGCGTAGGCCGTGCCGTGCTTGACGATGTGCGGGACGATGTCCTTGCCGAAGTCGCGCGATGAGGCCGGATCCGCTGCATCGCGCCGAAGCTGGGCCGCCAGGAACGCGGTGTCGAAGACGTAGATGCCCATGGAGGCGAGCGCCATGTCGGGCTTGCCGGGCATGGCCGGCGGGTTTGCGGGCTTTTCCACGAAATCGGTGATGCGCCCCTTGGCGTCGACATGCATGACGCCGAAGCCCACCGCCTCCTCGCGCGGGACCTCGAGGCAGCCGACGGTCACGTCGGCGCCCGACTCCACGTGCTGCTGGAGCATGACCTCGTAGTCCATCTTGTAGATGTGGTCGCCCGCCAGGATGATGATGTATTTCGGCGCGTAGTCCTCGATGATGTCGATGTTCTGGTACACCGCATCTGCCGTTCCCGCGTACCACTGGTCTTCGGAGATGCGCTGGGACGCCGGCAGCACGTCGAAGCTTTCGTTGCGCCCCGGTCGCAGGAAGTTCCAGCCGCGGTGCAGGTGCCGGATCAGCGAATGCGCCTTGTACTGCGTCGCCACCGCGACGCGGCGGATGCCCGAATTGATGGCGTTGGAGAGCGCGAAGTCGATGATGCGCGCCTTGCCGCCGAAATAGACCGCGGGCTTGGCGCGCGTGTCCGTCAGCTCCATCAGGCGCGAGCCGCGCCCGCCGGCGAGAACGTAGGCCATCGTGTCGCGCGCGAGCGGCGCGTGCCGTGGTCCGGTGTTGGACATGTCGAGACCTCCCTGGCGCCCTGCGGGGGAACGGTCCCGCCTTCGCCTCCGACGCAAGGGGGACTTAGCGTCCCTTCCACCGGCTTCTACAAGAGGGAAGGTCACCGACGCGTTCATTCGCGACGAAATTGTCGAGGAAAAGCGGGAACGCGCCCGGCGCCCCCGCTTCCCGTCGGTCCGATCAGACCCGCCAGATCTCGCGGGCGTATTCGCGGATCGCCCGGTCGGCCGAGAACCAGCTCATCCGGGCGGTGTTGCGCACCGCGATCGCGTTCCAGGCCGCCGTGTCGGCCCAGAGCGCGTCGAGCCGGCGCTGGGTCTCCCAGTAGGCGTCGAAATCGGCCGCGATCATCCACCAGTCGCGGGTGCGCACCGCATCGACCAGGTCGGCGTAGCGCCCGGGCTCGTCCTGGCAGAAGACGCCGGACGCGATCGAATCGAGCGCCGAGCGCAGGAGCGGGTTCCCGCCGATCACCGTCTCGCCCGTATGGCCGGAGCGCCGCCGCTCGGCGACCTGCTCCGCGGTCAGGCCGAAGATGAAGATGTTGTCGGCTCCGACATGCTCCTGCATCTCGACATTCGCGCCGTCGAGCGTGCCGATGGTGAGCGCGCCGTTCAGCGCGAACTTCATGTTGCCGGTGCCCGACGCCTCCAGGCCCGCCGTCGAAATCTGCTCGGAGATGTCGGCCGCCGGCATGATCGTCTCGGCCAGCGAGACGTTGTAGTTCGGGATGAAGACGACCTTCAGGAGGTTGCGCACCGCCGGGTCGGAGTTGATCACCCGCCCGACGTCGCCGGCCAGATGGATGATCTGCTTGGCCGCCGCATAGGAGGGCGCGGCCTTGCCCGCGAAAATCTTCACGCGCGGCGTCCAGTCGATCTCCGGATGGGCCCGGATCTGCTCGTAGAGCGCCACCGCCTCGATGATGTTGAGGAACTGGCGCTTGTACTCGTGGATGCGCTTGACCTGGATGTCGAAGATCGCGCCCGTGTCGATCGAGGTCGCGAGCCGCTCCTCGATGACCCGCGCCAGCCGCTGCTTGTTCTCGCGCTTGACCGCCGCGAAGCGCTCGCGGAACGCGGCGTCGTCGGCGAAGCGGTCAAGCTCGGCGAGCTTCTCCACGTCGTCCTCGAAGCCCGAGCCGATGGTCTCGCGCACGAGCGAGGCGAGGCCCGGATTGGACTGGAGCAGCCAGCGCCGCGGGGTGACGCCGTTGGTCTTGTTCTGGATTCGCTGCGGATAGAGGCCGTGGAGATCGCGGAACACGGTCTCCTTCATCAGCTCGGTGTGAAGCGCCGAGACGCCGTTGACCGTGTGCGAGCCGACAAAGGCGAGCTGCCCCATCCGCACGCGCCGGCCGTTGTCCTCGTCGATCAGCGAGATCGCCGAGACGGTCCCGCCGTCGAAGCCGCGCTCTTGGCGCGCCTGCCGGATCACGTCGGCGTTGATGGCGTAGATGATCTGCATCTGGCGCGGCAGCAGGCGCTCGAAGAGCTGCACCGGCCAGGTCTCCAGCGCCTCGGGCAGGAGCGTGTGGTTGGTGTAGGAGAAGACCCCCTTGGCGATCTTCCAGGCCGCGTCCCATTCGACCTCGTGCACGTCGATGAGCAGGCGCATCAGTTCGGCGACCGAGACGGCCGGATGCGTGTCGTTCAGCTGGATCGCGACCTTGTCGGGAAGGTTCGTCAAATCCGGATGGTGGGCGAGGTGGCGCCGGATGATGTCCTGCAGCGAGGCGGAGGAGAAGAAGAACTCCTGGCGCAGCCGCAGCTCCTGGCCCGCCTGATGGGAATCGGCGGGATAGAGGACGCGCGTGATCGCCTCCGCCCTGTTGGATTCCAGAAGGGCGCCGACATGGTCGCCGGAGTTGAAGGCGTCGAGCAGGATCGGGTCGAGCGAGCGGGCGCTCCACAGGCGCAGCGTGTTGACCTTGGCGCCCCGCCAGCCGACGACCGGCGTGTCGTAGGCGACGGCGAGCACGCGCTCGGCCGGACGCCAGACGTAGCGCGTCGGCTTGCCGGCCTCCTCCAGCGTCGCGACCTTGCCGCCGAAGCCGACCTCGTAGGAGCGCTCCCGGCGCTCGAACTCCCAGGGGTTGCCGTGTTCCAGCCAGGTTTCGGGCAACTCGACCTGCGCGCCATCGACGATCTCCTGGCGGAAGAAGCCGTGGACGTAGCGGATGCCGTAGCCGAAGCTCGGAACGCCGGTGGAGGCCATGGACTCCATGAAGCAGGCGGCCAGGCGCCCGAGGCCCCCATTGCCGAGCGCGGCGTCCGGCTCGAGGATCTCGACGAGGTCGAGCTCGACGCCGTAGCGCTTCAGCGCCTCGCGGATTGGCTCGGTCAGGCCGAGATTGCTGATCGCGTCGCGAAGCAGGCGGCCAATCAGGAACTCCATCGACAGGTAGCAGACGCGCTTGGCGCCGGTCTCGGTCGCCTCGCGCGAGGAGGTCAGCCAGTGGTCGATGATGCGGTCGCGCACGGTGAGGATCGTCGCCTCGGTCCAGTCGTGGAGCCGCGCGGCGTCCGTCGTCTTGCCGATCGAGTAGGTGAGCTTCTCGACGATCTCCTGGGCCAAAGTGTCCGCGTCGTTGCGGCGCGGCTCGGACTTCAGGGCCTTCGGCCCAGCGTTCATGTTGGCTGCGGCGGTCATGGGTGGGTCCGGTTCCTGCGTTCGGCGATGGCGTTGAGAAGTCCGAGCGTCGAGCCGTCCCTCGTCCCCGGCTCGGCCTCGCCGCGCACGACGGGCAGGAGCCCCGTGGCGAGCTCCTTGCCGAGCTCGACGCCCCACTGGTCGAAGGCGTTGATGCCGAAGAGCTGGGCTTCCACGAAGACGCGGTGCTCGTAGAGGGCGATGAGGCGGCCGAGGGCGAAGGGGTCGAGCGTCCCGTGGAGGATGGTGATCGAGGGGCGGTCGCCGGAGAACTCGCGATGCGGCGCGATGCGTGTCGCCTCCTCCGGCGAGCGGCCGGCGTCGAGGAGCTGTTGCCGCGCCTCCTCAAGCGTGCGGCCCTTCATCAGGGCCTCGCTCTGGGCGAGGCAGTTGGCCAGGAGCAGATCCTGGTGCTCGGTCAACTCCGCCTCGTGGGCGTTCGCGCCGACGATGAACTCGACCGGCACGATGTCGGTGCCCTGGTGAAGCAGCTGGAAGAAGGCGTGCTGGCCGTTGGTGCCGGGCTCGCCCCAGACGACGGGGCCGGTCGGGGTCGAGACCCGCGCGCCGTCGAGGCCGACATGCTTGCCGTTCGATTCCATGTCGAGCTGCTGGAGATAGGCGGGCAGGCGCGCGAGCCGCTGGTCGTAGGGGATGACGGCGCGGGTCGGGAGCCCCTGCGCGACGCGGTGCCACCAGCCGGCCGCGCCGAGAAGGACGGGCAGGTTCGCAGTTAGCGGCGCCTCGCGGAAATGCCGGTCGAGGGCGCGGGCACCGGCCAGGAACTCGCGGAAACGCTCCGGCCCGATCGCGATCATGATCGGCAGGCCGATCGCCGACCAGAGGGAATAGCGCCCGCCCACCCAGTCCCAGAAGCCGAAGGTGCGGTCCTCGCCGATGCCGAAGGCCGCCACCTTGTCGAGCGCGGTGGAGACCGCGCAGAAATGCGCCGGCACCGCCTCTTCGCCGAGCGCGGCCGCGATCCAGCGGCGCGCGGTCTGCGCGTTGGTCATGGTCTCGATGGTGGTGAAGGTCTTGGAGGCGACGACGAAGAGCGTGGTCGCCGGGTCGAGACCCTTCAGCGTGTCGGCGATATGCGCGCCGTCGACGTTGGAGACGAAATGGGTGCGCGGCCCGTCGTGATAGGGCGCGAGCGCGATCGCGGCCATCGCGGGCCCGAGGTCGGAGCCGCCGATGCCGATGTTGACGACGTCGGTGATCGGCTGGCCGGTCGCGCCCGTCAGCGTGCCCGAGCGGATGCCGTCCGCGAAAGCGGACATGGCCGCGAGCACGTCCTCCACCGCATCGCCGACGGGCCGGCCGTCCACGGCGAAGCCGTCGCCGGGCTCGGCGCGCAGCGCCACGTGGAGGACGGCGCGCCCCTCCGTCGAGTTGATCTTGGCGCCGGCGAACATCGCGTCGCGCTTCTCCTCCAGCCCCTGGAGCCGGGCGAAGTCGATGACGGCATCCAGGTCGGCGCGATCCCAGGCGATCTTGGACAGGTCGAGAAGGAGATCGTCCAGGACGAAGGACAGGCCTTCGAAACGGGACGGGTCCTCGCGGAAGCGCCGGGCGATCCCGCCCTCGGCCGCTGCCGCGCCCCGCCGGACGAGGCGCCCGTGGGGCAGATGATCGCCGGGTTGAGCGTTCGTCATGTCGCGTCCTCTCGATGCATGCGCCGTCGACCGTGATGCTGCATCGCGGTCGACCGGTCGAGTATCTAAGAGGAATTCGAAATCGTGAAGGCCGGGCCGCGGAACGCCAGCCATGCGCGGGCCGGCAATTGCGCGGCGGACGCCGTTGGCGCAGCTGTGGCAGGCGCGGCCGCGTCGCAGACGGGGAGGGATCGCCGATCGTTCGACGAGCCCTCCGCCGCAAAGCCTAGAATTCGCGTTCGTAGAAGACGCCGACCTCGCCGCCGCCCTCCGCGTTGACCGCGCCGCGCGCCCGCACGTTGGCGCCGAGGTCGAGGTCGATCGAGACCCGGCCCGTCGTGTCGACGCCGACATAGGTGTTGTCGTTGATGTAGCGCCCGACGCCGACCGCCGCCTGTCCGTCCGCCGTGGTGCGGATGTCGATGTCGTCGACGCCGAGCTGCCCGCGCAGATTGTCGAGGAGGCCGGACGAGCCCCCGACGCCGGCGAGCTGGGCCGCCGCGCTGGCGAGCTGCGCGATCTGCAGCGGCGAGAGATCGGTCGTCGCCGCCCCGAAGATGAGCCGGGCCAGCACCTCGTCCTGCGGCAGCTGGGGCGTCGAGGAGAAGGCGAAGCTCGGGTCGTTCGCGGGGCCGGTGATCGCGATGTTCACCGTGACCTCGCCCGCTGCGGACGTCGCCAGGACGTCGAGCGTCGGGATGAGGTTGCCGGTGAAGGAGAGCGAGGCGCGCTGGAAGTCCAGCCGCCGCGACAGGATCTGGAAGCGCCCGCGCTGCAGGTCGAAGGCGCCGACGATGGCGAGATTGGAGGCCGGGCCGGTGATCGCGATCGAGCCGCCGAGCTCCATGTCGATGCCGCGGCCCCGCACGAAGACGCGGGCCGGGGCGTTCAGGGTCACGTCGAGATTGATGCCGCCGGCCTGGCTGCCCGTCTCGCCCTGGTCGGGGTCGATCTCGGCCTGCTGGCGCAGCACCGCCGGGGGGGCGTTCACGTGGCGCACGCCCAGCCGCTCGAAGGAGGGCGGCAGATTGTCCGGCACCGTGACGTTGATCTCGCGCGCGTTGATGGTTCCGCCGAGCGTCGGTGTCGCCGTCAGGGGGCCCGTCAGCGTCAGCTGCGCGTCGAGGACGGTCGCAAGAAGCTCGCCGTCGGTGTAGCGGCCTTCCACGACCTGGATCGAAAGATCGGACTGGAAGGGCGCGGAAAGGCCGACCGAGCCCGAGATGCCGATCGTGCCGCCCGAGTTCAGTTGGGCGGAGAAGGACTGGACCGTCGCGCTCTGTCCGGAGAGGGCGATCGTCGTGGTGATGCCGTTGACGACGACGTTGGCGCCCGTGTCGATGAACTGCGCGCCTGCGGTCGAGACGGTGCCCGTCACGTTCGGCTGCGCCGCGGTGCCGGAGACCTGCGCGTTCACCGCGACGGTTCCGTTGATCGACCGTCCCCCCTCGGCGAGGATCGGGTTGGCGAGCGCCAGCGGCGCCGTGCCGTTCAGCGACAGGTCGAAGCTGGGCGTGCCCGCGACATTCACCGAGCCCGAAGCGGAGAAGTCGATGCCGGAACCCGACAGGGTCAGCGCGTTGAGGTTCACTGCACTGCCGGCATAGGTGCCGTCCGCCGAGACGTCGAGCGCGCCGACGCCGAAGTCCCGAGTCTGCTGGACCGACAGCGAGGAGGCCGTGACGTCGTAGGCGACGCTCGGATTGGTGACGGAGCCCGTCGCCTGGATCCGACCGGCGATGGTTCCGCTCGCCCCGAGATCGGGCGCGGCGGCGTTGGCGAGCGAAGCGGGGATGGCGGCGAGCGTCACGTCGACGTTCAACTGCTGTCCGACCGTGCCGGTGGCCGTCAGCTGGCCGCCGCCTTGGAGATCGATCCGCGCCGTCTGGAGCTGGGCGGTGCCGCCCGCATAAGAGCCGACGGCGACGGCGTTCAGCGCCGGGGCGCCGAAAGCGCGTGCCGGCGCGGCCGAGACGTTCGTCGCGGACACGTCGAACTGGGCGGCCGGGTTGGCGAGCGGGCCGGAGGCCGAGACGGTGCCGGAAAGCGTGCCCGTCGCACCGAGGCCTTCGACGAAGCCGTCCGCGAGCGCCAGCGGCAGCTGGTTCACGACGACGTCGACGTCGAGCAGTTCGCCGATCGTGCCAGCCACCGAGAGCGAACCGGTGCCGACCTGGACCGTGCCCGTCTCGATCCGCGCCGTGCCGTTCTCGTAGGCGCCGCGCGCCACGGCGTCGAGCGCCGGCACGTCGGCCGCGCGGGTCCGGGCGAGCGAGATGCCGTCGGCCGCCACGTCGAAGGTCGCGTTCGGGGCGGACAGCGAGCCGGTCGCCTGCGCGGTCCCGGACAAGGTGCCCTGTGCCCCGAGGTCCGGCTGCACCGCGTTGGCGAGCGCGACCGGCAGGTTGTCGAGAACGAGCGAGAGGTTCAGTGCCTCGCCGATCGTGCCTTCCGCCGTCAGGCGGCCGGTTCCCGTGTCGATCTCGGCCTGGCGAAGGTTGAGCGTTCCCTCCGCATAGGTGCCGGCGAGATCGAGCGCCACGGTCTGGACGCCCGAGGCGGCGAGCGGCGCGGCGGATATGTTCGTGCTCGCGATCTCGAAGCTCGCCTGCGGATTGGCGGTCGAGCCCATCGCGACGGCGTTGCCCGTGATCGTACCCGAGGCGCCAAGTCCCTCGACGAAGCCGTTGGCGAGGCCGACCGGAACGTCGGCGAGGTCGAGCTGCAGGTTGAGGTCGCGCCCGACGCTGCCCGTCGCCGAGATCGAGCCGTCGCCGATGTCGGCGAGCGCCTGATCGAACCGCACCGTGCCGTTGCGAAGCGCGCCCGACACGTCGAGCGTGATCGCGGCGATGCCGGCCTGTGCGATGCGCGCCGCCGTGATGCCGCGCCCGTCGACATCGAAGACGACGACCGGGTTGTCGAGGCGCCCCGTGGCACGCGCGGTGCCGTCGATCGTGCCGGACGCCTCGAGGCCTTCGACCAAGCCGTTGGCGAGCGCGACGGGGAGGGCGGCGAGCTGGAGGTCGAGCTCGAGTGTCTCGCCGATGTCGCCGGAGGCGCGGATCGCACCCTCTCCAAGGTCGATCGTCGCCTGGTCGAGCGTCGTGATCGCGTTGCGATAGCGGCCCTGCGCCAAGAGCTCGACGGTCTGGAGGCCGGCGGCGCGGGTCTGGCTCGTCTCGATCGCCGAGCCGGACAGGGTGAAGTCGGCGCGCGGGTTCGCGACCGGACCGGCGGTCTCAAGCGTTCCCGTCAGGAAGCCCGAAGCGTCGAGCCCTTCGACGAAGGGGTTGGCGATGGCGAGCGGAAAGGCGTCCAGCGAGACGTCGAGGTCGACGCCCTCGCCGACAGTGCCGGCGACGTTCAGCGACCCGCCGCCGACGGAGAGGGCCAGCGGCTCGATGTTGGTGATGCCGCTGCCGACCGTGACGGTCGCGGGCGCCTGGAGCGCCAGATCCGCGCTCTCGATCTCGGCCGTGAGCTCGCGCAGGGCCAGACGGACCCCGGTCTCGATGAAGGAGAGGTCGCCGACGAAGGCGATCGGCACCGCGTTGACGGTCACGCCCGCGTC
This sequence comes from Pseudomonadota bacterium, assembly GCA_023419535.1. GTDB lineage: Bacteria > Pseudomonadota > Alphaproteobacteria > Rhizobiales > Rhizobiaceae > Aureimonas. The sequence goes on along the minus strand of JAEZXX010000092.1, from coordinate 29,136 downwards.
GATGACCGTCTGGTCGTTGAGGTTCGACAGGTCGATGTCGAGACCCTCGACCGTATAGGCGCCGGCCTCGAGGCTGGAAGCGGCGAGCGTGCCGCTGGCGACGGGCCGCAGCAGGTAGTCGGTGAGGCGAAGATCGACGTCGAGGCCGGACAGCGTGGATCCTGCCGCCGTGATGCCCGAGGAGGCGAGGTCGATGTCGGCGACGGGCAGGCCCGCCGGATCGAGCGCGAAGGCGGCGTTGCCGGACAGATCGCCGGTCGCATTCTGCCCGACGAGGGCGGCGAGCGTCGAAAGGTCCGGCGCGTCGATGCGCACCGTGCCCGTCGGCACGTTCTGCGAGGACAGGACCACCTCGCCGTCGATCGTGTTGTCGCCCTGATTGACGAGAAGGTTGCGGAGCGCCCGCTGCCCGTCGGCGAGCGTCTCGAAGTCGGCGGTCACGCGCAGCGGCTGGTTGTTGTAGCTGCCCGAGGCCGCGATGGTGCCGTTCGGCGCGTCGGGCGCGAAATTGCCCTGCACGCGCGCGTCGAGATCGGTCAGTTCGCGGCCGCCGACGATGAGGTCGGCCGCCGTCAGCGTCAGGTCCACGTCGGGCGAGGCGACGTTGCCGCTGGCCGTCAGCAGGAAGTCGGCGCGCCCCTCCAGCTGCGTCGCCTCGTTCGCGGACTGGTCGAGCGACCCGGTGACGTTGGCCGAGATCGTCTCCCCGGCCAGCGAGGCCGAGCCCTGGACCTGAAGCCCGGCGCCGGAGACGGCGAGGTCGCGGGCACCGAGATTGCCGTCCGCGTCGCGCGCCACCGCGCCCGACAGCGACAGGCGCTCGCCGGCATAGGTCGGAAGATCGTCGGCCAGCGCCGTCGAAGCCACGTCGGCGTTCACGCCGAAGTCGAAGATGGAGAAATCGAGGGCCGTGCTGCCCGTCACCGCCGCGTTGGCCGTGCCGGTCGTGACGCGCGTCTCCTGCAGCGTCAGGCCCGCCTCGGTCAGCTCGCCCGAGGCCGAAAGGCCGATGGGTCCGGCCAGGACGTTGCGCTGGACGCCTTCGGGCGCGCTGGCGCTCGCGGCGTTCGCCGTCAGGGTGAAGGGCCCGCGCAGGGCGTTGAGGTCGAAGCCCGGCGTGGACAGGCTCGCGTTGAGGTCCTGCGCGCCGTACTCGCCGAAGCTCGCGGTGCGCAGCGAGCCCGTCGCCTCGACGGCTGCGGCGGAGAGGGCGCCGCGGAGTGTCGCGTCGAGCGCGGAGATCTCCAGGCTGGTGCGCGCATCGCCCGAGCCGAAGCCGAGCGGCACGGGGTTGCCGGCATCCGTCGCGATGGTGACGCGCAGATCGTTCGCCGAGCCGTTCGGGTCGTAGGCGCCGAGCACGGTCAGGTCGAGATTGCCCGACACGAGGCGTCCGGTGTCGACGACGACCACCTCGTCCTGGCGCAGAAGCACGGCGACATCGAGTTCGGCCGTCTCGCCGACGACGTCCACATACTGCTCGGGCACGAAGGGGCCGGTGATGGTCGTCACGTCGGCGGTGACGCGACGCCCGTCCGTGCCGTCCGAAACGGTCGCCGACAGGGTGATGGCCGAAGCGCCGTCGATGTCGAGCGTCCCCTGTGCGGCGAAGTCGTCCAGCGGACCGGTGCCCGAGACGGTCAGCTCGACCGGTGGCGTGCCGGGAAGATCCAGAAGCCCCGCGACGATGCCGCCGGCCGGCTCGGACGCGTTCACGTCGACGACGAGGCGGTTCTCGTCCGGCGCGAAGGCCAGTTGCAGCGCGATCTGGCCGCCTTGGTCGAGGCGCTGGATATCGGCGGAGACGCCGAGCTGGACCGGCTCGTTGGAGAGCTGCAGCGAGGCTTCGGCCGACAGGCGCGCCGCGGTCCCGGCGACGGCCTCGCCAAGCACGAATTCGTCGATCGCGATGCGCTGGATGTCCGCGGTGATGTTCGGCAGCTGGAAGCCGCCGGAGGGCTCCGCGTCCGGGTCTTCGGGCGCAGAACCGGGCAGGCGCGTCAGCGTGATCTGGCCGGCGGACAGGTTCTGCACTTGAACGTTCGACCGCGCCAGCGCCAGCGGCGACCAGTCGAGCGCCAGGTCGGTGGCGGTGAGATAGACGCCGTCCGCGTCCGAGACCGTCACCTCGTCGATCCGCAGCGCGCCCGAGAGCGCGCCCGACAGACCGGTGATCTGCACCTGCGCGTTGTCGGTCGAGATCAGATTGGCGATCTGGTTGGCGACGAACTGCTGTGCGTTCGCGGGTGCCGAAGCGGCGGAGACGAAGCCGACGGCGAGCGCGACCGGGGCGAGGGAGCGGAGAGACGCACGCATCAGAAGGCCTGTCCGATGCCGGCGTAGATCTGGAACGATCCGTCGCGCGGTCCGGGATCGAGCGGGACGCCGACGTCGACGCGGATCGGGCCGAAGCCGGTCAGGTAACGGGCGCCGACGCCGGCGCCGAGCCGGAACTCGGAGAAGTCGGGGAAGAGATCGTCCGACACCGCTCCGCCGTCGACGAAGGGCACGATCTGGATGTTCTCGGTGATCCCGATGCGCAGCTCGGCCGAGGCCTCGAAGACCGAGAGGCCGCCGGTCGGCGTGTCGACGAAGAGCGGGTTCTGCCCGAGCGCGAGGTCGGCGACGGGCGGGAAGTACGGGCCGATCGACTGGAAGACGTAGCCGCGGACCGATCCGCCGCCGCCGGCGTAGAAGCGCCGCGAGTTCGGAACGTCGAGAAGGTCGGCGCCGACGATCGTGCCGAGAGAGGTCCGCCCGGCAAGGATGAAGCGGTTGTCCTCGTCGAAGGACACATAGGCCGAGGCGTCGCCCCGGGCGCGAAGGAAGAAGGTCGAGTTGTTGGCGTCGAAGGAGGGCTCGCCCAGAAGCTGGACGCGGAAGCCCTCGGTCGGGTTCAGCTCGTCGTCGCGCGTGTCGTAGGTGTAGGTGAGGGGCGCGGAGGCGGTGAGGAAGTCGTCCGTGCCGAGGAAGTCCGTGATCTCCTCGTACTCCAGGCGGATGCCGGCGATGACGCTCTGCACCTCGTCGATCCGGTACTCGACGCCGCTGGTGCCGAAGACCGAGATGCGGTCGTAGGCGAGCGGCTGCTCGCGCTGAACGCCGAGCGAGCCGATATAGACGGAATCCGGGCCGAGCACGCCCGGCGCCCGGTAGGTCGCCGAGGCGCGGTAGTCGATGCCCTCGATGTCGCGGCCGTTGTTGGAGACCTCGTTGGCGCCGATGCGCGAGACGGCGCCCTCCAGGCGGATCGATTCGGCCTGCCCGAAGAGGTTGCGGCGCTCGTAATAGGCGTTGACGCCGGCGCCGTCGGTGTTGGAGAGCGTCGCGCCGGCGCCCAGCGTGTTGAAGGGGCGCTCGGCGACCTCCACGAGCACCGGCACGGTGCCGTCCGCCGCCTGCGCGTCGGCGATCTTCACGTTCACCGAGGAGAAGACGGCGAGGCCGGTCAGCCGCTCGCGGGCGCGGTCGAGATCCTCGGGCGAGTAGATCGTGCCGGGTTCGATGCCCGCCATGTAGGCGACGAAGCCGGGGCGCACGGCCCGCGTGCCCTCGACGAAGGTCCGGCCGAACGGCACCGGGTTTCCGGGCGAAAGCTCCAGCGCGTAGTCGACCGTGTTGGTGTTGTGGTCGGCGACGACGTCGCGGCCGGTGACGGCGACGAAGGGCCGCCCGGTTTCGCGCTGGTCGCGGAAGATGTCGGTCTCGGCCGCGAGCAGGCGGACCGAATCGGCCGGCGAGCCCGGCGTCAGCTCGTATTGCGCCGGATCGATGCGCTGGCCGTCGTCGGTCGAGAGCGCGACGCGGCCGATGGCGAACTCGGGTCCCGGCTGGACGATGATCGAGACGGGCACGGGGCGGGAGGTGTCGAAGGCGGCGTCCGGAGCGAGGTCCGCGATGTCGCGGCCCTCGATGCGGATGGTCACGAGCCCGCCGTAGCGCGCATTCTCGAAAAGCGCGGCGACGAGGCGCTGGCGGTCGGTGCGGGCGCGCGACAGGAGGCCGAGCGAGCCCGAGACCGGCTCGTCCGCCTCGGCGACGAGGACGGAGGCGGATCGCATCTCGTCCTCCAGCCCGGCAAGTTCGGGCGAGACCTGCAGCGTCACCCTGTAGCTGACCGGATCGACGACCGCCTCGTCGGGCTCCTCGTCGCGGGTGAACAGTCCGAACGGATCGAGAATGCTGCGCCACTGCGCCTCGGCCGCGGTCGGGAATGCGACGGATGCGAGGAGCATGACGGCTCCTGCCCGCATCGCGAGGGCCTTCGGTTCGATCGGCAATGGACGGCTTCTCTTCTCGGGCCCCCGGATGCCTCGGCGAAGATGCGCCCGGCCGGCGCTGACGCCGGCGCTTGGGATCCCCATGGCCGCGGACGGCCCGCACTCCCCGAAACGTGCTTGGAGCGAAGGATGCCGACAAAGGGCCCTGACGACAATGGTGCAATCGCCAGCCGGGATCATCGATCGGGGTGGCGACCCTATTCCGCATGGCTTTTGTGGGACTTGCGCCACAGTCTTCGCATGCGGCGGGAGGTCGCATGTCTCGCTGCGGCGCAGCATGGCGGCTGGGCCGCCGGGCCTTGCGGAGCGCGTCCGCGGCGTTGCAGTCTCCAGATTGGAACGGGTCGAAGGAACGGCGCGGGAGGCGTCGCCGGCTCTCGAGGGTTCGCGCTCCGGTCGGGGGCGCCCGTGAGGAGGATTGCATGAGCGCGATTTCGCTGACCGTGAACGGCCGCAGGATGGAGGGGCAGGCGGAGGACCGCACGCTCCTCGTCCACTTCCTGCGCGATCATCTCGGCCTCACCGGCACGCATGTCGGCTGCGACACGTCCCAGTGCGGCGCCTGCATCGTGCATGTCGACGGCAAGGCGGTGAAGAGCTGCACCATGCTCGCCGCCCAGGCGTCGGGCGCCTCGGTCACGACCATCGAGGGGATCGCGGAGGGACAGGACCTCCATCCCGTGCAGGCGGCCTTCAAGGAGCACCACGGGCTCCAGTGCGGCTACTGCACGCCCGGCATGATCATGACGGCGGTGGACATGATCAACCGCCACGACGGCGACCTCGACGAGGCGACGGTGCGCGAGGAGCTCGAGGGCAATCTCTGCCGCTGCACCGGCTACCACAACATCGTGAAGGCGATCCTGTCGGCCGCGCACGCCATGCAGGGGCAGGCCGTGCGGCCGCTCGCGGCCGAGTAGGACCGATTCAGGCGTCGTTGCCAAACGGAACGGACAAGTCTTCGGGAGGAGAACCGGGATGGGTATCGAAGGGATCGGCGCGCGGGTCCAGCGCAAGGAGGACCGCCGCTTCATCACGGGGCGCGGCCGCTATGTCGACGACATGAGCGTACCGGGCATGAAGCACGCCTACTTCGTGCGCTCGCCGCATGCCCATGCGCGGATCGGCGGCATCGACGCCTCCGCGGCGTTGGGGATGCCCGGCGTCGTCGCCGTCCTGAACGGCGAGGAGCTGAAGGCCGACGGGATCGGCAACCTCATCTGCGGCTGGGCGGTGTCCTCCAAGGACGGCTCGGGCATGAAGATGGGCGAGTGGCCGGCCCTGGCGGTCGGCACCGTTCGTCATGTCGGCCAGGCGGTCGCCGTCGTCGTGGCGGACACCAAGGCGCAGGCCCGCGACGCGGCGGAGGCGGTGGAGGTCTCCTACGAGGAACTGCCGGTCGTGGTGAACGCCCGCAAGGCGCTGGAGACCGGCGCGCCGCAGATCCACCCCGAAGCCGAGGGCAACCTCATCTTCGACTGGGAGCTCGGCAACAAGGCCGAGACGGATGCCGCCTTCGCCAGAGCCGCCCATGTCACGCGCCTCGACATCGTCAACAACCGCCTCGTGCCGAACCCGATGGAGCCGCGCGCCGCGCTCGGGGTCTACGATCCGGCCGAGGAGCACTACACCTGCTGGACGACGTCGCAGAACCCGCACGTCGCCCGGCTGGTGATGAGCGCGTTCTACAACGTCGCGCCCGAGCACAAGCTGCGGGTGATCGCGCCCGACGTCGGCGGCGGCTTCGGGTCCAAGATCTACATCTACCCCGAGGAGATCGTCTGCCTGTGGGCCTCCAAGCGCACCGGCGTGCCGGTGAAGTGGACGAGCGGGCGCGACGAGGCGTTCCTGACCGACGCGCACGGCCGCGACCACCAGACCATCGCCGAACTGGCGCTCGACGCGGACCACAGGATCATCGGACTGCGGGTCGACACGGCCGCCAATCTCGGCGCCTACATGTCGCTCTTCTCCTCGGCGACCCCGACCTATCTCTACGCCACGCTCCTGTCCGGCCAGTACGACATCCCGGCGGTCTACGCGAACGTGAAGGCGGTCTACACCAACACCGTGCCGGTGGACGCCTATCGCGGCGCCGGACGTCCCGAGGCGACCTATGTCGTGGAGCGCCTCGTGGAGACGGCCGCCAAGGAGATCGGTCTGTCGCCGGCCGAATTCCGCCGGAAGAATTTCATCCGGTCCTTCCCGCACCAGACGCCCGTCATCATGAACTACGACACGGGCGACTTCGAAGCGACGCTCGACGCCGGGCTGAAGGCGATCGACTACGACGGCTTCGCCGGGCGACGCGCCGAGTCGGAACGGAACGGCAAGAAGCGCGGCATCGGCTTCTCCTGCTACATCGAGGCCTGCGGCATCGCGCCGTCGAAGGCGGTGGGCTCGCTCGGGGCCGGTGTCGGCCTCTGGGAATCCGCCGAGGTGCGGGTCAACCCGGTCGGCACGATCGAGATCCTGACCGGCTCGCACTCCCACGGGCAGGGCCACGAGACGACCTTCGCCCAGCTCGTCTCCGGCCGGCTCGGCGTGCCGATCGAGAACGTCCAGATCGTCCACGGCGACACCGACAAGGTGCAGTTCGGCATGGGCACCTACGGCTCGCGCTCCGGCGCGGTCGGCATGAGCGCCATCCACAAGGCACTCGACAAGGTGGAGGCCAAGGCCAAGAAGATCGCCGCGCATCTTCTCGAAGCGTCCGACGAGGACATCGTCATCGAGAACGGCGAGGTGAAGGTCGCAGGGACCGACCGCAAGCTCGCGTGGCACGAGGTGGCATTGGGCGCCTACACCGGCCACAACCTCCCCGACGGGATGGAGCCGGGCCTGAAGGAGGGCGCGTTCTACGACCCGCAGAACTTCACCTTCCCGGCCGGCTGCTACATCTGCGAGGTCGAGGTGGACCCCGAGACCGGCAAGGTGGACGTCTGCCGCTTCGTCGCCGCCGACGATTTCGGCACGGTGATCAATCCCATGATCGTCGAGGGTCAGGTCCATGGCGGGCTGGCGCAGGGCATCGGCCAGGCGCTGCTGGAGGGCGTCCACTACGACGATGCGGGCCAGCTCGTGACGGCCTCCTACAACGACTACGCCATGCCGCGCGCCTGGGACTTCCCGATGTTCGAGGTGTCGACCACCGAGACGCCCTGCACCACCAATCCGCTCGGCATGAAGGGCTGCGGCGAGGCGGGCGCGATCGGTTCGCCGCCGGCGGTCGTCAACGCCATCATCGACGCCATCGGAACGGCCGACTTCACCATGCCGGCGACGCCGGAAAAGGTATGGGCGGCGATGAACCGCGCCCACGCCGCGGCCTGAGAGGAGGGACGAGATGTACCAGACGCAGTATCACCGCCCGACCTCGCTCTCCGACGCCGTCCGGCTGATCGGGGAGGGAGACGGCGAGGGCAAGTACCTGTCGGGCGGGATGACGCTCCTGCCGACCATGAAGGCGCGGCTCGCCAGCCCCTCCGCGCTGATCGACCTGCGCCACATCGAGGAACTGAAGGGCATCTCCGTCAGCGGCCGGCGCGTGCGGATCGGCGGCGGCACGACCCATTACGAGCTGTCGCAGTCGCGCGAGGTCGAGGCGCTGTGCCCGGCGATCCCGTATCTGGCCGAACTGATCGGCGATCCGGCCGTGCGCCACATGGGCACGATGGGCGGCGTCGTCGCCAACTTCGACCCTGCGGCCGACTACCCGGCGATGCTGCTCGCGCTCGGTGGCACGATCCACACCGACCGCCGGGAGATCGCGGCGGACGACTACTTCCTCGGTCTGTTCGAGACCGCGCTCGACGAGGGCGAGATCGTCACCGCCGTCTCCTTCGACGCGCCGCAGGCCGCGGGCTGGGAGAAGTTCCGCAACCCGGCCTCGCGCTATGCGATGGCCGCCGTCTTCGTCGCACGGCGCGACGACGGCTCGGTCGGCGTCGGCGTCACGGGCGCGAGCGCGAGCGGCGCGTTCCGCTGGCGCGAGGCGGAAGCGGCGCTCGCCGCGAACTTCGACGCCGCGGCGCTCGGCGCCCTGTCCGTCGACGAAGGGGAGATGATGGGCGACATTCACGGCTCCTCGGCCTATCGCGCGCATCTGGTGCGGGTCGTCGCCCAGCGCGCGGTGCGCGCGGCCAAGGGGTGACGGGACGCGTTCGTCCCGCGCGAACGAAAAAGGGCCGGCGCGAGCCGGCCCTTTTCGCAGGCGTTGGGGCTCTTCAGAGCCTGCAGATGGCGCGGTCGCCGCGGTTGTTCACGACATAGGTGTGGGTGCGCGGGTCGTAGGACCGGTAGCGCTGCGCGCAGCGGGCGACCGATTCGCGGCTGACGCGCCCGGCATGGTGGCGCCCGCCGCGCCGGTCGTCCCAGCGGCGGTCGTGGCGTCGGTCGTCCCAACGACGATGGTCGCGGCGGTCGTTCCAGCGCCGGTCGTCGTGACGGCCGCGTTCGGTGATCTGCACGCCGCGCGGGCCGATCTCGACCTGGAAGCTCTGCGCCGCGGCCGGCGCCGGCGCGACGGTCGCCAGCCCGGTGACCATCACCGCGGCCGCGATCATTCCCTGGAACAGTTTGCGCATCGATCGTCTCCATTCTCGAACGTCAGGGCGCGGATCCTCGAACCGTTTCCGCGCTGGAGACCTCTTATCGCTAAGGCTGCCTGAATGGTTCCTGAAGGCGCGCGGAGGAGTCGCAGGGAAGGGGCTGGCGAGAACGGATCGCGAACGCTATGTTCGGCGGATGGCCAAGATGACCCTGATGGACAAGCTCGCGATCCTATCCGACGCGGCGAAATACGATGCGTCCTGCGCGTCGAGCGGTTCTGTGAAGCGCGATTCGTCGAAGACGAAGGGGATCGGATCCACGGAAGGGCACGGCATCTGTCACGCCTACGCGCCGGACGGACGCTGCATCTCGCTCCTCAAGATCCTGATGACGAACTTCTGCGTCTACGACTGCGTCTACTGCGTGAACCGCTCGTCCTCGAACGTGGCGCGGGCGCGGTTCACGGTAGAGGAGGTCGTCCAGCTCACGCTGAACTTCTACAAGCGCAACTACATCGAGGGCCTGTTCCTCTCCTCCGGCATCATCCGATCCTCCGACCACACGATGGAGGAGATGGTGCGGATCGCGAAGTCGCTGCGCGTCGATCATAATTTCGCAGGCTACATCCATCTGAAGACGATCCCCGACGCCTCGCCCGCTCTGATCGAGGAGGCCGGGCTCTACGCCGACCGCCTGTCGATCAACATCGAACTGCCGACCGACCTATCGCTGGAGGCGATGGCGCCGGAGAAGCACCCGCGCGACATCAAGCGCTCGATGGGCCATTTGCGGTTGAAGATCGAGGAGCACAAAGGCGAGGCGCGGGACCGCGCGCGCCCGAAGCGCTTCGCGCCCGCCGGCCAGTCGACGCAGATGATCATCGGCGCGGACGGCACCGACGACGACGCGGTGCTGGCTCGTTCGGAGAATCTCTACGGCAACTACAGCCTGAAGCGCGTCTACTATTCCGCCTTCTCGCCGATCCCCGACGCCTCGTCGCGTCTGCCGCTGTCGAAGCCGCCTTTGATGCGCGAGCATCGACTGTATCAGGCGGACTGGCTGATGCGGTTCTACGGCTTCGACCGGGGCGAGATCGTCTCCGGCGGGACGGACGGAATGCTCGATCTCGGCATCGACCCCAAGCTCGCCTGGGCGTTGAAGAACCGCGACCGCTTTCCGGTGGACGTCAATCGCGCGGACAAGGAGACGCTCTTGCGCGTGCCCGGCTTCGGGACGAAGGCGGTGAACCGCATCCTGCAGACGCGCCGGCACCGGACGCTGCGGATCGACGACGTCGCTAAGCTCTGCCATTCGCTGGAGAAGGTCCGCCCCTTCGTCTCGGCGCTCGACTGGTCGCCCGGAGGGCTGACCGACCGCGAACACCTGCGGCCGATCGTGGCGCCGAAGGCGGAGCAGCTGAGTTTGTTCTGAGAACTGGCGGGACGTCGGCGGACGGGCGCCGGTCCTTCTCCCGGAACGGGAGAAGGTGGTTCGCGGAGCGAACCGGATGAGGGCTTCGTAGAGCTCGGTTCGTCCGGTCGAGCGACGCGGCATGTCGAGTGAGCGAAGGCTGATGTACGAAGCGATCCTCTCCCATCCGGCCGACTTCGAGGGCTGGCGCGAGGCCGCCCGCACCGCGCTCCTTCTCGGCGTTCCCCCGGAGCGTTTGTCCTTCACCGTCGCCGGCGAGGACGGCGGTCTGTTCGCCGAGCCGTTGCCGGGTCCGCCGGAGGGCGCCCTGCCGCCGACCGTGCCGAAGGCCTTTCCCGATCTCGCCCGGACGGTGATCTGCCATGCGGACGCCGAGCGCTTCCTTCTCGCCTATCGGCTCCTCTGGCGCATCCAGGAGGAGCGCGCGCTCCTCGACATCCAGTCGGACCGCGACGTCATTCACGCCCGCGAGATGGAGAAGGCGGTGCGGCGCGACGCCCACAAGATGAAGGCCTTCGTCCGCTTCCGCGAGATCGAGACGCAGGACGGCAAGCGCTACGTCGCCTGGTTCGAGCCCTTCCACCACGTCGTGGAGATGACCGCGCCCTTCTTCGCCCGCCGCTTCACCGGCATGCTCTGGTCGATCCTGACGCCCAAGCGTTCCGTCCACTGGGACGGGACGAGCCTCGTGTTCACGGAGGGCTCCGATCCGAAGGAGAAGCCGGCCGACGACGACATGGAGGCGCTCTGGCTCACCTACTACGCCTCGATCTTCAACCCGGCGCGGCTGAAGGTGAAGGCGATGACGGCCGAGATGCCGAAGAAGTACTGGCACAATCTGCCCGAGGCGGTGCTGATCGACCCGCTGATCCGGGGCGCGGAGGCGGCGCAGCGCCGCATGATCGAAACCGCGCCCACGCTTCCGAGTTTGCGTCACGAGAAGAACGCGGAGCGGATGATGGCGACGAGGACGAAGGAGGAGGCCTTCGGCGGCTTCAACAGGCGCCCCGAGGATCTCGACGAGGCGCGCGAGCAGGCGCGCCATTGCAAGGCCTGTCCGCTGTGGGAGCCGGCGACGCAGACCGTGTTCGGGGAGGGGCCTGCGGACGCGCCCGTCATCTTCGTGGGCGAGCAGCCGGGCGACCAGGAGGATCTGGCCGGCCACCCCTTCGTCGGGCCGGCGGGCAAGGTGTTCGACGCGGCCCTCGCCGCGGCCGGCGTCGACCGGCGGCAGGCCTACGTCACGAACGCGGTGAAGCACTTCAAGTTCGAGCCGCGCGGCAAGCGGCGCATCCATGCCAAGCCCAACATGGGCGAGGTGAAGGTGTGCCGCTGGTGGCTGGAGATCGAACGCGAGATGATCCGCCCGAAGCTGATCGTGGCGCTCGGCGCGACGGCAGCGGCCTCCGTCCTCGGCAAGTCGGTGACGATCCGCGACACGCGCTCCCGGCTCATCGATCTGGAGGACGGCGCGACCAAGCTTCTGGTGACCGTCCATCCCTCCTACATCCTCCGTCTTCCGGACGCGGCCGCGAAGGCGCGTGAGCAGGCGGCGTTCGAGGCGGACATGGCGCTCGCCAAGTCCTACGTGCCGCAGATCGCAGTGGCGTCCTGAGCCACGGTTTACGGCTCGCTAACCCTGTCGGCAGAGCGGGGTGCGGACCGATGGAACCCGTCGCGATCGGTTCGTAAACGTGAACCTCTTCACACTAGGCTTCCCGCCGATGGAGGCCTGGATCCGGATCGCGGCGTACGGCGCGGCGCCTCGGACCTTCGAGGCTCGGATGCGAGGTGCTCGCGATGACGCTGATCCATACCCCGACGCTGTTCCTCGTCCTGGCGGCGATCGCCCTGCTGGCGGCGGGGGCGGTCTGGCACGAGCACCAGCGATCGGGCGGGCGCGCCCTGCGCCTCTGGATCGGAGCCTATCTCGCCGCCGCCGGCCTCGCCATCTCCAGCCTCGTCCTCTTCCCCTTCGACCCGGGTCTTGCCGTCGTCCTGCCGACGGGCTTCGGGGCGCTCGCCCTGGCCTTGATGAGCGGAGGTCTGGCGCTTCATCTCGGGCACCCGCTGCGCCTGCGCTACTGGGCGCTCCTGCCCGTCGCACTCTGGCTGACGCTCGGCCTGTTCCGATGGCACGGGGAACCGCTGTCGGAGACCTATGTGGAGCGGCGGATCGCGATCTGCCTCGTCTATTCCGGCTACGCGGCGTCGGCCTGCGCGCTGCTCCTGACCGCAGATCGGGTGACCTGGGCGAAGCGGGCGCTGGCGACCGTCTTCGGGCTCTACGCTTTTTTCTACGTCCTGCGCCTCGCCATGTTGTCGTCGGGCTTCGTGCCGAACGAGACGGCGCTCGCCGATCTCTGGGTGACCTTCTCGATCTACAAGGCGATCCTCTTCGTCGCGGCCTCGGCCTATCTCTTCCTCGCGGTCTGGCGTGAGCGTTCCGAGCTCGACCTTCGGGTCGCCGCGGACGCCGATCCGCTGACCGGACTGCCGAACCGCCGGACCTTCCGGCGCCGCGCCGAGCGCAAGCTCGCAGGCGAGCGGCCCTTCGTGCTTTGCATCATCGATCTCGACAACTTCAAGTCGGTGAACGACACCTGCGGCCACGGGGTCGGGGACGCGGTCCTGTGCGAGTTCGCCGCCGTGCTGCGTGCGTCGCTTCGGCCGACCGATCTGTGCAGCCGCATCGGCGGGGAGGAATTCGCCTGGCTGCTCGACGGCGAGACGCCGCACGGCGCGGTCCAGCGGTTGGCCGCCGCCGCAGCCTCCTTCCGGCAGACGACCGCCAACATCGCCGACCTTCCCTTCGCCTCGACCTTCAGCGCCGGAATCGTCCCCTCGACCGAGGGCGGGGATCTGGACTCCATGATGGCGCGGGCGGACGCCGCCCTCTACCGCGCCAAGCGGGCGGGGCGGGACCGGGTCGAGGTCGCGGGGGAACGGCCGATCCCGGCGGTATCGCTGCGTCTTGGAGGGATGGTCCGGTCCTGATCGGACGACCCCCCGCCCCGACGCTTCGCAAGGTCGGGGCCCCAAAGGGCGAGAGGGATCCGGAACCGCCGTTCGGTTCAGGGCCGATGCCGCAGGGAGCGCGCCTGTGCGATCCGGCGTCTCAGGATGCGTCGGCGAGCTTCAGCGGCGAACCCGGCACGGCTTCCAGATGCTCGATCCGCTCGATGGCGTAGGTGTTCCGGCCTTTCGCCTTGGCGAGATAGAGTGCGGCGTCGGCGGCGGCGATCAGAGCCCGCTCCGCCGGGGCTCCCGCTTCGCGTCGACGCAGGACGTCCTCTTCGACATGGACGATGCCGATCGACACCGTCAGGAGGCGTGAGGTCGGACTGGTGGGATGGGCGATCGCCAGGCGCTCCACGCTGGCTCGCAGGCGGGCGGCGGTCATCTCGAGGCCGAGCGCCGACGCATCCGGCATGACGATCATGAACTCCTCGCCGCCGAACCGTGCGGCAAGCTCGCATTCCGGTCCGGCCCGGGAGAGGGCGCGGCCGATCTGATGCAGGGCTTCGTCGCCGGCGGTGTGGCCGAGCGTGTCATTGAAGAGCTTGAAATGATCGACGTCGATCATGGCGAGCGCGAGCCCCGCGCCCTGTTCGGGATGTTCCAGAAGATCGCGCACGGCCGATCTCAGGACCGCGTCGAGACCGCGACGGTTCGAAAGTCCCGTCAGGGGGTCGAGGGCCGACAGGCGCGCCAGGAGAGCGTTCTGTGCCGCCAGATCGCGCATCTGGTCGAGGTCGCGCTGCCGGGCGAGGAAATGGCGGCGCCGATCAAGATCCATCCGCCAGTTTCCGAAGAAGGCGGACGCGGCGAGGAGCAGGGAGATGGCGGTGACGAGGAGGATGAGCTCCCCCGTCGCGTAGGGGGCGGAGATCAGGAGGACGGTCTGGACGGCGATCACCGCAAGCCCGGAGACCGCCGCCAGAAGCGGCGGCAGGCCGAGGATCAGGATCGCGAACATCACGGTGATGTTGTTGGCCGAGAAGTAGAAGGGGGCGAGCGGGGAGACGGACCCGGCGAGGACCAGGCAGGCGAGAAAGCCGTAGAGGACCGGAAGGGCGACCGCGGCGGCGTAGTAGGCGTTCAGGCTCCGTCGGCCCGACAGGAAGAAGGCGCCTGTGGCCACGGCGACCGGGACGGCGACGAGGATGCGCGCCATGACGCTCGCGGCGATGACGTCGGGAACGATCATCCAGTCGAACAGGACCAGGGCGACCATGATCGAGGTGCCGAGGACGATCAGCGGCACCATGGTGCGGCGCTGGTGGTTCTCCAGGAACGCGCGGTATTCGTCCCGGCTCGCGGCCGGTATGTCTGGCCGGTGCCAGAATGTCCGAAGAATCTTCGCGATCGACATGGGCAGGCTCCCCCAAGCCCAGATGGCCCATCCTCGACGGCAAAAGTTAACAAGAGGCCCTGAGCGCAGGACGCGTTCCGCGCGGAGGGAGCCGTGGACGGAGCGCCCTAAACTGTGGACGGCGGCGCCGCGCCCCCTCCAGTCCGCGCCGCGCCTCGCGTATCCTGCGCGCTTGTCCAGCCCATGCGACCAGAACGAGATGCGCCGATGAAGACCGCCGTCGACCTCGGCACGACATCGACCGGCGAACCGGCCGAGATGGATCTGGAGGAACTCCTCTCCACCCGCCTCCTCGTCCAGGGCAATTCGGGCTCGGGCAAGTCGCACCTCCTGCGCCGTCTCCTGGAGCAGAGCGCTCCCTTCGTGCAGCAGGCGATCGTCGATCCGGAGGGCGACTTCGTCTCCTTCTCCGAGCATTTCGGCCATGTCGTCGTGGACGCCGACCGCACGCCGGCCGAGCTGACGCGGATCGCCGGCCGCATCCGCCAGCACCGCGCGTCCGTCGTCCTGAACCTGGAAGGGCTCGACGCGGAGGTGCAGATGCACTGCGCCGCGGCGTTCCTGAACGGCCTCTTCGACGCCGACCGCACCGTCTGGTTCCCCATGCTCGTCGCCGTCGACGAGGCGCAGCTCTTCGCGCCCGCCATCGCCGGCGAGGTCGGCGACGAAGCCCGGCGCGTGTGCCTCGGCGCGATGACGAACCTCATGTGCCGCGGCCGCAAGCGGGGGCTCGCCGGCATCATCGCCACGCAGCGACTCGCCAAGCTCGCCAAAAACGTGGCGGCGGAGGCGTCGAACTTCCTGATGGGCCGCACCTTCCTCGACATCGACATGGCCCGCGCCGCCGACCTCCTCGGGCTGGAGCGCCGTCAGGCCGAGCGCTTCCGAGACCTCGAGCCGGGACAGTTCGTCGCCCTCGGGCCCGCTCTCTCGCGGCGGCCGATTCCGATCCGCATCGGCTCGGTCGAGACGGCGGGCCGTTCGGGCCGCCCGGTGCTGATGGCGATGCCCGAACGGGCGCCGGAGGAGATGGCCGACCTCATCTTCACGGCCGGCGCCGACGAGCCGGACCTCCTGCCCGAACCGCCCCGGCGCGAACGGATCGAGACCCGCGAGCGGCTGGAGAACCTCGCCCAGCCTCGCACCGTCGTACCAGTGCGCGCGGCGGAGCCCTTGAGCGAGGAGGAGATCGCGGCCCGCGACGCGGCGATCGAGGAAATCTTCGTCGAGCTCACCGCCGACCCGGACGCAGCCTTCCGCCCCGTGCCGCTGCTCTATCAGGACTTCCTCGTCCATTGCCGGCTGAAGCGGGTGGACGCAGGCGAGACGGACATGGGCGCCTTCCGCCGCAGGCTCGCGCTGGCGCGCGCCGGCATCGGGCAGGGCGAGGAGGACGCCGACTGGGCGCTGGTCGTGGAGCGTTCCGGCGAATTGCCGGAGGACATGCAGGGCGTCTATCTCCTGGTGGCGCGCGCGGCTCGTGACGGGCAGCCCTGCCCGGAAGACGCGGCGCTCGCCAAGGCCTACGGCAGCCACTCGCCCTCGCGCGGCCGTTTCCTCCTGACCTACATGGCCGAGCGCGGCTTCATCGCGGCCGAGACCGACTTCCGGGGAAACCGCGTCGTGACGATCGCGGGCTCGGGCTGGCGCACCGCCCCGTCAGGCGGCAAGACCTACATTCCGGGCGTTACGCCGCGTTCGCAGCGCCGGGCCTGACGCCGGGCTCCTTTGCCGTCCGCACGTCGTAATCGGCGCGGTTGCGGTCGATCGCGTCGAGATTGGAGCCTGCCCAGCGTTCCAGATGCGAGACAGCCTGTCCTAGTGACAGCCCGAGAGGCGTCAGCGCGTACTCCACCTGCGGCGGAACGCTGGCGAAGACGGTTCGGGTGACGAGGCCGTCGCGCTCCAGCGATTTCAGCGTGCGCGTCAGCATCTGCTGCGAGATGCCGCCGATGACGCGGCGCAACTCGTTGAAACGTCTCGGGCCTTCGCCAAGAGCGGCGATCACCGTCAGCGTCCAGCGCTCGCCGGCGATCGACATGACGTTGTTCACCCGCGCGCATTGCGGGTCGAGGCCGGGCAGGCGGGCGGGCATACGCATGTGACCAGGTCCCAGTTCGTTGCGCTCTTGGATCGGTACCGGCTTTGTCATAGCTCGATCGGTGCCGAGATTCACCAACCGGGACCCATCAGATGAAGCTCCTCCACGTCGATTCCAGCATCCAGGGCGAGGGCTCCGCGAGCCGCGCGATCTCCGCGGCCGTGGTCGAGAACCTGCGCTCGCAGGATCCGACCCTGGAGGTCGAGTACCGCGATCTTGCCGCCGACCCTCTCGATCATTTGACGCTGGCCAGCTTCGGCACGCCCGAGTCTCAGGCCGCGCTCGAGCAGTTCAAGCAGGCCGACATCGTCGTCGTCGGTGCCGCCTTCTACAATTTCTCCGTCTCCTCCCAGCTCAAGAGCTGGATCGACCGGCTGGCGGTCGCCGGACACACGTTCCGCTACGGGCCGAACGGCGCCGAGGGGCTGATGGGCGGCAAGCGGGTGATCGTCGCTTTGTCGCGCGGCGGACATTACGGCGAGGGCTCGCCGAGCCGGCCCTTCGAACACGCGGAGACCTGGCTCGGAAGCGTCTTCGCCTTCTTCGGCATCACGGACGTCGAATTCGTCATCGCCGAAGGCACGGCGATGGGCGAGGAGCCGCGCAAGGCGGCGATCGCCCAGGCCATCGACGAGGCGTCGAACGCCGCAGAACGCACGCTCGCCAAGGCCGCCTGAGCGGGCCTCTCAGACGCCCGCTCCCAGAAGGCGCAGCGAGCCCAGAAGATAGCCGTCGCCCGCCTCGTTCAGGACGATCAGCTCGAAGGCGAGCGCCGCAGCGAGAACGAGCGGCACGGGACTGACCCGTGCCGCCAGGAACCCGAGCCCGACGAAGACCGTGTCGGCCACCGCGTTCAGGATCGAATCGCCCTCGTAGGGCGGAGCGTTCGGCGAATTGCCGAACAGCGCGATGACCGGGGGCAGGTTCTCGATCGCCTCCCAGGTGACGGAGGAGGCGATCGCGACGACGAACTTCTGGCCGGTCGACCATTGCGGCTTCATCCAGTCGAGGAAGAGCCAGAGGCCGAAGCCGAAGACGACGTGGAGGAGCGAGTACCAATCGGCCAGTTGCTGGGAGGTCTGGGACGAGTTCACGTCGCCGACCCAGAGCGTCACCGTGCCGCACGGACAGACGAGCGGCCGCCCGACGGCCGCCAACCACGCGATCTGGAACAGGACGAGGGCCAGGACGAGGAGGGCCTGCGAGCCGGCGGTCGCGGCGAAGGGCGGGCTTTCGTGCCCGCGCAGCGAATTGACGATCCGGCTCAACGTCCAGTCCTCGTCTCGCCGTCCCACTCCCTGGCGCGTCTCTCGATCACGGGCGTTCCGGTTCCTGCCATGCACAAAGGGCGTTTTCACGCTGGCGTTCGCCGCCTCGTGCGATAAGTGCGAGACTTGGAGCCGCCTTCAAGCGACGGCACGGAAAGCCATTTTGCCGCATGACCCATTTCGCGCTGGTCTGTCCGCCCTTTCCGAGCCATGTGCGGGCCTTCGAAGCGGTGGGTGAACGCCTGGTCGCGCGTGGGCATCGCGCGACACTGATCCTGCCGGAGGAGGCGAGGGGTCTCCGGCGAGCGGACCGTCTGGAGGTCGCGCTTCTTCCCTCCGATCGACGTCTTCCCAACCGCGGCCGAACCGACGCGGTGGCGCGCCGGCCGACCGGGCCCCTCGGCATCCTGCGGACCGTGCGCGCCTCGGCTCTTGCGACCGACCGCCTCTGCGCGGGCGGTCCAGACCTCCTGCGCCGCATCGGAGCCGAGGCGATTCTCGGCGACGAGATGGAGCCTGCCGCCGGGCTCCTCGCGCGTCATCTCGGCCTCCCGCAGATTTCCATCGCCTGCGCGCTGCCGATCGAGGCGGATCCCGCGCTGCCGCCGCCCTTCGTGGACTGGGCCTACGATCCCTCGCCGGACGGGCTGAAGCGCAACCGTGGCGCGGCCCGCGTCACCCGTCTGTTCCTGTCGCGCCAGCGCCGCGCCATCGAGGAATGGGCGATGCGCTTCGGGCTCGCCGGTCTTTCCACGATCGAGGACTGCCTGTCGCCCCACGCGACCATCGCGCAGACGGTCGAGGGCTTCGACTTCCCCCGCCGGGGATCGAGCCGCATCCGCGCCGTTGGCCCGCTGCGCGACGCCGACCGGGCCGACGAGAGGCTGCCCTTCGAGATCGATCCGGGGCGGCCGATGGTCTACGCCTCCTTCGGAACCCTCCAGGGTCACCGCCTGTCCCTGTTCCGCACGATCGCGGATGCGGCGCGCCAGCTCGATATCCAGCTCGTGATCGCCCATTGCGGGGGGCTCACGCCGCGCGAGGCCGCCGGCATCGACGCCCATATCGTGGCCGAGGATCTGCCGCAGCGCGCGGTGCTGGCGAGGGCCCGGGCCTGCATCACCCATGGCGGGCTGAACACGGCGCTCGACGCCCTGGCCTTCGGCGTTCCCCTCCTGGCGATCCCGATCGCTTTCGATCAGCCGGGCGTCGCCGCCCGAATCGAGCACGGCGGCGCCGGGCTCAAGCTCCCGCGCGTCCTCCTGACGCGGCGCGGGGTGCGCACCGCGCTGCGGCGGCTCCTGACCGAAGAGTGCTTCGAGCAAAATGCCCGCGCTCTCGGGGACGAGATCGCGGCGGCGGGCGGGGCGGACCGGGCCGCCGACATCGTCGAGGCCGTGATCGCGGCGACCGTGCCCGCCTTCGGACCTCCGCTGGCCGAGGCCGCCGAATGACGCGGCCCGATCTCGTGATCGTCGGCGCGGGCCTGTCGGGCGGGCTCCTCGCCTATCGGCTCGCCGAGACCCGGCCGGGCCTCTCCGTGCTCGTGTTGGAAGGCGCCGCGCCGGGCGGCAACCACACCTGGAGCTTTCACGACGGCGACCTGACACCCACACAGGCGGCCTGGATCGCACCCTTCGTGGAGCACCGCTGGCCGGGCTACGAGGTGCGCTTCCCGGACCGCCGGCGCCGGATCGCGACCGGCTACCGCAGCGTCTCCTCGGACCGCTTCCGGCAGGTGCTGAGCGACCGCCTCGGTGCCTCGCTGCGCACCAGCCTGCCCGCGGTCTCCGTCGGGCCCCGCCGCGTCGTCCTCGACGACCGGTCGACGATCGAGGCGGGCGCGGTGATCGACGCGCGGGGCCCACGGGCCACGCCCCATCTCTCGCTCGGCTTCCAGAAGTTCCTCGGCCAGGAGGTCGAGTTCTCCTCGCCGCATGGGCTTGCCGAGCCCATCGTCATGGATGCGACGGTGGAGCAGGACGACGGCTACCGCTTCGTCTACTGCCTGCCGTTTTCGCCGACCCGCATGCTGATCGAGGACACCTACTACGCCGACGGCGAGGGCCTGCCGCGCGGCCTCCTGCGCGAGCGGATCGACGACTACGTGCAAGCCGCGGGCTGGGGCGGGTTCGAGATCGTGCGCGAGGAGGACGGGATCCTGCCGATCGCGCTCGGCGGCGACATCGACGCGCATCTGGCGGGTTTCGACGGCGTGCCGACGATTGGGCTCGCCGCCGCCCTCTTCCACCCGACGACCGGCTACTCGCTCGCCGATGCGGTGCGCACCGCCGATCTCGTGGCGGGCCTGCCGGACGTGTCCGCTCCGACCCTCGCCGCCGCGCTCGCCGAATACTCGCGGCGGATCTGGACCGAGCGCGCCTTCTTCCGCGGCCTCAACCGCATGCTGTTCAAGGCCGGGGACGCGGGCGAGCGTTACCGCGTTCTCGAGCATTTCCACCGCCTGCCCGACGATCTCGTCGCGCGCTTCTATGCGTCGCGGCTCTCGGTGCTGGACAAAGGACGCATCCTCGTCGGAAAACCGCCCGTGCCCGTGGGACAAGCCCTGCGCGCCCTTCTGCAAGGACGATGATGACCCGACCGAACGGCCCGACGGACAAGACCGCCATCGTGATCGGGGCGGGGCTCGGTGGGCTCGCGCTCGCCATCCGCCTGCAGGCCGGGGGCTACTCGACCACGCTCGTCGAGAAGCGCGACAAGCCGGGGGGGCGGGCCTATGTCTGGCACGACGAGGGCTTCACCTTCGACGCCGGTCCGACGGTCATCACCGATCCGTCCGCGCTGGAGGAGCTGTTCGAGGTCGCGGGCCGCAAGCTGTCGGACTACGTCACGCTGCTGCCCGTCAGCCCCTTCTACCGGCTCTGCTGGGAGGACGGGACGGTCTTCGACTACGTCAACGACCAGGACGGGCTCGACCGGCAGATCGGCGCGCTGAACCCCAAGGACCTCGACGGCTACCGCCGCTTCCTCGCCTATTCGCGCGCCGTCTTCGAGGAGGGCTATCTCAAGCTGGGCGCCGAGCCCTTCCTCCACTTCCGCGACATGGTTCGCGCGGGGCCGGCGCTCATGAAGCTGCAGGCCTGGCGATCGGTCTATTCCAAGGTCTCGGAATTCATCGAGGAGGAGCACCTCCGGCAGGCCTTCTCGTTCCATTCGCTCCTCGTCGGCGGCAACCCGTTCGCCACCTCCTCCATCTACGCGCTGATCCATGCGCTGGAGCGCGAATGGGGCGTCTGGTTCCCGAAGGGCGGGACGGGCGCTCTGGTCGACGGCATGGCGCGGCTCTTCCGCGACATCGGGGGGCGTATCGAACTGAATGCGGAGACTGCGCGGATCGACATGAGCGGCGACAGGGCGTCCGGCGTGACGCTGAAGGACGGGCGCTCCTTCACCGCCGACCTCGTCGCCTCCAACGCCGATGTCGTCCACACCTATGCGAGCCTTCTCGGGGAGACGGTGCGCGGGCGAAAGGCCGGCGCGGCGCTGAAGAAGAAGCGCTTCTCCATGTCGCTCTTCGTCCTGTATTTCGGGCTCTCGAAGCATCAGAGCCAATTGGAGCATCACACGGTGCTCTTCGGCGCGCGCTACCGTGAACTGATCGCCGAGATCTTCAAGGGGCCGCAGCTCTCGGCGGACTTCTCGCTCTATCTCCACTCGCCCTGCCGCACCGACCCTTCGCTCGCGCCGGAGGGCATGGGCTCCTACTACGTGCTCTCGCCAGTGCCCCATCTCGGCAACGCCCCGGACATCGACTGGTCGGTGGAGGGCCCGCGCTACGCCGACCGCATCTTCGACTATCTCGAAGAGCGCTACATGCCGAACCTGAAGCGCGATCTCGTCACGCACCGCATCTTCACGCCCATCGACTTCCGTGACGAGCTGAACGCCCATCACGGCTCGGCCTTCTCGCTCGATCCGGTGCTGACGCAATCCGCCTGGTTCCGCGCCCACAACCGCGACGACACGATCCCGAATCTCTATTTCGTCGGCGCGGGCACCCATCCGGGGGCCGGCGTTCCGGGCGTCGTCGCCTCGGCCAAAGCGACCGCCGGGCTGATCCTCCAGCCGTGAGCGGGACGAGCGAGTTCGCCGCGCAGTCCATCGCGAACGGCTCCAAGAGCTTCGCGGCGGCAGCAAGGCTGTTCGATCCGCGAACGCGCGACAGCGTGGTGAAGCTCTACGCCTGGTGCCGGCACTGCGACGACGTCGTGGACGGGCAGGAGGCGGGGTCGGCGGATCGAATCGAGGACGAGCGCACGCCGCAGGAGCGCATCGCATCGCTCGAACGCGACACCGCGCTCGCCTTTGCGGGCGAGGCGGAGGGGCTGCATGCGAGCTTTCGTGCCCTGTCCGACGTGGTCAGACGCCACCGCCTGCCGCGCGCCGACGCCGACGCGCATCTGGCGGGCTTCGCGATGGACGTCGAAGGCCGTACCTACGAAACGCTCGACGATCTTCTGCTCTACTGCTTTCGCGTGGCCGGGGTCGTCGGCGTGATGATGGCGCGGATCATGGGCGTGCACCACGACGGCGTGCTCGACCGGGCCAGCGACCTCGGCCTCGCCTTCCAGCTGACCAACATCGCGCGCGATGTCGTCGACGACGCGAAAGCGGGGCGCGTCTATCTCCCGCTCTCATGGCTGCGCGAGGAGGGACTGCGACCGGATGGACTTTTCGATCCGGCGAACAAGGCGGCGGTCGCGCGGCTGCGGCGACGGCTCGTCGAAGCGGCCGAGCCCTACTACGCCTCGGCGCGGATCGGGATCGATGCGCTTCCGCCGCGCTCGGCCTGGGCGGTTGGTTCAGCGTTCGGCATCTACCGGGCCATCGGGCTCAACCTCGTCGCCAAGGGGGAGGGCGCCTTCGGCCAGCGCGTCTCGACCACGAAGCCCGAGAAGATGCTACACGTCGTGCGCGGATTTTGGATGGCGGCGTTCCGCGGCGGCGGGACGGAGCCGCGCGATCTGGGGCTTTGGACGCGCGAGCGGCGTTGATCCAGATCTCAGTCCGGGAAGGAAAGTGCGCCTCCCTTCTCCCGTCTACGGGAGAAGGTGGCCCGAAGGGCCGGATGAGGGCTTGCAGCCGCGACGGTGCCAAAAAGGCAAGGACGTCGCGCCCTTCGAAGCCCTCATCCCCCTGCCGGGACCTTCTCCCGTTCCGGGAGAAGGGCGGCTTCGTCGTCGCCCCATCCTCTCAATGCAGCGTCCGCCGTTCCTCCTGCTCCTGCCGGACCTTGCCGGAGCGCTTGAGCTGTTCGCTCAGCTTGTCCACCGGGGGGGCGTAGAGGAAGCCGAAGGAGACGCAGTCGTCCTTGCCCTTCACCGCGTGGTGAAGACGGTGCGCCTGCACGAGGCGCTTGGCATAGCCCTTGTGCGGGATGTGCCGGAACGGCCAGCGCTGGTGCACCAGCCCGTCGTGGACGATGAAGTAGAACAGGCCGTAGAGCGTGATACCGGTCGCGATGGCCGTCACCACCGGCAGTTCGGCAAAATGCCCGAGGGTGAAGAGCGCAATGGCGAAGATCGCGAACACGACCGCGTAGAGGTCGTTCTTCTCGAACATGTCGTCGTGGGGCTCGTGGTGGCTTTCGTGCCAGCCCCAGCCGAATCCGTGCATGATGTATTTGTGCGCCGCCCAGGCGACCCACTCCATCGCGAAGAACACGGCGACCGCGATCGCGATCAGTGCGGGCCAGCTCGTCCAGTCCATGCGTCCACCGCTCGTTCGGCGCCGATCAAACCGCGCCGGCCTGCCTTTCGGGAACCCGGATCCGGTATCCCGCCGAGAGACGCCGATAGGCGTCCTCGAAGATGGCGTCCACGAGCCGCGCCATGCGGCTTCCGGAGCCGAAGACCATCTCCAGCCGCATATGCGCCTGCGAGCGATGCGCTTCAATGAGCCGTCGCGCGGCCGCCGGGCCCTCGATCGAAACGATCGTCGCCTTGCCGGCATCGCGGCCGGGCGTCTTGCCGCTCTGTTCGGCGCCGGCCTCGACGTCCAGGAGGTCGTCCAGGAGCTGGAAGGCCTGCCCGATGGCTGAGGCGAAATCCGCGAGGTCTGCGGCCGCGTCCGGGCCGGCCCGCCCGATCTCGCAACCGATCTCGACCGCGGCGGCGAAGAGCGCGCCGGTCTTCAGGGCGTTGATCTCGACGATCTCGTCCTCGCCGCGCCGGCCGGTCGTGTCGTGGAGGTCGCGGAACTGGCCCCCGACGAGCCCGTCGAGCCCGATCGCCTCCGAGAGGATCGCGACGCAGCCCAGCCTCGTCTCGGCGGACAGTTCCGGCGCGCGGGCGCAGATCAGATAGGCCTGGTTGAGCATCGCGACGGCCGCCAGCACCGCCACGTCCTCGCCGTGCCGGGCGTGGATCGCCGGGCGCCCGCGTCGCAGATCCGCGTTGTCCATGCAGGGCAGGTCGTCGAGGATCAGCGAGGCCGCATGGACGAGCTCGATCGCGCAGCCGATCTCGATCGCGGCCTCGGCCGAGCCGCCCAGATCCTCGGCGATCAGAACGGTCATCAGCGGACGCAGGCGCTTGCCCGGCGCCAGCGCGCCGTCCGAGATGGCGTCCGCCAGGGAATGGTCGTCGCCGTCCGACGGCAGGAGGTCCCGCAACCGCGCCTCGATGCGGCGCCGCGTCGCGTCGAGGAAGGTTGTCGGCTCGGCTGTCATCCGCAATGCTTCAGTTCCACCTTCGGCAAGGTTGCACCATGTCAGTTCTCCCTCCCGAAGGATACGTCCATTCCGCCCCGCAGGAGCCTAAGCGATGACGAAGGCGGGAGCACCCTGCAACTCTGCGACGAAACGACATAGCGCTGACGGAGGGGACGACGGCGACATCGCGCGCCGCAAGGGCGACCATCTCGACATCGTGCTGTCGCCGCGCCTGTCATCGAGACGCACGGCGACGGGCTTCGATACGCTGCGCTTCGAGCACGTGGCGCTGCCGGAACTGGACATGGACGAGATCGACCTTTCGGCCGACTTCCTCGGCCGCAGGCTGAGAGCGCCGGTCCTGATCTCCTCCATGACCGGCGGGCCGGAGCGCGCGGGCCGCATCAACGCGAATCTGGCGCAGGCCGCGCAGGCGCTGGGCCTCGCCCTCGCCGTGGGCTCCCAGCGCGTGGCGCTGGAAGGGCGCGGGGCAGGGGGGCTCGACGGGACCTTGCGACGCCTCGCACCGAACGTGCCGATCCTCGCCAATATCGGCGGCGCGCAGCTCGTTTCCGGCTACGGCCTGGACGAGGCCCGTCGTGCGGTGGAAATGGTCGGGGCCGATGCGCTGATCGTCCATCTGAACCCGCTGCAGGAGGCCGTGCAGCCGGAAGGCGACCGGAACTGGCGCGGCGTCCTGGCCGCCATCGAATCGCTCGCTCGCGATCTCGGCCACCCCGTCGTCGCCAAGGAGGTCGGCGCGGGGCTCTCGGGCGCGGTGGCGCGCAGGCTCGTCGACGCCGGGGTCTCGGTCATCGATGTGGCGGGCACAGGGGGCACGAGTTGGGCGGCGATCGAGGCCGAACGGATATCCGACCCGGTCCGGCGCCGCGCCGCGCTCGCCTTCTCCGATTGGGGCATTCCGACGGCTCGGGCCATCGCGCTGGTGCGTGAGGCCTGTCCGGACACCACCTTGATCGGGTCGGGCGGCGTGCGCGACGGTGTGGACGCGGCGAAGGCGATCCGCCTCGGAGCCGACCTCGTCGGCCAGGCGGCCGGAAGCCTCGCCGCCGCCGACGATTCGCCCGAGGCGGCGATCGCGCATCTCGAGGGTCTCGTGGAGGAGTTGAGGATCGCCTGCTTTTGCACGGGCTCGGCGAATCTCTCGGCGCTTCGCGGCGCCTCCCTGCTGTCCGATTGAGGCCGGGCACCGCTCCGCGAGCCGATCGGACGGGATTTGGCGGGGCGACGCTTTCGGTGCGGCCCGAAAGCTCTTAAGGAGCGGCGGACCGCTTCAAGCCCTCGGGAGGGACCATGACGACGCTCGACACCGATCTGGCCGCACACGCCGGAACGCCTCTCGGCGATGCCGCAACGTGCGTCGCGGAACTCGCCCGAGCGGCCGTCGACCTCCACCGCATGATCCAGAACGGCGGCGCGGAGGGCGGCGAGCAGGCGACCGGCGTCGGCAACGCGGGCGGCGATTTTCAAAAGGCGCTCGACGTCGCGGCCGACAAGCTCTTCGTCGAGGCGGCACGCCGCTCGGCCGTCGCCTTCTACGGCTCGGAGGAGCAGGAGGACGCGGTTCCGATGCGGGACGGCGGCTCGCTCGCTCTCGCCATCGACCCGCTCGACGGTTCCTCCAACATCGAGACCAACGTCTCGATCGGCACCATCTTCTCGCTCCTGCCGGCGCAGGGGCGGACCTCGGAGGACGTGTTCCGGCAGGCCGGGCGCGATCAGCTCGCCGCCGGCTTCTTCGTCTACGGCCCGCAGCTTCTCCTGATCCTCTCCTTCGGGCAGGGAACGAAGACCTATGCCTTCCGGCCCGCGACCGGCGCCTTCGAGGTGATCATCGAAGCGATGGCGATCCCGCAGGCCGCGAAGGAGTTCTCGATCAACGCCTCGAACCGGCGCCACTGGAACGAGCCGACGCGGCGCTACATCGACGCCTGCCTCGCCGGCAAGGACGGCCCGCGCGGGCGGGACTACAACATGCGCTGGGTGGCCTCCGCCGTCGCCGACGCCTACCGCATCTTCCTGCGCGGCGGCGTCTATCTCTATCCGGGCGACACGCGGAAGGGCTATGACAGGGGTCGCATCCGCCTGACCTATGAGGCAAGCCCGATCGCGTTCCTGGCCGAAAACGCCGGCGGCGCGGCGAGCGACGGCCTGACGCCGATCCTGGACATCGTGCCCGGGCACCTGCACCAGCGCACGCCGGTCGTCTTCGGCTCGCGCGAGGAGGTGGTCGAGTACGCAAGGCAGGTCGCCGACCCCGAGAACATCGGCGAGACCAGCTTCTCCCCGCTCTGAAGGCGGGGCCGCATTTGCGGCCGCGCCTTCAAGAGTGCGGCCAAAGGCTTTAGATAGCAGCCGAAACCCGAAGAAGGGCGCCGCGTGCGCCGTCCGTTCCGTCGAAAGGCCATTCCCATGGACGCCGAAACCGCCGCCAACCCCCACGAGACGGATGTCGACCGTCACGCCCGCGACATGGCCAACGCCATCCGCGCTCTTTCGATCGATGCCGTCCAGAAGGCCAATTCCGGCCATCCCGGCATGCCGATGGGCATGGCGGACGTCGCGACGGTCCTGTTCCGGGACTTCGTCCGCGTCGACCCGAAGAACCCGTCCTGGCCGGACCGCGACCGCTTCGTCCTGTCGAACGGCCACGGCTCGATGCTGCTCTACTCGATCCATCACCTCCTCGGCTACGAGGACATGACGATCGAACAGCTCAAGAACTTCCGCCAGATCGGTTCGAAGACCGCGGGCCATCCGGAATACGGGCACGCGCTCGGAATCGAGACGACGACCGGCCCGCTCGGCCAGGGCATCGCCAACGCCGTCGGCTTCGCGCTCGCCGAGCGCATGCTCAACGCGCGCTTCGGAGACGAGCTCGTCGACCACCGCACCTACGTGATCGCGGGCGACGGCTGCCTCATGGAGGGGATCAGCCACGAGGCGATCGACCTCGCCGGCCATCTGAAGCTGAACAAGCTGATCGTCCTCTTCGACGACAACGGCATCTCGATCGACGGCAAGACCTCGCTGGCGACTTCGATGGACCAGGTGGCGCGCTTCAAGGCGGCCGGCTGGAACGCCGAACAGGTCGATGGCCACGATCCGGACGCGGTGAAGGCGGCGCTGGAGCGCGCGCAGACCTCCGACAAGCCGACGATGATCGCCTGCAAGACGATCATCGGCTACGGCTCGCCGAAGCTCGCGGGGTCCGAGAAGAGCCACGGCGCCCCGCTCGGCGACGAGGAGATCAAGGCGACCCGTCAGAAGCTCGTCTGGGAGTCCGAGCCCTTCGAACTGCCGGAGAGCGTGACCAAGGCCTGGCACGAGGTGGCCGCCAAGGGCGCCGAGCACCGCGCGGCCTGGGAGAAGCGCGCGGCCGGCGCGGCGAAGAAGGCCGAGTTCGACGCCTTCGTCTCCGGCCGACTGCCGGATGGCTTCGAAAAGGCGATGGCCGACTATCGTGCAAGGCTCGTGGCCGAGAAGCCCAAGCTGGCCACCCGCAAGTCGTCCGAGGCGATGCTCGGCCTCGTCAACGAACTGACCGATCTGACGATCGGCGGCTCGGCGGACCTCACGCACTCGGTTTTCACCCAGACGAAGAACCAGTCGCCGGTCTCCGCCGAGAACTACGCCGGTCGCTACATCCATTACGGCATCCGCGAGCACGCGATGGCCGCCGTGATGAACGGTCTTGCGCTGCATGGCGGATTCATCCCCTACGGCGGGACGTTCCTGACCTTCGCCGACTACATGCGCGGCGGCATGCGGCTCTCGGCGCTGATGGGCATCCGCGTGGTCTATGTGCTGACGCACGATTCGATCGGCCTCGGCGAGGATGGCCCCACGCACCAGCCCGTCGAGCATCTGGCGATGCTGCGTGCCACGCCGAACATGTTGGTCCTGCGGCCGGCCGACGCGGTCGAGACCGCCGAGGCCTGGGAGATCGCGCTGACTGAGACCAAGCGTCCGACGGTGCTGTCGCTCTCGCGTCAGAATCTGCCGACGGTTCGCGATGATGCGGCCGAGAACCGGTCGCGTCGCGGCGCCTACGTCCTGCGCGACACGGACGGGGAGCGCGACGTGACGATCATGGCGACGGGCTCGGAGATCGAGATCGCGCTCGCTGCCGCAGACCAGCTGAAGGGCGAGGGCATCAAGGCCGCCGTCGTCTCATTCCCGTGCTGGGAGCTCTTCGCAGAGCAGGACGAGGCCTATCGCGCGAGCGTTCTCGGCACCGCGCCGCGCGTCGCCATCGAGGCGGCGCTCGGCTTCGGTTGGGAGCGCTGGCTGGGCGACAAGGGCCGCTTCATCGGAATGCACGGCTTCGGCGCCTCGGGCCCCGCGCCCAAGCTCTACGAGCATTTCGGGATCACGGCTGACCACGCCGCGAGGGCGGCCAAGGAACTGCTCGGGCGCTGAGCCCCGTCCAGCGC
>JAEZXX010000078.1 GCA_023419535.1 Pseudomonadota bacterium | reverse complement strand
ACTTGGGGGCCGGGGGGGGGGGGGGGGGGGGGGGGGGGGCGCGGGGGGGCCCCCCGGCGGCGAGGCGGCGCCTTCAGTCGATGAAGCTCGGATCGGCGAGGGGGGCGATCTCCGGCTTCTGCCGGATGACGCCGATCTCGAGGAGCAGATCCGCCGCCGCCTCGGAGAACTCCAGCCATTCGCCTTCGAAGAAAGTCTTGTTGGCCTCGCGGTCCTGCCAGCGCAGGTTCGAGGCGGAGGCCCGGAACTGCTCGGGGGTCTGGTTCACGTCCGCGCCCATGATCTCGTAGGAGCGTTCGGGTTCGGCCTCGATCATCTCCAGCGCCTCGAAATAGCTCTGCGCCAGCGCCCGCGCCGCGTCCGGGTTCGCCTTCAGGAACTCCGGCGTGCAGCCGACCGTGTCCATGACCGCCGGGTAGTCGAGCGTGGTGGCGAGGATCTTGCCGGCGTCCGGCGCGTCGCGGATCGTCGTGAGGTACGGCTCGTAGCTCATCGCCGCGTCGTTCTGGCCGGCGACGAAGGCCTGGGCGGCCGGGCCCGGCTCGAGATTGACGACGCGCACGTCCCGCATCGTCATCCCGTTCTCGTTCAGCATCCAGGCGAGAAGGAAATAGGGCGAGGTGCCGGGCGCGGAGGCTGCGACCGTCTTGCCGCGCAGATCCTCGAAGCTCTCGACGTCGCCGCGCACGGCGATTCCGTCGGCGCCGTAGCTCTTGTCGAGCTGGAAGATCTGGGTGACCGGAACGCCGTTGGCGTTCCAGGCGATCCAGGTCTCCACCGTCGTGGCCGCGCACTGGATATCGCCGGAGGCGATGGCGAGATGCCGGCTCGCCTGCGGAATCTTCGACAGGGTGACGTTGAGGCCGTTCCTCTCGAAGATGCCGGCGTCGCGCGCCAGCGTCAGCGGCGCAAAGCCCGTCCAGCCCGAATAGCCGAGATTGATGTCGGTCGCCTGTCCGTGGACGGTTCCCGCGAGCAGGGCGGCAAGCGCCGCGATCGTCGTCTTCGCATTCATGGCCAACCCCCTATTTGTATAAACAAAAGGGAGCTTACCCGCGCGCCGTCATTGGTCAAGCGCTGGACAGGGTCGATCCGTGCCCATTTTTCGCGCTTCTGATCTTCGCCGGGAGACCCACCGAATGGGCCTCTCACGAAACCCGTAGGGGAACCGCCTTCGCATCGATCGCGCGAAGACAAGCGGAGAAGGCGCCCTGCGGATCTTGAAGCGAGGCAGCGTCAGTCCATCGCGAGCACGATCTTGCCGACATGCGAGCCATCGTCCATCCGGCGGTGGGCCGCAGCGACCTCGGCGAAGGGCACGACCGTGTCGATGACAGGCCGGACCCGGCCCTCGGCAAGGAGCGGCAGCACGCGTTCGGCCAGGGCCTCGGCGATCTCCGCCTTCATGGGGACCGACCGTGCCCGCAGGGTCGAGCCGGTCAGGGTCAGGCGCTTGACGAGGAGCGGCGTCAGGTCGAGCGAAACCTTCGGCCCCTGCAGGAAGGCGATCTGCGCGATCCGCCCGTCCACCGCGGCCAGGCGCAGGTTCTTCTGGACGTAGTCGCCCCCGACCATGTCGAGGATGACGTCCGGCCCGCGTCCGTCCGTCGCCGCTCGAACCGCCTCCACGAAATCGGTCTGGCGATAATTGATCGCGGTGTCGGCGCCGAGCCCGCGGCAGGCCTCGACCTTGGCGTCCGTCCCGGCCGTCGCGATCACCGTGGCGCCGAAGGCCTTGGCCAGTTGGATCGCCGTCGTGCCGATGCCCGACGTGCCGCCGTGGATCAGGAGCGTCTCCCCGGCCCGGAGACGCGCACGGTCGAAGACGTTGGTCCAGACCGTGAAGAAGGTCTCGGGGAACGCGCCCGCCTCGAGGTCGGACATCCCGGTCGGAACGGCGAGCGCGTTGGTCTCGTGGACGACGGCGTATTCGGCGTAGCCGCCGCTCGCCACCAGCGCCATCACGCGTGCGCCCACCTCGAAGAGCTGCGCGTCGGGCCCGCGCGCCTCGACCGTTCCCGCGATCTCGAGGCCGAGCACGTCCGATGCGCCGGCCGGCGGCGGATAGCGGCCCTCGCGCTGCGCCACGTCCGGTCGGTTGATGCCCGCCGCCCTCACCCGTACCAGGAGTTCGCCCGGTCCCGGCTCGGGCCGCTCGCGGTCGACGAAGGTCAGGACATCGGGGCCGCCGGCGCCGTCCGCGATCACGGCCTTCATCGTCTGCGAACCCATCCCGCCTCCCGTTCGTCTCGCCCCGGCATGCCGGCGCGACGCGCCCGGACGCCCTCATCCCCTCGTGGTAGTGGAAGTTCGGCTGCAAGTCGAACGTCCGGGCCCGCGAGCCTCACAGCCTGCCGCATTCTCGCGGCCGCGCGGCCGTGCTAGACGTCGTTCGGCGCCATGCGCGATCCGCGTTCGGCCCGCCCCTCTCCGTCCCGGCCCCATCATGCAGACCCTGACCCATCTCCTGCCGGTCTACCTCGCCTACGTTCTGACGACCGCGAGCCCGGGCCCCAGCAACATGGCGATCATGGGAACGGCGATGCGCCAGGGGCGACGGCCGGCCTTCGCCTTCGCCTGCGGCACCATCACGGGCTCGGCGACTTGGGCCTGCCTGGCGGCGAGCGGCCTGTCGGCGGGGCTCGCGGCCTATGCCGAAGCGATGACGATCGTGCGGATCGTCGGCGGGCTCTATCTCCTGTTCCTCGCCTACAAGGCCGCCAGATCGGCGCTCGCCGCCCGCCCGGTCGATCCGGGCGCCCGCGCGCCCGGCGCGCTGTCCTACGGCGCGCTCTACCGCCGCGGGCTGCTTCTCCACCTGACCAACCCGAAGGCGATCCTCGGCTGGATCTCCATCATGTCGCTGGGGCTGCGCCCGGACATGCCGGCGCACGTGCTGCCGCTGATCCTCGCCGGCTGCATCGCGCTCGGAATCACCATCTTCTCCACCTACGCGCTCGTCTTCTCCTCGGCGCCCATGATTGCGCTCTACGCCCGGGCGCGCCGCTGGATCGAGGGTGCGATCGCGGTCTTCTTCGCCTCCGCCGCCGCCCATCTCCTCACCGCGCGCGGCTGAGCCGACCGGCATGGCGTCCGGCGGCCGGAAAAGCTAAGAACGCTCGCAACGCCTTCTTCGACCGACCGACGATCCTTCATGACCACCGAACGCTACAATCCGAAAAGCTCCGAACCGCGCTGGCGCAAGGCCTGGGACGAGGCGAAGCTCTTCGAAACCGACACGGCCGGCGGCGGCGATCCCTATTACGTGCTCGAGATGTTCCCCTATCCCTCGGGGCGCATCCACATGGGCCACGTGCGCAACTACGCGATGGGCGACGTCGTCGCCCGCTACAAGCGCGCCAAGGGCTTCAACGTCCTCCACCCGATGGGCTGGGACGCCTTCGGCCTGCCGGCCGAGAACGCGGCGCGCGACAACCGCGTGAACCCGCGCGACTGGACCTACGCCAACATCGAAACGATGAAGGGCCAGCTGAAGACGATGGGCCTGTCGCTCGACTGGTCCCGCGAGTTCGCCACCTGCGACCCCGATTACTACCGCCACCAGCAGAAGCTCTTCCTCGACTTCTGGAAGGCCGGCCTCGTCGAGCGCCGCTCGGCCAAGGTCAACTGGGACCCGGTCGACATGACCGTGCTCGCCAACGAGCAGGTCATCGACGGGCGCGGATGGCGCTCGGGCGCGCTCGTGGAACAGCGCGACCTGACGCAATGGTTCCTGAAGATCACCGATTTCGCGCAGGATCTCGACGCCGCCCTCGACGGCCTTCCCGGCTGGCCGGAGAAGGTGAAGCTGATGCAGCGCAACTGGATCGGCAAGTCGCGCGGGATCGAGGTCGACTTCCCGCTCACCGCCTCCGCCGCGGGCTTCGAGGCGATCACCTGCTTCACCACGCGCCCCGACACCATGCACGGGGCGAGCTTCGTCGCGATCTCGCCCGACCATCCGCTGTCGCTGGCGCTCGAGGCCGGGGACGCGGCGCTCGCCGCTTTCAACACCGAATGCCGCCGGATCGGCACCTCCGAAGAGGCGCTGGAGAAGGCGGAAAAGCGCGGGTTCGACACCGGCCTGGCCGCGCGCCACCCGGCCGAGGATCGCGACCTGCCGGTCTGGGTCGGCAATTTCGTGCTGATGGGCTACGGCACGGGCGCCGTCTTCGGCTGCCCGGCACACGACCAGCGCGACCTCGACTTCGCCCGCAAATACGACCTTCTCGTCCGCAACGCCTTCCACATGCCGGGCGAGACGAACGAGATCGGCGACACGGCGCTGGTGCCGGCCAAGTCCGAGCGCGTCGTCTATGTCGACCAGTTCGCGGGCGTCGGAGAGGCGACCGGCGAGGAGGCCATCGAGCGCACGATCCAATGGTTCGAGGCGCGCGGGTCGGGCCGGGGCGTCACGCGGTTCCGCCTGCGCGACTGGCTGATCTCGCGCCAGCGCTACTGGGGCTGCCCGATCCCGGTCATCCACTGCGAGGCCTGCGGCGCGGTGCCCGAAGCGGACGAGAACCTGCCCGTCACGCTCCCCCCGGAGGTGGAGTTCGACACGCCCGGCAATCCGCTCGACCGGCACCCAACCTGGCGCCACGTCGCCTGCCCGAGCTGCGGCGCCCCAGCCCGGCGCGAGACGGACACGATGGACACCTTCGTCGATTCGTCCTGGTACTTCGCGCGCTTCACGAACCCGCACGCACCGACACCGACGGTGCCTGACATCGCCGACCGCTGGCTGCCGGTCGACCAGTATATCGGCGGCATCGAGCACGCGATCCTGCACCTCCTCTACTCGCGCTTCTTCGCCCGCGCGATGAGCGCGACCGGGCACATGGACGTCGCCGAGCCCTTCAAGGGTCTGTTCACGCAAGGCATGGTCGTCCACGAGACCTACCGGACGCTCGGGGACGGCACGGCGCGCGAATGGGTCCCGCCGGTGGACGTCGACTTCTTCGAGGAGGACGGC
The DNA here is from genome assembly GCA_023419535.1 of Pseudomonadota bacterium. Classification (GTDB taxonomy): domain Bacteria; phylum Pseudomonadota; class Alphaproteobacteria; order Rhizobiales; family Rhizobiaceae; genus Aureimonas. The sequence continues at coordinate 15,917 of JAEZXX010000078.1, read as the reverse complement.
ATCCGGCGCGCCCGGCGCCTGTCGGACGGCGCGCCGCTCGAGATCGGCTCGATCGAGAAGATGTCGAAGTCGAAGAAGAACGTCGTCGACCCCGACGACATCATCGCCTCGCTCGGCGCCGACACCGCACGCTGGTTCATGCTGTCCGACTCGCCGCCCGAGCGCGACGTCATCTGGACGGAGGCGGGAGTCGAAGGCGCTCATCGCTTCGTCCAGCGCGTCTGGCGGCTCGTGGCCGAGAACGCCGAACCGGCGACGGGCGGCTTCGACGGCGCGTGGAGCGAGGCGGCGACGGGGGTTCGCCGCGCGGCGCACCGCACCGCCTCGGGCGTCGCCGACGACATCGAACGCCTCGCCTTCAACAAGGCGGTCGCGCGCATCTACGAGCTCGTCAACGCGCTGTCCTCCGCGCTGCAGCCCGACGCGGTTCGGGACGACCCGTCCCTGCGCGCGGCGGGCTCGGAGGCCCTGTCGATGCTGGTTCGCCTCTTCGCGCCGATGATGCCGCATCTGGCCGAGGAATGCTGGCAGGCGCTCGGCCGCGAGGGTCTCGTCGCCGCGGCGCCGTGGCCCGCGGTGGATCCGGCGCTTCTCGTCGACGACGAGATCGTTCTGCCGGTGCAGATCAACGGCAAGAAGCGTGGCGACATCCGCGTGCCGGTGCAGGCGGCCAGGGAAGAGGTCGAGGAGATGATCCTCGCCCTCGACTTCGTGCGCGAATCGCTGAAGGGTGAGCGCCCCAAGCGGGTGGTCGTGGTTCCGGGAAGGATCGTCAATGTCGTTGTCTAGCGCCTTCAAGGGCCCTCTCGGCCGCGCCGCCGCGCTCGGCCTCGCGCTCGCGCTCGGCGCCTGCCAGGCCGCCCCGCTCTACGGCACGACCTCGGTCGACCCTGCGACGGGCGCCTCCAGCGCCGCCCTCGCGCAGCTGCGAGGCCGGATCGCCGTCGTCGAGGCGCAGACGCGCACCGACCAGATCCTGCGCAACGCACTCCTGTTCCGGCTGAACGGCGCCGAGCCGGTCCGCGACCCGATCTATCAGGTGACGCTCGCCGTGACCGGACTGGATTCGTCGGTCTCGATCCAGGGCGGCAGCGGCGTCCCGACGGCGAGCGTCTATCGGATGAGCGCGACCTACACCGTCACGCGCCTCGCGGACGGGCAGGTCGTGGCGACGGGCTCGCGCTTCGCGACGGCGCCCTACGACCGCTCCGAGCAGCTCTTCGCCGCTCAGCGCGCGCTCCTCGACGCGCGCCAGAACGCCGGCGAAACGCTCGCCGCGCAGATCACCCTCGCCATCGCCCCGGTCCTTCGCGGCGATGCCACCGGGCGGACGACGGTCGCCGGCCGTATCGCCCAGCCCCGCGGCTGATGGCGCAGAAGCGGGCCGGCGAGGTCGACGCGTTCCTCGCACGGCCCGACCACGCCTTTCCGGTGATCCTGCTCTACGGGCCCGATCCCGGCCTCGTCGCCGAGCGCGCCGAGGCGATCGCGAACGGGTCGGGCGTCGACCGGGGCGATCCCTTCGCCTCCGTCCTCCTGCAGGCGGACGAGCTGGAGCGCGAAATCGGACGCCTCTTCGACGAGGCGCGCACGATCAGCCTCTTCGGCGGTCGCCGGCTCATCCGGGTGAAGGGCGCCGGCAACGGGCGCAACCTCGCCGACGCGGTCTCCGACCTCGCCTCCGACCCGCCGAAGGACGCGATCGTCGTCATCGAGGCGGGCGACCTGAAGAAGAATTCCGGCCTCAGGCTGAACGCCGAGCGCGGGCACGCGGCGATGGCGCTGCCCTGCTACCAGGACGAGGGCCGGGCGCTCGACCGCATGATCGACGAGGAGCTGGCCGCCAGCGGCCTCGTCATCGAGCGCGGCGCGCGCGAGCTTCTCAAGAGCCGGCTCGGCGCCGACCGCATGGCCTCGCGCGGCGAGGTGCGCAAGCTCTGCCTTTATGCGCACGGGCGCCCCGGCATCGTCGAGGAGGACGTGGCCGCCGTCGTCGGCGACGTCTCCGCCGAGACCGTGGACGAGGCGGTGGACGCGGCGGCAGGCGGCGAGGTCCGCAAGCTTCCGGAGCTGATCGAGCGGCTGACCGCTTCGGGCACCTCGACCTTCCAGCTGCATTCGGCGCTGCTGCGTCACTTCCACCAGCTGCTCGCGATCCGCGAGGAGGTGGAGGCGGGCGGCGCGACCGTCGCCTCGGCGGTCGAGAAGCGCCGTCCCCACTTCCGACGCAAGGACGCACTTCTTGCCGCAGCGCAGGCCTGGGACCGAGCCGGCCTCGCCGCGACCCTGTCGCGGATCGAGGCGGACGTGCTCTCGAGCCGCAAGGAGGCGGCGCTCGCCGCGACGATCACCCACCGCACGCTGATCGAGATCGGCGTCGAGGCCGCCCGTCGCCGCCTGACGCGGCGGTGATACGGCCTGGCAGCGTTCGTCCAGCAGCCGTACCGGAACGGTGCGGACATGCCGCCGGATTTCCAAACCTTTTTGCTCCAAGCTTCGTCATTCCCGGGCTTGACCCGGGAATCGCGCTCCGACCACGCCGACCTTGGTCCATCGCCACGGCGCTTCCGCCCGATCCTCGGGTCAAGCCCGAGGATGACGAGGCTGGAATGGACAGGCTGGAATGGCCGCGGGGAGTGACGAGGCCGGAATAGCTGGGTGGGAATGGCGCTTCAGGAACGACGTCCAGGTTTCGCCTTGCGTCCGCCGCAGGGGCGCTCCCGCCGAAATGCCCCCTAAAGGCTGCGCACCTTGGGCTCGCCTGCGCTCTTCGTGCTGCGCGCGCGAAGCAGGCGGCAGAGTTCGTCGAGCTGGTCGAGATCGGCGAAATCGAGCGAGAGCCGCCCTCGTCCGCCGGTTCCGGCGAGTTCGATCGAGACAGGCATGGCGAGCGACACGGACAGAAGGCTTTCGAGCGCCAGCGTGTCCGGGTCCTTGGCCTCCTTCGCCTTGCCAGCCTTGCGGCTCGCGACCGGCTTCGCAGCCCCGCCCGTCGCCTGAGGTTCCACGGCACCGCGCGCAGCCTCCTCGGCCTCGCGAACGCTCATGCCTCCTTCCACGATCCGGCGCGCAAAGGCCTCCGGGTCCGACGCCGAGACCGCCGTGCGGGCCGCGCCAGCCGACAGCTCGCCGGTGCGCACCATCTCCTTCACCCCCTCGGGGAGCTTCAGGAGCCGGAGCGTGTTCGCCACATGGCTGCGCGACTTGCCGACGATCTCGGCCAGATCGTTCTGGGTGTAGCCGTGCTCGCGGATCAGCGCCTCGTAGCCCATCGCCTCTTCCACGGCGTTGAGGTCGGCACGCTGGACGTTCTCGATGATGGCGATCGCCAGCGTCTCGCGGTCCGAGAGGTCGCGCACGACGATCGGCACGTCGGCGACCCCGGCGATGCGCGAGGCCCGCCAGCGCCGTTCGCCGGCGACGATCTCGAAGGGCGCGCCTTCCCCGCTCCGCCGCCGCACCAGGATCGGCTGGACGACGCCGTGGACGCGTATGGAGGCCGCCAGCTCTTCGAGCCCGGCCTGATCGAAGCTGCGGCGGGGATTGTCGGGGTTCGGCGCGAGCTGCGAGGGCGCTACGCGCCGTTCGCCGATCGGGGCGCCCGAAGCGCCCGGGATCGAGAAGCCGGAGGCTCCGCCCGGCCGTGCCGTGCCCGCGCCGCCGCCGATGAGGGAAGCGAGGCCGCGCCCCAGACGCGCCCGCGACTTGTCGTCACTCATGGACGCATCTCCTTGCTCAGACCGTTGCCGCGGGCGGATCGTTGCGGTTCCGACACGAAACTCATGCCGCCACGCCCAGCCCGCGCTCGCGCTGGATCACCTCGGAGGCGAGGCGGATATACGCCTGGCTGCCCGAGCATTTCATGTCATAGAGGATCGCCGGTTTGCCGAAGGACGGAGCCTCGGAGACGCGAACGTTCCGCGGGATGATCGTGTCGTAGACATGGTCGCCCATATAGGCGCGCACGTCCTTCACCACCTGACTGGCCAGATTGTTCCGGCCGTCGAACATGGTGAGCACGATGCCGTGCAGCCCGAGGGCGGGGTTCAGCGTGTCGCGCACGCGCTCCACCGTCTCCAGAAGCTGGCTGAGACCTTCCAGCGCGAAGAACTCGCACTGCAGCGGCACCAGGATCGAATCGGCCGCCGCCATGGCGTTGATCGTCAGGAGGTTCAGCGAGGGCGGGCAGTCGACGAGGACGAAGTCAAAATGCGCGTTCTCCTCGACATGAAAGTGCAGCGCGTCGCGAAGACGGTAGGCCCGTCCGCTGGCGCTCGCGATCTCCATTTCCAGACCCAGGAGGTCGAGCGTCGAGGGCACGACGGACAGGTTCGGAACGGCCGTCGCGGACGCGGCCTCGGTGATGGACGCGCGTTCCGTCAAGACGTCATAGGACGAGACCTCCCGGTCGTCCTTGTCGATGCCGAGCCCGGTCGAGGCGTTGCCTTGCGGGTCGAGGTCGATAAGCAGCGTGCGCCGGCCGATGGCGGCGAGAGCCGTCGCGAGATTAATGGCGGTCGTCGTCTTGCCGACCCCGCCCTTCTGGTTCGCGATGGTGATGGTCCGCATTCCGGACCCGGAACGATTATCCAAATCCGCACCCCTGGCCGAACGAGGGCCGCCCGGCCGTTGACGGTCCTACGCGCGCCGTCGAAGCGCGCGCAGTTCGAGCACGACCGATTCGGGTTCGCCCGTAGAGGAATGCTTTACCATATCGAATTCGAACTGTTGAGAGGCGCGGGCGACCTCCAGCCCGTGCCCGCGGCCTTTCGGAAACAGGCACACGGCATCGGCACCCAGATGCGGCTGCACCCATTCGAGGAGCGTCTCGAGCGGTGCGAGCGCACGGGCCGTCACGGCATCGGCGGCCGAGACGACCGGCCCGCAGACCTCGATCCGCTCGGCCCGCACGGTGCAGTCGAGCGCCAGTTCCCGCGCGACGGTGCGCAGAAAGGCGGCCTTCTTCCCGTTGCTCTCGACGAGCGTCACGTGCCCGCTTCCGCGCGCCTTGGCGAGGATCGCGAGCACCAGCCCCGGCAGCCCGCCCCCGGAGCCGAGGTCCACGACCTCTCGCGCGTCCGCTGGCACCAGCGCGCCGAGAACCAGCCCCTCCTCGAAATGGCGTTCCCAGAGATCGGGCAGCGTCGAGGGGGCGACGAGATTGGTGCGCGCCTGCCAACTGCGCAGCAGGGTCTCGTAGGCGTCGAGCCGTCCGGCCGTTTCACGTGAAACCTTTCGGCGTGCCAGCACGGCGTCGCGCTGCGCGGACGAACCGCCCGTCATGCCGCCCGCGCCAGTGTCGCACGGCGGATCGCGACCAGGATCAGGGCCAGCGCCGCAGGCGTCATCCCGTCGATCCGCCCGGCTTCCGCGAGCGTGCGCGGGCGCCGTGCCGACAACTTTTCCGCGTGCTCTCGCGACAGGCCCTTCAGGCTCGCGAAGTCGAGATCGTCCGGAATCTCCACCGCCTCGTCACGACGCAGGGCCGCCTGGTCGCGTCGCTGGCGGTCGAGATAGACGTCGTAGCGCGCCTCGGTCTCCAGACGCTCGTGCAGCCTGGGCTCGATGGACCGGAGCTCCGGCCAGACGACCGAGAGAGCAGCGAGATCGGTGTCCGGCGACGACAGAAGCTGCCAGGCGCTGCGCGCCCGCCCGTCCTGATTGACCAGCAGGCCGCGCCGCACCGCCTCGCTCGGCGTGACGGTGATCGCGCGCAGGCGGTCGCACGCCTGCGAGAGCGCCTGGTCCTCGGTCTCGAAAGCCGCAGCCTGCTCGGCACCCACAAGACCGAAGTCGATGCCGCGCCGCGTGAGGCGCCGGTCGGCGTTGTCGGCGCGCAGCGACAGGCGGAACTCGGCGCGCGAGGTGAACATGCGGTAGGGCTCGGAGACGCCGGTGCGGGTCAGGTCGTCGACCATGACTCCGAGATAGGCCTCTTCGCGCCCGAAGGTCGCCGGTTCCGATCCGCCGGCGCGCCGCGCCGCGTTGAGGCCGGCGAGCAGCCCTTGCGCGGCCGCCTCCTCGTAGCCCGTCGTGCCGTTGATCTGCCCGGCCAGGAACAGGCCGGGGACGGTGCGCACTTCCAGCCCGCGCGTCAGCTCGCGCGGATCGACGTGATCGTACTCGATGGCATAGCCGGGGCGCAGTACCTCGACCCGCTCCAGCCCGGGGATCGAGCGCAGGAAGGCGTGCTGCACGTTCTCGGGCAGCGAGGTCGAGATGCCGTTCGGATAGACGGTGTCGTCGTCCAGCCCTTCCGGCTCCAGGAAGATCTGGTGCCCGTCGCGGTCGCCGAACTTGACGATCTTGTCCTCGATCGAGGGGCAGTAGCGCGGACCCGTCCCCGCGATCCGCCCGCCGTAGAGCGCCGAACGCGACAGGTTCTCGCGGATGATCCGGTGGGTCTCCTCCGTGGTGCGGGTGATGCCGCAGTCGACCTGGGGGTTGGCGATCGCCGTCGTCGCCCAGCTGAAGGGAACCGGATCCGCGTCGGCGCGCTGGCGGTCGAGACCCTCCCAGTCGATCGTGCGTCCGTTCAGGCGGGCCGGCGTCCCCGTCTTCAGCCGCCCGAGGGCGAGGCCGAGCCGGCCGAGCGTGGCGGACAGACCCGTCGAAGCGGCATCGCCCATCCGACCCGCCGGGATCTGCCGCTCGCCGATGTGGATCAGGCCGTTGAGGAAGGTGCCGCTGGTCAGGACGACGGCGGCGCAGCCGGCCCGCCGGCCGTCGGCGAGGATCACCGCGCTCGGGCGCCCTTCCGTGATCTGCAGATCGAAGGCATCCCCCTCGACGATCTCCAGACCGTTCCGGTTCCGGATCATTCTCTGCACGGCCGCGGCATAGAGCTTGCGGTCGGCCTGCGTCCGGGGCCCGCGCACGGCCGGGCCCTTGCTGCGGTTGAGAAGGCGGAACTGGATGCCCCCGGCATCGGCCGCCCGCCCCATGAGGCCGCCGAGCGCATCGATCTCGCGGACCAGATGGCCCTTGCCGATGCCGCCGATGGCGGGGTTGCAGCTCATTGCGCCCACCGTGTCGAAGCGGTGGGTGAGAAGGGCCGTGCGGGCGCCGGCGCGCGCCGCCGCGTCCGCCGCCTCGCAGCCGGCATGACCGCCGCCGATGACGACGACGTCGAAGAAGAGATCGCTCATGGGAAAAGGGTTAAGCCCCCCTCCCGCGAGGCTGTCAATCCGGGCGCGGCTCAGTCGCGGCAGGCGCCGGCGGCCGCAGCCGGGCCATCCAATGGGCGTCGACGAGCACACCGTCGCGCAGGATCGACTGGCGCGCCGTTCCCTCCAGCTCGAAGCCGAGCGCGCGGTAGAGCGCGATCGCGCCGACATTGTCGACGTTCACGTCCAGCTCCACCCGGCGAAGCCCGAGCCAGTTGTCGGCGACGTCGAGGAGAGCGGTCAGCAGCGCCCGGCCGATGCCGCGGCGGCGGAAATCGTCGTGGACGCCCATTCCGATCGTCCCGACATGGGCCCGCCGGCCGGAATAGGGCATCAGGCCCGCCGATCCGACGACCTGTCCGCTCCGCTCGGCGACGAGCGAAACCGCGTTGGATCCCGGCTTGAACAGACGCTGGCGCACCGAGTCCTCCGCCTCGAACGGCATGCGCAGGGTCCCGTGCCGGAAGCCGGGCAGGTTGATGAGCGCTGTCAGACCCGGAACGTCGCTCGGGGCGCTGGCACGGATGATGAAGTCGCCGTCCATCTCATTTGCCGATGCAGAATTCCGAAAAGATCACCCCCAGAAGCTCCTCCACCCCGCGTCGCCCCGTCAAGGCGCCGAGCGCGTCGTCGGCCCGTCGCAGCGCCTCGGCGACGATCTCGGGCGGCAGGCCGGCGAGCGGCTCGTGCCTCAGGATCGACAGCGCCTGCGCCAGATGCAGGCGGTGGCGTTCGCGCGTGGGGACCGGCTGGAGGCCCTCGCCCGCCCGCGCGAGCGCCTCCGCTCCGATCCGCGCGACGAGCGCGTCCAGGCCCTCGCCGGTCCGGACCGACAGGCGCGCCGGGTCCTCGCTCGGCGAAAGATCGGCCTTGGCCGCGATCCGCCAAAGCCGGGCGGGATCGACGGCCTCGACGAGCGAGGCGTCCCACGCCTCGCCGGCGGGCGTCAGGTGAAGGACGAGGTCGGCCTCGACCATCGCGCGCCTGGCGCGCTCGATCCCGATCGCCTCGATCGCATCGCCCGTCTCGCGCAGACCGGCCGTGTCGACGAGGCGGACCGGAACGCCCGCGAGGTCCAGCGCGACCTCGATCGCATCGCGCGTCGTGCCGGGGATGTCGGAGACGATGGCCGCCTCGCGGCGGGCGAGGGCGTTGAGAAGGCTGGACTTGCCCGCGTTGGGCGGCCCGACGATCGCGACCCGGAACCCCTCGCGCAGGATCTCGCCGCGCGCGGCGCCGGAGAGGTGGGCCTCGATCTCGGCGGCGATCGCGTGGACCGCCGGAAGCACCGATGCGGCGACGTCGTCTGCGACGTCGTCCTCGTCGGAGAAGTCGAAATCGGCCTCCAGCATCGCTCGGGCGTACAACAGGCGCCGCGACCAGTCTTCATAGAGCGCGCGGTGAGCGCCGCCGGCCTGGAGCAGGGCCTGCCGGCGCTGGCCTTCCGTCTCCGCCGCCAGGAGGTCGGCGAGGCCTTCGGCTTCCGTCAGGTCGATCCGTCCGTTGGCGAAGGCGCGACGGGTGAACTCGCCAGCTTCGGCGAGCCGGACGCCGGGAAGGCTCGTCAGGGCGCCGAGCGCCGCGGCGACCACCGCGCGCCCGCCGTGGAGATGGATCTCGGCCAAATCCTCGCCGGTCACCGAGGCCGGCCCTGCGAAGAACAGGACCAGGCCGCGATCGATCGGCGCTCCGGTCAGGTCGCGGATCGTGCGAAGGCTCGCCCGGCGGGGCTCCGGAACCCCGCCAGCCAGCCGAACCAGCGCCTCCCGCGCCGCCGGGCCGGAAACGCGCAGCACCGCGACGCCCGCCGGCAGCGGGCCGCTGGAGAGGGCTGCGATGGTGTCGTCGGGCGCGGGCGTCATGGCCCTGCGGTTGCCACGCCGGGCCCCCGCCCGTCAAACGGGAAGGGCCGGGCGTGTCGCCTTCGGGGCCGCATCGTCCGACGCCGAAGCGTTTCCGCTTCGGCTCGCAATGCTCTCCTATTTGCGCAGCTCGCGCCGCAGGATCTTGCCGACATTGGTCTTCGGCAGTTCGGGCAGGAATTCCACCGCCTTCGGTCGCTTGTAGCCGGTGAGCTTCTCGCGGCAGAAGGCCTTCACCTGGTCTTCCGTGATGGCCGGGTCGCTCTTGACCACGAACAGCTTCACCGCCTCGCCCGACTGCTCGTCGGCGATGCCGATGGCCGCGGCTTCGGTGACGCCCGGCATGTGGGTGACGACCTCCTCGATCTCGTTCGGATAGACGTTGAAGCCCGAGACGTTGATCATGTCCTTCTTGCGGTCGACGATCTTGAAGGCGCCGGTGGAATCCATCACGCCGATGTCGCCGCTCTTGAAGAAGCCGTCGGCCGTGAAGGCCTTGGCGGTCTCCTCGGGCCGGTTCCAGTAGCCCTTCATCACCTGCGGGCCCTTGATGACGATCTCGCCGCGTTCGCCCTGCGGCAGCTCGCGCTCGTCCTCGTCGACGATCTTCATGTCGGTCGAGGGGATCGGCAGGCCGATCGTGCCGGTGAAGGCCTTGGAGGTGATGTCGTTGGCCGAGGCGACGGGCGAGGTCTCGGACAGGCCGTAACCCTCGCAGATCGGGCAACCCGTCAGGTCCAGCCACTGTTTGGCGGTCGCCGCCTGCACCGCCATGCCGCCGCCCATGGAGACGATAAGGTTCGACCAGTCGACGCCCTTGGCGTCAGGATGGCGGGCGATGGCGCCGAACAGCGTGTTGACCGCCGGGAAGAGGTGGAACTTGTGGTTCTTCAGCTCCTTCAGCACCGCCGGAATGTCGCGCGGGTTGGTGATGAGGATGTTGCAGCCGCCCGTGCGCATGGCCAGCATCATGTTCACGGTGAAGCCGAAGATGTGATACAGCGGGAGCGCGCAGACCGTGTGCGGCTGCTCGCCCTCCTTCGCCCGCTTCAGAGCGGGCTGGAACCAGAGCTCGGACTGCAGAACGTTGGCGATGACGTTGCGATGCGTCAGCGTCGCGCCCTTCGAAGGGCCGGTCGTGCCGCCCGTGTACTGCAGCACCGCGACGTCGTCGATGTCCCGCTCCACCGGCCTGTAGGCGGCCTTGGCGCCTCGTTTCATCGCCTCGGACCAGGTGATCGAGCCGGGCAGCGAGAAGGCCGGCACCATCTTCTTCACGCGCCGGACGACGAAGTTGACGATCATGCCCTTGAGCGGCGACAGCGTCTCGCCGATCGAGGCGACGACCACGTGCTCGACGGGAACCGATTTCCGGCACGTCTCCAGCGTCGCGGCCATGTTCTCCAGGATCACGATCGCCTTGGCGCCGGAATCCTTCAGCTGATGCTCCAGCTCGCGGGGCGTGTAAAGCGGGTTGGTGTTGACCGCCACCAGTCCGGCCCGCGCGACGCCCGCGATCGCGATCGGATATTGCAGGACGTTCGGCATCATCAGCGCGACGCGGTCGCCGGGCTTGAGGCCGAGGGACTGCAGATAGGCCGCGAACTGCTTCGACGCCTCGTCGAGCTCCCGGTAGGTCAGGGTCTTGCCCATGAACTTGAAGGCCGGCTTGTCGCCGTGCCGGGCGAAGGCCTCGCCCAGGAAATCCGCCAGCGACCTGTAGGAATAGGGCGGCAGTTCGGCGGGCACGCCGTTCGGGTAATGCTCGATCCAAGGCTTGTTCATCGGCGTCTCCTCCTCATCGGCCAGAGGCTCACTATACAGAGCGACGTCCAAAACGAAACATCTTCCGTTTACGTCACATGCCCGCAAAGGCGAAACCCACGGTTGCCGAGCCTGGCTCGCGTCCGCGCGCCGCGGACCGTCGATCGCCGGCCCGGCTTCCACGCCCGGCAGAAGCTGCTATGGCTCGCGCCCGTGACCGATGCGAACCCCATCCACGGCGTCTACGGCGCCCCGCCGCCCGCGCTCGCCGAGCCGCCGCCGGGCGCGCGGCAGCATTCGCCCTTCGTGCCCGGCTCGTTCGCGATCGAGACGGCGTCGGACGACGCCTTCGCCGGTTTCGTGATGCTGGCGCCGCCCGGGGCGGCGGAGCGCCGCTTCGTCCTAGCTCACGCCCTGCGGGCGCTCGCGCCGGGCGCAAGCCTGATCGCGCTCGCCCCGAAGGCGCAAGGGGGCGCGCGCCTGCGCGCCGAGCTCGAAGCCTTCGGCTGCACGGTCGCCGAGCGCTCCAAGGCCCATCACCGGATCTGCGAGACCGTCCGACCGTTCGAACTCGACGGGATCGAGGCGGCGATCGAGGCCGGCGCCCCTCGTCTCGATCCCACGCTCGGCCTCTGGACCCAGCCGGGTGTCTTCGCCTTCGATCGGATCGATGCCGGGACGGCGCTCCTGATCGAGCATCTGCCGCCGTTCTCAGGGCAAGGGGCCGATCTCGGCTCGGGCCTCGGCGTCCTGTCGCGGGCCGTCCTCGCCTCGCCCTCGATCGCCGCACTGCACCTCGTCGAGATCGACCGCCGGGCGGTGGAGGCCGCGAGGCGCAATCTGCCGGACGCCCGTGCCGTCCATCATTGGGCGGATGCGCGCACGGTCGGGCTCGGGGGGCTCGACTTCGTGGTCTCGAACCCGCCCTTCCACGTCGAGGGCGTCGAGAGCCGCGCGCTCGGCCAGGATTTCGTGCGATCGAGCGCCGCCATGCTCCGGCGGGGCGGGCGCCTGCGCCTCGTCGCCAACCGCCACCTTCCCTACGAAGCGGTTCTGCGCGAACGCTTCGCGCGTGTCGAGACGGTGGCCGAGGGCTCCGGCTACAAGATCTTCGAGGCCGTGAAGTGAAGACCCCGACCGCTCGCCTCGACAAGCTCCTCGCCAATATGGGCTACGCCTCGCGGCGCGAGATCCAGATGCTGGCGCGCAACGGACGCATCCGGCTCGACGGCGCGCCGGTCGCATCGGCCGAGGAGCGGGTGACGCTGACCGGCGATCTAGAGGCGCGGCTCGTCGTCGACGGGGAGGCGCTCGATCCCCTGCCCGGTGTCGTCCTCATGGTCCACAAGCCGCTCGGCACGACCTGTTCGCACAAGGAGGCGGGCCCACTCGTCTACGACCTCCTGCCCGCGCGCTGGCGCCGGCGCGACCCGGCGCTCTCCACCGTCGGGCGGCTCGACAAGGAGACGTCGGGCCTTCTCCTGATGACCGACGACGGCGCCCTCCTCCACCGCATCATCTCGCCCAGGCGCCATGTCGGCAAACGCTACCGCGCGACGCTCGCGCGGCCGCTGGAGGGCGGCGAGGCCGAGGCGTTCGCCAGCGGGACCCTGATGCTGGACGGCGAGGACAAGCCGCTGCTGCCCGCGCAGATGACCGCTTTGGGCGAGCGCACGGCGCTCCTGACCGTCCACGAGGGTCGCTACCATCAGGTCCGGCGCATGTTCGCCGCGCTCGGCAACCATGTCGAGGCGCTGCACCGCGAGGCGATGGGCGGACTGGAACTGCCCGGGGACCTTCCGCCCGGCGCGATCCGGCGGCTCGGGCCGCACGAGATCGAGGCGATCTTCGGCAGCTGAGGGCTCAGGAGGCAAGGCGGACGCCCGGGCGACGATGCGCCCCCGGGGGCCGCGCATAGCGGATGAAGGGCCGCCCGTCCTCGCCTGGCTCGACCTGCGCCTCGACCTCGAACACGCGGGCGAGACGCTCTGCGGTGAGGATCTCGGCCGGCGGTCCCAGCGCCTCGAGCCGGCCCCGGTCGAGGACGGCGATGCGGTCGCAGAACATCGCCGCGTGGTTCAGATCGTGCAGCGCGGCGACGACGGTCAGATCCTGCAGCGCGACGAGGTCGAGCAGGGCGATCTGGTGGTGGATGTCGAGATGGTTGGTCGGCTCGTCCAGCATCAGGATCCGAGGCTCCTGCGCCAGCGCCCGGGCGATGTGCAGGCGCTGACGCTCGCCGCCGGACAAGGTGTGCCAGAGCCGGTCGGCCATCCGGTCCATCCCGACCTCGGCGAGGGCGCGGTCCACGATCCGCCCGTCATCGTCAGAGAAGCGGCGCAGGGCGCTGAGATGGGGCGTGCGGCCGAGCTCGACCGCCTCGCGCGCGGTGATGCGCTCGGCGGTTTCGGCCTGCTGTTCGACGAGGGCGACCCTTTGCGCCACGTTGCGGCGGGGAAGCTGCCCGAGCGGCTGTCCGTCCAGCCGAACCTCGCCCGACTCCGGCGGGCGCAGGCCCGCCAGGAGGGACATCAGGCTGGTCTTTCCCGAACCGTTCGGCCCGACGAAGCCGAGGAACTCGCCCGCCTCGACCTCCAGCGAGATGTCGTCGACGATCCGCCGCCCTGCGGCCCCCCAGACGAGGCCCTGCGCGCTCAGGATCACGTGCCGACCCTCCGGCGCATCAGGATCAGCGCGAAGGCGGGCGCGCCGACGAGCGCGGTGATGACGCCGATCGGCAGCACCTGACCCGGCACGAGGTTGCGCGACAGGACGTCGGCCGCGATCATGAAGATCGCGCCGATGACGGCGCAGGCGGGAAGCAGCACCGTGTGGCGGACCCCAAAGAGGAGGCGCGCGGCGTGCGGTACGACGAGGCCGACGAAGCCGATCGAGCCGACGATGGAGACCATCACCGCCGTCATCAGCGCCGCCGTGCCGATGAGGACCGCTCGCACCCGCCGCACCGGCACGCCGAGCGAGGCGGCCGACTGCGCGCCGAAGGTGAAGGCGTCGAGAGCGCGGGCGTGCAAGAGACAGATGAGGAAGCCGGCCAGCGCCACCGGGACAGCGAGCGATACGTCCGGCCAGCGCACGCCGGAGAGGTTGCCGAGCAGCCAGAACATGATGCCCCGCGCCTGCTCGGCCGTCGCCGACTTGGTGATGACGAAGGAGGTGAGCGCGTTGAAGAGCTGCGAGCCGGCGATGCCGGCGAGGATGATCGCGCCCGCCCCGCTGCCGGCGCGCAGCGCGAGCGCCGAGACGAAGCCGAAGGCGGCGAGCGCCCCGGCGAACGCGCCGAGCGACATGGTCACCGCGCCGGCCCCGATCCCGACGATGGCGACCGAGACGGCCCCGGTGGAGGCGCCGGCCGAGATGCCGAGGATGTAGGGATCGGCCAGCGCGTTGCGCAGGAGCGACTGGAGGATCGCGCCCGACAGAGCCAGGGAGGCGCCGCAGGCGCCTGCGACGATGGCGCGCGACAGGCGGTAGTTCCAGACGATGCCCTCGTCGATCCGGTCGATCGGATAGGCCGCGCCGAACAGGCGGTTGGCGAGGGTCTTGGCGACCGTGTCCAGCGGGATCGCCGTCTCGCCGATCGCCGCCCCGAGCGCGAGCGCGCCGAGAAGCGCGACGAGCCCGGCGAGCGACCAGAGGGCCGGAGAGAGGCGCGCCACGGACCGGCGCCGCGCGGCGGCGACCGGGGAGGAGCCGGCCGCTCCACCCCAGGCACCCGAAAGAGGTTCGGCGCTCACCGGGACAGGCCGGCCCGCGACAGGCCTTCGGCCAGCACCTCGATGCCCTCGATCGTGCGGATCGTCGGATTCATCGCCTGCGCGTCCATGACGACGATCCGGTCCTCCTCCACCGCCTCCATGAGGCCCGCGACCGGATCCTCGGCCAGGAAGCGACGCTTCACCGCGATGTCGTCGGCGGGGTAGCGCCGCCGCTGCATCTCGCCGAGAACGAGGATCGTCGGATCGCTGCGCACGATCGTCTCCCAGCCCACCGTCGGCCATTCCTCCGGGCTGTCGATGACGTTCGTCACCCCGAGCGTCTCCATGATGTAGCCGGGCGCGCCGTGGGTGCCCGCCACGTAGGGATCGATGGCGAGATCGGCCGAGGAGAACCAGAAGACCGCCGAGACCTCGCCCGCGAGATCGGCGATCCTCGCCTTCGCCTGCTCTTCGCGCCGCACCAGGTCGGCGACGACGCGCTCGCCCTCCTCCCTCACGTCGAAGATCGCAGCGAGCTCGCGGACCTCCTGGTGGATGAGGGCCATGGTGAAGGGTTCGCGGCGCATGCCGTCGCCGCCGTCGGAATTGTCCTTGCCCGTGCAATCGGCCGGGGAGAGGTAGGTCTGGATGCCGAGTTCGGCGAACTGCCCGGGCGTCGCGACGATGCCGGCGGGGCCGACATGCCATTCGAACTGCGCGGTCACGAGGTCGGGGCGCCTGTCGACGACGCTCTCGAAGCTCGGATCGTCGTCGGCGAGACGATCGATTCCCTCGTTGACCGCCTCGAAGCCCGGCAGGACGGGCCCGATCCAGAGCGCGGTGCCGACGACCCGGTCGGCAAGGCCGAGGAGATAGAGGATTTCCGTCATGCTCTGGCCGATGGAAACGACGCTCCGCGGCGCCGCCTCGAAGACCACCTCGCGGCCGCAGTTCTGCACGGTCAGCGGATAGGCGGTGTCTTGCGCGAACGAGGCTCCCGTGGAGACGAGGAGAGCTGCGCCCGAGACGAAGGCGAGCGCGACGGAATTCAGATGCGACATCAGGCGACCCTTCGGGACCAGCGAAGGCGTTATGTTATAAAATAACAAATCGCTTGTCCAAGGGTTTCGCGCTGTTTCCTGGCCGGGACCTCCGCGGGCGCCGGGCATGGGTGCAGAGGCGAATGAGAGCAGCCGCGCGCGGAGCGCGGGCCGGGACAGGGCCGTCATGAACATCCTTTCCGAGCATCCCCGCTCGAAGAAGTGGATCGAAAGAGCGCGCTCGCGCTCCGTTCAGACGGCAGGTCTCCTGGCTCGCGGCACGTCGCGCCTCCCACCTGCCTTCCCGAGGCCCCAGGGACCTCAGTGGCATGGCGCTCCGACAGGAGCGCCCCCGGGGGGGTAGGCAGC
>JAEZXX010000012.1 GCA_023419535.1 Pseudomonadota bacterium | reverse complement strand
AACCTCCTCAACATCCCCACCGTCTTCGCCGGCCTCCTCACCGTCATCCTCATCGGACTCTTCGTCGAAAACGTCATCTTCCAGACCATCGAAAACCGAACCGTCCGAAAATGGGGAATGCAGAACTGACGACGGGGACGGCCGGAACGAAAGAAGGCGGCCCGCGGGCCGCCTTCTTCATGTCCACTCCCTACCGGGGTCAGCCCTTGCGGGCCTGCCTCGCGGCGTAGCGCGCGTCGCGCATCGCCTTGCGGGCCGCCTCGTCCTCCACGAGCTTGGCCACCAGATCGTTGCTTCGGGCCGTCTTGGCCGCTTCTTCGGCGGCAAGGCGCTCGGCCTCCTGGCGCATCTGCAGCTCGTGCGCCTCGCGCTTCAGCCGCTCGCTCTCCTGCCGCTTCGCCTCCTGACGCTTCTCGCGCGCCTCGGCGATCGCGGCGCGCTCGGCGCGGCGGGCTTCCACGGCGGGGTCGTTCGCCCTCGCCTTGGCCTTGGCCAACAGCGCCGCCTTGGCATCGCGCGCCGCGTTGCGGCGCTCTACGAACTCGGGCTCTTTCGACTTCAAGATGGGATCTCACCTGACGTTGTCATGTTGGTTCCGGGGCCGGCGCGGACCGCTCGGCGAAGCGTCCGGCCCGGGGCATAGTCGAGCCGTCCGCGGCGATCACTCGGTCGGACGCTCGGTCCCCTCGGCGGCCTCTTCGGACGGCCTGTCCTCGCGCTTCTTGGCGATCTTGGCCTCGGCCTTCTCGGCCTTCTTCTCGGCCTTCGCCTTGTCGCGCTGCTGGCGCTCGAAATTGAAATTGGGCTTCCTGGCCATGTCGTCTCCTGCAGTCCCGCTCGGTGGGGCACCGGGCCCCCATGATATGCGTCCCCATTCGCCCGGGCGACCGATCGGTGAGACCGGAGACGGGGAACGCGCGCTCGAAGGGATCGGCCTCGAGACGCCGGACCTGACGGGAAACGGGCCCTCGAACGAACGCGGGAGCCGCAGCCGCAGACGCTGCAACTCGTGTCTTCGTCTGAAAGAGCGGGCTCTCGTGTGATGTGAATGGCGCGAGTGACGGGGCTCGAACCCGCGACCTCCGGCGTGACAGGCCGGCACTCTAACCGACTGAGCTACACCCGCGCTTGCCGCCGAGGCGTGTGTCCGTCGGCGTTGGTGGTCGTTTACGGAAGGCGTCGAGCCCTGTCAAGCAGCCGTCGCATGCCCGGGGCGGGATGGTGGAGGAACGCAGGATTTGCAGGGCTTTGGTGCCGGTGACGCAAGCTGCCGATCCATGCCGTGTCGCGAATCGGCGGGGCCGCGACGGTCCGGCGACCGCCTTCCCCAAGGGGGGGCGAAGCGTGACGGCGCCGACCGGGCCGGTGGCCGGAGTACGGCCGTCGGTTCGGTGCGGACGCAGGCGCGGCCCTCTGCCGATAGACGCGCTGCGGGGCCGTCGGGCACGCAGCGGGGTCCCCGAATCAAAACGCCGCCCGGAGGGCGGCGTCGACATCTGGATCGAAGGCGAGGAGCCTTACTTGATCTTGGCTTCCTTGAACTCGACGTGCTTGCGCGCGATCGGATCGTACTTGGTCTTGACCATCTTGTCGGTCATCGTGCGGCTGTTCTTCGTGGTCACGTAGAAGAAG
Source organism: Pseudomonadota bacterium (assembly GCA_023419535.1). Lineage (GTDB taxonomy): Bacteria > Pseudomonadota > Alphaproteobacteria > Rhizobiales > Rhizobiaceae > Aureimonas. The sequence continues at coordinate 102,013 of JAEZXX010000012.1, read as the reverse complement.
CCGGTGTCGGCCGTCGAGAGAAGCTTGATCTTGATGGTGGTTGCCTTGGCCATCGTACTTAATCCATCCGCCTTGCGATCGGGCCTCCCGGCGTCGTCCACCAAAGGGTGACGGGCCGGCGCGAGGCGCTGGTGTGTTCGTCGTTCGAAGTGTCGCCGAGGCCGAGTGTCCGGCGAAGATCACCGGCGAGCATCGACGGACCCGCCTGGACGGGTCCCTTCTGAAGCGCGCACACTATTCATCGCACCTTCAAAGTCAAGGGCGCGGCGCCCTCTAGACGAGGTCCATCCGGACGCCGTCGCCGCGCCGTCGATAGAAGGGGATCGGGACCGATGGATCGAAGAGGGTCCCGTCCTCGATCCGCGCCGCCGCCTGCGCGAGCACCCGCTTGGTGATGTGGTGCAGGTTCTCGCTCGCCAGCTCGTCGACGCTCAGCCAGTCGACGCGGTCGAACTCGTCGGTCGGCCGGCTTTCCAGCGGCACGCGATGGCCGATGGCGTCGGCCGAGACGGCGAAGAATCGCGTGTCGAAGCGGCGCACGTTTCCCGGCGGCGTGATGGCGCGCGCCAAAGGGACGAGCCGCTCCGGCTCGGGCGCGATTCCTGCGCCCGCGAACTCGCTCCAGACGGGAAGGGCGGACGAGAAGCTCTCGTCCCTGCGGCCGATCATGATGCCGGTCTCCTCCCAGGTCTCGCGAATCGCCGCGAGCGGCAGGGCGCCCGCGCGCCGCGCGTGAAAGCCGGAGCGGGTCCGCGCCGTCAGGCGGAGCAGCGCGTCCCCCGCGACCGCGTGCGAGGCGGCGAGCTTGAGGTCGCCCGGATCGACGCGGCCTCCGGGGAAGACCACCCGCCCGGCCATGAAGACGTGGCCACTTGACCGGCGGCCGACGAGAATACGCGGGACGGTCCCGGACGCGTCGACGATGACGAGCGTCGCGGCGTCGCGGACGCGGATCTGCGGCTCGCGCTGCGGACCGGGCGTGCCCTCGTGCGTCTGCGTGTTCAGTGGTCGTGCTCCGCGCCGTGGCCGCCGAAGCCGTGCATGCGCATGGCCCATTGCAGGCCGATCGTCGCGCCCTTCAGCGGCTTGAGGAGGACGAGCGACAGGACGACCGTGACCGAGCACCACAGCGCGATATGCGCCCAGAGCGGCAGGTCGCCGACATGCTGCACGGCCATGAAGGCCGCGACCACGATGTGGCCGACGATGAAGACGGTGAGGTAGGGCGGAAGGTCGTCGGCGCGGTGGTGATGGAACTCCTCGCCGCACACGGAGCACCGCTCGACGCTGGTCAGGAACCCGGCGAAGAGCGCGCCTTCGCCGCAGCGCGGGCAGCTGCATTTGAACCCGCGCCACAGGGCCTGCCGAACGGGGCGGGGCTCGGCGCCCGGTTCGAGGGCGTGGGTGCCTGCGATCGTTTCGCCTCTCGTTCCGGTCATCGCCTCTTTCCTTTGCCGCCGGGCCGCCCGCCCGGCCTTCCGCGACGGGCGGCAAAGCCCTTCCGCGACTTGTGGAAGGAGGCGTTCGAGCGCGGCAGTTCGCGCGGCTCCGACAGCATCTCGAACCGCATGGCGCCCGCCAGCGGCGCGGCCTCCACGAGCTTGACCTCAACGACGTCGCCGAGCCGGAAGCCTTCGCCGCTGCGCTCGCCCACCAAGCTATGCATGGCCTCGTCGTAATGGAAGTAGTCGTTGCCGAGCGTCGAGATCGGCACGAAGCCGTCGGCCCCGAATTCCTCCAAGCGCGTGAAGAGGCCGGCCTTGGTGACGCCGGTGATGCGGCCGGTGAAGGTCGCGCCGACGCGGTCGGCCAGGTGATGGGCGATCAGCCGATCCACCGTCTCGCGCTCGGCGACCATGGCGCGCCGCTCGGCCGCGCTGATCTCCTCGGCCGTCAGGTCGAGCCTCTCCTCGTCGCTGCGTGTCAGCCCACCGGGCCCGAGCCCGAGCGCGAGGATCAGAGCGCGGTGGACGACGAGGTCCGCGTAGCGGCGGATCGGCGAGGTGAAGTGCGCGTAGCGCAACAGGTTCAGACCGAAATGGCCGATGTTCTCGCGCTGGTAGAGCGCCTGGCTCTGGGAGCGGAGCACCACCTCGTTGACCAGATGTTCGTGCTCGCCGTCGCGCACGCGCGAGAGGATCTGGTTGAAGTGCGAGGGGCGGAGCGACCCGCCTTTGGCCAGCGGCATGTCGAGCGTGCGCAGGAAGTCGCGCAAGGCTTCCAGCTTGGTCAGCGAGGGCGCGTCGTGCGCGCGGTACAGAAGCGCCTGGCGCTTGGCCTCCAGCGTCTCGGCCGCCGCGACGTTGGCCTGGATCATGAACTCCTCGATCAGCCTGTGGGCGTCGAGGCGGGGCGGGATGTAGACGCGCTCGACGCGGCCTTCCGCATTCAACTTGATCCGGCGCTCGGGCAGGTCGAGCTCCAGCGGCCCGCGCTTGTCGCGCGCGGCCTTGAGCGAGGCGTAGGCCGCCCAGAGCGGGCGCAGCACCCCGTCGCGGATGCCTGTGGGCGCGGCGTCCTCGTCGCCGTCGATCGCGCTCTGCGCCTTCTCGTAGGCGAGCTTGGCGTGGCTGCGCATCATGATGCGGTGAAAAGCGTGGCGGCGTTTCTCGCCGTCGGCGTCGAACACCATGCGCACGGCGAGCGCGGGCCGGTCCTCGTGCTCGCGCAGCGAGCAGAGGTCGTTGGAGATGCGCTCGGGGAGCATCGGCACGACGCGGTCGGGGAAGTAGACCGAATTGCCGCGAAGCCGGGCCTCCGCATCGAGCTTGGACCCGGGCCGCACATGGAAGGCGACGTCGGCGATCGCGACGGTGACGATATGGCCGCCGGGGTTGGCGGGGTCCTCGTCCGGCGCGGCATGGACCGCGTCGTCGTGGTCCTTGGCGTCGGCCGGGTCGATGGTGATCAGTGGCAGGTCACGCCAGTCCTCGCGCGCTTCCATCGTCGCCGCGCCCGCCGCCTCGGCCTCGTCCAAGACGGCCTTCGGGAAGACGTGAGGGATGGAGTGGGCGAAGAGTGCGATGGTGGAGATCGCGCGCTCGGAACCCATCGAGCCGACGATGCGCGAGACGCGGCCCTTCGGAAAGCCCGCCCGCGGCCGCGACAGCGCGTCGACCTCGACGAGGTCGCCGTCGCGCGCCCCGTTCACGCCGTCCGGGCCGATGGCGTATTCGAGCCCGCGCTTCTCGACGGGGTCGACGCGACCCGCGCCGCCCGGCATCGCCCGGAAGACGCCGAGCGCGCTCGCACGCGCTTCGTCCAGAACGCGGATCACGCGCGCGCTCGGCTGCTCCTCGTCGTCGAGGATTCGCGCGAGCACCCGGTCGCCGAGGCCCGCGGCCCTTTGGTCGCGCGACTGCTTGAGACGGAAGAGGGGCGGCTCGCCGTCGCCGTCCCACTGGACCGGCTCGACGAGCAGCCCGCCCTCGTCATCGCGCGAGGAGACGCGGAAGACGCCGACCGAGGGCAGGGCGCCGGGCTTGGAGTAGCGCTTGCGGCCGCCCTCGATGACGCCTTCCGACTGGAGTTCGGCGAGGATGTCCTTCAGAAGGACGCGGTCCTCGCCCCTGACCTCGAAGGCCTTGGCGAGGTCGCGCTTGGTGGCGCGGGACGGGTTCTCCGCGATGAAGCGCAGAACCTGCTCCCGGTCGAGCGTCGGGGCGGACGATCGATCCTTCGAGCGCCGCGCCACCGCGCTTACTCCGCCGCCCTGGCGGCCGGCTTCTTGGCCGGGGCCTTCTTCGCGGGCGCCTTCTTGGCTGCGGGCTTGTCGCCGTCCGCCTTCTTCGCCGCCGGCTTCTTGGCGGCGGCCCTCTTCGGCGCGGCCTTCGCCTTCGGCGCCTTGCCGGTCTTCTCGGCGCGCTCCGTCAGGATCTGGATCGCCTCCTCCAGCGTCACGGAGGCGGGATCCTTGCCCTTCGGCAGCGTGGCGTTGATCTTGCCGGTGTTGACGTAGGGGCCGAAGCGGCCGTCGCGAACGGTGATCTGGCCGCCGAGCGTCGGGTGTTCGCCGAGGGTCGCGAGCGCCGCCGGCGCGCCGCGCCCGCGTCCGCCACGCTCCTTCTTCTCCGCGATCACGGTGACGGCGCGGTTCAGGCCGACCGTGAACACGTCCTCCACCGTCTCCAGATTGGCGTAGGCGCCGTCATGCTGGAGGAACGGCCCGTAGCGGCCGAGGCCGGCCAGGATCGGCTTGGCCGTCTCGGGGTGCAGGCCCACCTCGCGCGGCAGCGCCAGGAGCTGCAGCGCCTTCTCCAGATCCATCTCCGCAACGACCCAGCCCTTGGGCAGGGACGAGCGCTTGGCCTCCTTGCCCTCGCCGCGCTGGACATAGGGGCCGAAGCGCCCGTCGCGAAGCGTCACCATCTCGGCCGTCGCCGGATCTGCGCCGAGCTCCTTGGGACCGTCGAGCCCGCCGGCATCGGCGCCGTCGGCCGACAGCGAGGTGCCGAGCTGCTTTGTGTAGCCGCATTCGGGATAGTTCGAGCAGCCGACGAAGGCGCCGAACTTGCCGAGCTTGAGCGACAGGCGCCCCGCGTTGCAGCGCGGGCAGGCGCGCGGGTCCGACCCGTCCTCGCGCGGCGGGAAGACGAGCGGCGCGAGATCCTCGTTCAGGGCGTCGAGGACGTCGGAGACGCGAAGCTCCTTGGTCCCGTCGATCTGGGCGGAGAAGTCCCGCCAGAAGTCGCGCAGGACCTCCTTCCAGGAGAGTTCGCCCGCCGAGATCTGGTCGAGCTTGCCCTCCAGATCCGCTGTGAAGTCGTACTCGACGTACTTCTCGAAGAAGTTCTGCAGGAAGGCGGTGACGAGGCGGCCCTTGGAATCGGGCAGGAGCTTGCGCTTGTCCTGCACGATATAGTCGCGGTCCTGCAGCGTCTGGAGGGTCGCGGCGTAGGTGGAGGGGCGGCCGATGCCGAGCTCCTCCATGCGCTTGATGAGCGAGGCCTCCGAATAGCGCGGCGGCGGCTCGGTGAAATGCTGGCTGGTCTCGATCGCGTCGCGCTTCAGGTCCTCGTCTGCGCGGATCTCCGGCAGGCGCGAATCCTCGGCGTCCTCCTCCGCCTGATCGGCCTGGCTCTTGGAATCGTCGCGGTGGTCCTGATAGGCGCCGATGAAGCCCTCGAAGCGGATGACCGAGCCGGTCGCGCGCAGCTGCGCGCGCCTGCCGCCGTTCTCGGCCGCGATCTCGACGGTCGTCCGCTCGATCTCGGCAGAAGCCATCTGCGAGGCGATCGCGCGCTTCCAGATCAGGTCGTAGAGACGCGCCTGGTCGCGGTCGAGGTACCGCTCCATGTCCTTGGGCAGGCGGTCGAAGCCGGTCGGGCGAATGGCCTCGTGGGCCTCCTGCGCGTTCTTGGCCTTGGTGGAGTAGAAGCGGGCCTTCTCGGGCACGTAGCGCTCCCCGAAGGTCTTGCCGATCGCCTTGCGCGCTGCGTCGATCGCCTCCGGCGCGATCTGCACGCCGTCGGTTCGCATGTAGGTGATGAGGCCGACGGTCTCGCCGCCGAGGTCGATGCCCTCGTAGAGGCGCTGGGCGACCTGCATGGTGCGCGAGGCCGAGAAGCCGAGCTTGGCGGAGGCCGCCTGCTGCAGCGAGGAGGTCGTGAACGGCGGCGAAGGGTTGCGCTTGGTGGGCTTGGCCTCGACCGAGAGCGCGCGGAAGCTGGCCCCGGCGAGCATGTCGCGGATCTCGAAGGCGCGTGCCTCGCTGCCGATCGACAGGCGCTGCAGCTTCTGGCCCTCGTAGGCCGTCAGGCGCGCCGTGAACTCCTCCGAGCGCGGCGTGGAGAGCCTGGCCCCGATCTGCCAGTACTCCTCGGACTTGAAGCGCTCGATCTCCGATTCCCGCTCGCAGACGAGGCGGAGCGCCACCGACTGGACGCGGCCCGCCGAACGCGCTCCGGGCAGCTTGCGCCAGAGCACCGGCGAGAGGTTGAAGCCGACGAGATAGTCGAGCGCACGGCGCGCCAGATAGGCGTCGACCAGCGGCTCGTCGATCTGGCGCGGGTTCGCCATCGCGTCGAGCACCGCCTTCTTGGTGATGGCGTTGAAGACGACGCGGCTGACCGGCTTGTCCTTGAGCGCCTTCTTCTGGCGCAGGATCTCCAAGACGTGCCAGGAGATGGCCTCGCCCTCGCGATCCGGGTCGGTGGCGAGGACGAGCGCGTCGGCCGACTTCACCGCCGCGGCGATCTCGTTCAGACGCTTCTGAGAGGGCTTGTCGACCTCCCAGTCCATCGTGAAGTCCTCGTCCGGGCGCACGGAGCCGTCCTTGGCCGGCAGGTCGCGGACGTGCCCGAAGGACGCCAGGACCTTGTAGCCCGAGCCGAGATACTTGTTGATCGTCTTCGCTTTTGCGGGCGATTCGACGATGACGACTTCCATGTGGCGGCGATCCTGGAGGTTGCCACGGCGCGACGCCGCGGTGGAGTTCGACCGCTCACATGGATGGGCTTCTTCCGGCGGTCAACCCCGCGGGGCCGGGGCGCAACCAGGCCGATCAGGCCAGAAGCGAGACGCCGCCGCCCGGGTGGCGCTCAAGCCGGCCCGCCAGATCGAGCTCCAGGAGCACGAGCTGGACGACGCCCGGCGAGGCCCCGAGATGGCCGACGAGATCGTCCACCGAGACGGGTGTCGGCCCCAGCGCCTGGACGATCCGCTCGCGCTCGCTCTGGGCCGGTTCGTCCTGGTCCGCTGGCATCGCGGCGTCCTCCTCCAGTTGCTCGGTCGTGCGCGTCCGGCCGATGAGCGGGTGCAGGGCGTCCAGGACGTCGGCGGCCTCCGTGACGAGGATCGCGCCGTCCTTCAGGAGGCGGTTGGCGCCGGCCGCGCGCGGATCGAGCGGGGAGCCGGGCACCGCGAAGACGAGGCGGCCCATTTCGCCGGCGAGCCTGGCCGAGATGAGGGAGCCCGAGCGCTGTGCCGCCTCCACCACGAGCACGCCGAGGGAGAGCGCGACGACGATGCGGTTGCGGCGCGGGAAATCCGCCGCCCGCGGGGTCCAGCCGAAGGGCATTTCGGTGACGAGGCAGCCGGCCTGGTCCACGATCCGTCGCATCAGCGGCCGGTTCTCGTTCGGATAGGGCCGGTCGAGCCCGCCCGCGAAGACGCCGACCGTGCCGCTGGCGAGCGAGGCCTCGTGCGCTGCGGCGTCGATGCCGCGCGCCAGACCCGAGACGATGGCATAGCCGGCACGACCGATCTGCTCCGACAGGCGGGCGGCGAACTTGGTGCCGGCCAGCGAGGCGTTGCGGGCGCCCACGACGGCGACGGCTGCCCGGGACAGGACCGCCGCGTCGCCCATGACGGCGAGGACGGGCGGCGCGGATTCGGTGGCGTTCAGGATCGGCGGGTAGTCCGGCTCGCCGCGGCACAGGAACCGCGCGCCCAGCCGTTCGGCGGTCGCCCACTCGGCCTTCGCGTCGTCGAGGCTCGCCACCCGGATGCGGCGTGACCCGCCGCGCGCGGCGAGCTCCGGCAGGGCTTCGAGGGCGGCCTCCGCGCCCCCGAAGCGGTTGATCAGGGTGAGAAACGTGGCGGGGCCGACATTCTCGGACCGGATCAGGCGCAGCCAGGCGAGCTTCTGTGCGTCGCTCAGTGGGCCGCGCCCCGCGCTCACCCCTTGGCTCCGATCTTGCCTTCCGTCCCTGCGAGAAGCCGCGAGATGTTCGCGTGATGCTTGAGGTAGACGATCACGGTCAGGACGCCGGAAAGCGCGGCGGCCGGGATGTCTCCCGTCGCCCAGTAGACCAGCGGGACGACGGCCGTGGCGACGAGCGCGGCGAGGGAGGAGAAGCGGAAGAGATAGGCGACGACGAGCCAGTTCACCGCGAAGACGGCGACGCCGAGCGGCGCGAAGCCGAGAAGCACGCCGATATAGGTCGCGACGCCCTTGCCGCCCTTGAAGCCGAGCCAGACGGGAAAGAGATGTCCGAGGAAGGCGAAGAGCCCCGCGATGGCCGCGGCCGGTGCGCCGAAGGTCCAGGCGACCAGCACCGGAACCGTGCCCTTGAGGAGGTCGGCGAGAAGGGTGAGGGCGGCGACCGACTTGTTGCCGGTGCGCAGGACGTTCGTCGCCCCGATGTTGCCGGAGCCGATCTTGCGCACGTCGCCGAGGCCGAAGAGCCGTGCGAGGATCAGGCCGAAGGGGATGGAGCCGCAGAGATAGCCGAGGACGGCCGAGACGATCAGCATCCAGGGCGCGCTCTGCGCGAAGAAATCCGTCATGCGCGGTCGTCCGCCCTCTCGAACACCGTCCGTCCCGACACGATGGTACGCACGACGCGGCCCTGAAAGCGAGCGTTCTCGAACACGGTGTTCTTGGAGCGCGACCGGATATGCCGCTCGCCGAACATCCAGGGCTCGTCGAGGTCGACGAGGGCGATGTCGGCCGGGCGACCCGGCTGGAGCGTGCCCCGGTCGAGACCGAGCAGTCGCGCCGGCGCGCCCGTCAACGCCTCCACGATCCGCATGAGCGGAACGGCGCCCGAATGATGGAGGCGCAGCGCGGCGGGCAGCAGCGTCTCGAGCCCGATCGCGCCGCTTTCGGCCTCGGCGAAGGGACGGCGCTTGCCGTCCGCGTCCTGCGGGTCGTGGGACGAGACGACGACGTCGATCGTGCCGTCGTTCAGCGCGTCTATCATCGCGCGCCGGTCGTCCTCGTGGCGCAGCGGCGGTGCGAGGCGGAAGAAGGTGCGGTACTCGCCGATGTCGTTCTCGTTCAGCGACAGATGCGCGATGGAGACGCCGCCGGTCGCCTTCACGCCGTCGCGCTTGGCCCGGCGCAGAACCTCGGCTGCATCGGCGCAGGAGAGCTGCGCGGCGTGGTAGCGGCACTGCGTCAGCTCGGCGAGGCGCAGGTCGCGCTCCAGCGGGATGATCTCCGCCTCGCGCGGGATGCCGGGCAGGCCGAGCCAGGAGGCGAGCCGCCCCTCGTTCATGACGCCGGTTCCGGTCAGATCCCGATCCTGCGTCTCGTGGAAGACGAGGGCGCCGAAGTCGCGGGCGTAGGTCATGATGCGGCGCAACAGCGCCGGATTGGAGACCGTCCGCCGTCCGTCGGAGAAGGCGGTGACGCCGGCAGCCGAGAGAAGGCCGATCTCCGTCATCTCCTGTCCGCGCAGGCCCTTGGTCATGGCGGCGGCGGGGAAGACGTTGACCGGCGAGGTCTCGCGCGCGGTACGCATGACGAACTCGGCGAGCGCCAGGTCGTCGATCACAGGATCGGTGTCCGGCATGGTCTGGATGGAGGTGACGCCGCCGCTCGCGGCCGCCTCGCCGACCGAGCGGATGGTCTCGCGATGCTCGAAGCCCGGCTCCCCCGTGAAGACACGGGCGTCGACGAGGCCGGGCAGGGCGAGAAGGCCGGAGCCGTCGACGATCTCGGCGCCCTCGGGCCTGCCCTGGTTCAGGGCGCCCGCGCCCGCCGCCTCGATGCGACCGTCGCGCACGACGATCGTGCCGGTCTCGTCGAGCCCGCGGCTCGGATCGAGGATGCGGGCGTTTTCGATGATCAGGGGCGCGCTCATGCGTTGGCTCCCGGCTCGCCGGCCAGCCACTCCATGACCGCCATGCGCACCGCGACGCCCATCTCGACCTGCTCCTCGATGACGCTCTGCGGGCCGTCCGCGATCTCGGACGCGATCTCGACGCCCCGGTTCATCGGGCCGGGATGCATGACGAGCGCGTCCGGCTTGGCGGCGGCGAGCTTGGCCGCATCGAGCCCGTGGTGGCGGAAGTATTCGCGCACCGAGGGCACGAAGGAGCCCTCCATACGCTCGCGCTGCAGACGCAGCATCATCACGACGTCGGCGCCCCGGATGCCGTCCTCCATCCGGTTGAAGAACTGGACGCCCATCTCCGCGATGCCCGAGGGAAGGAGCGTCGAGGGCCCGACGACGCGCACACTGGCGCCGAGCGCGTTCAGGAGCAGGATGTTGGAGCGCGCGACGCGGCTGTGCAGGACGTCGCCGCAGATCGCGATCGCGAGCCTGGAGATCGGACCCTTGCGGCGGCGGATCGTCAGCGCGTCGAGCAGCGCCTGCGTGGGGTGTTCGTGGGCACCGTCCCCGGCGTTGATCACCGAGCAGGCGACCTTCTGCGCCAGAAGCGCAACGGCGCCCGCCGCATGGTGGCGCACGACGAGAAGGTCGGGCCGCATGGCGTTCAGCGTCATCGCCGTGTCGATCAGCGTCTCGCCCTTCTTCACCGACGAGTTGGCGACCGACATGTTCATGACGTCGGCGCCGAGGCGCTTGCCGGCGAGTTCGAAGGAGGCCTGCGTGCGGGTGGAGGCCTCGAAGAAGAGGTTGATCTGCGTCAGCCCCTTCAGCGCCGCCTTCTTCTTCTCTCGCGAGCGGCTGACGAGGATCGAATCCTCTGCCCGGTCGAGAAGCTCGTGGATGTCGGGAAGCGACAGGCCGGCGATGCCGAGAAGGTGGCGTCGGGGCGGGGCGGCGGAGGGGAGGGGCGCGCTCATCTTGAACGCGGCTCTTAAGACCAAAGGGGCGCCAACGACAAGTCGCGGGGCGGCCGCCGTCCACCGTCGTGAACGCGCGTTAACCTTAACCAATCCTTTCGATTGCGGGAACGCGAACCCTCTGCGCTTCTTTCCGTTGACCTCGAACGATGTGCGGGAGGCAGGTCCATGGTGCGGGTGGTCTCGACGTTCGCTCTGTCCGGCTGGGGCGCGTTCCACGCGGTGTCGGCCGCCTTCTATGCCCTGTCGGTCTCCGAAAGCGGCAGCCTCCTCCTCGTCTCGATGGTGTGGGGCGGCCCCTCGTCGCTGCTGGCCGTCGCCCATGCTGCGCTCTGCGGGCTCTGCGCCCTGGCGGTGCTCCATCTCCTTGGGGATGGCGACATGGGCCGGGCCGAAGAGAGAGCCCTTCTGGCCCTCGTCGGAGGGCTCGCGGTGACGGCCTTCGCCTTCCTCTGCGGGCTCGGCTCTGAGTCGCCGGGCGCCTACGCGCTCTTCGTCGCCGCGACCCTCGCGGGCCTCGCCTTCGACCGGCGGATGGCTCTCGACGCCGGCGAGGAGATCGACGAGGCGGACCATCGGGCCTTCCTGCGCCTTGCCGCCGAGCTCGGAGCCGAGGCGCGTCGGGACCGGCACGAAAGCGACCGCCGGTGAAGGCCGTCCTCCTCTTCTGGGGTCTGCCCGTCTCCTTCCTCGGCCTCTGGTACGGGCTGTCCGCGAACGATCTGGGCTTCGGGCTCTGGTTCTTCTCGCGCGAGATGCACGATCTGGTCTTCACCCTCTACGGTGACATCCTCGGCATCGCGCCCGAGGCGATCCCGCCTCTCGTCGCGCGCGCCATCGTCCTCGACACGTTTCTCGTCTTCGGCATTCTCGCCTTCCGCCGCCGACGCGCGATCGCCGCCTTCCTTCGCGACCGGAGGCTAGTCGACGTCGTTCGCAGCGCGAAGGGCGGCGATCCGGTCGAGCGCCCCCTGCAGAATGAAGGCCGCAGCCGCCGAATCGATGCGCGTCGCCCGTTTGGCACGCGAGACGTCCGCCGCGATCAGGACGCGCTCGGCGGCGACGGTGGACAGCCGCTCGTCCCAGAAGGCCAGCGGCCGGTCGTCCAGGGCTGACCAGCTGCGCACGAACGCCCGCGTCGCTTGCGCACGCGGCCCCTCGGTCCCATCCATGTTGAGCGGCAGCCCGATCACGATCGCCCCGCAGCGCGCCGCGTCCAGCGCCGCCTTCAACGCCATGGCGTCGGGCGTGAACTTCACGCGCTTCAATACGGGTCGGGGCGTGGCGAAGGACAGGCCGAGGTCGGAGACCGCAAGGCCGATCGTCTTCGTCCCGAGATCGAGGCCGGCAAGCGTGCGGCCGGGCGCGAGCCGGCCGTCGATCTCGGCGATGTCAACGATGGGCATTTGATCGGGTCCTTGATCGAAGCGGGACCGCCTTACCTTAGGCGGGACGCACTTATCGAGGGAGAGCCCCGTTGAAGATCACCTATTTCGGCCATTCCGCGTTCAAGATCGAGACCGGACGCTCGGTCATCCTTCTCGACCCCTTCATCTCCGACAATCCCCATTTCACGGGCGAGCTCGCGCAGGCCACCGAAGGCACCACGCACATCGCCCTCACGCACGGCCATTACGACCATGTCGGCGACACCGTGGAGATCGCCCAGCGGACCGGGGCGACGGTCATCGGCAATTTCGAGCTCGTCAGCTGGCTGAACGGCCGCGGCGTGGCGAACATCGATCCGGCCAACACGGGCGGGACGCTGAAGTTCGACGACTTCTCCGTCACACTGACGCAGGCCTTCCACTCCTCGTCCTACGGCCAGCCGGACGAGAGCGGCCGGAACCCCTATCTGGGCATGCCGAACGGGCTCGTGCTCCACTTCAACGACGGTCCGAGCGTCTACCACATGGGGGACACGGACATCTTCGGCGACATGGCGCTGATCGAGGAGCTGCATCGGCCGAAGATCGGTCTCGTCCCCGTCGGGGACCGGATGACGATGGGCGGCGCGGTCGCAGCGCTCGCCTGCCGCCGCTACTTCAACTTCGACAGGATCGTTCCCATCCACTGGGGCACGCTTCCCATCATCGACCCGACCCCCGACAAGTTCGCCGAGGCGATGGAGGGGGATGCGGGCAAGATCCTGAATCCCAAGCCCGGCGAGCCGTTCGAGGTCTGACGGCCGCCGCGCCCGATCGCCGTCGCCGCGGCCGGGCGTTGTCTCCAAAGCCCGGCCTGACTATAGCTGCCTTCGAATTCCGACATCCTTCGAAGGCAGCCTCTTGTCCGTCGATACCGCCACCGTCCGCCGCGTCGCCAAGCTCGCCCGCATCGCCGTCACCGAGGAGGAGGTCGACGCGATGCAGAGCGAGCTGAACGCCATTCTCGGCTTCGTCGAACAGCTCGGCGAGGTCGACGTCTCGGGCGTGGAGCCCATGACGTCGGTGATCCCGATGGAGATGCGCAAGCGCCAGGACGTCGTCACCGACGGCGACAAGGTGGAGGACATCGTCGCCAACGCGCCGGCGAGCGAGGACCATTTCTTCATGGTCCCGAAGGTCGTCGAATGAGCGTGACGATCGCGCAGGAGACGCCGCTTCAGGACGACGTGCGGGCGATGGTCGCGGCGCTGAACGATTACATGATCCCGCTCTCGCCCCCCGAGTTCCAGTTCCAGCTGACCGTCGAGCAGATGGCCGAGCCGGGCGTCACCGTCTTCGTCGCCCGCGACGAGGACGGGCGGGTCGTCGGCATGGCCTCCCTCAAGGAACACGGCGACGGGCTCGGCGAGGTCAAGCGCATGTACACGACCCCGTCCGTGCGCGGACAGCGCGTCGGCAGCCGCCTTCTCCAGCGCGTCGAAGCTCTGGCGGCGGAGCGTGGCCTCTCCCGGCTCGTCCTCGAGACCGGCGAGGCGCCCGGTTTCGAGGAGGCCTGGCGGCTCTACGAGCGCGGCGGCTACGCCGTCTGCGGCGCCGTCCTCGACTATCCCGATTCCGGCTGGTCCCGGTTCTACGAAAAGACGCTGACGACATGACCGATCTGACCGCTCTCACCATCGCCGAGGCGCGCGCAAAGCTGCGCGCGAAGGCGTTCTCGGCGCGCGAGCTGACCGACGCCTATCTCGGGGCGATCGAGGCCGCGAACGGCAAGCTGAACGCCTACGTCGCCGTCACGCGGTCGCGCGCGACCGAGATGGCCGCCGCCTCTGACGAACGTCTGGCGCGCGGGGAGGGCGGCGCGCTCGAAGGCATCCCGCTCGGCATCAAGGATCTGTTCGCGACGCAAGGCGTCCACACGCAGGCCTGCTCGCACATCCTCGACCAGTTCGAGCCGCGCTACGAATCGACCGTCACCGCCAATCTCTGGGCCGACGGCGCGGTGATGCTCGGCAAGCTCAACATGGACGAGTTCGCCATGGGCTCGTCGAACGAGACGAGCCATTACGGTCCCGTCGTCAGCCCGTGGCGGGCGGCCGGCTCGAACGTCGATCTCGTGCCCGGCGGGTCCTCCGGGGGCTCGGCCGCGGCCGTCTCGGCGCATCTTTGCGCCGGCGCGACGGCGACCGACACCGGCGGCTCGATCCGCCAGCCCGCCGCCTTCACCGGCACGGTCGGCATCAAGCCGACCTATGGCCGCGTCTCGCGCTGGGGCACGGTGGCCTTCGCCTCCTCGCTCGATCAGGCGGGCCCGATCGCGCGCGACGTGCGCGACGCGGCGATCCTTCTGAAATCGATGGCGAGCGTCGACGAGAAGGACACGACCTCGGTCGACCGGCCGGTGCCCGACTACGAGGCGGCGGTCGGCCGCTCGGTGAAGGGTCTCAAGGTCGGCATCCCGAAGGAGTACCGCGTCGACGGCATGCCCGCCGAGATCGACGCGGTCTGGGCCAAGGGCGTCGAATGGCTGCGCGAGGCGGGCGCCGAGATCGTCGACGTCTCGCTGCCGCACACCAAATATGCGCTGCCGGCCTACTACATCGTGGCGCCCGCGGAGGCCTCTTCGAACCTCGCCCGCTACGACGGCGTCCGCTACGGCCTGCGCGTGCCGGGCCGCGACATCGCCGAGATGTACGAGAACACGCGCTCGGCCGGCTTCGGCCGCGAGGTGAAGCGCCGCATCATGATCGGCACCTACGTGCTGTCGGCCGGCTACTACGACGCCTATTACCTGCAGGCCCAGAAGGTCCGCACGCTGATCAAGCGCGACTTCGAGACCGTCTTCGCCGACGGCATCGACGCGCTCCTGACGCCCGCGACCCCGTCGGCCGCCTTCGGCGTCGCCGACCAGGAGATGAACTCGGACCCGGTGAAGATGTATCTGAACGACGTCTTCACGGTGACGGTGAACATGGCCGGCCTACCCGGCATCGCCGTGCCGGCGGGCCTCTCCGACGCGGGTCTTCCGCTCGGGCTTCAGCTGATCGGCCGGCCCTTCGACGAGGAGACGCTGTTCGCGACCGCCTCGGTGATCGAGAAGGCCGCGGGACGTTTCAGCCCCTCGAAGTGGTGGTGAGCGCGATGGCACCGCAGAAGCCCCCGGCCGAAACCGAGGTGATCCTTCCGGCCGGCGGGCCGGTCGAGCGGAAGATGGAGCGCGTCATCTTCTTCTCGCGCTGGCTGATGGCGCCCTTCTATCTCGGGCTCATCATCGCTGCGGTGGTGCCGCTGATCCATTTCGCGATGGAACTGTTTCACTTCATCCTCGACGCGCTCTCGGCTTCCGAGTCCGACATCATCCTCGGCGTCCTGACGCTCGTCGACCTCACGCTGATTACCAGTCTCGTCCTCATCGTCGTCTTCTCCGGCTACGAGAACTTCGTCAGCCGGATCGACCCCAAGGAGCATCCGGGCTGGCCCGAATGGATGTCGAAGATCGATTTCGTCGGCCTGAAGCAGAAGCTGATGGGCTCGATCGTCGCGATCTCCGCCGTCCAGCTGCTCAAGGCCTTCATGAACCTCAACATCGGGTCGGACTGGACCTATCTCGCCTGGCTCACGGGCATCCACCTCGTCTTCGTCCTGTCGGCGGTGCTGCTCGCGCTCACCGACCGCATCTCCGGCGACAAGTAATCTCGGCAGCGATCCCATGACCATCGTCGACACCCGCACGCCCGATCCGAAGAAGTTCATCCCCGGTGCCACCGGCGACTGGGAAATCGTCGTCGGCATGGAGGTGCACGCGCAGGTCCTCTCTCAGGCCAAGCTCTTCTCCGGCGCGTCCACGACCTTCGGCAAGGGGCCGAACCAGAACGTCAGCCTCGTCGACGCGGCGATGCCCGGCATGCTGCCGGTCATCAACGAGGAGTGCGTGCGTCAGGCCGTGCGCACCGGCCTCGGCCTGAAAGCTCAGATCAACAAGCGCTCGGTATTCGACCGCAAGAACTACTTCTATCCGGACCTGCCCCAGGGCTACCAGATCTCGCAGTTCAAGGATCCGATCGTCGGCGAGGGCATCGTCAAGGTCTCGGTCGGTCCCGATTCGAAGGGCGAGTTCGACGAGATCGAGATCGGCATCGAGCGGCTGCATCTCGAGCAGGACGCCGGCAAGTCGATGCACGACCAGCACCCGTCCATGTCCTTCGTCGATCTGAACCGCTCGGGCGTGGCGCTGATGGAGATCGTCTCCAAGCCCGACATCCGCTCGGCCGACGAGGCGCGCGCATACCTCACCAAGCTGCGCACGATCCTGCGCTATCTCGGCACCTGCGACGGTAACATGGACGAGGGCTCCATGCGCGCCGACGTCAACGTCTCGGTCCGCAAGCCCGGCGGGGCCTTCGGCACGCGCTGCGAGATCAAGAACGTCAACTCGATCCGCTTCGTCGGCCAGGCCATCGAGGCCGAGGCGCGGCGCCAGATCGCGATCATCGAGGATGGGGGCACGATCGACCAGGAGACGCGGCTGTTCGATCCGGCCAAGGGCGAGACGCGCTCCATGCGCTCCAAGGAGGACGCGCACGACTATCGCTATTTTCCCGATCCGGACCTTCTGCCGCTCGAGTTCGACGACGCCTTCGTGGCCGAACTGGAGGCCGCGCTTCCCGAACTGCCGGACGACAAGCGCGAGCGGCTGATCGCCTCCGGGCTATCGCCGTACGACGCCTCGATCCTCGTCTCCGAGAAGGCGATCGCGGACTTCTTCGAGAAGGTGGCGGCCGGGCGCGAGGCCAAGCAGGCGGCGAACTGGGTGATCAACGACCTCCTCGGCGCGCTCAACAAGAGCGGCAAGGGGATCGAGGAGACGCCCGTCTCGGCCGATCAGCTCGGCGCGATCCTCGACCTCGTCCGCGAGGGCACGATTTCCGGCAAGATCGCCAAGGACCTCTTCGAGATCGTCTGGTCCGAGGGGGGCGCCCCCCGGGAACTCGTTGAATCGCGCGGCATGCGCCAGGTGACCGACACCGGTGCCATCGAGAAGGCGGTGGACGAGGTGATCGCGGCCAACCCCGACAAGGTCGAGCAGGCGAGGGCGAAGCCGACGCTCGCCGGCTGGTTCGTCGGGCAGGTGATGCGCGCCACCGGCGGCAAGGCGAACCCGCAGGCCGTCAACGACCTCGTCAAAGCCAAGCTCGGCCTGGAATGACCTTCTTCATCCGCACGGCGGGTGCGGCGGACCTGAAGGCGGTGTCCGAGCTCCTCGGCCGCTGCTGGCACGCGACCTACGACGCGCTGTACGGCGAGGCCGACGTCGCGGCGATCACGTCCGAATGGCACTCGCCCGCTGCACTCGCCGTCAATCTGGCGCGGCCGGCCGGAGAGTTCCTGGTGGCCGACGACGGTCGGCGCATCGCCGGCATGGCCTTCGCGGCGGCGGGCAAGCCGGACGGTTCCGGCGTCTTCCTGCACCAGCTCTATGTCGATCCGGACGACCAGCGGCTCGGGATCGGCACGGACCTCTATTCGGAGATCGAGAACTCCTTCTTCGAGGCGTCCCGCATCCGGCTGGAGGTCGAGACCGCCAATGCGGGCGCGGTGGCCTTCTGGAAGCGGCTCGGCTTCCTGCCCGTCGACGAGACCGCGCATATCCTGCCGGGCAGCGGGCGGTCGGTGACGGTGGCGCTGATGGAGAAGCGGATCGCCTGAAAACGGGAACCCCGGTCCGGCCGGCCGCCTTTCGCGATGAACCTTCGGAACGAGAGAGCCGCCCCATGCGCCCCCACACGATCTGCCACATGGTGACGAGCATCGACGGGAGGACGCTCGGCAGCCGCTGGTCGCCCGGTGGCATCGACATGGGCGCGCTGTTCGAGCGCGTGCACGACGACCGGCTCGGCGGCGGCTCGTGGATCGTCGGCCGGGTGACGGGCGACGAATTCGCCAAGGGCGAAGCCTATCCGCAGTCGTCGGAGACCTTCGCCCGGGAGGACCACATCGCCGCGAAGGATGCCGGAACCTACGGCATCGTCCTCGACGCACACGGCAAGATCGCCTGGGGCATGAAGGAGATCGGCGGTGACCCTATCGTCGTCGTGCTGACGGAGACGGTGTCCGATTCGCATATCGCCGGCCTTCGCGCCGACGGCGTCTCCTACATCTTCGCCGGGCGTGACGCGCTCGACCTCGCGCTGGCGCTGACCAAGCTGAAATCCTTGCTCGGCCTCGACCGCCTTCTCATCGAAGGCGGCGGCGGTGCCAACGGCGCCTTCCTCCGCGCCGGGCTGGTCGACGAGATCAGCCTCGTGATCGCCCCGGCCGTCGACGGGCGCGACGGGGCGCCGTCGATGTTCCACGGGTCCGAAGAGGCGGGGAAAGCACCGGTCGAGGCGATCGAGCTTCTCTCGCACGAGACGATCGAAGGCGGCGCCGTCTGGCTGCGCTACAAGGTCCGCAACCGGGTCTGACGCGTTGGGCCGGGCGGCGATGGACATTGTGCGCCGCCCGGCCCATAACCCGCGCGAAACCATCGCATTCTCGGGCGGCCCGACGGGCCGCCAACTCCGGACGGACCGATGACGAAGACCTCGAAGACGTGGGAATGGCTGACCCAGATCTTCACCTGGTGGAACGGGCAGACGATCGGCACGCGCTTCCACACCTGGCGCTTCGGCGAGAAGGTGGGTGAGGACGAGCGGGGCAACGTCTACTATCAGGCGGACGGCGGCAAGCGACGCTGGGTCATCTACAACGGCCCCGCCGAGGCCTCCGCCATCGGCCCGGGCTGGCACGGCTGGATGCACCACCGCACCGACACGCCGCCCTCGAAGGAGACCTACGTCGCCCGCGAGTGGCAGAAGCCGCACGAGCCGAACCACACCGGCACGGCCCGCGCCTACCGGCCGAAGGGCTCGCTCCTCAACACCGGCGAGCGCCCGCGCGTGACCGGCGATTACGACGCCTGGCAGCCCTGAGGCGAACGCCACATTGGCGGCGCGTTGCCGGAGCAGTGTGCTCCGCTTTCGGCTGGAGTTCGACATGAGACTGGGGATCGCGGCCGCGGCTCTGATGCTGGCGGCCTTCGCGCCGGAACAGGCGGCCGCGCAGGTGGACCCCTGGGGCCAGCCGATCGATCCGTTCAGCGGCGCTCCGCTCGCGGTCGATCCGTACGAGCCGCAGCCCGTCGATCCGTCGCAGGAACCGTTCGACCTCTATCAGCAGGGGCCGGTGGACCCGCTGCCGGAGGCTGCGCCGCCGGAAGGCCTCCAGGAGCCCGCGCAGCCGGCGCCGCAAGCACCGCCGGAGGGTTTCGAGGCGCCCGAAGGCACGCAGCTCGCGCCCTTCTCCGAAGGCGTCGCGCCGCCCGCCGCCACGCCGCCGGCTCCGCCCGTCCGGGTCGAGAACCGCGTCGCGGTCTTCTCCGGGCTCGACAAGATCACCGGGCGCATCACGTCCTTCGACGTCCATGTGGACGAGACGCGGCAGTTCGGCGCGCTGCAGGTGACGCCGCGCGCCTGCTACACCGCGCCGCCGGAGGAGACGCCCAAGACCGACACCTTCGTCGAGATCGACGAGGTGACGCTCGACCGCGACATCCGCCGGATCTTCACCGGCTGGATGTTCGCCGATTCGCCGGGGCTCAACGCCGTCGAGCATCCCGTCTACGACGTCTGGCTGCGCGAATGCCGCAGCGACGAGGGTGGCACGGACGAGGCCGCGACCGCCGGCTGACGTTGGCGACGGCATCGTCAACAGGACCTTAACGCCTCGCGCGCCATCATCGGGCGGACGACATCAGACGGGTCCAGCCGATGAACCGCACGAGTTCGGTGCTGCTGGCGCTTTCCTGCGCCGCAGCCCTTTCGGCCTGCGCGAACAAGCCGCAGCGCATGAGCGAGCAGGAGTGCATGGCGCGGGCCATGTACTTCGAATCCAACCGGTCGAGCGAGGAGGGCATGATCGCCGTCGGAACGGTGGTCATGAACCGCGTGGCCTCGCCGGACTTCCCGGACACGGTCTGCGAGGTGGTGGGTCAGAAGAACCAGTTCGCGCCCGGCGTCCTGTCCAAGCCCATGGAGCGCGGACGTGAACTCGCCTTCTCGACCGCGGCCAAGGTGATGCGCGGCGCGCGGCATGGAGAGGTCGGCCGGGGCTCGATGTTCTTCCACACCGCCGGCTACTCGTTCCCCTATTCCAACATGCACTACGTCGCGATCGCCGGCGGCAACGCCTTCTACGAGAAGCGGCGCGATGCGTCCGTGACACAGGATCAGGTGAGGGCGCGCCAGGCGGCCAGGACAGCCGGGCCGGCGGCCGCGGCCCTCGCAACTCCAGCGGCTCCCGCGATGCGGACGGCCTCGACGCCGCCGCTGCCGTCGGCCGCCCCGGCACCGATGACGATCGAGGACGTGCTCCGGTCGAACGGCGCGCTCTGAAGGCTCAGCCGCCGACGGCCGGCGCCTCCTCCATGCGCGCCTCGGCCACCGGGACGATCGCCTCCTCGACGAGGCGGTGCAGGTCGCGGACGTAGCCGCTGCGGCCGGACGGCAGGGTCTCGTCCGACGTGATCGCGACGGTCAGTTCGAGATCGGGCAGGACGTAGATCATCTGCCCGCCATAGCCCCAGCCGTAATGGACGTCGTGGCCGGCGAGCGTGTCGATGAACCAGCCGTAGCCGTAGCGCCCGTCGTGGAAGCGCGACACGGTGCGCGGCGTCCAGGACAGGTCGATCCAGTCCTGCGAGAGGATCCGTTCGCCATCGGCCGAGAGCCCGCCGTTGCGATAGAGTTCGCCGAAGGCCAGCAGCGCCTGCGGCGTCATCGCGGTCTGGTTTCCGCCGAGATCGATGCCCTGCGGATCGCTCTCCCAGCCCGCGACTGGGATGCCCGCCGGTGCGAGCCACTCGCGTGCGAGTTCGCGCGTCGGCCGCCCGGCCGCCTCGGTGAGGATCGCCGAGAGGAGGTGGGTCGAGCCGGTGGAATAGAGCATCTGCCCGCCCGGCTCGTCCTCGAACGGCCGACCGAGCGCGTCGCGGACCCAGTTCCGCGAGGAGATCCAGGCACCGTAATTGCCACCCGACGTGCGCTCGATCCCGGCCTGCATCGACAGGAGGTTGCCGACCGTGATCTCGAAGAGGCGCGGGTCGGGATCGGACGGGAACTCGTCCTCCAGGAAGTCCGCGATCGGCTGGTCAGGGCCCTCCAGAACGCCCCGGTCGATGGCGATGCCGACGAGCGCGGAGATCAGCGACTTCGACGCGGACTTGATGTTCGCCGCGCGGTCCGTGCGATAGCCGTCGAAGCCCTCGTCCACCAGCGTCTCGCCGCCCTGCGCGATCATCAGGGTGCGAAGGTTCGGGAAGGCGTCCGCCCGTTCGATGGCGGCCGCGAAGTCCGTCCCGGCGTCCCGAGCGAAGGCGCTGGTGGTCGCCACCGCGACGACGGCGAAGGCGGACAGGGAAAGGCGGCTGTGCATCGAATAGCCCTCGCGGATCGGTTGACTTCGACGAACGACGGAATCGTGTCGAATTTCCCTGCGGGTTCGCCAACGACGCTCAACGCCGGTTCGTTTCCGCTTCGTTCATGATTTGTCTATCTAACCGGCCTCGGTTCGGATATGGGAAAGGTTAAGACGATGTTTCAGGAGGGCGTCATCCGCATCATCGGCATCGATCCCGGACTCCGGCGGACCGGCTGGGGCGTCGTCGAGACCTTCGGCAACTCTCTGCGTTTTGTTGCGAGCGGAACGGTCACGTCCGACGGCGACTTCGATCTGGCATCCCGCCTGAAGCAGCTCCACGACGGCCTGTCGGGCGTCGTCCACGAGCATCGTCCGCACGAGGCCGCGGTGGAGCAGACCTTCGTCAACAAGGACGCGGTCGCGACGCTGAAGCTCGGGCAGGCGCGCGGCATCGCGATGCTCGTTCCGGCGCTCGCGGGTCTGCCGGTCGCCGAATACGCGCCGAACGCGGTGAAGAAGGCGGTCATAGGCGTCGGTCACGGCGAGAAGAAGCAGATCCACATGATGGTGAAGGTGCTGCTGCCGAAGGCCGAGTTCGACACCGACGACGCGGCAGACGCCATCGCGATCGCCATCTGCCACACCCATCACCGCCAATCGGCGATCGGCCGCGCGCGGCTGGCGAACGCCTGACGACGTGCGGTGTTCTTGACTTGTTCTTCGGTCGCGCGTAGGTAATACCGAGTGGTATTACTCGGTGGAGGCGGTGATGCGCGTCACGGAAAAGGGGCAGGTGACGATCCCCAAACCCATCCGCGATAAGCTCGGCATCGTGCCCGGCAGCGAGGTCGAGTTCGTCTCGCGCCGAAGCGAAGTGGTTCTCGAGCGACGGGACGTCGGGTCCAAGGACGAGAACCCGGCAGACGCGCTCCTTCGTCATATCGAGCGCAACGCGGGGCGGTTCGATTTCGATGGGCAGCAGGCAGACGACGTGCTGCATCTTCTCCGGGACTGATGCGTGGTGACGAAGACGCTGTGCGACACCAACATCCTGATCGACATCTACGGGATCGGGCAGGTCTGGCGGGACTGGTCGACCGCGAGGATCGCGGAGGCGCGTCGTCAGGGACCGCTCGCCATCAATCCGCTGATCGCTGCCGAGTTCTCGATCGGCTTCGAGACGCCTGAGGAGGTCTTCGAGCTACTCGACCCGGCCCATTTCGATCACGAACCGCTTCCCTATGGTTCGGCCTTCCAAGCGGGGCGCGCCTTTCTTGGCTATCGTCGCGGCGGAGGCGACAAGCGGTCGCCGATGCCCGATTTCTACATCGGCGCTCACGCCCTCGTCGCGGGCCATCGCCTCCTGACTCGCGATCCCGGCCGCTACCGCGCCTACTTTCCCGATCTCAACATCATCTGTCCGGAGACCCATCCTTGATCGGCAAGTTGAAGGGCACGATCGACGAGATCGGCGAGGACCACGTCGTCGTGGACGTGCATGGAGTCGGCTACGTCGCCTTCTGCGGCGGGCGAACGCTCTCGGCGCTCGGCGCGGTGGGCGAGGCCGTGGTGCTGTTCGTCGAGACCTATGTGCGCGAGGACATGATCCGTCTCTACGGCTTCGCCACCGAAGCCGAGCGCGGATGGTTCCGGCTGCTCCAGAACGTGCAAGGGGTCGGCGCGAAGGTCGCGCTGGCCGTCCTCGGCACGTTGTCGGCGAGCGACCTCGCCAACGCGGTGGCGCTGCAGGACAAGGCGATGGTGGCCCGCGCGCCCGGCGTCGGGCCGAAGGTCGCGGCGCGGATCGTCGCCGAGCTGAAGGACAAGGCGCCCGCCTTCTCCGGAGCCGGCGAGGTGGCGGCGTTCGGACTGAAGCGCGAGGTCGGGGAGGGCGTCGCCCCGGCGCCCGTCATCGACGCCATCTCGGCGCTCGTCAATCTCGGCTATTCTCGCGATCAGGCGGCCGGCGCCGTCGCATCCGCCGTCAAGGATGCAGGCGAGGGCGCTTCCTCGGCCACACTGATCCGCCTTGCTTTGAAGGCCCTCAGCCGGTGAGGCGCGCAGCGCGCGTTGACAGGCGCAAGCGCAGGCGCGAGGCCCTTCGCCCATGAGCGACAGCCGGATCATCACACCCGAGAAGCGGGGCGAGGACATCGACACGACGCTGCGCCCGCAGCGGCTCGACGATTTCGTCGGGCAGGCGCAGGCGCGCGCCAACCTCAAGGTCTTCATCGAGGCGGCGCGCACGCGCGGCGAGGCGCTGGATCACGTTCTCTTCGTCGGGCCTCCGGGCCTCGGCAAGACGACGCTGGCGCAGATCATGGCCAAGGAGCTCGGCGTCAACTTCCGCTCCACCTCCGGGCCGGTCATCGCGAAGGCCGGCGACCTCGCCGCGCTCCTGACCAATCTGGAGGAGCGGGACGTCCTCTTCATCGACGAGATCCACCGTCTGTCGCCCGCCGTCGAGGAGATCCTCTATCCCGCGATGGAGGATTTCCAGCTCGATCTGATCATCGGCGAAGGACCTGCGGCGCGGTCGGTGAAGATCGACCTGTCGAAGTTCACGCTGGTGGCGGCGACCACCCGCATCGGGCTCCTGACGACGCCGTTGCGCGATCGCTTCGGTATCCCCGTGCGGCTGAACTTCTACACGGTCGAGGAGCTCGAGCACATCGTGCGGCGCGGTGCGCGGCTGATGGGACTGGCGATGGGAGAGGACGGCGCCCTCGAGATCGCGCGCCGCTCGCGCGGCACGCCGCGCATCGCCGGGCGCCTCCTGCGCCGCGTGCGCGACTTCGCGGACGTGGCCGGCGCGAAAAGCGTCGACCGGCGCATCGCCGACGAGGCCCTGTCGCGGCTGGAGGTCGACAGTCTCGGCCTCGACCAGCTCGACCGGCGCTATCTCGACCTCATCGCCATGAGCTTCGGCGGCGGGCCGGTCGGCATCGAGACGATTGCCGCCGCGCTCTCCGAGCCGCGCGACGCCATCGAGGACATCGTCGAACCCTATCTGCTGCAACAGGGCTTCATCCAGCGCACGCCGCGCGGGCGCATGATGACGGCGCAGGCCTTCCGCCATCTCGGCCTCGCGGCGCCGGGCGGCTGGCAAGGGGCGCTGTTCGAGGACCCGCCGGAAGCCGAATGATCGACGACCGCCTTCGGTGCCCGGTCCCGAGGGCCGACGGTCGTCCAAAGCGAGACGGAGGACCCCGACGTCCTTCGGGAGCCGCCGCATCGGGGCCAAACTCCGAGCTAAGTTATACTATAACATTGATCGAAAACGATTTTTCGTGATGGCGGGACAGGCGCTCGCCCCTTCCTTGGCGGGACGAGCGGCCTAGCTAAGCGCGCGCCCTCTCAAGATCGGACACTATCGATGATTTCCTCTCTCGGCCTTGCGTGCTCCGACGCGAACGAACCGATGAAGCCCTGGAGCTTCGAGCGCCGCGATCTGCGCGACGACGACGTGCATATCGAGATCACCCACTGCGGCGTCTGCCATTCCGACATCCACCAGGCGCGCAACGACTGGGGCTTCGCGACCTATCCGCTCGTTCCCGGCCACGAGATCGTCGGCGTGGTGAAGGAGGTCGGCTCCAAGGTCCAACGGTTCAAGGCGGGCGATCGCGTCGGCGTTGGCTGCATGGTCGATTCCTGCCGCGAGTGCCTGTCCTGCCGGGAAGGCCACGAGCAGTACTGCGAGAAGGGCATGACCCAGACCTATGCGGACAAGGACCGCCGCGACGGTTCGCCGACCTATGGCGGCTACTCCGACCGGATCGTCGTGCGCGAGGAGTTCGTGCTGCGCATTCCGGACGGGCTCGACAGCGCCCATGCCGCGCCGATCCTGTGCGCCGGCATCACCACCTTCTCGCCGCTCAAGCACTGGGGCGTGACGCTCGGCACCAAGGTCGGCGTCGTCGGTCTGGGCGGACTCGGCCACATGGCGGTCAAGCTCGCCAACGCCCTCGGCGCGGAGGTCACGCTGTTCACCACCTCGCCCGAGAAGGCGGAGGAGGCGAAGTCCATCGGTGCCAAACACGTCGTCCTCTCCAGGGACGAGAAGCAGATGAAGGCGGCCGCCGGCACGCTCGACTTCGTCCTGAACACCGTTCCGGTCGGCCACGACGTGAACCCCTATCTGGAGGTGCTCAAGCGAGACGGGCACCAGGTGCTGGTCGGCGCCATGACGCCGCTCGAGCCCGTGGTCGGCATGAACCTCGTCTTCCAGCGCAAGACGCTGGCGGGCTCGCTCATCGGCGGCATCGCCGAAACGCAGGAGGTCCTGGATTTCTGCGCCGAGCACGGCGTGACCTGCGACATCGAGATGATCGAGGCCTCGCAGATCAACGAGGCCTTCGAGCGCACCATGAAGGGCGACGTGAAGTACCGCTTCGTCATCGACATGGCCACGCTGCCGAAGACACAGCCGCAGGCCGCCTGAAGGGCCGCACGGACGGAACGAAGGGCGCCCTCCGGCGCCCTTCTTCGTCTGAAGCGATGACAGCCGCGCCCCGATCCCGTATGGGCGAAGCGATGACGCAGGACGATCGCGGGCCCGAAGCGGGAGACGGACTGGCCGGCCGCCTCACCGAGGGCGGGCACCGGCTCGACGTGCGCGTCTATTTCGAGGACACGGACTTCTCCGGCGTCGTCTACCACGCCCGCTATCTGCACTTCCTGGAGCGCGGCCGGACGGACTATCTACGCCTTCACGGCATCGGCCATCGCGAGCTGATGGACGGACGCTTCGGCGAGCCCATGGCCTTCGCGGTGCGGCACATGGAGATCGATTTCCTGGTGCCGGCGCGCATCGACGACGTCCTGTCGGTGGAGACCCGCACGCGCCTTCTCGGCGGTGCGCGCGTCCTGCTCGATCAGAGCATTTCAAGAGACGGGACGACATTGGTGACCGCCTCCGTGAAGGTCGCGGTCATTTCGCCGGAGGGCAAACCTCGGCGCATGCCGCCGGCGGTCGCCGAACGCCTCGCGCCGCAGGCGAGGGACGGCTGAGCGTCCGTCGCTAACCGCCTGTTAACCTTAAGGGTCGATGATTGTGCGGTGCCGTTGTGCCGGCCCGACGCCATTCTTTCACCGTTATCGAAGGTGAAGGAAAAGGCGGGGGCAGCGTGCGGCAGGACGGGCGGAACGCCCCGCGTTCAGCGGCTTCCTTCCGACGATCACTGCAATTTCCGCCCGGCTCCGACCCGTGGAGCCGACGATCTTTCGAGGGACCTCAAGGCATGAACGAAGTCGCCCAGACGGCGCTCGCGGCGCAAGGCCACGACATGTCGCTGCTCGGACTGTTCTGGCAGGCCGGCTTCATCGTCAAGCTGGTGATGATCGGGTTGCTCGTCGCCTCGGTCTGGACCTGGACGATCATCTTCGACAAGTGGATGCGCTACGCCGCCTTCCGCCGGCAGCTCAACAAGTTCGAGAGCAATTTCTGGTCCGGCCAGTCGCTGGAGGAGCTGTACCACACGCTCGCCGACCGCAAGACCAGCGGCATGGGCGCGCTGTTCGTGGCCGCCATGCGCGAGTGGAAGAAGAGCTTCGAGAAGGGCGCGCGCTCGCCGATCGGCCTGCAGCAGCGCATCGAGAAGGCGATGGACGTGACCATCGCGCGCGAGATGGACGGGCTGGAATCGCGGCTCGGCTTCCTCGCCACCGTCGGCTCGGCCGCCCCCTTCGTCGGCCTCTTCGGCACCGTCGTCGGCATCATGACCTCCTTCCAGGCGATCGCGGCCTCCGAGCAGACGAGCCTCGCGGTGGTCGCGCCCGGCATCGCGGAGGCGCTGCTCGCCACCGCCATCGGCCTCGTGGCCGCCATTCCGGCCGTCGTCGCCTACAACAAGCTGACCTCCGATGCCGGCCGCCTCGGCGCACGGCTCGAGGCCTTCGCCGACGAGTTCTCCGCGATCCTGTCGCGCCAGATCGACGAGCGCCAGCAGGCGCGCTGAGCGTCCGCCGCAGCCAGGGAGCCGTTCGCCATGGGCATGTCCGCAGGAGCCGCATCCTCGGGTGGTTCGCGCCGTCGTCGCGGTGGTCGCCGCCGGCCGCCGATGAGCGAGATCAACGTCACGCCCTTCGTCGACGTGATGCTCGTGCTTCTCATCGTCTTCATGGTCGCAGCGCCGCTGATGACGGTCGGCGTGCCGCTGCAGCTGCCCGAGACAGCGGCGCGCGCGCTGAACTCCGACACGCAGCCGATCACCATCTCCGTCCAGCAGGACGGCTCGATCTTCATCCAGGACACGCCGGTCGCGGCCGAGGACGTCGTCGCCCAGCTCCAGGCGATCGGCATGGCCGGCTACGACGAGCGCATCTTCGTGCGCGGCGACCAGTCGACCGACTACGGCACCGTCATGCAGGTGATGGCGCGCATCTCGTCCGCCGGCTTCCGCAACATCGGCCTCGTCACGGCGAGCGAGTCGGGCAGCTGACCGCGATCTGATGAAGTCCCTGGCCACCTCCACCGCGTTGCATGCCGTGCTCCTGACCTGGGGCCTGTGGTCGTTCAGCGACGCGCGCGACCTCGACATGACGACGGGCGAGGCGCTGCCCGTCGAGGTCGTGTCGGTGGAGGAGTTCACGACGATGGTGCAGGGCGAGCGCGAGGCGGAGGCCGCCGAGACGCCCGCGCCGCCGCCCACCGATACGCCCGAGACGCTGCCGATGCCGGCCGAGAACGTCGGCGACAACGAAGTGGACCTCGCCTCGCCGCCGCGGCCCGTCACGGCGCCGCGCGAGCAGGTGAACACCGCGACGGCCGAGGCGCCGCCGCCCCCTCCGCCGCCACCCGCGCCTGAGCCGGAGCCCGAACCGGTCGTCGAACCGGAGCCGGCCCCGGCGCCTGAACCCGAGCCCGAAATCGCCGAACCCGCGCCCGAAGCCGAACCGGTGATCGACGAGGCCGCCCCGCAGGTCGCGGAGGCCGCGCCCGAACCGGAGCCCGAACCGACCCCGCGCAACGTTCCCGCGCCGCAGGCGCGCCCGACGCCGCCCGTGCGTCAGGCCGAGCCGGTGCGCGAGACCCCGCCGACGCCGACGCCCGAGCGGCAGGAGACGCCGCGCGAGACCGAAGTGGCGCAGACCGCGGACGATGCCGAGCCCGAGTTCGACGCCGACGAGATCGCCGCCCTTCTGAACCGGCAGGAATCGGCGGGCGGGGGCGCGCAGCGCTCGGACACGCAGGCGGCGATCGGCAACACGCGCTCGACCGGCGAGCGGCTGACGCAGAGCGAGCTCGACGCGCTGCGCGGACAGATCCAACGTTGCTGGAGCCCGCCGGCGGGCGTCGCGGAGGCCGGCTCGCTGCGCATCTCCATCCAGATGCAGCTCGATCCGTCCGGTGCGCTTCAGGGCGTTCCGACCATCGTCTCCGGTGGCGGCGCCTCCACGATCGAGCGCGTGGCCGGCGAGGCGGCGCTGCGCGCGATCCGGCGCTGCGCGCCATACAATCTCCCGATTGAGAAGTACGAGACCTGGAGCCAGGTCCAGATCAACTTCGATCCGAGCGAGATGTTCTGACGAGATGCCCGGCCGTGCCCCAGCGGCGGCCGGATGAGTTCGACGTAAGAAGGCCTGCGGCGGCGCGCGAAGACGGCGCGCGCGACACATGTTTCCAAGGGGACAGACCCATGAAGACCACCATTCGGACGCTGGCCGTCGCGCTCGCACTGACAGCCGCCTTCGCAGGCTATGCCGCGCCGGCCCGCGCGCAGATCGAGATCGACATCACGCAGGGCAACATCCAGCCCCTGCCGATCGCGCTGCCGCCCTTCCAGTCCTCGAACCAGCTCGGCGGCCAGATCGTCGACGTGGTGCGCGCCAACCTCCAGCGCTCCGGCCTCTTCGCGCCGATCGACCAGGCCGCCTTCATCCAGCGCGACGTCGGGCCCGACACCACCCCGCGCTTCCAGGACTGGACCGTCATCAACGCGCAGGCGCTCGTCGCCGGCCGCGTGACGCCGGAGGCGGACGGCCGCCTGCGCGTCGAGTTCCGGCTCTGGGACGTCGTCAACCAGCAGCAGCTGGACGGCCAGCAGTTCTACGCCAACCCGGACAATTGGCGCCGCATCGCGCACATCATCTCCGACGCGATCTACGAGCGGCTGACCGGCGAGAAGGGCTATTTTGACACGCGCGTCGTCTTCGTGGACGAGACCGGCCCGAAGGAGCAGCGCGCAAAGCGCCTCGCCATCATGGACCAGGACGGCGCCAACGTGCGCTACCTCACCGACGGGCGCGATCTCGTGCTGACGCCGCGCTTCTCGCCGAGCCGGCAGGAAATCACCTACATGTCCTACGGGCAGGGCGAGCCGCGGGTCTACCTTCTTCAGCTGGAGACGGGCGCGCGCGAGATCGTCGGCAACTTCCCGGGCATGACCTTCTCGCCCCGGTTCTCGCCGGACGGCCAGCGCGTGGTGATGAGCCTGCAGCAGGACGCCAATTCCAACATCTACGCGATGGACCTGCGCTCGCGCGCCACCACCCGCCTGACCTCGACGAGCGCCATCGACACCTCGCCGTCCTACTCGCCGGACGGCACGCGCATCGCCTTCGAGAGCGACCGCGGCGGGCGTCCGCAGATCTACACGATGAACGCGGACGGCTCGAACCAGCAGCGCATCTCCTTCGGGCAGGGGTCCTACAACACGCCCGTCTGGAGCCCGCGCGGCGACCTCATCGCCTTCACCAAGCAGTCCGGCGGCCAGTTCCAGATCGGCGTCATGCGCCCGGACGGCTCGGGCGAGCGCATCCTCACCTCCGGCTTCCACAACGAGGGGCCGACCTGGGCGCCGAACGGACGCGTGCTGATGTTCTTCCGCGATGCGCAAGGGGCGGGCGGTCCGCAGCTCTACTCGATCGACCTCACCGGCCGGAACGAGCAGCGCGTGGCGACGCCGAACTTCGGGTCGGATCCGGCGTGGTCGCCGGCCCTCGACTGATCGAGGCTTGCGCGAGGCTTGCGGAAAGCGGGCGCCTGCGTCCGCCCTCCGCCATCCGGAGGGCTCGTGCCCCGGTCCCGACTCAATCTCCCGCCAATCGGCCGGAGGCGGTTCCCGTTCCGGATGCGCGGGGAATCGGCCAGCGTTGACGAGGCGTTAATCCTCGTCATGGTAAAGACCGGCTTACGCGAATCCATCGTTTTCAAGGAGCAGGCCATGCGCCGTCTCGCCTCGGGGCCGTCCGGCCGCATCGCACTCGTCCTCGCCGCCGCGCTCCTCGTCGCAGGCTGCGCCAACCGCAACAACCTGCCGGACAACGCGGCCGGTCTCGGCCTCGGCGGTCCGGGCGGCATGGGCGGTGCGGGTGGTCTGGGCGGTGCCGGCGGCTCGGCCGCGCCGGGCTCCAGCCAGGACTTCACGGTCAATGTCGGCGACCGCATCTTCTTCGACACCGATTCGTCCTCCATCCGCGCCGACGCGCAGACGACGCTCGCCAACCAGGCGCGCTGGCTGAACCAGTATCCGGCCTACGCGATCGTGGTCGAAGGCCATGCCGACGAGCGCGGCACGCGCGAGTACAACATCGCGCTCGGCGCCCGCCGTGCCGCCGCCACCCGCGACTTCCTCGCCCAGCAGGGTGTGGCCGCAAACCGCATGCGCACCATCTCCTTCGGCAAGGAGCGCCCGGTCGCGGTCTGCGACGACATCTCCTGCTGGTCGCAGAACCGCCGCGCGGTGACCGTTCTCTCCGGCGCCGGCTCCTGAGGCAAACCGGCAACAGCTGTTGCCCTTCCGGCCGCTGCAGGCGGCCCGCCCCTTGCCGGGCCGTCAAAGGCGGTCCGGCGGCCCAACTTTAGACGAACTCCCCCGGCTTGCCTGACCGGACGGAGCGGCGTACCTGCCTCACCCGCCGGAGCGGCGGAGACGAGCCGCCTCCTCAGCGGAGTTCAGCGGCATGGCCCAGTTCGTTTCGCGCCTGACCGGCGCAGCCTCCCTCGCTCTTCTGATCGGCGCGGCACCGGCCGCGGCGATCGACCTGCCGTTCGGCTGGGGACAGTCGCGCGCGCCTGCCGTCCAGGAGGCGCCCGTCATCCTCGCCCAGTCGGCGGACCCCTCGCTGCGCATCTCGCAGATGGAGGAGGAGATGCGGCGCCTGACGGGCAAGGTCGAAGAGATGTCCTTCCTGGTGCTGCAGCTGCAGGAGCAGCTGCGCAACGCGCAGGAGGACAACGAGCTTCGTTTCCAGGATCTCGAAGGCGGCTCGGCCGGGGGCGCCTCCGGCGAGCGCCGCAGCGATGCGGCCCCGGCAGCCCCGGCGACGCCGTCGAGCGGCGACCAGGAGTTCGCGCTCGGCCTGCCGCCGGTGACGCCTCCGACCTCCGCGACCTCGCCGACGCCCTCGCAGAACGACGAGATCGGCTCGATCCTCGGCGGTGCGGCCGCGACCGGCCTGCCGCAGCCCGGCGCTGCGGCCCCGCAGCCGGCACCGTCCTCCACCGTCGCGTCGATCGATCCGAGCGGCCCGGCCGAGATGTATTCGCTCGCCTACAACTACCTTCTCGCAGGGGACTATCAGCTCGCCGAGCAGACCTTCCGCCAGTATGCCGACAGCTATCCCGAGTCGGCCGAGGCGGCGGACGCCCGCTATTGGCTGGGCGAGAGCCTGTTCGCCCAGAACAAGTTCCGCGACGCCGCCGAGGTGTTCCTGAACGCGCAGAAGGCGCATCCCGACAGCGGCAAGGCGCCGGAGATGATGCTGAAGCTCGGCATGTCGCTCGCCCGCCTCGACAACCGCGACACTGCCTGCGTGACCTACGCCGAGGTCGAGCGCCGCTACCCGCAGATGAGCGACAACGTGCGCCGCAAGCTCGGCGAGGAAGAGCGCACCGCCAGCTGCAGCTGATCCGCTGGGCCGGCCCGCTTTCCCCGACACCTTACCGCACCTCGACCGAAGCGTCGCGGCGGCGGAGGCCTTCGAGCTCCTGGACCGATCGCTTCGTCCTCGCCCGGGCCGGTTCCTTCTCGCCGTCTCGGGCGGCCCCGATTCGCTCGCGCTGCTCGTCATGGCCGCCGAGAGCCGAGAGAGGCTCGGAGCCGATCTCGCGGTCGCCACGGTCGATCACGGCCTGCGCGGGGAAGCCGCCGCGGAGGCGAGGGACGTCGCGCGGATCGCCGCACGCTACGGATTGGCGCATCGCACGCTCCGATGGCGCCCGGTCGGGCCCCTCGGGAACGTGCCTGCCGCGGCACGGGAGGCCCGCTACCGGCTTCTCGCCGAGGCGGCGCGCGGGTTCGGCGCCCAGGCGGTCGTGACCGCGCATCATGAGGACGATCAGATCGAGACGCATCTGATGGCGGCCGAGCGCGGCGAGGGGGCGGGCCGCCTCGCCGGGATGCGCGAGCGGCGCGATCTGGCACCGGGGCTCGTGCTGCTGCGGCCGCTCCTCGCTCTGCCGAAGGAGCGCCTCGAAGCTTGCCTGCGCGCACGCGGCATCCCCTGGGCGAGCGATCCGACGAACACCGATCCGCGCTACCGCCGGGCGCGCTGGCGGGAGCGCCTGTCCGCCATCGGTCCGGACGATCGCGAGCGCCTCATGGCCGCGATCGCCGCGTCCGCCCGGTCGCGCGACGCGCTCGATCGGGCGCTCGCCACCCGGCTGGCCGAGGTCCGAGTCGATGACGCGGGTGTCGTCGAAGCGCCCCGCAGCCTATTTCGTCCGGGCGACGATATCGCGCGGGCGCTCCTCTCGCGCATCCTGTCAGCGGCGGGCGGCTCGGCCGCGCCGGCCTCTGGCCTTTCGATCCTCCGGCTGACGGAGCGCCTGTCGACGGAGGAGGCCGTCGTCGCGACGCTCGGTGGGTGCCGGATCGGCGCCGACGAGCGCCGGGTCCGCGCCGTCCGCGAATACGGACGGATCGGCCCTCCGTCGCTCGATCTTCGAAGCGGCGCCTGCTTCGATGAGCGTTTCGACCTGCGCGCCGATGAGGGACGGACGGGCCGCCTCGTGCCGCTCGGCGCCCTCGGGCGCGGCGGTGCGCTCGACGCGACGCTCCCGGTGATGCTCGATCCGAAGGGGCGCCCGGTCGCTGCCCACCCTCGGGCTCTCGATCGATTCGGACCGGGACTGCGACCGCTCGCCCTCGACGAGCGCGTCAGCTGGCGCCTGCGGCGGGACCTTCCACAGACGGACGGCATTAGCCAAATCGCGGCAAAAGAGCCCTCGCCGGTTGGCAAGGATTTTCCGGCTGACTATCTTCCTCTTCGACGCATGGAGCGCAGGATGGCCGCGGCGGCAGCCCGGCCGATCGAGGCGCAGTCTCAGGACGAACGATGAATCAGAACTTCCGGAACTTCGCCCTCTGGGCGATCATCGCGCTTCTCCTGATCGCGCTCTTCCAGCTCTTCTCCAACGGAGGGCAGCAGGCGAACACGCGGGACATCCCGTATTCGCAGTTCCTGTCCGAGGTGGACAACAACCGCGTTCGCTCCGTGAACATCCAGGGCCAGCGGATCTCGGGCACCTACAACGACCAGTCGACCGGCTTCCAGACCTTCGCCCCGGAGGACCCCGGTCTCGTCCAGCGGCTGGAGAACTCCAACGTCCAGATCTCGGCGAGCCCGCTGCAGGACAACACCAATCCGATCTGGTCGATGCTGCTCTCCTTCGGTCCGATCCTCCTCATCCTCGGCGTCTGGATCTTCCTGATGCGCCAGATGCAGGGCGGAGCGGGCGGGAAGGCCATGGGCTTCGGCAAGTCCAAGGCCAAGCTCCTGACCGAGGCGCACGGCCGCGTCACCTTCGCCGACGTCGCGGGCGTCGACGAGGCCAAGGCCGACCTCGAGGAGATCGTCGAGTTCCTGCGCGAGCCGCAGAAGTTCCAGCGCCTCGGCGGCAAGATCCCGCGTGGCGTCCTCCTCGTCGGCCCTCCGGGCACCGGCAAGACGCTGACGGCGCGCGCCGTCGCCGGCGAGGCGAACGTTCCGTTCTTCACGATCTCGGGCTCCGACTTCGTCGAGATGTTCGTCGGCGTCGGCGCGAGCCGCGTGCGCGACATGTTCGAGCAGGCCAAGAAGAACGCGCCCTGCATCATCTTCATCGACGAGATCGACGCCGTCGGCCGGCACCGCGGCGCGGGCCTCGGCGGCGGCAACGACGAGCGCGAGCAGACGCTGAACCAGCTCCTCGTCGAGATGGACGGCTTCGAGGCCAACGAGGGCATCATCCTCATCGCCGCGACCAACCGGCCGGACGTTCTCGATCCCGCGCTCCTGCGCCCGGGCCGCTTCGACCGCCAGGTCATGGTCCCGAACCCGGATGTCGGCGGCCGCGAGAAGATCCTGAAGGTCCACGTGCGCAACGTGCCTCTCGCGCCGAACGTTGACCTGCGCACCATCGCGCGTGGCACGCCGGGCTTCTCGGGCGCCGATCTGGCCAACCTCGTCAACGAGGCGGCGCTGATGGCGGCCCGCCGCTCCAAGCGCCTCGTCACCATGCTCGAGTTCGAGGACGCCAAGGACAAGGTCATGATGGGCGCCGAGCGCCGGTCGATGGCCATGACCGAGGAGGAGAAGAAGCTGACGGCCTATCACGAGGCCGGCCACGCCCTCGTCGGCATCCACGTGCCGGGCAACGATCCGCTCCACAAGGTCACCATCATCCCGCGCGGCCGCGCGCTGGGCGTGACGATGAACCTGCCCGAGCGCGACCGCTACGGCATGAAGAAGATGGAGATGGAGGCCCGCCTCGCCATGATCTTCGGCGGCCGCGCCGCCGAGGAGATCATCTACGGCCACGAGAACGTGACGACCGGCGCCTCCAACGACATCCAGCAGGCCACCAATATGGCCCGCGCGATGGTCATGGAGTACGGCATGAGCGACAAGCTCGGCCGTCTGCGCTACCGCCAGAACCAGGAGGAGGTCTTCCTCGGCCACTCCGTCTCGCAGCAGCAGAACATGAGCGAGGACACCGCCCGCCTGATCGATCAGGAGGTGCGCGCGATCATCGAGGTCGCCGAGAACAAGGCGCGCCAGGTTCTCAACGACCATATCGATGATCTGCACACGCTGACCAACGGGCTTTTGGAATACGAGACGCTGTCGGGCGACGAGGTCCGCGACCTTCTGGCCGGCAAGACGCTCGCTCGCGACATGGGCGACGACACGCCGCCCACGCGCGGCTCGGCCGTGCCGAAGGCCGGTTCGGCCAAGCCGACCACGCCGCGCCCCGAGGACGGGCTGGAGCCGCAGCCCTTCGCCTGAGGGACCATGCGGGAGGAACGTGACGAGGCCGGCGGAAACGCCGGCCTTTCGCGTTCCGGCGAAGGCTCGATCACGGCCCGCGTCGGGGACACGCAAGTTTTTACTTCTTGCGGTAGGGTTCCCCCGATAGATCGACCGTCGAACAGCGGGAACCAGCATCCATGGCCAAGTCCTATTTCGGCACCGACGGCATCCGCGGGCGGGCGAACCGGCATCCGATGACGCCGGAGATCGCCATGAAGGTCGGCATGGCGGCCGGGCTCGCCTTCCGGCGCGGCAGCTACCGGCACCGCGTCGTAATCGGCAAGGACACGCGGCTCTCCGGCTACATGATCGAGCCGGCGCTCTGCGCGGGCTTCACGGCCGCTGGCGTCGACGTCCTGATGCTCGGCCCGATCCCTACGCCCGCCGTGGCGATGCTGACGCGGTCTATGCGCGCCGACATCGGCGTCATGATCTCCGCCTCCCACAACCCGTTCGAGGACAACGGGATCAAGCTCTTCGGCCCGGACGGGTACAAGCTGTCCGACGAGGTCGAAGCCGAGATCAACGCGCTGATCGACCAGGACCTGACCTCGCGCCTCGCCGTCGGCTCGCATCTCGGCCGCGCCAAGCACTACGACGACGGCGGGCGCGACCGCTACGCCGAGTTCGCCAAGCGCACGCTGCCGCGCGAGCTCTCGCTCGACGGCATGCGGGTCGCGATCGACTGCGCCAACGGTGCGGCCTATCGCGTGGCGCCGGACGTCCTGTGGGAACTCGGCGCGGAGGTGGTGCGGATCGGCGTCGAGCCGAACGGCACCAACATCAACCTCAATTGCGGTTCGACGAGCCCGCTGACGCTGCAGGAGAAGGTGCGCGAGGTGCGCGCCGACATCGGCATCGCCCTCGACGGCGACGCGGACCGCGTGATGATCGTCGACGAGGAGGGCGAGATCATCGACGGCGATCAGCTGATGGCGGTGATCGGCGAGGCCTGGGCCGCGGACGGACGTCTGGCGGCCGGCGGCATCGTCGCGACGATCATGTCCAATCTCGGGCTGGAGCGGTTCCTCGAAGGTCGGGGGATCGAGCTCGCGCGCACCAAGGTCGGCGACCGCTACGTCGTCGAGCACATGCGCCAGCACGGCTACAATCTCGGCGGCGAGCAGTCCGGCCACATCGTCATGTCTGACTTCGGCACGACGGGCGACGGACTCGTGGCGGCGCTCCAGATCCTGTCGGTCGTGCGCAAGACCGGCGGGCCCGTCTCGCAGGTCTGCCGCAAGTTCGAGCCGGTGCCTCAGCTTCTGAAGAACGTTCGGATCTCGGACGGCGGCGCCCTGGAGCGCGATGCCGTGCGCCGCGCGATCGAGGACGGCAAGGGCCGGCTCGGCACCTCGGGCCGGATCGTGATCCGGCCGAGCGGCACCGAGCCCCTGATCCGCGTCATGGCGGAGGGCGACGACCGCGATCTCGTCCACGACGTGGTCGACGACATCGTCGACGCGTTGCGCCTCGCGGCGGCCTGAGAGCCTACCGCGCCCAGGTCCGCGAGAGCACCGACAGCCAGTTCCGCCAGGCGATCTTCTCGATGAGGGCCGTTCCGTAGCCGGCCCGGCCCAGGGCCTCGATGAGCCGGGGCAGGCCGGCGGCCGAGCCGATCGCCCGCGGGATGGTCGCGCCGTCGAAGTCAGAGCCGAGCGCGACGCCGTCCTCGCCGAGCCGGCCGAGGAGATGGTCGAGGTGGCGCAGCATGTCGTCGAGCGGCGTGTCGGGGTCGGTGCGCCCGTCCGCCCGCAGGAACGGCGTCGCGAAGTTGAGGCCGACGACGCCGCGGCTCGACCGGATGACGTCCAGTTGCGCATCCGTGAGATTGCGGCAGTGCGGCGTGACCGCATGCGCGTTGCTGTGGGTCGCGACGAGGGGAGCGGGCGAGACCGCGGCGACCTCCTCGAAGCCCCTGAGATTGAGGTGCGACAGGTCGACCATGATGCGCAGGTCGAAGCAGCGCGCGATCAGCCGCTTGCCGGCCTCGGTCAGACCGTCGCCCACATCGGGCGTGTCGCCGTAGCGCATCGGGACGCCGTGGCCGAAGACGTTCGGGCGGCTCCAGACGGGTCCCAGCGAGCGCAGGCCCGCCGCGTGCAGCACGTCGAGCATGTGGAGGTCCGGCCCGATCGCCTCGGCGCCCTCCACGTGCAACACGGCGACGAGGGAGCCGGCCGCCATCGCCGCCTCGATGTCCGGGACGGACCGGCAGATCGTCAGCCGGCCCTTCGACCGCCGTTCCAGGCGATGTAGGATCGAGGCCATGGCGATCGTGGAGCGGATCGCGTCGCTCTCGGGCAGCGGATCCGGCAGGGGCAGGTCGTGCGGGGGAGCGGTCGGCCGGTCGACGACGCCGGCGATGTCCTGCGAGGGTGGGAAGATCGCGAAGAGCCCGCCGATCAAATGCCC
This sequence comes from Pseudomonadota bacterium, assembly GCA_023419535.1. Lineage (GTDB taxonomy): Bacteria > Pseudomonadota > Alphaproteobacteria > Rhizobiales > Rhizobiaceae > Aureimonas. The sequence continues at coordinate 64,039 of JAEZXX010000012.1, read as the reverse complement.
GGCGCGGGCCTTCTCGAGGTCGATATGTCCGGGCGCCCCGCCGGCGAGGAACCGGTCGAGCGCCTCCTCGCCACCGTCGAGATAGAGCCGGAGCAGCGTGTCGTTGTGACCGTCGAAGACGGAAACGGGCTGGTCCATCGGTCATTCCCTTCGATCGCCGTGAGGCGCGGCGGAGATCAGCGCGGCGGCTGCGAGCGGTTCCGTTGCGATCCGCGCCGGCGCTTGGGGCGCGAGCCCGTGTTCGCCTTTCGCGGTGCGGGCGCTGGGGCTTCCGGTTCCGCGACCCTCTCCTGCTCGGGCTCGACCACCGGGCCGGGGACGGCGGCGGGCGTCTCGCCCGGCAGGAAGCGCGAGGCGAGCTCGGCGATCCGCTCGCGCACGTTGGCGTTGCGCAGCCTGCGCTCTCCCGGCTCGGTCGGGACCGGCTCCTTTGCGATCGCCATCAACTCCGCAACGCCGGGATGGGGCGCGCTGCTCGCCGTCTCCGCGGCCCGTCCCGGTCCGTTGGATGGGGAGGCCGTGCGGGTCGTCCGGTCCCGTCGATAGTCGCGTGCGAGCGCAAGAAGCGCGCTCGTCGCGGCGGTGATCCGCGCCTGCTCCGGCTCCTGAGGCGTGTTCGCGGTCGCGCCTTCGCGGGCCGACGCGGTTGGTTCGTCGATCGAGCCGTCGTCTGCGGCCGGGGGCAGGGGGCTCAGGTCGGCCTCCGCCTGCGCCAACGCCTCGCGCAGCGTCGCGTTGTCCTGTTCCAGTTCGAGCCGGGCTTCCTCAAGGGCCTCGATCCGCTGCTGCAGCCCGTCGATCTGTGCCCGCAGCGCGTTCGCCTCCCCCTGCCGCTGCTCGCCGAGGAAGAGCACCTCCGCGTTCGTCGCGGTCAGCCGCCCGACGCTGGCCCGTTCGAGCGCCAGACGCTCCCGCGCCTTCTGCGCCAGCATCTCGTGTCGGCGCACGGTCATCGCCGCCTCCGCCCGAACGCGGTCGACCTCCGCGCGGATCTCGCCCATCGTTGCCGGCATGGTCGCGGCATAGTCCCGCCGGGCGAGTCGCTGCGCGTTTCGCCAGAGGAACGGGACGAACAGAAGGGCGAGAAGCGTCGCGACGAGCGCGCCCAGAAGGAAGACGAGGCCGGTGGCGATCATGCGTTTCCCGGGACGAGCGCCCCGCCGGCCCCGCTGTACGAGGTTCGGGGAGGCGCGCGTCGATCAGCGATGGACGAGCCCTTGCGCCGCCAAGGATAGACGATCGGAGCCGCCGCTCAAGGGCGCGGGACGGGGGAAACGCGTTTGTCACCCGTCACATGCGGTGTCGTCAGCGTCAGAACGGGTTCCAGGTGGGCGTGGGCGTGATCTTGAGGTAGCCGAGATTGACGCCGAGCCGTGCACCGACGCCCGTCTTGATGGGGACCATCGTCACGGTGTCGCGCTGGAGCACCGTCATGCCGAGCCCGCCCACGAGATAGGCGTTGCCCGACACGCCGCCGAACCGCCCGTAGACGCTCTGGACGGCCGGCAGATTGTAGATCAGTGCCATCATGCGCGCGCCGTCGGCGCCGGCGTCGAACCCGAGCGAAGGCCCCTGCCAATAGACGCGGTGCTCGCCGGCGTTCTTGGTGAAGAGCGTTCCCTCGCCGTAGCGCACGCCGCCGATGAAGGCTCCGCCGCCTTCCTCGCCGAGGATGTAGCCGTTCGGCAGGCCGAAGCGCTGGAAGGCGTGCTCGACCATGGAGGCGAGACCGCCCGCGGTGGCGCCGAAGAAGCTGTGCCCCTGGTCGACGATCTCCTCGATCGTGTAGCCGCCGCCCTGCTGGGCGGCGGCCGGGGAAGCGACTGCCATAGCGGCGGCCAGCGAAAGGGCGCGAAGCGGCGTCAACAGCGTCCGCAGGGCTCGGAACATCGGCGCGATCCTTCCATGGGGTCGGTCGGGCTCGGTGGGCCCGGCGCGGGAACTGCTCGTCTCGTCCTTGCTGCGATTGCATCACGTTAAGGTTTGCAATTGCCTAACGCCGGCACCGGCGTCCCATCCCCGACCCCCCGCGCCATTGACGTGCCCGCCGCCCGGATTCATGGTCGCGCGGACGTGAAACGACCTTCGAACGGGCGATTCGCCGGCCTCGGGCGGCGGGTCGCGCCGCGGCGGCCGGCGATCCTGGAGACGCGATGCAGCCCCTTCCCCAACTCTCCGCGCCCGAGCTCGCGGCCCTTCTCGCCAGCCGGCTCTGCCACGACATCATCTCCCCGGTGGGCGCGATCCAGAGCGGGCTCGAGCTTCTCGACGAGATGCCGAACGACCCCGAATCCATGGCTCTCGTGCGCAACTCGACGAAGAGCGCGGTCGCCAAGCTGCAGTTCGCGCGCCTCGCCTACGGGTCGTCCGGGTCCACGGCCGCGCAGATCGACCTCGGCGACGCCAGGACGGTCGCGGAAGGGTTCATGTCCTTCGAGCGGGCCAATCTCGTCTGGGAGGGCGAGCGCGCCTACGTTCCCAAGAACGTCGCCAAGCTCGTTCTCAACCTCATCGTGATCGCCAACGCGACCGTGCCGCGCGGCCGCGAGGTGCGCGTCTCGATCGAGAGCCTGCAGCCCGACGTGCGCGTGGTCGTGACCGCGCAGGGCACGCCGTTGCGCGTACCCGCCAAGTTCCGCGCCCTCCTCGGCGACGAGCCGCTGGAGGAGCCGATCGACGCGCACGGCGTCCAGCCCTATTACACGCTCGTCCTGGCCCGGGAGCTGGGCCTCGTTGTCCGGCTCGACCAGCGCGAAGGCGAGGCGGTGTTCACGGTCGAAAAGGGCACCGAGACGCAGCCGGAGACGAGCGCCGTCTGAGGCTGTCCGCTCGACGCGCGGTTCAGCCTTTCTTTCCCATCGCGGACAACGCATTGGAAAGTGCGGCCCGCCCATAGTGCGGCCGTGCGCGACATGCCGCACGGACGCAGGGAGCGTGGGCCATGAAGACGTGCCTCGTGATCGACGAGTTCAGCGTCGTGCGCAAGGTCGCGTTCCGCATCCTGACCCTTGCGGGATACGAGGTGCACAGCGCGCCGTCCCCGGACGAGGCGCTCGGCCTTCTCGACGCGAGCGGCCCGGTCGACATCGCCATCGTATCCGCGACGCTGCCGGACTGCCCGGTGGACGAGGCGATCCGCATCGTTCGCTCGCACGGAAACGGCGCGGGCGCCATCGTCCTCGCCTCGCTCGTCGAAGCCCAGCTCGGGCTGATGACGCGGGCCAAGCGCGCCGGCGCCAAGGGCTTCGTCTACCGCCCCTTCGACCGGGCGTCGCTCGCCGGCTGGCTGGAGCCCCACATGAACGCCGAGCCGTCGAAGGCGAGCGCCTGACGCCGGGGATCGTGCCCGCGCATCGCGTCGGGCGTCGCGACCGTCGACGGTGGACCTTGGAGGGATCGCGACCTAACCTTCGCGGCGAATCGGCGCGTGGAGGACGCGCCGAAGGCGGGCCTGTCGCGATTCGTCTCGCGGGCCCGCAAGGGAGGACCCGATGACCCAGCCGACGAGACACCATGCCCGCGTCTGATCCGTGGGATCGCGCCGCTTCCCGGACCAGCCTCGGCCGGCCGGCATGACCGACGATCGGACGCGGACGCCGCTGCGCGTGATGAGCGCGCTTGCGGTCGAACTCGCCTTCAACCGCTCCCTTGTTCCCGACTTCACCGCCCGGACGGGGCGCCGGACGGACTTCGTCTGGGAGCCGACCACCGTCCTCATGCGCCGCATCGCCGGCGGCGAGCGGGCCGACGTCATCGTCGCCATCGACGCGGCGATGGACGAGCTGGAGGCCGGCGGGATCCTCGATCCCGCGACGCGCCGTCCGCTGGCGAGCGCGGTCCTCGGCCTCGCGGTCGCGCCCGGCGCGGCCCATCCCGACATCTCGACCAGCGATTCGTTCCGCGAGGCGCTGCTCGCGGCGCCCTCCATCGCGGTCTCGGACGGCGGCGCGAGCGGCATCGCCTTCCGCCAGCTCGTCGCGAGCCTCGGCATCGCCGACGAGATCGCGGCGAAATCGGTGACGATTCCGTCCGGCTTCACGGCCGCCAAGATCGTCTCGGGCGAGGCGCAGATGGCGGTCCAGCAGCTCAGCGAGCTGATGTCGGTGGAGGGCGTCGAGATCGTCGGGCCCTTTCCGGACGGCGTCCAGACCGTAACGCCCTTCTCGGCCGCCGCCTTTGCGGGCCGAGCCGAAACGGCGGCGGACTTCCTGCGCCACATCTCGTCCGAGACGGCGTGCCGGGCCTACGCGGCCGGCGGTCTCGTCTCGCGCATCGACGCCTGAGCGCAAGAGGAACGCCGCATGGCCGCAAGTCCCCGTATCGTTCTCTTCCATGCCACGCCCGTCGCGATGGACCCGATCCGCACGGCCTTCCAGCGCGCCTGGCCGGAGGCGGAGACGGTGAACCTCCTCGACGACAGCCTCTCGCTCGACCGGGCGCGAACGGCCGAACTGAGGCAGGAGATCGTCGAGCGCTTCGTCGGTCTCGGACGACACGCCCTCCGCTCGGGCGCGGACGGCATCCTCGTCACCTGCTCGGCCTTCGGGCCGGCGATCGACCGGATGATCGAGGAGTTCGACATCCCCGTCCTGAAGCCCAACGAGGCGATGTTCCGGCAGGCTCTCGGGCAGGGAACGCGGATCGGGATGCTGGCGACCTTCGCGCCCTCCGTCTCCACCATGACGGAGGAGTTCGACGGTTTCGTCCAGGAGACCGGCAGCGCGGCGACGCTCGACACGATCGTGGTGGACGACGCGATGGATCGCCTGCGCAGCGGCGATCCGGACGGCCACAACCGGCTCGTCGCCGCGCGTGCGCCGGAGTTCTCGGGTCACGACGCGATCATGCTGGCGCATTTCTCCACTTCTCGGGCGCTGGAGGCCGTCCGCGCGGCGGTTCCCGTTCCCGTCCTCAGCGCGCCCGATGCGGCCGTGGCGCGGATGCGCGATCTCGTCGCGGGCGCCTGAGGCGATGGCGACGATCTTTCCCGACGGCCTGCGCCTCAGCGCCCATCTCGGCTACCTCTTCACCGAACTCCCGCTGGAGGCACGGTTTGAGGCCGCGCGCGACGCGGGCTTCGTCGCGGTCGAGCATCCCGCGCCCTACGCCCTGCCGGCGGATCATGCCGCCCGCCTCCTCGCCGACAGCGGGCTTCCCTACGTCCAGTTCGGACTGCCGTCGGGCGACGCTTCGCGCGGCGAGAAGGGGATCGCGATCCACGCCGGGCGGCGCTCCGAGTTCCTCGACGGTCTCGCGCGCGCGCTCGACTATGCGGACGCTCTCGGCGTCTCGATGCTGCACGTCATGGCGGGAATCGTCCCGGCGGATCTCGACCGGGAGCGCGCCTGGGGCGCCTATCTGGAGCACCTTTCGCTCGCCGCCGAAGCGGCCGGCGCGACGGGCCGCACGATCCTCGTCGAGGCGATGAGCCCCGGCGCCGTGCCGGGCTACCTCGTGGCGACGCCGGCCGACGCGGAGCGCGCATTGCGGGCGTGCGGCGCGCCGAACGTGAAACTCCTCCTCGACGTCTTCCACACCGAGAGCGTGGGGGATGACCCGGCCGCGACCCTCGAGCGTCTCTCCGACAAGGTCGCCCACGTCCACATCGCGGACCTGCCGGGCCGCCACGAACCGGGAACGGGGCGGATCGACTTTCAGGCCGTCGCCCGTGCGCTGGACGGCTATGGCGGCCATGTCGGCTGCGAATACGTCCCAGCGGGTCGGACCGGCGACGGTTTGGCCTGGATGGCCGCGGCGACGCGTGCCGGCGGCTTGCCGGACCGGTAGACGAAGGGCCTATCGACAGCGGGCGGGCTCCATATCACTGTGTTGCCGACCGCCGTTTCGCGCCGCCATGCGATCGGGCGAGCCCGCCGGGCGAGGGCGGAGTGCCGGGGAGGACGTCCATGAGCTACCGCGAGGTCTACGACCGCTGGCGCAGCGACCCCGATGCGCACTGGATGGAGGCCGCGCGTCTCATCTCCTGGGTCCGCCCTCCGACGAAGGCCTTCGACCCGCAGGCCGGCGTCTACGGCCGCTGGTTTCCGGACGGCCTCTGCAACACCTGCTACAACGCGCTCGACCGGCAGGTCGAGAACGGGCGCGGCGACCAGCGTGCGATCATCCATGACAGTCCCGTCACGGGCACGGTCGCCTCGCTCACCTATGCCGACCTTCTGCGCGAAGTGCAGGCGCTGGCGCTGATCCTGACCGACGCAGGCGTGGGCAAGGGCGACCGCGTCGTCATCTACATGCCGATGGTGCCCGAGGCCGTCGCCGCCATGCTCGCCTGCGCGCGGATCGGCGCGGTCCATTCCGTGGTGTTCGGCGGCTTCGCCGCGCGCGAACTCGCCGCGCGCATCGACGATGCGACGCCGAAGGTCGTCCTCACCGCCTCCTGCGGCTTCGAGCCGGGCCGCACCATCGCCTACAAGCCGCTGCTCGACGAGGCTCTGCGCGCGGCGGCCCACCGGCCGACGCTCTGCCTCGTCCTGCAGCGCGCGGGCCTTGAAGCGGAGCGGACGGCCGGCCGCGATCACGACTGGAGCGAACGTCGCGAACAAGCAGTGAGCGAGCTCGACGCCGGACGCGAGAGCCCCTGTATCGAGGTCGCCGCGACCGATCCCCTCTACATCCTCTACACCTCTGGCACGACCGGCAAGCCCAAGGGCGTCGTGCGCGACAATGGCGGGCACATGGTCATGCTCGCCTGGACGATGAACGCCATCTACGGCCTGTCGCCGGGCGAGGTCTTCTGGACGGCCTCCGACGTCGGCTGGGTGGTCGGCCATTCCTACATCGTCTACGGCCCGTTGATGCACGGCTGCACGAGCGTGCTCTACGAGGGCAAGCCCGTCGGAACGCCCGACGCTGGGGCCTTCTGGCGCGTCGCGGCCGACCATCGCGTCAATGCGCTTTTCACCGCCCCCACGGCGATCCGGGCGATCCGGACGGCAGGCTCCTTAAGGGCCGCGATCTCTCGGCGCTTCGCACCGTCTTCCTCGCCGGCGAGCGGGCCGATCCCGAGACCGTGCGGTGGGTGAGCGACCTCCTCGACGTTCCGGTCGTCGATCATTGGTGGCAGACCGAGACCGGCAGCCCGGTCGCGGCCAACCCGCGCGGGCTCGACGTCCTGCCGATCAAGCCCGGCTCGCCGACCGTCCCGATGCCGGGCTACGGACTTCGCGTCCTCGACGACGAGGGCCGGCCGGTCGAGGCGGGGGCGATGGGCAACATCGTCATCGACATGCCGCTGCCGCCCGGCGCGGCCGTCACGCTCTGGCAGGCCGACGAACGGTTCCGCGACAGCTATCTGACGGCCCGGCCCGGCTTCTACGACACGGCCGACGCGGGGATGCTCGACGAGGACGGCTATGTCTGGGTGATGGGCCGCACCGACGACGTCGTGAACGTCGCCGGGCACCGCCTGTCGACCGGCGCGATCGAGGAGGCGGTGGCCGCCCATCCCTCGGTGGCCGAATGCGCCGTGTTCGGCGTCGCCGACGAACTCAAGGGCGAGGTGCCGGTCGGCCTCGTCGTTCTGAAGGCCGGCGCGGACAACGGTCCGGTCGAGGAGGAGATCGTCGGGTCGGTCCGCGAGCGCATCGGCCCGGTCGCGGCGTTCCGGCGGGTCATCGTCGTCGACCGGCTGCCGAAGACCCGCTCGGGCAAGATCCTGCGCGCGACGATGAAGAAGATGGCGGCCGGCGAACCCTACACGGTTCCCGGCACGATCGAGGACCCCGCCGTCCTCGGCGAGATCGAGCGGGTGCTGGCCGGACGGTGAGTTCGGCGGCCGGCCGCGCCGAGCGAAGTTGTGCATTGTTTCCGGCGTCCAAGCGGACTATAGAGGCTCGTGTCGGAGCGTAGCGCAGCCTGGTAGCGCACCTGAATGGGGTTCAGGGGGTCGGAGGTTCGAATCCTCTCGCTCCGACCAGCCCAATCCTCGACCACGTCCGGCCCTTCGCGATCTCGTACGAGCGCCCGCTCACGACCGGCGGCGTCGCGCCTCGTGGCCGCTCTCCTTCACCGATTCCATCGCCACGTTGGTCGAGGTCGATGCGACGTGGGGCAGGGCGGAGATGAGGTCGCCCAGAACGCGCCGGTAGCGCGCGATGTCGCGCGTGCGCACCTTCAGAAGATAGTCGAAGCGCCCTGCGATCATGTGGCACTCCTCGACCTCCGGCAGCTTGCGCACGGCCGCGTTGAAGGCCGCCAGCGCGTCCTCCCGCGTGTCGGACAGCTTCACTTCCACCAAGACCACGTGGTCGAGCCCGATCTTGCGCGGGTTCAGGATCGCCTTGAACCCCTCGATATAGCCCTCGTCGACGAGGCGCCGGAAGCGCGTCTGGCAGGGAGTCTTCGACAGTCCGACGCGCGAGGCGAGTTCGGTGATCGAAATCCGCCCGTCTTCGGCGAGGATGCGCAGCATCTTGCGATCGAACTCGTCGATTTCGTCGTCCGGCGCGCGTTTCACGGTCCGCTTTCCCTTGATCGAGCCTCGAACATAGTTCGTTCGGCCTACGAATGCCACGAAAGAGGCCGGAAGGCGTTTTGCGAGAGTGGTAGATTGCGGCCTCGTCCCCAGGCGATCTCTTTCGGAGAGCTCTCATGTCCGCCGCCTCGTCCCTTGCCGCGCCCTTCGCGCAGTTCGCGCCGCCCGTCCGGGACCCGTCCGCGCTCCGCCGCGCCATCACCGACGCCTACCGCCGCCCGGAGGTCGAATGCCTCGCGCCGCTGCTCGATGAGGCGCGGGTGTCGGTCGAAGACGAGGCCGAGATCGCCCGCATCACGCGCAGGCTGATCGCGGCGCTGCGCGCCAAGGCCAAGGGTACCGGGGTCGAGGGGCTGGTCCGCGAATACTCCCTGTCGAGCCAGGAGGGCGTCGCCCTGATGTGCCTGGCGGAGGCCCTCCTGCGCATTCCCGACAACGCGACGCGCGACGCGCTCATCCGCGACAAGATCGCGGACGGCGACTGGCAGTCCCATGTGGGCGGCGGCCGCTCGCTCTTCGTCAACGCCGCCACCTGGGGCCTCGTCGTCACGGGCAAGCTGACGGCGACCGCCGACGACCGCGGGCTCTCGAAGGCGCTCACCCGCCTCGTCGCGAGGGCCGGCGAACCGGTGATCCGCCGGGGCGTCGACATGGCGATGCGGATGATGGGCGAGCAGTTCGTCACAGGCGAGACGATCGAGGAGGCGTTGAAGCGCTCCAGACCGCTGGAGGCCAAGGGCTACCGCTACTCCTACGACATGCTGGGCGAGGCCGCGACGACCGCCGAGGACGCTGCGCGCTACCTGTCGGACTACGAGAACGCCATCCACGCGATCGGCAAAGCCGCGCGCGGGCGCGGCGTCTATTCCGGGCCCGGCATCTCGATCAAGCTGTCGGCCCTCCATCCCCGCTACGCGCGGTCGCAGGCCGAGCGCGTGATGGGCGAACTCCTGCCGCGCGTGCGCGATCTGGCGATTCTGGCCAAGCGCTACGACATCGGGCTCAACATCGACGCGGAAGAGGCCGACCGGCTCGAACTCTCGCTCGATCTGTTGGAGTGCCTCTCCTTCGACGAGGCGCTGGCGGACTGGAACGGGCTCGGCTTCGTCGTCCAGGCCTACGGCAAGCGCTGCCCGCTCGTGATCGACTGGATCGTCGATCTGGCGCGCCGCTCGGGCCGCCGCATCATGGTGCGCCTCGTGAAGGGCGCCTATTGGGATGCCGAGATCAAGAGGGCGCAGGTTGAGGGGCTGGCGGACTTTCCAGTCTACACCCGCAAGGTCCACACCGACGTCGCCTACATCGCCTGCGCGCGCCGGCTGCGGGCGGCGCGCGCCGCCGTGTTCCCGCAGTTCGCGACCCACAATGCGCAGAGCCTCGCGACCATCTACCATCTCGCGGGCCCGGGGTTCGAAGAGGGAGACTACGAGTTCCAGTGCCTGCACGGCATGGGTGAGCCGCTCTACGACGAGGTGGTGGGGTCCTCCAGGCTCGCTCGGCCGGCCCGCATCTACGCGCCCGTCGGCACGCACGAGACGCTGCTCGCCTATCTCGTGCGCCGTCTCCTGGAGAACGGCGCGAACTCGTCCTTCGTCAACCGGATCTCGGACCCTGCGGTCTCGATCGACGAGCTGGCGGCCGATCCGGTGGGCCGCGTCGAGGCGATGGCAGAGCCCGGCGCGCCGCACGAGCGGATCGCGGCGCCCGCCGACCTCTTCGGGTCGGCCCGTCGGAACTCCGCCGGTCTCGACCTTTCGGACGAGGCGGCGCTGGCGGCGCTGACGGCGGCGCTCCGGGCCTCGGCGGGCATCGAACGGCAGGCGCACGCGCTCGGCCCCGGCGTCACGTCGAAGGGCGAGCGCCGGCCCGTCCTCAATCCCGCGGATCACGACGACGTCGTCGGGCACGTCGAGGAGCTGGGCGAAGCGGCCGCGCCGGGCATCCTGGCGGCCGCGATGAACGCCGCCGCCGCCTGGGCCGCGGTGCCGCCGCAGGAGCGCGCCGCATGCCTCGACCGCGCAGCCGATCTCATGCAGACGCGGATGGGCACCCTGATGGGCATCGTCATCCGCGAGGCGGGGAAGTCGGCGGCGAACGCCGTCGGCGAGGTGCGCGAGGCGATCGACTTCCTGCGCTACTACGCCTCCGAGACGCGCCGCACCTTCGGGCCGGAGCAGGCGCCTCTCGGTCCCGTCGTCTGCATCAGCCCCTGGAACTTCCCGCTCGCCATCTTCACGGGACAGGTCGCTGCAGCGCTTGCCGCGGGCAACACGGTGATCGCCAAGCCGGCCGAGCAGACGCCGATCATCGCCTTCGAGGCGGTGAAGCTGCTGCACGAAGCCGGCATCCCGGAAAGCGCGCTCCACCTCGCGCCGGGCGACGGCAAGCTCGGCGCGGCGCTGGTGGCCGGACCGGAGACGGCGGGGGTGATGTTCACCGGCTCGACCGAGGTCGCGCGTCTCATCCAGTCGCAGCTGGCGGAACGACTGTCCGACACGGGCAAGCCGATCCCGCTCATCGCCGAGACCGGCGGGCAGAACGCGATGATCGTCGATTCCTCCGCCCTCGCCGAGCAGGTGGTGGCCGACGTCATCGCCTCGGCCTTCGATTCGGCCGGTCAGCGCTGTTCGGCGCTGCGCGTGCTGTGCCTGCAGGAGGACGTCGCCGACCGGATCCTGACGATGCTGCGCGGCGCTCTGCGCGAGATTTCCATCGGGCGGACGGACAGGCTGGCGGTCGATATCGGTCCGGTGATCGACGCCGACGCCCGCGACGGAATCGAGACGCATGTCGAGGCGATGCGCGGGCTCGGGCGCAAGGTCGAGCGGCTCGATCTGCCAACGGCGGCGGGCAAGGGCACCTTCGTCGCCCCGACCATCATCGAGATCGGCTCGCTCGCCGAACTGACGCGCGAGGTGTTCGGCCCGGTGCTCCACGTTATGCGCTATCGCCGCAAGCAGCTGGACCGGCTGATCGACGAGATCGACGCCACCGGCTACGGGCTGACCTTCGGCCTCCACACGCGGCTCGACGAGACGATCGCGCACGTGACGCGCCGGGTGAGGGTCGGCAATGTCTACGTCAACCGGAACGTCATCGGGGCGGTGGTGGGCGTACAGCCCTTCGGCGGCCGCGGGCTTTCGGGGACGGGCCCGAAGGCGGGCGGGCCGCTCTATCTGGGGCGCCTGGTGCGGCAGGCCCCTGCGCCGCTGGACAGCCGCGCCGTCCAGCCCGACCTGGCGCTGATCGACTACGCGGCGTGGCTGGATGAACAGGGCTTTGCCGACGAAGCGGAGGCCGCGCTCGCGCAGAGCAGGACGTCGCTCCTCGGCTACGGAACGGAGCTTCCCGGGCCGGTCGGCGAACGCAATCTCTATCGCCTGCATCCGCGCGGAACGATCCTGCTCCTGCCGCAGACCGAGGCAGGCCTGCGGCGGCAGATCGCTGCGGTGCTCGCGAGCGGAAACGAAGCCGTGGTCGATACGGCGGAGGGACCGGGCCTGCCCGCCGACCTGCCGAAGAGTGTGTCCGCCCGGCTGGGCGGGACGCGGGACTGGCGGACGGCGGGTCCGTTCGCCGGCGCGCTTCTGGAAGGCGACGCCGACCGCGTCCGTGCCTTGAACGGGCGGATCGCGGAACTCGACGGTCCGCTCGTTCCGGTCCAGGCGGCGACGCCGGACGAGTTGGCGGGAATGCCCCGGCCGTATGCGACGGCGCTGCTCCTGGAAGAGGTCTCAACCTCGATCAACACGGCTGCGGCCGGCGGCAATGCGAGCCTGATGGCGATCGGCTGACACGGACGGGCGAGCCTTCGACCGGGCCCGCCCGTCCGAAGGCCTTCGCGTTTACCATGAGAGTATTGGTTCGCCCGGGACGGGTCGGGACCATTTGACTCTCGGGAAGAAAAGGAACAAAACGTGAACATTGAAAACGGAGGACGTGTTCGATGCTGATCGTTCGGGAATGCCTGTCGCTGGCCGCCGTCTCGCTGTTCGTCGTCGCTCTGTCGATGGCGGCCGGGGCGATCTGAGCACCCGGCCGAACGGCATCGCCCCGCCGCGCAGGCGAGGCGGGCACAGGCGAGGAAATGACCGCGCGGCTGGTTGCGGATGGTGGCCGTCGACCGCGATCCGCGAGGATCGCCGAACACTCAGGGGCCCGAGCGGGGGCCGTTCCGCTCCGCCTCGCGTTCGGCGAGGCGGTCCTTCGCCCCGGGGCCGAAGCGGTACCAGAGTAAATAGCCGAGGGCGGCGACGGCGGCGATCGCGAAGACCGCGATGAACCCGTCCTCGATGATCTCGAGCCGGGCGAAGACCGACGAGATCGCGTGGCCGAAGACGTAGCCGATCGTCGTGAACAGGCTCGCCCAGATGCCGGCGCCGATGAAGTTCAGGAAAAGATAGCGCGGGACGGTGATCGACGAGAGCCCGAGCGCGATCAGACCGGGTATGCGCAGCCCGTAGATGTAGCGGTTGATGATGACGAAATAGGCCTGGAAGCGGTCGACGAGCCGCAGCGCCCGCGCGAAGCGCGGCCGCCGGGTCCATTTCACGATCCAGGGCGAATCGGAGAAGTAGCGGGCGAAGAGAAAGACCGCCATGTCGCCGAGATAGGAGCCGACGAAGGCCAGACCCAGCATGAACTCGAAGGAGTGCGCCCCGCGATAGGCGAGGAATCCGCCGACGATGGCGAAGACTTCACCTTCGAAGAAGGTGCCGATGAACACGATGACGATGCCGAACCGGTCGATCAGCTCGAGGATCTGATCCAAGGAATCTCCTGGCGTTGTGACGGACTGCCGGCGAATCCGGGGCGGGCGCGGATCGCGCGCCTATTTCGTCCGCGCAGCCTCGTTTGGGAAGCCCCGTACCCAGACACGAGTTCCGCGCAACGCGTATGACAGGCGTCGCCGGGGGGCAAGGAGCGTGGTAACAGCGCCGGACCCCAGCAACGGGAATCCGCGATGATCGAAATTCCGCCGATCGGCGATTGGGCGCTCGTGTCGACCGTGGTCGGCGCGGTGTTTCTCGTCCGCTTCCTCCTGATGGTGCGCCGCATCCGCAAGAGCGCGGGCCGGGAGGCGACCGCCTCGCTCTGGGAGGATGCCGGGCGGGTAACGACCGTTCGCGCCTTCGGGTTTGAGTTGGAGCCCGAGCGCCGGCATGCGGTGCGGCTCTTCGTCCTCGGCGCGCTCTTCTCGACCGTCGGGTTCCTGCTTGCAGGCTGGCAGCTCGTCGCGCCCGCGCCCGGCGCCTGAGGATCGACGCATGACGCCGCGCCTGCGCTTCGCCCCGTCCCCGACGGGCTATCTCCACATCGGCAATCTGCGGCCTGCCCTCTACAACTGGCTCTTCGCCAAGGCGGGCGGGGGCGCCTTCGTCCTGCGCCTCGACGACACCGACCGGGAGCGTTCGCGCGACGAATACGCGCAGGCCGTGGTCGAAGACCTCGCGTGGATCGGCATCCGGGCGGACGAGTACCACCGCCAGTCCGACCGCATCGCGCTCTACGACGGGGCGGCCGATGCGCTGCGGGCAAAAGGCCTGCTCTATCCCTGCTACGAGACCCCGGACGAACTCGAGCGCAGGCGAAGGCGCGCCCTGGCGCGCGGTCTGCCGCCGGTCTACGGCCGCGAGGCGCTGCGTCTGACGGCGCAGGAGCGGGAGCGTCTGGAGAGCGAGGGGCGCCGGCCGCACTGGCGGTTCCTCCTGCCGAATTTCCAAAGCGACCCCTTCGAGCCCCGGCGCACCGAAGTGTCGTGGGACGATCTCGTGCGGGGCGAGCAGCGGGTCGATCTCGCCTCGCTGTCCGATCCCGTGCTGGCGCGGGAGGACGGCACCTATCTCTACACGCTCCCCTCGGTCGTCGACGACGGCGAGATGGGGATCACCCACGTCCTGCGGGGCGAGGACCATGTCACCAACACGGCGGTGCAGATCGCGATCCTGGAGGCGCTGGGTCACGCGCTGCCCGTCTTCGGCCATATCAACCTCCTGACCACGGTGGACGGCGAGGGGCTGTCGAAGCGTTCGGGCGCGCTGTCGCTGCGATCCCTTCGGGCGGACGGATACGAGCCGATGGCGGTGGCGAGCCTCGCCGTGCTGACCGGGGCGGCGGGCTCCATCGAGGCGCTGCCGGACCTCGACGCCCTGGCCGGACGGCTCGACCTCTCCGCCCTGTCGCATTCGAGCGCCAAGTTCGATCCGGCCGATCTCGACCGCCTGAACGCCGATCTCGTCCATGCGATGCCCTTCGAGGCGGTCGCGGGACGACTGCGCGCGTTCGGGGTTCCGGACGGGGAGGCGCCGGCCTTCTGGGAGGCCGTGCGCGGCAATTGCGGCAAGGTCGCCGAGGCGGAGGGCTGGTGGGCGATCGTCGAGCGCGGCGGCGCCCGTCCGTCACCCGAGGACGCGGAGTTCGTCGCGCAGGCGCTGCGCCTCCTTCCGGACGGTCCCTTCGACGCATCGTCCTGGAAGGGCTGGACGGACGCGCTGAAGGAAGCGACCGGTCGCAAGGGCAAGGCGCTGTTCCTGCCGCTGCGTCGCGTGCTGACCGGGCTCGACCATGGGCCGGATCTCGGCGCTCTCCTGCCGGTTATCGGCCGGACGCGCGTGTTGGAGCGCTTGAGACCGGCGACCTAACCCGAAGGGTCAGCCGCGCGTCCCGAGGGGACACACGGCTGCGAAGCGTCAGCGCGAAGCGTTCTGCACGACTTCCGCGACCGCGATCGCGGTCATGTTGACGACACCGCGCGAGGTGGCGGACGGCGTCAGGATGTGCGCCGGCGCGTTGGTGCCGAGGAGCAGCGGCCCGACATGGAGCGCGTCGTTCGTCACCTTGACGACGTTCATCGTGATGTTCGCCGCGTCGATCGTCGGAAAGACCAGGAGGTTGGCGCTGCCCGACAGCGTCGAATCGGGCATCAGGCGCTTGCGCATCTCCGCCGAGAGCGCGGCGTCTCCGTGCATCTCGCCGTCGATCTCGATGTCGGCGCCCGAGTCGCGCACGATCTGCAGGGCCTTGCGCATCTTCAGCGTGTCGGGCGTGCGCACCGTTCCGAAGTTCGAATGCGAGACGAGCGCGACCTTCGGCGCGATGCCGAAGCGGCGGATCTCGATGGCGGCGAGGCGGATGATCTCGGCCAGATCTTCAGCCGAGGGGCTGTCCTGGACGTAGGTGTCGGCCATGAACAGGGTCGAGCCCCCGATCAGAAGGCTCATGCCGGAAAGCCTGGAGACGCCGGGCGCGACGCCGATCACCTGCTGGATGTCGCGAAGGTGCTGCGCGAAGCGTCCGGAGGACAGGCCGCAGATCATCGCGTCGGCGTCGCCGCGCGAGACGGAGACCGCGGCGATCACCGTCGTGTTGGTGCGCACGATCGTGCGCGCCGTGTCCGGATCGACGCCGCGCCGGCCGACCTTGGAGAAGTAGTGGTCGACATAGTCGCGGTAGCGCGGGTCGTCCTCGGGATTCACGACCTCGAAATCGTCCGTCGGGCGGATACGGAGGCCGAAGCGCTCCAGCCGGGTCTCGATCACGTTCGGGCGACCGACGAGGATCGGGGTGCAGATGCTCTCCTCGAGCATCACCTGCGCCGCGCGCAGGACCCGCTCGTCCTCGCCGTCGGCGAAGATCACGCGCTTGCCGGTCTTCCGCGCGGTCTGGAAGATCGGCTTCATGATGAGGCCGGAGCGGAAGACGAAGCGGTTCAGCCGCTCCAGATAGGCTTCCATGTCCTCGATCGGGCGCGTGGCGACGCCGGTCGCCTCGGCGGCCCTGGCCACCGCCGGCGCGATCTTCAGGATCAGGCGCGGGTCGAAGGGCGAGGGGATGAGGTAGTCCGGACCGAAGATCGGCGTCTCCGTGCCGTAGGCCTTGGCCGCGACCTCCGACACCTCCTCGCGGGCGAGTTCGGCGATCGCGTCGACCGCGGCGATCTTCATCTCCTCGTTGATCGAGGTGGCGCCGCAGTCGAGCGCGCCGCGGAAGATGAAGGGGAAGCAGATGACGTTGTTGACCTGGTTCGGATAATCCGAGCGGCCGGTGCAGATCATCGCGTCGGCGCGAACGGCGCGCGCGAGTTCGGGCATGATCTCGGGCGTCGGGTTGGCGAGCGCCATGATGAGCGGGCGCGGCGCCATCTTCTCCAAGAGCTCCGGCTTCAGGACGCCGGCGGCTGAAAGGCCGAGGAACACGTCGGCGCCCTCGATGGCGTCGGCGAGCGTCCGCAGCTCCGTCTCGCGCGCATAGACCTCCATCCAGCGGTCGGTGCGCCCCTGACGGCCCTTGTAGACCACGCCGTCGATGTCGGTGCAGGTGATGTTCTCCACCTTCGCGCCGAGCGAGACGAGGAGGTTGAGGCAGGCGATGGCCGCCGCGCCGAGGCCGGAGGTGACGATGCGGACCTCGCCGATGTCCTTCTTGGCCAAGAGCAGCGCGTTGCGGATGGCGGCCGCGACGATGATCGCGGTGCCGTGCTGGTCGTCGTGGAAGACGGGAATGCCCATCTTCGCGCGTAGGCGCTCCTCGATCTCGAAGCACTCGGGGGACTTGATGTCCTCCAGATTGATGCCGCCGAAGGTCGGCTCCAGCGCCGAGACGACGTCGACGACGCGATCGATCTCCAGCGCGTCGATCTCGATGTCGAAGACGTCGATGCCGGCGAACTTCTTGAAGAGGACCGCCTTGCCCTCCATCACCGGCTTGGAGGCGAGCGGCCCGATGTTGCCGAGGCCGAGGACGGCGGTGCCGTTGGAGACGACGCCGACGAGATTGGCGCGCCCGGTGTAGTCGGCGGCAAGGGACGGATCGGCCTCGATCGCCTTGCAGGGCGCGGCGACGCCCGGCGAATAGGCGAGCGCGAGGTCGCGCTGGTTGCCGAGCGGCTTGGTGGCCTGAACCTCCAGCTTACCGGGCTTGGGATGGCGGTGGTAGAAGAGCGCCTGCTCGTCGAGGTCGCGGACCGCGTCGCGGGGCTTGTTGTCTTCTGGCACCGTCATGGTCTCTCCTCGTATCGCCGTCGCGAAAAGCTCTCCGTCGTCATAGCCGAAAGGTCCGGGCGGGCAAGCGCCGAGCCGTTCCGTTTCAGCCCCACAGCGCCGGGCGCGGGGGCGAGACGGTCGAGGAGGAGTAGATCAGGCCG
This sequence comes from Pseudomonadota bacterium, assembly GCA_023419535.1. Classification (GTDB taxonomy): domain Bacteria; phylum Pseudomonadota; class Alphaproteobacteria; order Rhizobiales; family Rhizobiaceae; genus Aureimonas. The sequence continues at coordinate 46,403 of JAEZXX010000012.1, read as the reverse complement.
TGCGCGCGGTCATGGCGCAGGAGCAGCGGGCCGTCGAGATCGACGAGGTCGGCGCGCTGGGCGAGCAGCACGGCCGGCGCCATGGCGAGCGAGGTGCCGACCATGCAGCCGACCATGACGCCGAAGCCATGGGACCGCGCCTCGCGCAGGAAGGCGAGGCCCTCCGTCAGCCCGCCCGTCTTGTCGAGCTTCAGGTTCACGTAGTCGTATCGGTCGCGGAGCGCCGCCAGATCCTTCGTCGCATGCACCGATTCGTCGGCGCAGATCGGCACGGGGTGCGGGATGGAGGCGAGGATGGCGTCGGCATCGCTCGGCAGCGGCTGCTCGACGACCGTGGCGTTCACGGCGGCCGCGGCCAGAAGGTTCTCGCGGATGTTGTCCGGCGTCCATCCCTCGTTGGCGTCGATGATGAGCTTGGCGCCCCGGGCGGCGGCGCGCACGGCACGCATCCGCTCGGCGTCGTTCTCGCCGCCGACCTTCACCTTGAGCACGCCGCGATGAGCGACGGCCCGCGCGGCTTCGCCCATGTCCGCCGCACTGCCGAGCGAGATGGTGTAGGCGGTCTCGATCGGCCGGGAGGGGCCGGAGCAGACGAGGTCCTCGACGCGCCGGTTCGTGGACTTCGCCTCGATGTCCCACATCGCGCAGTCGACGGCGTTGCGCGCAGCGCCTGCGGGGAGAAGCGTCTGGATCGTCTCGCGCGAGGCGCCGCCCTCCACGGCCTCGCGGACGCTCTCGATCGCCGCCTGCACGGTCTCCACCGTCTCGCCGTAGCGCGCATAGGGGACGCATTCGCCGTGGCCCCGTCCGTACTCGTCCTCGACGACGCAGACGACGACGACCGCCTCGGTCTTGGTGCCCCGCGAGATGGTGAAGGAGGCGGCGAGCGGGAAACGCTCCACTGTGACCGAAAGACGACGCGACATCGAAATCCCACTTCCAGAGGCGGTCCGCGCGGCCTGCCGCGATGACAAGGCGGGGCCCAGACCCTAACATTCCGTTCCGACCCACGCATTTGCGCGAAACATCGGGCCGAAGGCTTGAGTCCAGATATCCGAACCGTCATCCGAAATCGACACGATGCTTGATTCCGCCCCCGACGCGCGCTCCGGCGACGACGGGCGGTCCATGGCCGCGCCCTCGATCGAGGCGGAGAAGACGAGCGGGGGCGTGCGCCTGCGCCTGTCGGGCGACTGGCTCGCCCGGTCCATCGGCTCGGTGGAGAAGACGGTCGCCGACACCGGCCGCGCCGATCTCGGGTCCGCGATCGCGCTCGACTGCGGCGGCGTGGGCCGCATCGACACCTCCGGCGCCTATCTCATCGAGACCTTGTCGCGCGCACTCGCCGCCAAGGGGGCGAGCGTCGAGGTCGAAGGTCTGGGCGCCTCGAACGAGACCCTCTTCGGCGCTGTCCGCAAGTCGCTCGACACCGAGCGTCCCGGCACCGCGGGCGGCCCGCGCCGCAAGCTGCGTCTTCTGGCGCCGGTCGAAGGGCTGGGCCGCACCATGGCGGGGCTCGGCGCCGAACTTCTCGCGGGCGTCAACATCCTCGGCGCCTCGCTCTACGGCGCCGGCCGCCGCCTGACGGGTCAGCAGCGCACGCGGCCTGCCGCCATCGTCAACCAGATGGACCGCATGGGCGTGCGGGCGCTGCCGATCATCGCGCTCATGAGCTTCCTCATCGGCGGGATCGTCGCCCAGCAGGGCGCCTTCCAACTGCGCTATTTCGGGGCCGAGATCTTCGTCATCGACCTCGTCGGCATCCTCACCCTGCGCGAACTCGGGGTGATCCTCACCGCCATCATGGTCGCCGGCCGGTCCGGCTCGGCGATCACGGCCGAGATCGGCTCCATGCGCATGCGCGAGGAGGTGGACGCGCTGCAGGTGATCGGCCTCAACCCGATCGGCGTCCTCGTCTTTCCGCGGCTCGTCGCCCTCGTCATCGTGCTGCCGCTCCTCACCGTCGTCGCCAATCTGTCGGCGCTCCTCGGCGCCGGCCTCGTCGTCTGGATCTATTCGGGCATCACGCCGGACGCCTTCATCCAGCGCCTTCGCGAGGTCGCCGACATCGCCTCCCTGTCGGCCGGCCTCATCAAGGCCCCGTTCATGGCGCTGATCATCGGCATCGTCGCCTCGGTCGAGGGCATGCGCGTCGGCGGCAGCGCGGAGAGCCTCGGCCGCCACGTCACCTCCTCGGTCGTGAAGGCGATCTTCCTCGTCATCCTCGTCGACGGCATCTTCGCCATCTTCTACGCCGCGATCGGGTTCTGACATGGGCGAAGCAGCAAGGGACGACATCATCATCCGGGCCAAGGACGTCTCGGTGAAGTTCGGCTCCAAGCAGATTCTGGAGAACCTCAATCTCGACGTCCGGCGGGGTGAGATCCTCGGCTTCGTCGGGCCGTCTGGCGCCGGCAAGTCCGTGCTTCTTCGCACGATCCTCGGCCTCAGCCCGAAGCAGTCGGGTACGATCGAGGTTTTCGGCACCGACTACGAGCGGGCGAGCGAGTCCGACCGGCTCGCCGTCGAGCAGCGCTGGGGTGTCCTCTTCCAGCAGGGCGCGCTCTTCTCCTCGCTGACGGTGCTGGAGAACATCCAGGTGCCGATGCGCGAGTATCTCGACCTCTCTCCCAAGCTCATGGAGGAGCTGGCGCGGCTGAAGATCGATCTCGTGGGCCTCGCCGCGGACGCGGCCGGCAAGTACCCGTCCGAGCTTTCCGGCGGCATGATCAAGCGCGCAGCGCTCGCCAGAGCCCTGTCGCTCGACCCCGACATCGTCTTCCTCGACGAGCCGACCTCGGGTCTCGACCCGATCGGCGCCGCCGATTTCGACGAACTCATCATGACGTTGCGCGACACGCTCGGCCTGACGGTCTACATGGTGACGCACGACCTCGACAGCCTCTTCCAGGCCTGCGACCGGATCGCCGTCCTCGGGCAGCGCAAGGTCCTCGTCGAGGGTCCCCTCGACAAGATGCTCGAATACGACGACCCCTGGGTCAAAACCTATTTCCACGGCAAGCGCGCGCGCACCATCGCAACGCCCGCAGCGCGAACGGTCGTGCCCACGGACGACAACCCCTACGCCGACGGGGAGGAATAGACCCATGGAAAACCGCGCCAACTACGTCCTCGTCGGCCTGTTCACGCTGCTCATCGTCGCGGCGAGCTTCGGCTTCGTCTACTGGTCCGCCAATGTCGGCGACGCCAACCGGCGCACGCCCCTCGTCGTGCGCATCCAGGGCTCGGTGACGGGCCTCTCGACCGGCAGCCAGGTGCTCTTCAACGGCCTGAACGTGGGTGCCGTCACCAGCCTCCGCATCGACCCGAACGACCCGCGCACCGTCATCGCGACGACGCAGGTGGACCGCGACACGCCGATCACGACGTCGACGCAGGCCTCGATCGGCTTCCAGGGCCTGACGGGCGTCGGCTTCATCGGCCTGTCGGGCGGCGACGCGGGCGACCGCAACATCATCGCCTCGGCGCTGGAGCAGGGGGCGACGCCGGTCATCCAGGCCGCGCCCTCCGACGTCACCGACATCCTCGCGACGGCCCGAGACATCTCCGACCGCGCCAACAACATCCTCGGCGAGTTCGAGCGGATCGTGCGCGAGGTCGGCCCGGCGGTGACGACGACGGCCGAGAACATCGCCCGCACCTCCGGCAACGTCGACGTCTTCACCGCGAGCCTTGCGGCCAACGCCGATCAGATCGAGGATTTCGTCGGCAGCCTCGGGCGCCTCGCCACCAGCGCCAACGAGGTGGCGCTGCAGCTTCCCACGCTCATCCAGGAGGCCTCGACCTTCATCTCGGCGCTCGATTCCGACGCCATCAACCAGTCGCTCGACAACGTGGCGGCGATCACGACTTCGGTGCGCGAACAGACCCCGGCGGTCGTCTCCGCCATCCAAGCGGCGACGACCGCCGTCCAGAGCTTCGGCGTCGTGGGCGACACGATCAACGAGAACATCGCCTCTGTGGAGAGCTTCCTCGGCTCGCTCGGGCCGATCTCGGAATCGGCGACGAGCGTCGCGCAGCGCCTCGACACCACGCTGGAATCGGTCCAGGCCGTCGCGGCCGCCGTCGACGCGGTCGAGATCGACGAGGTGATCGACAACGTCACCTCGATCACCAGGACCTTCGCCCAGCAGAACGAGGTCATCGCGCGCGCCGTCGCCTCGATCGCCGACGGCGCGGAAAGCTTCGGGGCGTTCGGCGACGCGATCCGGCAGAACATCGCTGGGATCGGACAGTTCCTCGGCGCGCTCGGGCCCGTCGGCGAGCGCGCGCCATCGATCGCGACCAATCTCGACGAGACGCTCGCCTCCGCCCGCGAGGTCGCGGCTGCGGTCGACACGCAGAACATCCGCACCACGGTCGAAAGCGTCGCGGGCTTCACCTCGGCCCTGAACGAGCGCGCGCCGCAGGTGCAGGAGTTCATCTCGGGCGCCAACATCGTCCTGACGTCGCTGCAGCAGTCGCTGGCCGGCCTCGACGAGACGCGCGGGCTGGTCGACCAGATCCTCGCGGGCATAGAGCCGGGCCTCGTCAACCGCGCGGTCACCGACGTGTCCGCGGCCTCGACCAACATCGCCAGCGCGGCGCAGGAGGTGGGCGACATCGCCCGCGACATCGGCGCGCGCCGCGAGGACATCGACGCCTTCATCACCGACGCGCAGGCGACGGCGACGAACCTGCGTCAGGCCTCCTCGCAGGTGCAGACGGTCATCGATTCGGTGGACGAGTTCCTGAACGGGCCGGAGAGCGACGGGCTGACTTCGCAGGCGCGCCAGACGCTGCTCGCCATCCAGCAGGCGGCGAACTCGATCCAGGCGGGCATCGATCCGATCTCGGCAAGCGTGACCAACCTGTCCGACCAGAGCCTTCGCGAGGTCCAGGGGCTGGCCCGCTCGACCACGGAATCGATCGGGCGCGTCGAACGCGCCATCACCGATCTCGCCAACAATCCGGCTCGGATCATCACGGGCGGCGGCGGCACGGGCAATGTGCGCGAGTTCGACGGGAGGACGCGGCGGTGACGAACACGAACACGGGACAGCGCATGAAGCGGTTTGCCAACATCGCGGTCGCCGGACTGGCGGCGATCGTCCTTTCCGCCTGCGCGAGCCTCTCGACGCCGCCGCAGACCTTCGACCTTGCCGCGCCCGGCGGGTCGCCGACCGGCCAGCAAGGCCGCTCGACGCAGCTCCTGATCCCCGAGCCGACGGCGGTGCGCACGCTCGACGCCCAGCAGATCGCCATCCAGCCGGCGCCGCTGACGCTCGAATATCTGGCGCAGGCGCAGTGGACGGACCGCTTGCCGCGCCTCGTCCAGCTGCGTCTCCTGCAGGCCTTCCAGAACACCGGCCGCACGGGCGCCGTCGGCGTTCCGGGGCAGGGTCTGGCGATCGACTATCAGATCGTCACCGAGATCCGCCGCTTCGAGGTCTCGCTGCCCGAGCAGGCGGCCGTCGTGGAGATCTCGGTCAAGGCGTTGAACGACCGGTCGGGCCAGGTGCGCGCCGCGCGCATCTTCGAGGCGCGGGTCCCGCTCGTCGGCAGCGGCAACGGCGCCTACGTGACGGCGCTCAACCAGGCCTTCTCGCAGGCGACGACCCAGATCGTCGAGTGGACGCTGCGGCTGGTCTGACGTCAGGCCCGCCACCAGTCGCGGTCTTCGCCGAGCGGCGAGACCGCCTCGTCCTTCACCTCGTCCAGCCATTGCGCGACCGTCCGCCCGGCGACGACGAGCTCCGGCGCCAGATCGGCGAGCGGCGCCAGCACGAAGGCGCGCTCGTGCAGCCGGGGATGGGGCAGGGTCAGCGCCTCCGACCGCAGGGCCACGGTGCCGAAGGTCAGGATATCGATGTCGATCGTGCGCGGTCCCCAGCGCTCGCGCCGCTCGCGTTTGAGCCCGCGCTCGGTCTCCATCGCAGCCTCGAGAAGGCCCGACGGGTCGAGGCGCGTCTCGATCCCGGCGCAGGCATTGACGAACCAGGGCTGGTCGGTCTTGCCCCAGGGCGGCGTGCGGTAGAGACGGGAGGCCGCCGTCACGCGGCAGTCCGGCCGCCCGTCCAGCCGCCGCAGCGCTTCGCCCATCGCCGCGATCGGATCGCCCAGATTTCCGCCGAGCCCGAGATAGGCCGTCGTCACGCCCGGGCGCCTGCGCCGAGGACGGCGTCCGCCATGTCGAGCGCCTCGCGGTTCGTCGCGACGTCGTGCACGCGGAAGATGGCCGCGCCCCGTTCGCGCAGGAGAACGCTGGTGGCGGCGGTCGCGACGTCGTGCGAGCCGCGGCTCGCGGCGCTCGCCCTTACGAAGCGTTTGCGGGAGGTGCCGACGAGGATCGGAAACCCGAGGGTCGAGAGTTCGCCGAGGCGCCGGATCAGTTCGAGGTTCTCGCCCGCGTCCTTGGCGAAGCCGAAACCTGGATCCAGGACGATCTTCTCCTCCGCGACACCCGCCCGGAGAGCGATTTCGATCGAGCGCGACAGGAACGCGCGCTGATCCTCGACGACGTCCGCGAGCTTCTCCCGCTCGCGTCCGTTGTGCATGAGGCAGAGGCCGGCGCCGTGTTCGGCCGCCACCTGCGCGACGTCCGGCTCGCGCTGCGCCCCCCAGACGTCGTTGACCGCGTGCGCCCCCGCTTCCAGCGCAAGGCGCGCGGTCTGAGCGCGGTAGGTGTCGACGGAGAGGACGAATCCCTCGGCCGAAAGGCGACGGACCACCGGCAGGACGCGGCGCTGCTCCTCGGCGGCGTCGACGGGCACCGCGTCCGGCCGCGTCGATTCGCCTCCGACGTCCACGATGGCGGCGCCGTCCTCCACCATCGCGCGGGCGTGGTCGCAGGCACCATCGATGGAGCGGTCGAACCGTCCGCCGTCCGAGAAGCTGTCCGGGGTCACGTTCAGGATGCCCATGATCGCGGCGCGGGGGCCGAGATCGAGCGAGCGTCCACGGGCCAGCGACCATCGTCGGGCGGCGGCAGAGGCGAGCGTCAAGCGGGTTTCCTTTCGGCGAGGCGGCGACGGCGGTTTGCCGGGGCTGGTACCCCGTGGCGAGGGCCTGCGAGGGACGACGCCGACCGTTGCCGATCGACGCTATCGCCCCCGGCTCCCAACCGATAGGCTTCGTGCGGACCTTCGCGAACCTCCCGTCTCGCGGACGATCGATCCTCGTTGAGACCCGCGCGGGACCGGAAGGAGTCGCGATGCTGCGCCGTGCCGCCCTCGTCGCGCTTGTCGCCGCCGGCACCATCGTGCCGAGCGGGGGCGCCCAGATCAGCGAGACCGTGACCTACTTTTCCGTCCGCGGCTCGACGCTCGAGGAGATCGACGACGAACTGCAGCGTCGCGGGCCGCCGGTGGGCCTTGCCGGGGTGCGCCATCCCGGCGCGACGCGGGTGCGTTTCGACGGCTTCGTCACCTACGAGGCGGACGGAAGGCTCTGTCGCGTGGACGAGACGAACCTCTCGCTCGACGTGGAGATGATGCTGCCGCGCTGGGAGGGGTCGAGGCGGGCCTCGGCGCAGACCAACCTGATCTGGCGCACCATCTCGGAGGACATCCAGCGTCACGAGCGCGAGCATGCCGACATCGCCCGCCAATGGCTGCGGCGGATGGAAGGCGCGCTGCGCAATCTCAAACCGCAGCGGGACTGCCGGGCGATGGAAGCGAGCGTGAATGCGACGACCCAACGCTATCTCCAGGGGCACGAGCGCGCGCAGCGCGACTTCGACATCGTCGAGGGGCGGGAGGTGAACTACCGGCTGCGGCGTGCGCTGCGCGCCAATCAGCGCGAAGAGGCCGCGGCTTCGCAGTAGGGCTCCGCGTCAGCCCTGCCGCTCGGGCACGCCGAGCCGGAGCCCGTCGAGATCGTCGCGGATCCGGATCTGGCAGGACAGGCGGGAGCCCGGGCGGAGCTCGGAGGCGAAGTCCAGCATGTCGGCCTCCATTTCCGACGGCTCGCCCAGCGCGGCGCGCCAGGCCTCGTCGACATAGACGTGACACGTCGCGCAGGCGCAGGCGCCCCCGCAATCCGCGTCGATGCCCGGAACGTCGTTGCGAACGGCGCCCTCCATCGCGCTGGAGCCGACGGCCGCCTCGACGTCGTACTCGGTGCCGTCCTGCGTGACGAAAGTAATCGTGACCATGTCGCGCGTTTGCCGGGGTGGCCGGCTTCTGTCAACCGAAGAGCACTGCACGGGCTGCGCGAGGACAGGACAACTAGAAGAGTTCCCCGGGGCCGGGGGCCGGACCCCAAGAAAATTCAAATGGACGCTGCGCCGTTAACCCTTCGTTTAAACTTGTAGGTATTGCGCGGATTCACGGTTTCTTTCCCCCTGCCGCGTCACTACCATGATCCAAGCGTCAATGCGCCCTCCAGCAGGGGGGCGAAGCGGGGCGGCAGGCGGGGAAATCTTCGTCGCGCCTCGATCGGGCGGTGTCAGAGTATCGAGGCGGCGAGCGATGTCCAATATCAAACCAGCCGAGCAGCTATCCGACGAGGCTCTCCTGGAGCTGGAGGAGGCCCTTCTGGAGGCCGACTTCCTCGAGCCGGGCGACGATCGCGTCGAGGCCGCAGGCCGGGCCGAAACACTCGAGCCCCACGCCGCCGTGCCGGAGGCCGGGGAGCCGGACATCAGCTTCGGCGACTTCGATTTCGACTTCGAGCGCCGGATCGACGCGGCGACCGACGCGCTGCGAAGGGAATCGGAAACCACGCCGGTCGATTTCGTCGAGCCGCCGGTCGCATCCGAGGCGCCCCTCTTCGACATGCCGGACCCGCAGGAGCCCGACGAGGGCGGCTTCGACGCGCCGGCGATCGCAGCCACCGCCGCGGCAGCGGCGGCGCTCCCGCGCCGCGGCGCCGCGCCCGATCCGCGGGAGAACGGCTCCGAGGCGGGAAGCCGCGCCCGTCAGGTCTTCATCGCCAAGGCCGAGCAGGCCGCCGCCAAGAAGGCGCCTGCCAACGACGAGGCCCGGTCCTCGTCCGCCATGCTGCAGGGGCTGTTCGACCGCAAACCCACCAACCGGCCGCTCGTCGTGGGCGGCATCGCCGCGGCCCTGTGGGTCGGCTTCGTCGCCCTGGCCGCCGCAGGTTTCCTCGGCACCACCGCTCTGGCCCCGTCGGGCGCCGACGGCGCACTGATTCTCGCGATCGTCGTCGCGGCCGGGCTCCTGCCCGCGCTCCTCATCCTCGGCTTCGCGCTGATGGTCCGCCGCTCCCAGGAGATGCGCCTGACCACGCGCTCCCTCGCCGAGGTCGCGATGCGTCTCGCCGAGCCCGATTCGCTCGCCAGCGAGCGCGTCTCCTCCATCGGCCAGGCGGTCCGCCGCGAGGTCTCCGCCCTGTCCGAGGGCGTCGAGCGCTCTCTTTCGCGCATGAGCGAGCTGGAGACGCAGGTCCGCGGCGAGGTGGGCTCGCTGGAGCGCGCCTATGCCGACAACGAGGTGCGCATCCGCGCGCTGGTCGGTGAACTGGGCGCCGAGCGCGAGGCGATGCACTCGCACGCCGAGCAGATGCGCTCCGCGCTCCTGTCGTCCCAGAACCGTCTGGCCGAAGACGTCGACGGCGCGTCCTCCGACATCCTCCGGCGCATCGAGGATGCGTCCAACCGCTTCGGTGCGCTCTTGACCGAGCGCGGCGCGGCCCTCGCCGAGGCGCACCAGTCGCGCATGGGCGAGATGATCGCGGCCTTCGACGAGCAGGGCCGCCGCGCCGACGAGCGGGCCCAGACGATCGGCGACGAACTGTCGAGCCGCCTGTCGACCACCGCCGAGGAGGTGACGGGACGCCTCAACACGATCGCCCAGGAGACCGGCGAGCTCGTCGGCCGCCGCACCGACGCGCTGCGCGAGGCGTCCGATCGGTTCGCGGCCCTTCTCTCCGAGCGCAGCGACGAGCTGGCGAGCGCGCACGAGACGCGGATGTCGACGCTGGTTGCGACCTTCGACGAGCAGGGCCGGCGTGCCGACGAGCGCGCCGTTCAGGCCGGCGAGGAGCTGGCACGGCGCCTCTCCGCCGTGGCCGAGGACGTGACGGGCCGCCTGAACGCGCTGGCCGACGAGACGAGCCTTCTGGTCGAGCAGCGTGCCGTGGCGCTGAAGTCGGCGGCCGAAGGCTTCGACGAGGACAATTCCATCTTCCTCGCCAGCCTCGGCGCGACGCTGTCGGCGCGCGGCGAGGAGATCGACGCGGGCGGCGAACGCCTCGTCGACGCACTGGCGCGCCGGATCGACGAGCGCGTGGAGGCGATGAACCGCGAGGGCGAGCGCATCCTCTCGACCCTCGACGCGGCCTTCGAGGCGCGGGCGGCCAAGGCCGACGCCGTGCTGGGCGAGCGCAACGACGATCTCGTCGCACGCTTCGACGCCCGCCTGTCGCTTCTCGAGGACATCGTCGATCGCCGCGGCGCGACTCTCGTGGACGCCATCGAGAACCGGGCCGGTGCCATCGACCGGGCGACCGGGCGCATGTCCGACCTCCTGCGCGAGCGCACCGAGGAGTTCGTGCGCTCGCTCGGCGACACGACCGGCGAGGTGGCGCGCGCCATCGCGTCGGGCCAGAGCGAGTTCGCCGTACGGGCGAGCGATGCCGTCGCCCTCTCCAACGCGGCCGTCGAGGCCCGCGCGGACGAGTTCCGCGCCGCGCTCAAGGAGCGCCTGGACGAGATCGGCGCGATGCTCGCCGAGCGCAGCACCGACCTCGACACGTCGCTCGCCTTCGCACAGGCGAGCATGTCCGAGGTTCTGGACGAGCGCGCCAACGCACTGACCGGCACGATCGAGGGCAATGTCGCGCGCCTGACCGATCTGATCGACGGCGCGGAAGGGCGCCTCGCGCAAGGCGTCGAGAAGGAGGTCTCCGCCTTCTCCGCCGAGATGGAGCGCCGCACCCAGGCGATCGAACGCCTGCTCGCCGACCGCCGCGACGCCATCACCGTCTCTCTGGACGACGGCACGCGCAAGATCGCCGAGACGATCGACCAGCACTCGGCCGGCCTATTCGGCGGCGTCGAGGAGCGCGCCCGCGATCTCTCGCGTTCGATCGCCGACCGGCTGGCCGCGAGCGACACCCTGATGCAGGAGAGCGGCGACCGCATCCTGTCTTCGCTCGACAGCCATGCGGCCAAGCTCGACGAGGACGTGGTGCAGCGCCTCGAAGCGTCGCTCGCCCGGTCCGACGAATCGCGCGAGCGCTTCATCGAGCGCGTCGCGAGCGAGACCGCCAGCGTGCGCGGCACGTTCGACGAGGCCGTGCGCCGCATCGCCGAAGAGCTGTCGGAGCGCGTCGAGACGCTGGCCTCGACCGTCGAAGCCTCGCGCGAGCAGATCGTGGGCGGGCTCGACCGGAGCGCCGACCGCTTCCGCGCCTCCCTGGAAGACCGCGCCGAGGGCTTCTCCAAGAGCATCGACCACAACACGGCGAGCGCGCTCACCGCGGTCGAGGGCGCGCTCGCGCTTCTCATGCAGGGATTGGACGAGCGCACATCGAGCCTGAAGGCGGTGGGCGAGGACATCCGCACGACCGTGCTGTCGGGGCTGGAGGACCGGCTGGCGGCCGTCCAGGGTCTGGTCGACGGTTCGCAGTCCGGCTTCCTCTCGGGGCTGGACGAGCGCTCGCGCCTGTTCACGGGCGCCATCGACGAGCGCGGCTCGGTCTTCGTCACCTCGCTCGACGAGCGGCTTGAGGAACTGCGCGGCACGCTCGACACCGTCAATGCGCGCCTCGCCGGCATCTTCGACGACGGGCGCGTCGACCTCTCGAGCGCGGCCGACGAGGCCGCCCGCTCGATCTCGGCGACGCTGGGCGACCGGGCGGACGACGTCCGCCGCGCCATCGAGCAGGGCGGCATCGGGGTCGGTGCGGCCCTCGACAGCCGCCGCGACGATCTCCTGGCTCTGCTCGACGGCGGCGCCAGCGGCATCTCGCAAGCCTTCGAGGACCGCACGCTGGCACTCGCGACGACGCTGGAGCGCGGGCTCGAGAACGTCGAGCGCACGCTCGGCAACCGCGCCTCGCTCATCGCCGAGACGCTGCGCGAGGCGATCGTCTCGGCCACCGGACTGATGGGAACCGAGGCCGAGCGCGCCCGCGAGGGCCTCGAGGAGGAGACGCGCCGGCTGGCGGCGAGCCTCTCCATCATGCAGCAGGCCGTCGACCGTTCCGGCTCGGCCGCCCGCGAGACCTTCTCGGCCGACGCGGACCGCTTCAAGGCGCTGATCGAGGAGGTCGCGAGCGACCTTCGCGGCCGCACGGAGGAGGCGCGCCTGCAGCTGGCCGGCGAGGGCGAGCGCCTGACCGGCACCTTCGCCGAAGCGGCGGACCGGCTGCGCGGGCTTTCGCAGAGCACACGCCTCGACCTCGACCGCGACGCCGAGGCGACCGCGGCGCGGATCGTCGAGGTCGCGGGGCTCCTGCGCCAGGAATCGGAGGAGGTCCGCACGGGCCTCCGCGACGAAGGCGCCGATCTCGTCACCCGCATCGGCGGCGCGACGCTCGCCATGCGCACGGAGGCGGAATCGGCCCGCACCCGCATCTCGGAGGTCGCCAACGAACTCGTCGGATCCATCGGCGACCTCGCGGAGCGCTTCGTGGCGGAGACGGAGACCGCCCGCCGCGAGCTCGGCCGCGGGTCGTCGGCCCTGACCGCCTCGATCGTCGAGGCCAGCAATCTCCTCAAGGGCGCAGGATCGAGCTCGCGCGAGAACCTGTCGGAGAACGCCTCGCTTCTCGCCTCGACCTTCCGGGCCGCGTCGCAGACGCTGGTCGGCGAGATCGACCGCTTCCGCAACGAGATCGGATCGCAGTCCGGCCTCATGTCCGGCGATCTCGACCGCGCCACCCAGGCGCTCCTGGAGAGCGCCGAGCGCTCGCGCGAGCACTTCGCGGCCGAGGCGCAGTCCCTGGCGGCAGAGGTCGGCTCGGCCTCCAGCACCATGACGGGGCGGTCGCAGGAGGCGCGCGAGGCGCTGGCGCGCGACGCCGACGCCTTCGCCGACCGGCTCGCCGCCTCGGCCGCGGCGATCCGCCTGGCGACGGAGGCCTCCGCGGAGACCCTCGACGCCCGTGCCTCGCGCTTCCAGGCGGAGCTGTCCGATCTCTCGGTCGGCCTGTCGCAGGCGATCGAGCAGGGCGCGCTGCGGCTGCGCTCGGAGGCCGGGGACGCCGAAGGGCTCCTGCGCTCGGGCATCGGCTCGATGTCCGAGCAACTGGCGCGCGAGACCGAGCTGGCCGGCGAACGGCTCCTGGAGCGGGTGGGGGCGCTCGGCCACGATCTCCAGCGCCGGGTCCTCGCCTCCGAAGAGGCGCTCGCCTCCCGGGTCGGCGCGATCGGCTCGCAGTTCGAACAGCATCTGGGCGGCATGGAGCAGGCGCTCGCCAGCAGAAACGCCGAGATCCGGCGCCTCATCGAGGACGAGGCCCGTCCGCTGGTCGATCGCTTCGCGGCCAGCGGCACCGAGATCGTCGGGCTCATCGCCGACAGCGCCGACGCCGCGTCGGAGCGGATCCGCCGCGCCAACGAGCGTCTCGTCGACGATCTCGTCCAAAACACGGGACAGGCGGTCGACCGCATCCAGGCGTCCACCAGCAATCTCTCCGAGGTGCTCGGCGAGCGTTCGCTGGCGGCGGCCGACATCGTCTCGGGCGCGCAGGACCGGCTGGTGGGCGAGGTCTCCTCTCTCATCGAGCGCCTGTCCGACACCGGCGGTTCGCTGCGCGACCTCGTGGAGCGCAGCTCGGGCGAGTTCGCGGCGCTGCAAGCGGCATTGGACGACACCAGCGGTCGCTTCACGCAGGGCGCGGAGAGCGTCTCCGACTCGATCACCCGCACGTCGAGCGAGTTGCAGACGAATGTCCGCTCGCTCGACGAGACGGCGACCGCGGCCATGGAGCGCCTCGGCGGCATCGCATCCCGCTTCGAGGAGCAGGGCCGCATGCTGAGCGAGGCGACGGCGCTCATCGACCGGACGCAGGCCGACCTCTCCACCTCGCTCGACGAGAAGCGCGAGGCGCTGGAGGTCCTGTCGACCGGGCTGGTGGAGCGCTCCGAGGAGATCGGCGCGACGATCCGCAGCTTCGAGGAGGTCGTCGGGCGCGTCTTCGACGGCACCAGCGAACGGTCGCGCGCGCTCACCGAGGAGCTGTCCCGTCGCCTCGGCGAGACCCTCGACGACGCGGGCCGGCGCATCGACGGAACGGCCGAGCGCTCCCGCGAGGCGTCCGAGGAAATCCGCGAGGCGGTCAACGGCGTCCTGGAGGAGGCGGGCGAGCGCTTCTTCGAGGCGACCCGCGAGATGCGCGAGAGCGCCCAGTCGCTCCGCACCGAGCTCGGCGCGACGCGCGAGGAGCTGAAGCGCGGCGTGTTCGAACTGCCGAACGAGGCCCGCGAGAGCACGCAGGCGATGCGCAGGGCGGTCGCGGACCAGATCCGGGCGCTGCGCGAGCTCGGCGAGATCGTCAGCCAGTCCGGCCGCTCGCTCGACGTGCGGACCCCGCGTCCGCAGCCGACCGTCGCTCAGCCCATGCAGGCGAGCGCGACGCGCAGCGTGGCCGATCTCGGGGCGGCCAGCGCCATCCTGTCGGAGGGCAATCTGGCGCGCGATCTGCGCGGTCCGTCGATGGAGGGCAATCTCGCCCGCGATCTGCGCAGCGCGGTGGAGCCGGCACGGTTCGAGGCAAGCCAGCCCGCGGCGGTCCCGCAGCCGGCCGCGGTGCCGGCGAGCGTTCCCGTGCCCGCGCTGCGCCCCGCGCAGCCAGGTCCCGCGGCGGCCGCCACTCCCGCCAAGTCCGGCGGCTGGGTGTCCGACCTCCTGCGCCGCGCCTCGCGCGACGACGAGGAGGCGGCGGGCGAGGCATCGCCGGTGGGCGCCGAGGCGAGGGTCGAACCGGCCCGCGGCACGCCGGCCCGCAGTCCGGCCCATGTCGAGGAATCGCTGAACTCGCTCTCGGTCGACATCGCCCGGGCGATCGACAACGACGCTTCGCTGGAGCTGTGGGACCGCTATCGTGCGGGCGAGCGCAACGTCTTCACGCGCCGCCTCTACACGATCAAGGGCCAGCAGACCTTCGACGACATCCGTCGCAAGTACCAGCGCGACCCGGAGTTCAAGGTGGCGGTGAACCGCTACATCGCGGACTTCGAGACCCTGCTGGGCGACGTGTCGAAGTCCGATCCCGACCACTCGCGGACCCGGACCTACCTCGCCTCTGACACCGGCAAGGTCTACACGATGCTCGCCCACGCCTCGGGCCGGTTCGACTGACCGGACGGGCAGGGGACGCCAAAGGAAAAGGGGCTCACCGCGAGGAGAGCCCCTTTTCGTTTCCGATGCCGCCGAACGGCGGCGGGATGCGCAGGGCCCGGCTCAGCGCTCGAAGAGCGCCACGGCCTCGACGTGATGCGACCAGAGGAACTGGTCGATCGGCGTGACCGACAGAAGGCGATAGCCGCCTTCCAGAAGGATCACCGCGTCGCGCGCCAGCGTCGTCGGGTTGCAGGAGACGGCGGCGACGCGGTCGATCTTCGAAGCCGCGATCTGCTGCGCCTGCGCCTCCGCGCCGGCCCGCGGCGGATCGAAGACGAGGCCGTCGAAGCGGTCCAGCTCCTTGGTCGTCACCGGACGGCGGAAGAGGTCGCGCCGCTCGCTGGTGATCGGCCGCAGGCCCGGCGCCGCGCGTGCGGCCACGTCGAGGGCGGCGATGGCGTCCGCCTCGCTCTCGACGCCATGCGTCGGCGCCTGCGCCGCCAGCCGCAGCGTGAAGGTGCCGATGCCGCAGAACAGATCGACGATGCGCTTGGCACCGTTCAGGTGCTCCAGCACGGTCCGCGCCATGGCGTCCTCGGCATCGGCCACCGCCTGGACGAAGGCGCCCGGCGGGGGAAGAACCGTCGTCCGGCCGAGCTGGATCGCGGGTCGGGCCGTCTCGATCAGGGCCTCGCCCGCGACCGCCAGCCGCGCGATCCGGGCCTCGATGGCCAGCGACACGGCCTGACGCCGGAGCGTCTCGGTGAGCTTGGCCGCATCGTCGATCGCGATGTCGAGGCCCGGACCGGTCGACAGCACCGTGAGCCGCAGCGGTCGCTTGCGGTCGATCAGGAGGGCCGCCAGGCGTCGCAGAAGCGGCAGAGCGCGCTCAATCTCCGGAACCACCACGAGGCAGGTCTTCAGATCCTCGATCCGGTGCGAGCGGGACTGGTGGAAGCCCAGAAGCACGCGCGGACCGGCCCGAACGGCCGTGAACGCCGCGCGGCGCCGGCTGGCGGGCGCGCAGGAGACCAGCGGCGCGACGTCCGCCTCGATTCCGGCTCTGGCGAAGGCGTCGACCACGAGCCCGCGCTTGAAGGCGGTGTAGAGCGCCGGCGAAGCATGCTGGAGATCGCAGCCGCCGCAGGCGCCGAAATGCGGGCAGGGCGGTTCTGCGCGCTCCTGCGAGCGTTCGACGACGGAGATCAGACGGCCCCGCTGGCCGGCACGCTCGATCTCGACGCTCGCGCCGGGCAGCGTGAAGGGGACGAAGACACCCCCTCCGGTCCCGTCGCCCTTGGCGCCCAGGCTTTCGATGCGAATGGTCTCGCTCATGCCTTGCGCGCTCCGAGGAGGAATTCGCGGTTGCCGTCGCTGCCTTCGATGGGCGAGGGCACGAGGCCGAGGACGGACCATCCGTCCTGTGCGGCAAGCCAGTCGCCCACGCCCTGCGCCACCGCTTCGGCCGAGGACGGGTCGCGCAGCAGGCCGCCCTTGCCGATCGCCTCGCGTCCCGCCTCGAACTGCGGCTTGACGAGGATGGCGGCGATCGAGCCGAGCTCGGCGAGGTGCAGCGCCGGGGGAAGGGCGAGCCGCAGCGAGATGAAGGACACGTCGGCGACGAGCACGGAGAACGGCCGCGCGCCGATGTCGTCCGACGTCATCTCGCGCGCGTTCAGGCCTTCGATCGAGGTCACGCGGGGGTCGGCGGCGATGCGCGGGTGCATCTGCCCGTGGCCGACGTCGACCGCGATCACATGGGTGGCACCGCGCCGCAGGAGCACTTCGGTGAAACCGCCCGTCGAGGCGCCGACATCCAGCGCCGTGCGTCCGGCGACATCGAAGTCGAATGCGTCGAGCGCGGCCTTCAGCTTCAGGCCCGCGCGCGAGACGTCGTCGGCCGCCGGGTCGTTCAGCGTCACGACGGCGTCGATCGACACCGCGAGGCTCGGCTTGGCGACCGGGCGGCCGTCGACCGTCACGTGGCCGCGCAGGATGGCGTCGCGGGCCCGGGCGCGGCTGGCGGCCAGCCCGCGCTCGGCGACGAGCTGGTCGAGCCGCTGGCGCGGCGTCGGATCGTTCGAACTCTCAGACATGGACGCGTGATGCGTCCTCGCCGCTCCAATAGCAAGCGCCGTCAGGCGTGGAGCGCGCGGCTCGCGTCCTTGCCGAGCGCGCGGAAGACCGCGTCGACGATGCCGGACTTGTCGAGCCCGGCGCGCTTCACCATCGCCTCGGGGGCGGCGTGGTCGACGAAGCTGTCGGGCATCGTCAGCGGACGCACCTTCAGCCCGTGGTCGAGCCCGCCGGTGCGCGCCAGATGCTCCAGCACCTGGGCGGCGAAGCCGCCGGACGCGCCTTCCTCCAGAAGGATCAGCACCTCGTGGTTCTGCGCCAGACGGCGGATCAGGCCGACATCGAGCGGCTTGGCGAAGCGGGCGTCGGCGACCGTCGTGGAGAGGCCGAAGGTCTCCAGCTCCTCGGCGGCGAGAACCGCGTCGGCAAGGCGCGAACCGAAGGACAGGATCGCGACCTTCGAGCCCTCGCGCACGATCCGTCCCTTGCCGATCTCCAGCGGCTGGCCGCGCTCGGGCATGTCGACGCCGGTGCCGTTGCCGCGCGGATATCGGAAGGAGATCGGGCCTTCGTCGTATTCGGCCGCGGTGCGCACCATGTGCCGCAGCTCGGCCTCGTCGCCGGCGGCCATCACGACCATGCCGGGAAGCGGGCAGAGGAAGCCCGTGTCGAACGAGCCCGCGTGGGTGGCGCCGTCCGCGCCGACGAAGCCGGCCCGGTCGATGGCGAAGCGCACCGGCAGGGACTGGATCGCCACGTCGTGGACCACTTGGTCGTAGGCGCGCTGGAGGAAGGTCGAGTAGATGGCGCAGAAGGGCCGGTAGCCCTCGCTGGCGAGGCCGGCCGCGAAGGTGACGGCGTGCTGCTCGGCGATGCCGACGTCGAAGGTGCGCGTCGGGAAGGCCTCGCCGAAGAGATCGAGGCCCGTGCCGTTGGGCATGGCCGCGTTGATGGCGACGATCTTCTCGTCCAGCGCCGCTTCCTGGATGAGACTTTCGGCGAAGACCTTGGTGTAACTCGGTGCGTTCGCTTTGGCTTTTGCCTGCGCGCCCGTCACGACATCGAACTTGGAGACGCCGTGATACTTGTCGGCGCTCGCCTCCGCCGGAGCGTAGCCCTTGCCCTTCTTGGTCACGACGTGGACGAGGATCGGCCCGTCCTGCGCGTCCCGAACGTTCTTGAGAACGGGCAGGAGGTGGTCGAGATCGTGCCCGTCGATCGGCCCGACATAGTAGAAGCCGAGCTCCTCGAACATCGTGCCGCCGGTGAAGAAGCCGCGCGTATACTCCTCCGTCTTGCGGGCGCCCTCGCGCACGAACTCGGGCAGCTTGCCGGAGATCGCCTTGGCGCGGTTGCGCAGCGTGCGGTAGGTCTTGCCGGAGACGAGGCGCGCCAGATAGGCGCTCATCGCGCCCGTCGGCGGGGCGATCGACATGTCGTTGTCGTTGAGGACGACGATCAACCGCGCGTCGAGCGCGCCGGCGTTGTTCATCGCCTCGTAGGCCATGCCCGCCGACATCGCCCCGTCGCCGATCACGGCGACGACGTTGCGCTTGACGCCCGCGAGATCGCTCGCGACCGCCATGCCGAGCCCGGCCGAGATCGAGGTCGAGGAATGGCCTGCGCCGAAGGGATCGTATTCGCTCTCCTTGCGCTTGGCGAAGCCGGACAGCCCGTTCTCCTGGCGCACCGTGCGCATGCCCTCGCGCCGTCCGGTCAGGATCTTGTGGGGATAGGCCTGGTGGCCGACGTCCCAGATGATGCGGTCGTGCGGGGTGTCGAAGACGTGATGCAGCGCGACGGTCAGCTCGACGACGCCGAGCCCGGCGCCGAGATGCCCGCCGGTGCGCGACACCGCATCGATCAGATCGGTGCGCAGTTCGTCCGCCAGCTGGCGCAGCTCGCTCTCGGGAAGCGCGCGCAGGTCCTTCGGGTCCGACACCTTGTCGAGGAGCGGCGTTCGGCTCGTCTCAGTCATCGGTGCCATCCTTCCCATCGGAAGGCCGGTGCATCGACCGGCCTGAATATCGTTCGTTTTAAGCAGCTTCGCGTCGGTTTCTCGGGTCATGATTGAGCCGAGGCGCCGGCGATCCGTTTCAGTCGGCGTCGAGCGGCTCGGTGCCGGTCGGCTTGCCCTGACGCGAGAGCTTGATCTTCTCGACCTTATCCTCGGCGGCGTTGAGAAGCCGGTCGCAATGGAGCTTCAGCTTCTCGCCGCGCTCGAAGATGCGGATCGACTGTTCGAGCGGCACGTCGCCGCGCTCCAGATCGGACACGATGCGCTCGAGGCTGGCGAGGGCCTCCTCGAAGCTCATCCGGCGGATGTCGGAATCGTCGTTGGGAAGCGGCGGGGCTTCGGACATGGGCGGGCCTCCAGGAATTGCGTTCAGCCCTTCATCAGGCGGGCGACGTGGGCGGCCGCGGAGCCGGCCAGCCCGTCCAGATCGTAGCCGCCTTCGAGCAGCGACACGAGGCGGCCGGCGGCGTGCCGGTCGGCGACGGCCATCAGCTGGCCGGTCGCCCAGTCGAAATCGTCCTCGACGAGGTTCAGTCCCGCCAGCGGATCGCGGTGGTGGGCGTCGAAGCCCGCCGAGATGATGACGAGATCGGGCCGGAACGCGTTCAGGGCGGGCAGGACGACGTCCCGGAACGCGCTGCGGAACGCGTCGCCGCCGTCCCCGTCGGAAAGCGGCGCGTTGACGATGTTGCCGGCCCCGGTCTCGGATCTCTCGCCCGTGCCGGGATAGAGCGGCATCTGGTGGGTGGAGGCGTAGAGAACGGAGGGGTCGGCGTAGAAGATGTCCTGCGTGCCGTTGCCGTGATGGACGTCCCAGTCGACGATGGCGACCCGCGAGAGGCCGTGTTTGGCCTGCGCGTGCCGGGCGGCGATGGCCGCCTGGTTGAACAGGCAGAAGCCCATCGCCGTCGTGCGCTCGGCATGGTGGCCGGGCGGGCGCGCCGCGACGAAAACGTTGTCGGCCGCGCCGGCGACCACGTCGTCCACCGCCGCGCAGGCCGCGCCGACGGCGTAGAGGGCGGCCTGGAAGCTCTTGGGGCTGACGACCGTGTCGCTCTCGATCCGCAGGAGGCCGTCGCCGGGCATCGTTTTGGCGAGCTGTCGCACATGGTCGTGGGGATGGCAGAGCAGCACCTGCTCGGTCGTTCCCTCGACGGCCTCGGCGCGGTCGAGCGCGGCGAAGGCGTCGCCGGAGAGAGCGTCCGCCACCGCCTTCATGCGCTCGGGCCGCTCCGGATGGCCCGGCCCGGTCAGGTGCTCGGCGAAGATCGCATGGGTGTAGAGGCGCGTCGTCATGTCCGCTCGCAGATGGGGCGGGGCGCGGACCTCGTCAAAGGCTTCGCCCGGTCTGGGCACGATGCCGCAGATAATGGTCGGCGATGGCGCAGGCGACCATGGCCTCGCCGATGGGCACCGCGCGGATGCCGACGCAGGGGTCGTGCCGCCCCTTGGTCATCACGTCCACGTCGCGCCCGGCCGAATCGATGGAGCGGCTCGGCGTCAGGATCGAGGAGGTGGGCTTCACCGCGAATCGGGCGACGATCGGCTGGCCGGTCGAGATCCCGCCGAGGATGCCGCCCGCATGATTCGACAGGTAGACCGGCCGCCCGTCGTTGCCCATGCGGATTTCGTCGGCATTGTCCTCGCCCGAGAGTTCGGCAGCGAGGAAGCCGTCGCCGATCTCGACGCCCTTCACGGCGTTGATCGACATCAGATGACCGGCGATGTCCTGGTCGAGCTTGGCGTAGAGCGGCGCCCCGAGGCCCGCCGGCACGCCTTCCGCGACGATCTCGACCACTGCGCCTACTGAGGAGCCACGCTTGCGCACCGCGTCGAGCTCGTCCGTCCAGCGGGCGGCCGCGTCGCGATCGGGGCAGAAGAAGGGGTTGCGGTCGATCTCGTTCCAGTCGAAGCGCGACCGGTCGATGCGCGAGCCGCC
This sequence comes from Pseudomonadota bacterium, assembly GCA_023419535.1. Lineage (GTDB taxonomy): Bacteria > Pseudomonadota > Alphaproteobacteria > Rhizobiales > Rhizobiaceae > Aureimonas. The sequence goes on along the minus strand of JAEZXX010000012.1, from coordinate 25,117 downwards.
CATCTGCACGAGCGCGCCGCGCACCGACAGGCCCGGCACGATCAGCCGCGCGATGGCACCCGCCGCGACGCGCACGGCCGTCTCGCGCGCCGAGGAGCGCCCCCCGCCGCGATGGTCGCGCAGGCCGTATTTGGTGTCGTAGGCGATGTCGGCGTGGCCGGGGCGGTAGGACCGGGCGATGTCCGAATAGTCCTTGGAGCGCTGGTCGACGTTGCGGATCTCCATCGCGATCGGCGTGCCGGTCGAGACGAGTTCGCCCTCCGCCTCGCCCGCGACGACGCCCGACAGCACCTTGACCTCGTCCGGCTCGCGCCGCTGCGTGGTGAAGCGCGACTGGCCGGGGCGGCGCTTGTCGAGATAGGCCTGGATGCCGGCTTCCGAGAAGCGCAGGCCCGGCGGCGTGCCGTCGACGACGCAGCCGATCGCCGGCCCGTGGCTTTCGCCCCAGGTGGTGACGCGGAAGAGGTGGCCGAAGCTGTTGTGGGACATCGTGTGGTGGTTTTCGGGACGGGCCGCGGCCCGTCAGTCCTTCACGACCGCGATGTCGGGCGCGTCCACGGCCTTCATGCCGACCGTGTGGTAGCCGGAATCGACATGGAGCACCTCGCCGGTCACCGCGGTCGACATGTCGGAGAGGAGGTAGAGCGCCGACTGGCCCACCTCGTCGATCGTCACCGTGCGCTTGAGCGGCGCATTGTACTCGTTCCACTTCAGGATGTAGCGGAAGTCGCCGATGCCGGAGGCGGCCAGCGTCTTGATCGGGCCGGCGGAGACCGCGTTGACGCGGATCGCCTTGCCGCCGAGGTCGACCGCCAGATAGCGCACCGACGCCTCCAGCGCGGCCTTGGCGACGCCCATCACGTTGTAGTGCGGCATGACCTTCTCTGCGCCGTAATAGGTCAGTGTCAGCATGGAGCCGCCGTCGGTCATCAGCTTCTCGGCGCGCTGCGCGACGGCCGTGAAGGAATAGACCGAGATGAGCATGGTCTTGGAGAAGTTCGCCTCGCTCGTGTCGACGTAGCGGCCGGTCAGCTCGTCCTTGTCGGAGAAGCCGATGGCGTGGACGAGGAAGTCGATCTTGCCCCAGGTCTCGCGCAGATGGTCGAACACGGCGTCGATCGTCGAAGCGTCGCCGACGTCGCAATGGCCGGCAAGCGTCGCGCCGAGCTCGGCCGCGAGCGGCTCGACGCGCTTCTTCAGCGCGTCGCCCTGATAGGTGAGGGCGATTTCGGCGCCCTGCGCCGCGAGCGCCTTGGCGATTCCCCAGGCGATCGACCGGTTGTTCGCGACGCCCATGATGAGCCCGCGCTTGCCCTCCATGAGGCCTTTTCCGTCCGCCATGGAGGCACTCCCTGAACGCGTTAAGATCGTTCGCGCGGTATGGCATAGGCCTTTCGTGCCAGCAACCCGCGCGCGATCACGCTGTTTCGACGATTGTTTCCGCGCGCGTGCGCGTTCAGGCGGCCGTCTCGCGCCGTTTGCGCATGAGCTGCTCCAGTTCGGGGTCCGGCTGCTCGGGAAGGGCGATCCGGAGGGTCAGGAGGAGATCCCCACGCCCGCCGCCGCGCATGGAAAGCCCCTTGCCGCGGATGCGCAGGACCTGTCCGCCGTTCGTCCAGGGCTTGACCGTGGCCGCGATCCGCCCGTCCAGCGTGTCCACCGTCACCTTGCCGCCGAGCACGGCGTCGGCGAGCGCGATCGGCTGTTCGATCAGGATGTTGCGTCCCTCGACCTTGGCCCGCGGATGCTCGGCGAACTGGACGGTGACGAGCGCGTCGCCCGTCGGACCGTCGGCGAAGGCCGCCGGCTGGCCCTGTCCGCGCAGGCGGATCGTCTGCCCGTCCTCCACCCCGTCGGGCAGCCTGATGGCGAGCCGCTTGCCGGTCGGGAAGACCGCCTCTACCTTGTCGCCGGCAACGACGTCCTCCAGCGCGACCTTCAACGTCGCGCGGATGTCCTCTCCCTTCAGAGGCGCGTTGCGGGCGGCGGTGAAACCGTCCGCGCGCCCCTGCCGCCGGCCGCCCATGCCGCCCATGGAGCCGAAGGCCTGCTCGAAGAAGTCGGTGAACGAGCTCTCGCCGGCGCTCGCGCCGCCCGCGGAGCGGAAGTCGAAGCCGCGCGTGCGGCCGCCGCCACCGCCGCCGAACGGGTTGCCGCCCGAAAAGCCCTGGAACTTCGGCTTGCCCTCGCCGTCGATCTCGCCGCGGTCGAACTGGCCGCGCTTCTCCTTGTCGCCCAAAATCTCGTAGGCCTGGTTGGCCTCGTTGAAGCGGGCGGCAGCGGTCGCGTCGTCGGCGTTCGCGTCCGGGTGATACTTCTTGGCGAGCTTGCGGAAGGCAGACTTGATCTCCGCCTCGCTCGCCGTCTTGGAGACGCCGAGAACGGCGTAGGGGTCGCGCATGGCGTTGGCTTCGGTTTCCCAGATGACGGCAGGTGGGCGCCGAACGGCGCCCGTTCGGCTTCAATATGGTTCGCGCCGGCCGATTGTTGAAGTGTTCAGCCGCCTTCGGAGAAGCGGGTGAGCACCCATTCGCCTTCGCCCGTCGTGCAGGCTTCGCCCGCGTAGAGGGCCACGCCGTCGAAGCGTTGGCGCGAGGTGGTGAAGGAGCGGCAGACGACCTTGCCGTCGCGCGCCTCGACGATGGAGGTGATCGCGCCGCTGGTGCCGGTGTCGGAATTGCTCCAGGCGAGCGGCGCGCTCTGAAGCGAGGCGATGTCGGCGGCCGACACGGCGTTGCGCACGGTGCGGCTGTCGGAGACGTCCTCGCGGGGCGGCGGCGGCGCGATCGAGCCGGTCACGATGGAGCGGTCCACCGCGCTCTCCAGCGCGTCGCCGTTCATGACCGTGCAGCCGCAGGCCGCGAGCGCCGCCAGGGACAGGAGGGTCGCTTTCGCGATCAAGGGCATCCGCCTCCCAAGTCTCGTTCGGTCGGGCCAGGACAGGCCGAATGCTGTAAGGGTCGACCGGTGTTGAATCCGGAGAAGGCCGAGCATGCAAGCCCAGTCTCTAAATTTGAATGAAGACGTCGATCCGGTCGCGCTGTTCGACGACTGGCTGGCGGAGGCGGGGCAGACCGAACCCAACGACCCGAACGCCATGGCGCTCGCCACGGTCGACGAATTCGGCCTGCCGGACGTGCGCATGGTTCTCCTGAAGGGACACGATGCGCAGGGCTTCTGCTTCTACACCAATTTCGGGAGCGCCAAGGGGCGCGAGCTCGCAGCTTCGGGCAAGGCGGCGCTCTGCTTCCACTGGAAGACGCTCGGCCGGCAGGTGCGCGTGCGCGGACGCGTGGAAGAGGTGACGGGAGCGGAGGCCGACGCCTATTTCGCCTCCCGCCACCCGACGAGCCGGCGCGGCGCTTGGGCGTCCGACCAGTCTCGACCCCTCGATTCGCGGGCGACCCTCGAGGCGAGGCTGCGCGAGGTGGAAGCCCGTTTCCCGGACGACGACGCCATTCCACGTCCGCCTCACTGGTCCGGCTACTGTGTCCGGCCGAGCGAGATCGAGTTCTGGCAGGACGGGGCGAATCGTCTGCACGACCGGTTCCGCCTGACCGCCACCGAAACCGGTTGGACCGTGCAGCGCCTCTTCCCCTGAGAGGCGTCACGGCACCGGGGCCGATCAGGACCAAATGGCGTTCGCGCGCATGTGGGGGTGGGCGGCCGGTCGCCTTGCCGGCTTGAGGATGCGGTCGATCGGCGGCCGCAGCCGGGCATCGACCACATCCTGCCGAAGACCACCCTTCAGGCGGCCGACGATCTCGACGACCCGCGACGGAAGGCGGACACGTCCGGCCTGGCGACCGGACGACCTCGATCGGCCGGAACTCGGCTCTGGAATGGTGCCGGCTGAGGGGATTGAACCCCCGACCTTCGGTTTACAAAACCGCTGCTCTACCGCTGAGCTAAGCCGGCGCCGTCCTGTCGGATAGGACGGGACGCGCATCCTGTAAAGAACCACGCGCGGGCGGGCGCATCGTTGCGTCAGCAGGGTCCGATCTCGCAACGGTCGCCGACCGACAGGCGACCGGGCTCGCGGATGCGGCAGCCGAAGCCGAAGCGCAGGCCGGCATTTCGCCGAAGATGCTTCAGGATCCGCCCGTCCCGCGGCAGCCCGGGCTGCGCCAGCGCGACGAAGCCGCACCGGACCGTCTCCTCGACGATCTCGATCGCGCAGTCGCCGATGCGAAGCCGAACGTCCTTCGAGGCGATGCGGTCCGTCTCCGCCCGGTTCGCCTCGATCAGGAGGTTCGGCCGGAACCGCTCGACCGCGATCCGGCCCTGCGGCACCGCCGAGCGCAAGGTTTCCAGCTGCCAGCTCGTGATGAGGTGCAGCGGCTGGCGCGGCGCCCGCACGGGGACGCCGCCTGCGTCCGGATCCGGCCTGTTGAAGGGAAGGGCGGTTCGCAGGCCGACGGGAAATCCGAAGAAGCGGGTAAGCGCATGCTCCGTCTCCGGATCGCCCACCGCGAGCCAGCCTTCGCCGGGAAGGCGGAGCATCGGAGGATCGGCCTGCGCCTCGATGTCGGGCGCCCGGCGCCAGGCCGCGTCCCGCTCGGGGGACGCGGGCTCGAGGCCCGGCAGCCGAACCGCCACGAAGCGCCGATCCTCGCAGGGCCCCGTCGAGGAGAGGTGAAGCGTTCCGCAGCTTTCGCCCGAGAAGGATGCGATCGGATATCGCCAAAGTCCGCGGACGATCATTTGCCGGCTTACTTTCGCGGTTGTCTGTTTCGATGGATGAAATCGGGCTCCGCCGGGCTCTTTTTAGAGGATCCCTTAGCCGTGAAAAATCTTCCCGCGACCGATCAGGAAACGTTCCTGGTCGAGTCGGGCTTATGGCTGTGCCACCTTTGATCATCGGTGCGCACTGATCCGGTTCATTTGAGGAACGCGACATGGCCAACAGCAAGACGCTGGAAGATGCTTTCTACGAAACTTTGCGTGACGTGTTCTACGCCGAGAAGCAGTCCGTACGTGCATTGAAGAAGTCGGCGAAGGCAGCCGAGGCGCAGGATCTGCGTCAGGCCTTCGAGACGCACGCGCAGGAAAGCCAGGAGCAGGTCGAGCGGTTGACCCGAGTTTTCGAGATCATCGGCAAGTCGGCGCGCGGCAAGACCTGCGAGGCGATGCAGGGGCTGTCGGCCGAGATGGAAGAGGATCTCGGCGATTTCGAGGGGACCGACGCGGCCGATCAGGTGCTGATCGGCTGCGCCCAGGCGATCGAGCATTACGAGATCGCGCGCTATGGTCTCCTGAGGACCTGGGCCCAGAAGCTCGGCTACGACGAGGCTGCCCAGCTTCTGGAGCAGACGCTCGAGGAGGAGAAGAAGACCGACGCTCTGCTGACCGAGATCGCGGACGGTCTTCCCTATGAACGGGCCGAAGCCGCCTGACCTCGGACCGAACCTTCAACCTCTTGCCGACGGGGTCCCATCCCGTCGGCGTCAGGCGGGTCGATCCCGTCCCGTTCCAACCGTCCGCGCTCCGACGGTCGGCCGTCGTGGCGTGCGAGGGAGTTCTGCCAGGTCCTTTGACGCAAGGGCCCGGGCCGGCCCGAACACGTCCCTGCGCGCGCGGCTAACGGCTTTCCTGCGCAGGATCCCGCCTTGGTCGCCGACGCGCATTGGCCGCTTCTTCTCCAACCCCTAATCAGGGGGTGGGGTCGCGCCGTGGCGGAAGGCGAGAATGGTGCTGGAGCCGCAACTCAGTCGCATCGCGAAATACGGGCCGCTGACGCCCGAGGAGGTCGCCGCCTTCGAGGCGATGGCGGGACCCGCGAAGCGATACGCCCGCGGACAGGTCATCCGCTACCGGGGAGACCCTCGGCCGGACGTCTACGTTCTGCTCTGCGGCTGGCTGGCCTGCAGCGTGACCTTCGACGACGGTCGCCGGCAGATCGTGAAGATCCATCTGCCGGGCGATCTGGTCGGAGTGCCGAGCTTTGCCGCTTCCGTCGCGTCCGAAACGGTTCACGCCCTGTCGGACGCCGTCGTCGCCCCGATCGCCCTCACCGAGTTCGGGCACCTCTTCCGGAACCATCCGCGCCTTGCGGCGATCCTCTTTCTCGCTTGCCAGGAGGAGCGCGTCATCCTCATGCAGCGCCTGGCGTGGGCGAGCCGCACGCGCGCGATCCGCCGCGTCGCGGAACTGATCCTCAGCCTCCACGACCGGGTCCGCGTCTCGCAGCCCGACCTGCGCGCCGCGATGTTCGCGCCGTTGAGCCAGGAGGAGATCGGCGATGCGACCGGGCTGACGGTCGTGACGGTCAACCAGAGCCTTCGCGAACTCCGCCGGCTTAGGATCGCTAGCTGGAACCGGTTCGAACTCGAGATCCTCGATCGCGGACGGTTGGAGGAACTGGTCGGGCGCTACCGCGAGACGACACGGGACATGAACTGGTTCGACGAGCCGCGTCTGCCCGATCCCGGCGTTCCCGCGCAGACGGGCCCGGCCCGGGAGGCCGGCAGTCCATCGGGCTGACGAAGCTTCCGGCCGGAGCGGCCGGACACCGTCCGAGGGCGAGCCGATCGCCCCTCTCTTCGACGACCGGGCCGCCGCGATCGGAGCGAAAGGGAGACCGCCCCCCGCAGACAGCCGCCGGGCATCGGGCCCCTGCGAGCGTTCGAGCGTGATCACAAACTCGTCCGATCCCCTGCGCGAAAGCTTGACTGCCAAACTCAGGTTCATATAACCGCGGAAGTAGATCGCGGGGCTATGGTAAGTGAAACTGTCTAATCATTGATGAAAACACCGGCGCTCATGTTGCGAGTGCTAGTTTAGAATGATTATAGTTTCACGTTGCTGTCATCCCTCGGTCGAAGCCTTGCCCGGACGATCCTCCGGACGTCTTCCGCACCCGCGGAATGCATCGAGGGGAATTCGCGCGCACCTCATTCCGACCTGAAGAAGGAGAAGCAATTCCATGACGACGACCCTCAAGGCGGGCGTTGCCGCCGCCGTGATGATGCTTGGCGCGCAGGCGGCGATGGCGCAGGATCTCACCGTCTATTCCGGCCGCGGCGAAGCCTTCGTCGGACCGGTGATCGCCATGTTCGAGGAAGAGTCCGGCCTCGACGTCGAGGTGCGCTACGCGGGGACGGCGGAGCTCGCCACGCTGCTGCAGGAAGAGGGTGCGAACACCCCGGCCGACATCTTCTGGGCGCAGGACGGCGGCGCCCTCGGCGCGACCCAGGAGCTCTTCGCCGAGATTCCGGCCAGCGTCAGCGAGAACCAGCCCGACCAGTTCAAGAGCGGCGAGAACCTGTGGATCGGCACGAGCGCTCGTTCGCGCGTCCTCGCCTACTCGCCGGAGCGCGCGCCGGAGGAGAGCCTGCCCGACAGCGTCCTCGACCTGACGGACGAAGCGTGGAACGGCCGTATCGGATGGGCCCCGACCAACGGCTCGTTCCAGGCCTTCGTGACGGCGCTGCGCGTCGTCGAGGGCGAGGACGGTGCCCGCGAGTGGGTCGAGGGCATGGCCGCCAACGGCACCAAGGTCTATCCGAACAACATGTCGCTCGTGCAGGCGATCGCCGACGGCGAGATCGATGCGGCGCTGACCAACAACTACTATCTCGGCCGCTTCACGGCTGCCGATGCCGAGTTCCCGGTCTCGCAGCGCCTGTTCGCGCAGGGCGACATCGGCAATCTCCTGAACGTCGCCGGTGTCGGCATCCTGGAGACCAGCGACGCACAGGAGAACGCGCAGGCCTTCGCGCAATTCCTGCTGACGCCCGCGATCCAGCAGTACTTCACCTCGGCCGGCAACGAGTACCCGGTGATCGAGGGCGTCATTCCGAGCGCGTCGCTTTCGGCCGTGTCCGACATCCGCGAGGAGGCGCCGGAGGTTCCGATCGACCAGTTGTCGGATCTCGAAGGCACGCTCGAGCTTCTGCGTTCGGCGAACCTCCTCTAAGGCAGGCCGGCTCCGCGCATCGGGCTTTCGGACGGGCCGCACCGGGCTCGTGCGGCCGATGCTCCGAAGCCACCGGGCGGCGTCGTCCAGACGCCGCGTCGGTCGATTTCGAAGCGCCCTCGCGCCGTTCGCCGGCACGGGGGCGCTTCGCCCGTAGGAGGAGTGCGAAAGGCCGGCCCATCCGTCGGGGTCGCCTTGTCGCCTGAAAGGCCGAGGCCCGAAGCGTTGAGTGCCGCATCCGCCGCAAGGCGTCCGCCCGTGATCCTGCTCCTCCCGGCGATCCTCGTCGGGGCGGGCATGCTCGTGCCGCTCGCCTATCTCGTCGTGCGGGCCGCGAGCGTCGACCTCGACGTCGCGCTCCAGCTCCTGCTGCGCGAGCGCACGCTGACGCTCTTCCTCAACACGATGAAGCTCACCGTCTGCGTGCTCGCGCTCGCCACGGCCATCGCGCTGCCGCTCGCCTGGCTCGTCGTGCGGTCCGACCTGCGGGGGCGCCGCGTCCTCGCCGTCCTGTCGGTCATGCCGCTGGCCGTGCCCGGCTACGTGATGGCCTATTCCCTGATCGGCCTGTCCGGCTATTACGGGCCGCTGAACCAGTTCTTCGGCGTGGCGCTGCCTCGCCTGCAGGGTCTGCCGGGCGCGACGCTCGCGCTCTCGCTCTACACGTTCCCGTACATTTTCCTGAATCTCCGCGCGAGCCTCCTCGGCATGGATCCGAGCCTGGAGGAGACGGCGCGGAGCCTGTCGCGCACGCGCTTCCAGGCGTTTCGCGAGGTGACGCTGCCGCATCTCGTTCCCGCGCTGATGTCGGGCTGGCTCGTGGTCGGGCTCTACACGCTCGGCGATTTCGGCGTGATCGCCCTGATGCGCTACGAGGTGTTCTCCTTCGCGATCTACAATCAGTATGTCGGCGCCTTCGATCGCTTCTACGCCGCCTGGCTCTCGCTCATGCTGATGAGCCTGACGGTGAGCTTCCTCGTCGTCGAGGGGCTCGCCATGCGCAAGCGCCGGTTCGCGCGCGTCGGCACCGGCGTGCAGCGGCGCGCGACGCCGGTGCCGCTCGGTCGGCTGAGGCCGCTCGCCAAGGCGTTCCTGGTGCTCGTCTACGGCGCCTCGCTCGGCCTGCCGCTCTCGATCATCGCCTTCTGGATGGGCCGGGGCACGACCGCCGTCGACTGGGCGACCCTGTGGGCGACGGCGTTGCGCACGGCCGGCGCCGCGCTGCCGGGCGCGACGCTGGCGGTGCTGCTCGCGCTGCCGCTCGTCCTCCTGACGGTCCGCTACCGCTCCACCGCCTCCTGGTTCGTCGAGCGGCTGGCCTATTTCGGCTACGCGGTGCCGCCGCTCTCCTTCGCGCTGGCGATGGTGTTCTTCTCGCTCGGCGTCCTGCCGGCGCTTTATCAGACGCTGGCGCTCCTCGTCGCCGCCTACGCGCTCAGCTTCGTCGCCCTCGCCATGGGGCCGGTGCGCAGCGCGCTGCTGCAGACCGGCGGACGCATGGAGGAGGCGGCGCGCTCGCTCGGCCGCGGGCCGGTCGCGGCCTTCGTTCAGGTGACGCTGCCGCTCGTCTCGCGCAGCCTTCTGGCCGGGGGGATGCTCGTCTTCATCCTGATCGTGAAGGAGCTGCCGATCACTTTCCTTCTCGCTCCGACGGGCTATACGACGCTCTCGATGAACATCTTCTCCCGAACATCCGAGGGCATGCTGATCGAGACCGCGCCCTACGCGCTCGTGATCATCCTCTTCTCCAGCCTCTTCGCCGGGCTCGTCCTGCGCTACGAGGGACGCCGGGCATGAACGCCGTCCCGAACGTGACGCCGCTCCTGTCCGTGCGCGGGCTGACGCGCCGCTTCGGCGACGTGCTGGCGGTGGGCGATGCGGATTTCGACGTCGTGCCGGGCGAGATCCTGGCGCTGATCGGCCCGTCCGGCTGCGGCAAGTCCACGACGCTGCGGCTGCTCGCCGGCTTCGAGGCGGCCGACGCGGGAGAGGTGACGCTCGCCGGACGGCGCATCGAGACGCTGGCGCCGGAACGGCGCGGGATCGGCATCGTCTTCCAGGACTACGCGCTGTTCCCGCATCTGACGGTCTCGGGCAACGTGGAATTCGCGCTGAACGCCTTGCCGCGCGGCGAGCGGGCCGAGGCTGCGCGGACATTCATTGCGATGGTGGGGCTCGAGGGGCTGGAGGCCCGCTATCCCGACCAGCTCTCGGGCGGCCAGCAGCAGCGCGTGGCGCTCGCGCGCACCTTCGCGGCCCAGCCCGCGCTGATCCTCCTCGACGAACCCTTCTCCAATCTCGACGCCTCGCTTCGCCAGGCGACGCGCCGCGAGATCCGCACCATGCTGAAGGCGAGCGGCATCGGCGCGGTCTTCGTGACGCACGATCAGGAGGAGGCGCTGTCCTTCGCCGATCGCGTGGCGGTGATGCGCGCCGGGCGCATCGAGCAGGTGGGCGAACCGGCGGAGGTCTACTACCGGCCGCGCAGCGCCTTCGTCGCCGGCTTCCTCGGCCGCACGAACCTCCTTCGCGGGACGGCGCGCGGCGAGCTGGCCGAGACGCCGCTCGGCCCGGTCGCGATCGAGGGCGGAAGCGAAGGGGACGTGCTCCTCTCGATCCGTCCCGAGCATCTGAGCCTCGTGCCCGCCGAGGACGGCGACGGACCGCGCGTCGTCGACCGGGAGTTCAAGGGGCACGACATGACCTACTGGATCGAGGCCGGCCGTCAGACCTATCAGGTCGACACGGATTTCACCTGCGCCTTCCGGCCCGGCGACCGGGTGCGGCTCGTGGCGCGCGCGCCGGCCACCGTCGTCCTCGACTGATCAGTAGGCCCCGTTGCGGCGAAGCAGGCTGATCGGCGTCATGACGAGGATGGTGAGGTCGAAGAGGACCGACCAGTTCTCGATGTAGTGAAGGTCGTGCTCGAACCGCTTGCGCAGCTTGGCGGGATCGTCGATCTCGCCCCGCCAGCCCTTCACCTGCGCCCAGCCCGTGATGCCGGGCTTCACCCGGTGGCGCCCGAAATAGCCGTCGACGATCTCCACGAACGCCTCGTTCATGGAGGATTTGGCGTAGATCGCGTGGGGGCGGGGGCCGACGAGCGAGAGCTTGCCGGTCAGGACGTCGAAGAGCTGCGGCAGCTCGTCGATGGAACTGCGCCGGATGAAGCGGCCGACGCGCGTCACGCGCGGGTCGCCCCGCGTCACGATCGTGCGGGCCTGCGGATCGGAGTGCTCGTGGCGCAGCGAGCGGAACTTCGTCACCGTGATCGTCTCGTTGTTGAAGCCGTGGCGCTTCTGCCGGAAGAAGATCGGGCCCGGACTGTCCAGCCGGATCGCGATCGCCGTCGCGACCATCACGGGCGAGACGAGGACGAGGGCGAGGCCGGCGAAGACGAGGTCGAAGGCGCGTTTGGCAATGAGGTCCCAGTCGGCGAGCGGCCGGTCGGCGACGTCGATGAAGGGCACCTGCCCGACATAGGAGTAGGAGCGTGGCCGGAAGCGCAGGTCGGTCGACTGCGCGGACAGGCGGATGTCGAGCGGTAGCACCCAGAGATCGTGCAGCAGCGTCTGAATGCGCTTCTCGGCCGAGAGCGGCAGCGTCACGATGAGCATGTCGATGCGCGCGATGCGCGCGAACTGAACGAGCTGCTTGATCGTGCCGAGCTTGGGATAGCCGGCGACGAGCGGCGGCGAGCGGTCGTCGTCGCGGTCGTCGAAGATGCCGCAGATGCGGATGTCGCTGTCGCGCTGGCTTTCCAGGTTGCGGATCAGCGTCTCGGCCGCCGGGCCGCCGCCGACCAGGACGGCGCGCCGCTCCATCACGCCGTTTCGCGCCCAGCTCCGCAGGCGCGCCGAGAGGATCACCCGGCAGACGAAGAGCGTCGACGTGCCGAGGACGAACCAGGAGACGAGCCAGACGCGCGAGTAGACGTCCTGCATGCGGGCGAAGAAGAGGAACAGCGCCAGCAGTGCGACGGCGCCGAGCATGGCGCCGATCAGCGCCGAGGTCTGGCGCAGCCGCATGCGCAGGTGCGAGATGCGGTATCCGCCGAACAGGCCCGCGAGGAGGACGGCCGAGACCGAGGCGAGGGCGCTGACGAAGACGTAAAGGGGCAGGAACGCCGCGCTGTGGCCGACATAGACGGCATAGACTGCAAGGCCGATGGCGAAGAGGACCGCGCCCTCGAACAGGCGGTAGAGGCCGGTGAGAAGGCGCTGGGAGACCACGCGCTCGCGGAACTGGCTCGCCACGCGAAGCGCGGCGGCATCCAGCTCGCCGTCCTCGGCCGGCTTGGCGAACAGGGGCAGCACCTCCGCCGAACGCCCGGCGGCGCCCTTGCGGCGGGGATCGTTGTTGGACCTGTTCTTGCGCACCCCGAAGCTGCCCCGACGGTTCGATCAACGACGATCCGGCGACGCTAGCTCGGTGTCATTCCGATTCCTTTAAAGGAACGGGCCGGGAACGCCGGATCGATCCTACAGGAGCCGCTCGCGGATGTAGATCGTGTCGCCCGGAACGATCGGATCCGAGGTGACGACGCGGCCGGTGATGACCTGGCCCTGCACCTGCCGCGTGATGTCGACCGTCGCCTGGTTGGCGCGCGAGGTGAAGCCGCCGGCCGCCGCGATGGCGTTCTGCACGGTCATCCCCGGAACGTAGGAATACTGCCCGCCGGACTGGACCTCTCCCATGATGAAGAAGGGGCGGTACTGCTCGACCTCGACCGAGACGTCGGGATCGCGCAGGAAGCCGTCGGACAGGCGGGAGGTGACGGCCGCCCGGACCTCGGAGGTCGTCTGACCGCGCGCCGGGAGCTGGCCGACCAGCGGCAGCGAGAGGAAGCCGGCCTGGTCCACCGCATAGGTGTTCGTCAGTCCCGCCTCGTCGAAGACGGTGATGCGGACGCGGTCGCCCGCGTCGAGATGGTAGGGCCCGTTCAGGCCTTCGTGAAACGCGGCCGGCGTCGGCTGGTAGCTCGCGCAGCCGGAGACGAGGGCAACGGCGGCGCAGAGCGCGACGGTCCAGTTCCCCATAGTCATCACAACTCCGTTGCCTGGATCGACTTCGATCCGATGGCTCATGATGTAGACCTGTTAAGGTTAAACGACCGTAAATTCGCCTTGCGCTTCCGTTCATGCGTTCGACGTGATGGCTTGCGGCTCGGGTGTCGGATAAGCCGCTGCCGGGGCTTGAGGTCGTCGAATGAGCGGTGCCGCGCGCACGAGGAGGCGTTCCACGGACGCGGGCGGGATCGCCGGCGCATGGCGGGTCGCGGCCACGACCGGGCTCGTCTTCGCCTGCGCCGGTCTGTCGGCGCTGTGGGTCGCGGGGCCACGCTTCGAAGCGCAGGCGTTCGTCTCAAGCCCGTCCTCCGTCCCGATCTCGCCAGCGCTGGACCGGGACGGCTTCGCCATCGCCGTCGCCGGGCGGCTCGGCGAGGAGGGGGCCGGCCTTCGCGCGCCGAGCGTTCTCGATCGCGTCGTGGCGGTCGCGCGGGGAACGCCGTCGCGCGCGAGCGGGGAGACGCTCATGCGTCGGGTCGACGCGGGCGTCTCGTGGGCTACGGGACCGAACGGCACGATCGTCGTCTCGGCGACGGGGGACGATCGGGACACGGCCCGAGCGCTCGCGAATGCGGCCTCCGCCGAACTGGCGGAGCGGATCGGCCGTTCCAGGCCGGCGGGGGACGATGCGGTCTCCGTTCGGGTCGGCGAGATACGAGCGATCTCCCAACCGTTCGCACCGGTGGGCGTCGTCGCCGGCCTGATCGGGCTGGCGTTCGGCGCGGTCGCCTCCGTCCTCGGCAGATGGGCGAGACGAGGGGTCGTCCCCTTGGCGGAGGTGTCGGCCGTTTCGAGCGCCGCCGGCAGTCCGGAGCCGGACCCGCCGCCGACGGCTTCCACCGCGCCTGCGCTCGAGGCCGTGTCGCTCGAAGAGGTCGCCGAAGCGCTGCGGGTCGAGCCGGTCTCGATGGTCTTCGTCGCGCACGACGTTCGGGACGCGGCGCAGATGAGGGTCGGCGAACGCCTGGCCGATCGTCTCGCCGAGCCCGGGGCGGCGGTCCTGCTCCTCGATTTTTCCGGGCAGGGCGTCTTGCACGCGTGCGACCACGGCCGGTTCGAGCGCGTAGGCGTCGCCTCGCGTCCCTCGGACCTGTCCGAGGAGGACCGCTCGGTCCTGGCGCGGTCCGGCGAGGCCTACGACCATGTCGTGGTGGATTGCGGCGACCTGTCCGCGGGCGAGATCGCGCTTCTGGCCGACGAGGACAGCGCCATGCTCCTCGCAGGCGCGCCTTTCGCGGCGTCGCGCGACGCCGAATTTCGGGACGCAGGCCTCGCGACGCTCGTCCTTACCCCCTGAGACCGATCAGGCGCCGGGCTCGCGCTCCATCCAGCGGATCAGGAGGGCCGCGGGCACGATCCAGAGAAGGCCGGTCGTCACGAAGTAGAGCAGGTGGACGAGCCCGCCCGCATCCGCCAGATAGGCCGAGGCGAAGGCGGTGGCGAAGACGGCGTAGAAGAACACCAGCGCCAGCAGCACGAACAGGCCGATCAGCTTCTTGACCCGAACCGACATTCCGGCCGCTCCCCATCCTTCCGGAGCGCCCTGCGGCAACGGCTTCCTTGCAGAACGCGCTCTTTCGGTTCACATGACGCCGCAAGGCTTCACGCGCAAGCCCTTGATGACGATCGATTTCGACGATGCGCGCTCTGCGCCGCCGGCTGAACGGCCGCAAAACGGCCTGTCGACGGCCCGGCGCAGGATCAGACCTTCGGAGCGACCGTCGTGCGTTCGAGCGCACGCACGCCGCTCCCGCGCCGAGGACCCTCGACCATGACCACCGTCCCCCTCATCGGCTTTGCGAGCGAACCCGTCCTGACGGGTCGCGACATCGAGAACCGGCGGATGATCCGGCGTTGGCTCTACGTCGTCGCCTTCATGGTCTTCGCGCTCGTCGTGGTGGGCGGCGGCACGCGCCTGGCGGAGGCCGGCCTCTCGATCACCGAGTGGAAGCCGATCCACGGGATGATCCCGCCGCTCTCCGCACAGGAGTGGCAGGAGGAGTTCGACCTCTACCGCCAGATCCCGCAATACCAGCTCGTCAACCGCGGCATGAGCATGGAGGAGTTCAAGGTCATCTTCTGGTGGGAGTGGGCGCATCGGTTCCTCGCGCGCGCCGTCGGCTTCGCCTTCGCGCTGCCGCTCGCCTTCTTCTGGGCGACGGGCCGGATCGAGCGCCGCCTGAAGCCCCGCCTTCTCGGCCTGCTCGCGCTCGGCGGCCTTCAGGGCGCGATCGGCTGGTGGATGGTCGCCTCCGGCCTCGTGGAGCGCACCGAGGTCAGCCAGTACCGCCTCGCGGTTCACCTGACGCTCGCCTGCATCATCTTCGCGTCCATCCTCTGGGTCGCGCGCGGGCTCGTCACGCGTCCGCGCGAGGCGCCGCCCACGGCCCATTCGGCGAAGGTCGGCGGGCTGATCGTCGTCCTCACGCTGGTGCAGATCTATCTCGGCGGCCTCGTCGCCGGCCTCAACGCCGGCATGACCTTCAACACCTGGCCGCTGATGGACGGACAGTGGGTGCCCTCGAACCTCCTGACGATGACGCCCGCCTGGCTGAACTTCTTCGAGAACGTCATGACGGTGCAGTTCACGCACCGCATCGGCGCCTACATCCTCACCGCCATCGTCGTGATCCACGCGATCGCCGCCTTCGCGATCGCGCCGGGCTCACGCCACGCCAAGGGCGCGCTTGCGGTCGTCGCGCTCGTGCTGACCCAGGCGGCGATCGGCATCGTGACGCTTCTGACGATGGTGCCGATCCACTGGGCGCTGGTGCATCAGGCCTTCGCGGTGGCGGTGCTCGCCGGCGTGGTCATCCACGCCCGCGGGCTGAAGGGCTCCTACCCGGCGCCGGTTACGGCCTGATGCTCGCGGCTCAGGCCGCGAGCATCAGGTCCATGTTCTGCACTGCCGCGCCGCTCGCGCCCTTGCCGAGATTGTCGAGCGAGGCGACGAGGTTGACCCGTCCGCCCCGCTGGGAGGCGAAGACGTAGAGGCGCATGTCGTCGCGGCCCGCGAGCTCCGTCGGATCGATCCGCTTGAGGCCGGCCGCCTCCTGCGGCGAGACCACGGTGACGACGTCCTGGCCCTCGTAATGGGCCACGAGCGCTGCGTGGACGTCGCCGGCCGTGCGGCCCTCGTCGAGGACGAGCGGCACCTGAACGAGCATCCCTTGCGGGAAGCGCCCGACCGAGGGGGCGAAGATCGGATCGCGGGCCAGACGCCCGTGGACGCGCATCTCCGGCAGGTGCTTGTGGTCGAGATCGAGCCCGTAGAGGAAGTGCGGCGCGGAGAGGTGGTCCTCCCGGCTCGCATCCTCCATCTGCGCGATCATCTGCTTGCCGCCGCCCGTATAGCCGGACACCGCGTTGACCGAGACCGGGTAGCCGTCCGCGATCAGGCCGGCGTCGCGCAGAGGCCGCAGCAGCGCGATGGCGCCCGTCGGATAGCAGCCGGGATTGGCGACGAGCCGGGCCTGCCGGATGCGGTCCGCCTGCGCGGCCTCCAGCTCGGCGAAGCCGTAGACCCAGTCGGGATGGACGCGGTGGGCCGTGGAGGTGTCGATGATGCGCGTGCGGTTCGAGCCGGCCAGCATCGCCACCGCCTCGCGCGAGGCGTCGTCCGGCAGGCAGAGGATGGCGATGTCCGCCTCGTTCAGAAGGTCCTCGCGCATCGACGCGTTGCGCCGCTCGGCTTCGGGGATGGAGAGCAGTTCCACGTCGGACCGGCCCTCCATGCGCTGGCGGATCTGCAGCCCCGTCGTGCCGTGCTCGCCGTCGATGAAGATGCGGGGCTTGCCCATCGTCGTTTCCTCTCGTCCGTTCAGTCTCTTGCGGCGACGTTCTAGCGCTTCGAGCGAAGCGTCTGGGCGTCCTCAGCCGCGGGTGCGCTCGATATGGTTGCCGAGGATATACATGGCCACCGTCGCTGCCGCGATGGCCGTCATGTCCGCATGGTCGTAGGGCGGGGAGACCTCGACGACGTCGGCGCCGACGAGTTCGAGGTTCTTCAGGTGCCGAAGCACCGCCAGCATCTTCGCGCTCGACGGCCCGCCCGCGACCGGCGTGCCGGTGCCCGGCGCGAAGGCGACGTCGAGGCAGTCGATGTCGAAGGTGAGATAGACGCCCGTTCCGCCGGTGCGCTCGTAGATGCGCTTGGCGATCTCGACGGAGGTCAGGTCCTCGACTTCGTCGCCGGGGATGACCTCCAGCCCGCAGGTTTCCGGCGCATGGGTGCGGATGCCGATCTGGATGGAGCGGTCCGGGTCGACGAGCCCGGCCTGGACCGCCGCGATCAGGAAGGATCCGTGATCGACGCGGACCCGGCCCGAGGGCGATGTCGCGACCGGCCAGGTGTCCTGATGGGCGTCGAAATGGACGAGCGCCAGGGCTCCGTGCTTCTCCGCATGCGCCTGGAGGAGCGGGAAGGTGATCGAGTGGTCGCCGCCGAGCGTCAGCAGGAACCCCGTCTGGCCGAGAAGTCCGGCGGCCTGGCTGCAGACCGCCTCGTGCGCGGTCTCGGGAAGCCGGTAGTCGAAGAGGCAGTCGCCGTAGTCCACCACGCTCGCCCGATCGAACAGGTCGAAGCCGAACGGATATTGCGGATCGTTGTCGAAGATGGCGGAGGCGCGGCGGATCGCCTGTGGGCCGAAGCGCGCGCCCGGCCGGTTGGAGACGGAGGCGTCGAAGGGCACGCCCCAGACCGTCGCATCGGCGCCCTTCGGCTCCTTGGTGAGGCGCCTGCGCATGAAGGAGAGCGCGCCGGCATAGGTCGGGTCGCTGGCGGCCCCGACGGCGCCGGTCGCGGTGAAGGCGTGGTCGATCGATTTCGTGCTCATGCCCGCCCCTCTATCACAGCCAACCCTTCCGTCTGAAGACGAGGAAGGGCACGACGGCGAAGAGCGTCATCAGGATCAGCGCGAACGGGTAGCCGAAGGTCCAGTGGAGCTCCGGCATGCGGTCGAAGTTCATGCCGTAGATCGAGGCCACCAGCGTCGGCGGCATGAAGACGACCGAGACGATCGAGAAGATCTTCATCACCTTGTTCTGTTCCAGGTTGATGAGGCCGAGCGTCGCGTCGAGCAGGAAGTTGATCTTGTCCGAAAGGAAGATCGCGTGCTCGCCGAGCGCCTCGGCGTCGCGCTGGATCATGGCGACGCGCTTGTGACCCGCCGCCGTCGACCGTTCGTCCTCGGTCGCGGTCATGAAGCTCGCCGCCCGGCCGATCGAGACCATGCTTTCCTGGATCATGTCGATCGTCTCGCCCTGATGGCCGATTTCGGAGATCAGCGCTTCGAGGTCGCGTCCCTGCGCCTTCTCCCGGCCGCGGCGCGGGCGGAAGATTTCTCGCGACAGGCTGTCGATGTCGGCGCCGACCGTCTCCAGCGCGTCCGCCAGGCGGTCGGTCACGGCCTCGAGGAGGGCGAGCAGCACCGCGCCGCCGGTCTGGCAGGGCCCGGCCTTGGATCGCGTGGCGCGCGTCGCGTAGCCCTCGAAGGTCTTCAGGTCGGCGTGGCGGATCGAGACGAGGACGTTTCCCTTCAGGACGAAGGTGAGAGGTGTGCGCACGGGGCGGTCGGCGAGGTTGACGAGCGCCGTCACGGTCATGAACCGCGCGTCGTCCTGCTCGTAGAGCCGCGAGGAGAGCTCGATCTCGGCCATCTCCTCCTGCGTCGGAAGATGGACGCCCACGCAGGATTCGACGCGCGCCGCCTCGTCGGGCGTCGGGCGGTTCAAGTCGATCCAGACCGCCTGGTCGAGATCCGCGGGCGGTACCGGTTCGAGCCGGTCATTCCGGCTGGCATAGGCTGTGAGCATCGTCGTCGTCCGTTTCGCCGGGCGTGACGCCCGACGAGGATCAAGATGCGCGAGGACGCTGAAAAGAAAATGCCCGGCGCGAGGGCCGGGCATCTTCGAGATCCGAGATCGGGGGAAACGCTTAGCGCTTCGAGAACTGGAAGGACCGGCGGGCCTTCGCCTTGCCGTACTTCTTGCGCTCGACGGTACGCGAGTCGCGCGTCAGGAAGCCGCCCTTCTTGAGCACCGAGCGCAGGCCCGGCTCGTAATAGGTGAGGGCGCGGCTGATGCCGTGACGCACGGCGCCGGCCTGACCGGAGAGGCCGCCACCGGCGACGGTGGCCACGATGTCGAACTGGCCGTCGCGCGCGGCGGCGACGATCGGCTGACGCAGCACCATCTGAAGGACCGGACGGGCGAAGTAGTCCGTGAAGTCCTTGTCGTTGATCACGATCTTGCCGGAGCCCGGCTTGACCCAGACGCGGGCGACCGCGTCCTTGCGCTTGCCCGTGGCGTAGGCGCGACCGTACGGGTCGAGCTTCTGGACGTGGACGGGCGCGGCCTCGGCGGTGGAGACGTTGGCGTTGCCAAGATCCTGCAGCGAATTCAGCTCGGCCATTATGCAGCCCTCGAGTTCTTGGAGTTCAGCGCCTTGACGTCCAGCGTCTCGGGCGTCTGCGCCGTGTGCGGGTGCTCGGCACCGGCATAGACGCGCAGGTTCTTCAGCTGGCGGCGGCCGAGCGGCCCGCGGGGCAGCATGCGCTCCACGGCCTTCTCGACGACACGCTCGGGGAAGCGGCCCTCGAGGATCTCGCGCGCCTTGCGCTCCTTGATGCCGCCGGCATAGCCGGTGTGCCAGTAGTAGGTCTTGTTCTCGTACTTCTTGCCGGTCAGCACGATCTTGTCGGCATTGACGATGATGATGTTGTCACCGTCGTCGACGTGGGGCGTGAAGGTCGGCTTGTGCTTGCCACGGAGGCGAAGCGCGACGAGGGAGGCGAGGCGGCCGACGACGAGCCCTTCGGCGTCGATCAGAATCCACTTCTTCTCCACCGTCTCGGACTTCTGCGAGAAGGTCTTCATGGTCGTTCCTTGGTCGTTTGGGGCGTCGGTCGCGGAAGAACGCCCGCCACCATACGAAAAAGAGCGGCTTCGAGGCCGCGCTTGATGGACGCTTCATAACGGCGGATGGGCCGGATCGCAAGCTTGGACGCGCGCTCGATGCGATGCCATCAAAGACGTTTTTACCGCAATATCAGCATCTTGTCATAAGAGGTATACAGATACCGTAAAATTCCGATCGCGCCTGGCGCGTGCGAAAACGCCCGGTCGCGGGGCGGCCGGGCGTTTCCTGGGTGTGGCGAGGGGCCGCCAGCGAGACGCCCCCTCGGTGTTTCGTCAGTTCGTGGTCGCGCTCTGCAGCAGGCGGCAGAGGCCGACCAGCCCGCGATCGTACCGGTTCGGATCCATCATCACCGCGCTGCAGCGCTGCATCAGCGCCTGACGCTCGGCCTGGTCCATCTGGCTGAACTGGTTGAGGGCGGCCTGCTGCTGCTGAACGACGGGCGGACGCGCGATCGGCTGGTTCGGAACCGCCGGTGCGTTCGGCCGACCCGGGATGCCGGGCTGTCCCGGATTTCCGGGAGTGCCCGGATTGCCGGGCGTGCCCGGCGACGCGGGGTTGCCGGGGTTGCCCGGCGTACCGGGCCCGCCGGGACCACCCGGACCTCCCGGGCCGCCGGGAGCGAGGCCGCCGATCGAGACGCCGATCCCAAGATCCACGCCGTTGCCGACACCTGCGCCGACCCCGGCATTCACGCCGCCCGGGCCGCCGATGGACGCGCCGGCGCCCGCATCGATCCCGCCGCCGCCGATCCCGGCGCCGGCGCCCGCACCGATGCCGTTCTGGCCGCCGACCGAGGCGCCGAGACCGGCCTGCACCCCGCCGCTGCCGATGTCGGCGCCGGCACCGGCATTGATGCCGCTGCTCCCGCCGACGGACGCGCCGAGCCCGGCGGTCGTGCCCCCGGAGCCGCCGATGTCGGCACCCGCGCCGGCATTGACACCGTTGCTGCCGCCCACCGACGCGCCGACGCCGGCACCGAGGCCGCCGCCGCTCGTGCCGCCGAGCCCGGCACCCACATTGGCGCCTTCGCTGCCGCCGACCGACACGCCGAGGCCGAGACCGCCGCCGCTCGTTTCGCCGACGCCGACCGAAATGCCGCCGATGTCGGCACCCAGACCTTGGGCGTGAGCCGGCATGGAGGCCATGACCGCGCCGGTCACAAGGAGAACTCTAGACAAACCCCGTAGAATTTTCATATAAATCTCCCGAAGCAAGGTTGCTTGCTTGGGATTGCGAGCATAAAATACGGCAAAAATGTGTCGTCTATCAAAATCTCAGTAAAGCTATTATATATATAATAGAGGATCGCGGGTGCGGCATGCAAAAAGGCCCGGCATCGGCCGGGCCTTTTTGCGCTGCACTCGCTTCTACGCACGGGCACCGCAGCTGCGAGACCCCGCATCGGATCGAAATCGGGCGCGGTGTTCGACAGCCCGACGGGCGGACCTGAGATTTCAGAGCGCGATCAGCGCTCGATCTCGATCAGGATCTCGTTGCGCCGCATGAAGCCGGGCACCCAGGGCGGGTTGTAGAACGCGTAGATCGGATCGCCCTTCTGCTTCAGACCCTCGTCGGCCAGATAGTTGTAGAGCGACATCAGCTTCTTGCTCGCGAGCGAGGCGCTGAAGGCGCCGTTGAACTCGACCACGGCCATGCGACGGGCGCCGATCTCGGAGACCGCCACGTCCTGGGAGGAGGGGCTCGGAAGCGTCGACTTGGCGAACTTCTTCGGCATCACGAAGCGGATCGCCCAGCCCTTGCCCCGGCCTTCGCCGTCCGACAGCTGCTGGAAGACGGGGATGGTCATCGCGATCTTCTTGTTCGAGGCGTTCTCGCCGCGAATGAAGTCGTAGAGCGTCTCGAAGCCGGCCCGGCGCGCCTTTTCATGGTAGCCGCTCTTGATCGTCTCGGCGACGAGCATGGCATCGTAGTCGCGGATCGAGATCTCGCCGTCGCGGCGCACGGTCTCGTACTCCGGCTCCTCGGCGTGATCGGCGATCTTCTTGGAGACGTAGAAGGCCGCGCCGAGGGCGAGGGCGACGCCGCCGACCGCGAGCGCCGCGGTCAGCTCGGGCCGCTCGCGCAGGTAGTCGATGCCGCGCTGCGTTTCCATGCCGCGCCGGAAGCTGGTGCGCCGCGGGGCGCGGAGCTCGGGCCAGTGGATGCCGGAAAGGGAGGGGAGATAGCCGCGGGCCTCGTGCGCGCCGTGGCGCAGCGAGCGCTGCGCACGCTCCAGCGAGTGCCGGGCGTCGGAGGCGTCGGGCAGCGACCAGCCGGAAAGGAAGCCCGGAAGATAGCGCGAGACCGCACTCTCCTGATGGAAGCCGGGCAGGTGGGACAGGCCGTCCTGCGCCGAGCGGCGCAGCCGCTCCCAGCGGGAGGGACGGTAGCCGAGGCGGTCGGCAGCCTGCGCCTCGATGTCGGCCAGCCTGCTGCCGATATCGTCCATGGCTTCGTGAAGCCTGTCGTAGGCGGAAGGCTTGTCGCGGAACATCGTCATCTCCTGAACCTGTCTTTTCTGAAAACCGCACGGCGGACGGCCCGCGGAGCGAGCAGTCAGCTAACGTTCGATGACAGGCTTGGTTGCGGTGCGCTGTCGCAGCGCGCTGCGGCCGCCGCCCGAGGCGGGTTCGGCTCCGGGAGAGTTCGCCGGCGGGGACGATCGCCGTCGCGCCGGGCCGGGAAGGCCGACGCGGTTTCGCCGAACGCCTTCGATCGTGCGAAGGCGCGCAACGAAATCGCCCGCCATGTCCTTAAGGGGCATCAGGTTTCGTCATGACCTGATACTCCAGCCAAACTGGGCGGCTTCGGCCGCCCTTTTTTGCGCCCGGGCGTCACCGCCCGCCCGTTTGCCGGCCGCCGGATGCGCGAGATCGCGAGACCTAGCCGCCGGTCGAGATGTAGCGCCGGGCCTCGCGCACGGCGTTGATGCCGCGGGCGCCCTCGCGGCTCCCGGCCCGGGCCGCGGCGCTGAACACGCGCTCGGCATCCGAATAGCGCCGCAGATCGAGATAGGCGTAGCCCCGCAGGACCATGAGGTCGAGGCGCTCGGGTGCGATCGCCGCCCGGGCGTCGAGCGCCATCAGCGTTTCCACCGGCCGCTTGGCCTCGAAGGCCTCGGTCGCCTGATCGGTCAGGAGCGCGATCTCCAGCTCCAGCTGACGGTCGCGCGTCTGGGGAGCCTTCGTCGCGGAAACGGCCGCGCGGTCGGACTCGCCGGTCCGCAGATAGGCGAGGCTCTGCCCGTAGGCCGCGTCGCGCCGCGTCGCCTCGGAGCGCGACAGAAGGGCGACCTCGAAGGCCGGGGCCGCTTCCCGCGGTCGGTCGATCTCCATCAGGCACCAGCCGCGCGACAGGGCGGCGTCGGGCGACAGGGTCCGCGGATCGACGGTCGCCGTGCAGCTCGACGCGCGAGCGGAGGAGGCGGGGGCCTGCACCGGCCGGACGCTGGGCGCGACGCTGATCGGCGCGCCGGCCATCTGGGCCCCCGGCGTGTCGGGCGCGTCGAGGACGGGCGCGGCCGGGGCCGTCGCGGCGATGACCCTCGTCTCGGCCGCAGCAGCGGCGGCGGGCTGGGCCGAAGCAGGGGCCAGCTGCTGGACGGCGACGGTCGCCGAGGCGGGCTGGACCGCCGTCTGGCCCGCCACCGGCGGCAGGGCCGGGGCCGGCTGCGTCGCGGCGGGCTGCGCCGGCGCGAAGGCCATCGGCGCTGCGGCCGGCGCGACCGGTTGCATCACGACCGGTTGGCCGGCGGCCGGCTGGATCGCCAGCGGCTGCTGGACGATCGGCTGGAGCTGGGGCGCGACGGCCTGTCCGATCTGCGCGATCCGGGGCGAGCGGGAGGCCCAGGAGGCCTGGATCGCCTGCACGGCGGCGAGGTCGCCGACCCGCTGGCGCACGAGCGCCTGGCCGAAGGCGGCGGGCTCGGCGTCCGGTGCCCAGCCGAGCGCGGTGGCGAACCACTGGTCCGCCGTGGCGAACTGGTTCATCGAATAGGCATACCAGCCGAGCTGCTGGGCGAGGTTGGCGTCGGCAGTTGCCGCAGCCACCGCGACGATGGTCTGCAGCTGCTCGGAGGAGAGGTCGGGCGGCGGAAGCTGCGCGATCAGGTTCGCGGCGGCCGCGGCATAGACCTCGCGGTCGTCCTCTCCCTCCTCGGCGTAGGGGCGGACGATCTCTTCGGCGTCGGCGAAGCGTCGCAGTTCGATCAGCGACAGGGCCAGGCCCCGCGCGGCCTCGGCCGTCGCCTCGAGATCGAAGGAGCTGCGGAACGCGGCTTCGGCGTCCGCCGGGTCGGCCTGCGCGAGATGAAACCAGCCGAGGAGAAGATGGTCGCTCGCCGATCGCGTCTCCTCTGCCACCTCGGCGAGGAGCGCGGCGTCGCCCGGGCCCACCTCGGCCTCCGGATCGTCTCCCGCCGCCGCGATGGCCGAGCGGGCGAAGTCGATCCGCACGGCGCGGAACTCGCCGGTCCCGTCCGGGCCGGTGCGCTCCAGTGCCAGAAGCTGGTCCACCGCCGCGCGGTCGAGATCCTCGTTGGCCATCTGCACCGTCGCCAGACGCTCGTTGGCATCGTCGCAATTGTCGAGGACGTAGCGATAGGCGTCGAGCGAGCGCGTCGGACGGTCGGTCCGCGCGAAGGCGCGCGCCACGCGCCACAGCACGTCGACATCGGCGCAGGTGAGGAGGCTCGGCGTTTCCGCCGCCACGCGCACCACCGTCTCGTACTGCTCCAGGTCGGACGCGTTCACCAGCCGCCGCCGGGCTTCCGCCACGGCGAGCCGGTCGAGCAGGTCCTGCGGGACCTGCCAGTCCGGCTCGTTGCGCTGCCGTTCGGCGATGGCCTCGCGAACCTCCGGGTACCGACCATCCGCGTAGAGCGACCAGAGCGCATCGAGCTGCGGATCGCCGCCCTGCGGTATGGCGAGCGGATCGGCCGGCGGCTCCCAGCCGGGATACAGAGAGCGCAGGCGCGCGATCTCGGCCTCCAGGCGCGCCGTGTCGCCCTGCTGGGCGAAGTAGCGGAGCGCCGTCTCGTCCACGCGAGACGGTTGCGCGGATGTCACGGACGAGTCCGCGGGCGCGGGCTCTGCCGCGGGTGCGGGCTGCGGCGCGGGCGCCTGGGCAACGACCGTCCCGCCCGATTCGGGCGCGGGCGCGACCGCGGCGGGCGGGCTCTCCTGCGAGAAGGCCGCGCCGCGCGGCAGGCGC
>JAEZXX010000114.1 GCA_023419535.1 Pseudomonadota bacterium | reverse complement strand
CGGCGCTCGAGGGGGGGGGTGGGGGCCGGGGCGCGGGCCGGCCCCGGCATGCTCGACGAGTTGGAGGCGGCCGAGAGCGAGGGCGCGCACGCCCACATCATCGCCTGCTTCGACGACACCGGGCTCGACGCGGCGCGCTCGCTCTTGTCCTTGCCGGTCGTCGGCATCGGCGAGGCCGGGGCCAAGGCGGCGAGCTTTCTCGCCAACCGCTTCTGCGTCGTCACGACGCTGTCTGTCTCCGTGCCGATCTTGGAGGACAATCTGCGCCGTTACGGTCTTGCCGAACGGGGCACGGTCCGGGCGAGCGAGGTGCCGGTGCTCGCGCTCGAAGCCGACCCGGACGCCGCGGCCCGCCGTATCTCGGACGAAATTGCGCGGGCGATCGCAGAGGACCGGGCCGAGGCGATCGTGCTCGGCTGCGCAGGCATGACGGCGATGGCCGGCGCGCTTTCGCGGCAGCATGGCGTCCCGGTGATCGACGGCGTGGCGGCCGCGGTCAAACTCGTCGAAGGGCTTGCGGCCCTCGGCCTGCGCTCGTCGAAGCGGGGGCTCTACGCGTCGCCCCGGAGCGCAGAGGACAAAACACGGGACATGAAAGGTCCGGAATGAACGAGACCCTCGACGTCGTGGAGGGCGGCTACCGCTCGCTGCCGCTTGTGCCGCAGTTCTCGGCGGGCGCCGCCGCCCTGCCCGGCCACGCGCTCCGGCGCGTTCGCTTCGAGCGGCCGGTCGCGCTCGCCGAAGGGTTCGCGTCGATCGAGGCGCATCTGAAGGCCGCCGGCCGGCCGCTCACCGCCTTCGCGGCCTGCGAACTGCGCTCTCCCGAACCCTTCACCGAGGCGAACTTCGCAGCCTTCAACCGGATCTATCTGCGCACGCTGGAGGATTGGGGCGTGATGCGGGACGGAGTGAACCCGGTGGCCCGCACCAATGTCTGCCCCGTCCACCGCCCGCCGGAGACGCCCTCGTTCCACGCCTTCTCCTACACGGTGGAGGAACGCGAAGCGCCGTTCAGCTTCGTGATCGCCGGCTCCTGCGAGGTGCCGGAAAACCAGCCGGGCGAATACACCTCCCACATCGTGCGCTACGGCGAGACCGGTCCGGACGCGATCCGCGACAAGGCCCGCTTCGTCCTCGGCGAATTGGAGCGCCGGCTGGGACTTCTCGGGGGGTCGTGGGACGGCGTGACCGGCACCCACGCCTACACGGTCCACGATCTCGGGCCTTTTCTCGCCGACGAGATCGTTTCGCGCGGCGCTGCGCCCCACGGCCTGACGTGGAACACGCACCGCCCGCCGGTCATCGGCCTCGAATTCGAGATGGACTGCCGGCGCGTCTTCTCCGAGACGGTGCTTCCGGTCTGAGCGGCCGGCGGCGCCGTCTCAGAACAGGAAGTAGCGCTGTGCCATCGGCAGGACGGTGGCGGGCTCGCAGGTCAGCAGTTCGCCGTCGGCCCGCACCTCGTAGGTCTCCGGGTTCACCTCGATGTGCGGCGTCGCGTCGTTGAGGATCATCGAGGCCTTGGAGATGCCGCTGCGGGTGTTCTCCACCGGCAGGAAGGCCTTCTCGCAGCCGAGCCGGTCGCGAAGGCCTTCCCCGATCGCGGCCTTGGAGACGAAGGAAACGCCGCTCGCTCCGACCGCCTTGCCGAAGGCGCCGAACATCGGCCGGTAGTGCACCGGCTGCGGCGTAGGGATCGAGGCGTTCGGGTCGCCCATGGGTGCGGCGACGATGGTGCCGCCGAGGAGCACCATCATCGGCTTCACGCCGAAGAAGGCCGGGTCCCAGAGCACGAGATCTGCGCGCTTGCCGACCTCCACCGAGCCGATCTCCTTCGAAAGCCCCTGCGCGATCGCCGGGTTGATCGTGACCTTGGCGATGTAGCGGCGGACCCGCAGATTGTCGTTGTCGCCGGTTTCGCCGGGGAGACGCCCGCGCTGGCGCTTCATCTTGTCGGCGGTCTGGAAGGTGCGGATGATCACCTCGCCGACGCGGCCCATGGCCTGGCTGTCCGAGGCCACGATCGAGAAGGCGCCGATGTCGTGGAGGATGTCCTCGGCCGCGATGGTCTCGCGCCGGATGCGGCTTTCGGCGAAGGCGATGTCCTCGGGGATCGACGGGTCGAGGTGGTGGCACACCATGAGCATGTCGAGATGCTCCTCCAGCGTGTTCACCGTGTAGGGCCGCGTCGGATTGGTCGAACCCGGCAGGACGTTCGGCAGCCCGCAGACCTTGATGATGTCCGGCGCGTGGCCCCCGCCCGCCCCCTCCGTGTGGAAGGCATGGATGGTGCGCCCCTTGAAGGCGCCGACCGTGTCCTCCACGAAGCCGCTCTCGTTCAGCGTGTCGGTGTGGATCATCACCTGCACGTCGAAATCGTCGGCGACCGAGAGGCAGCAGTCGATGGCGGCCGGCGTCGTGCCCCAGTCCTCGTGGAGCTTCAGCGCGCCAGCACCGGCGCGGATCATCTCCTCCAGCGCCTGGGGCTGCGAGGCGTTGCCCTTGCCCGACAGGACGAAGTTCATCGGGAAGGCGTCGAGCGACTGGAGCATGCGCGCCATGTGCCAGGGCCCGGGCGTGCAGGTGGTGGCGAGCGTGCCGTGCGCCGGCCCGGTGCCGCCGCCGATCATGCAGGTGACGCCGGAGAACAGCGCCTCCTCGATCTGCTGCGGGCAGATGAAGTGGATGTGGCTGTCCACGGCGCCGGCGGTCAGGATCTTGCCCTCGCCCGCGATCGCTTCCGTCCCCGGCCCGACGACGATGGTGACGCCGGGCTGCGTGTCCGGATTGCCGGCCTTTCCGATGCCGACGATGCGCCCGTCCTTCAGCCCGACGTCGGCCTTGATAATGCCGGTGTGGTCGACGATCAGCGCGTTGGTGATGACGGTGTCGACCGCCCCTTCGGCCCGCGAGCGCTGCGACTGACCCATGCCGTCGCGGATCACCTTGCCGCCGCCGAACTTCACCTCCTCGCCATAGGTCGTGAAGTCGCGCTCGACCTCGATGAAGAGCTCGGTGTCGGCGAGGCGCACGCGGTCCCCGACCGTCGGCCCGTACATGGCGGCATAGGTGGAGCGGGCGATCGAAGCGGGCATGCTCGTCTCCGAAGAAGGATGGTCGTTGTTGGTCGGGGCGAGGCGCCCTCAGGCGTCGAGCGCGCCCATGATCCGGGCGTTGAAGCCGAAGACGCGTCGGGCGCCGCCGAGCGGGACGAGGCGCACGAGCCGCGACTGGCCCGGCTCGAAGCGCACCGCCGTGCCGGCCGCGATGTCGAGGCGAAGGCCGCGAGCGGCCGCCCGGTCGAAGCGGAGCGCGGCGTTGGTTTCGGCGAAATGATAGTGCGAGCCGACCTGGATCGGGCGGTCGCCGGTGTTGGCGACTTCGAGCTCCGTCGAGCGAGAACCGGCGTTCAGCTCGATCTCCCCGGGCGCCGGAATCACCTCGCCGGGGATCATGCCGCGACCATCAGATAGAGGCCGGATGCGGCAGTCGCCGCGCCGAGCAGGCGCGTCGCACGAAGCCCGCCGAGCCGTCCGAGGACGAGCCCGAGCGCGACTCCGCCGGCGTGGAGGAACGCGGTCGAAAGGGCGAAGCCGGCCAGATAGGCGAAGGCCGTCGCCGATCCGATCTCGCCGCCATGCGCATGACCGTGGAAGATCGCGAAGACCCCGACGAGGGCCGCGCAAGCGCCCACCGGAATGCGCACCGCCATCGCCACCAGAAGCCCGATCGCCACGACCGAGGCGAGGATCGCCGGCTCCACGAAGGGCAGCGGGACGCCCGCCATGGAGAGGAGGAACCCGCCGACCATCGCCGCGACGAAGGCGGCCGGAACGGTTGCGACGGCGCGCCCCCCGAGAAGCGCCGCCCACAGGCCGACCGCGACCATGGCCAGCACGTGGTCGACGCCGAAGAGCGGGTGGGTCGCGCCGGCCATGAACGAGCCGTGCTCGGCCGGATCGAGATGGGCAAGGGCCGGCGCGCTCATGGCGAGCAGTGCGCCGAGCGCGAGGATGCCGGTTCTGGTCTTCATGGGCTGTGTCCTTCTCGCGTTCAGCGGATCGGCTCGTGGACGGTCACGAGCTTCGTGCCGTCGGGAAAGGTCGCCTCGACCTGCACGTCGTGAATCATCTCGGCGATCCCCTCCATCACTTGGTCGCGGGTGATCACGTGGGCGCCCGCCTCCATCAGGTCGGCGACGGAGCGCCCGTCGCGCGCGCCCTCCACGACGAAGTCGGTGATGAGGGCGATGGCTTCGGGATGGTTCAGCTTCACGCCGCGCTCCAGCCGGCGGCGCGCGACGTTCGCGGCCATGGAGACGAGGAGCTTGTCCTTCTCGCGGGGCGTCAGCTGCATAGGCGGTCCTCTTGCCTCTTCACATCGACCATAGGCGCGGAAGCGGCCCGGAGGCGAGATGCTGCAGCGCGGGAATCAGAATTTTGCGCAAGGCGATGCCGCTCGGTGCAACGATCCGCACGATCGTCAAACCGTCGATGCGGCTGGCGCCGCTCGCCGGGCCCAGAGCGCGTCGCAGGGATCCCATGTCGGGCTCCGTCGCTTGGGCCAGAACGGTGGCGAAGGCGAGGTTGCCATCGAGAGAGGCGCGGACGGCGGTCAGCCGCGCGATGTCCCCCTCCAGGCGCAGATCGTCGGCGAAGGCGAGCCGCCCGTCGATCCGCACGCGCCAGCGGTCGCGCAAGGCGCCCTCGCGCACGCTCTCGCCCATCGCCTCGCGGCCGAGGATGACGCTTTCGCACAGGAGCAGCCGGCTCGTCGCCGCCGCGTCGACATGGAGTTCGCGTGTCAGGCGCGCGCGGTCGAAGAGGATCGTCTCCTGCGGCAGCCATGCGAGCGCGCCCCCTTCGCCGACCGTGATGTCGGTTCGGATCCGGGCCTCGGCCCCGAGCGAGGCGTAGACGCGCTCGCAGGCCTGGGTGACGACGGAGAGCTCGGCCTGCGGACCGACGGCGAAACGCTGCGCCAGCCGGTCGCCGCCGGCGAGACCGCCGGCCGTGTTGACGAGGACCGCCTCGACCGGTCCCCGGGCGACGCGCGGAAAGCGCAGCCGGAGCGAGCCCGCCTGACGCAGGCGCAACAGGCGCGAGCGGGTGGGGCCGGTGCCGATCTCGGCGACGGCCTCCCCCCATGCGCGCTGCATCTTCGGTCGCTCGAACGGCTCGGTCATCGGGAACGAGGCGTACACGGCCCTTTCCGATTCGAAGAGGGCGGAATGGACGACAGCCCCCATCAGACGGTCAGGTGCCGGCGCACGTCCTCGCGGTCGAGATCGGGGCCCACGCCCTCGAAGACGACGCGGCCGCGATCCAGGATCGTCACGCGGTCGGCGAGTTCGCGGCAGAAGTCGAGATACTGCTCGACGAGCAGGATCGCCATGCCGGTCTCGTCCCGCAGCCAGCGGATCGCCCGGCCGATGTCCTTGATGATCGAGGGTTGGATGCCCTCGGTCGGCTCGTCGAGGACGAGGAGCTTCGGACGCATGACGAGCGCGCGGCCGATGGCGAGCTGCTGCTGCTGGCCGCCGGAGAGGTCGCCGCCGCGCCGGTTCATCATCTCGGCGAGCACCGGAAAGAGCTCGAAGACGTGGGCCGGGATCGTCCGCTCGGAGCGCTTCAGCGGCGCAAATCCCGTCTGAAGGTTTTCACGCACGGTGAGCAGCGGGAAGATCTCGCGCCCCTGCGGCACGAAGCCGATTCCCGCACGAGCCCGGTTGTATGGCGCGGCGCGCTTCAGGTCCGTCTCGGCGAAGCGGATCTCCCCGCGCCGGATCGGCTGCTGACCGACGACGGCGCGCATCAGGCTCGTCTTGCCGACGCCGTTGCGGCCGAGGACGCAGGTGATCTCGCCGGCTTTCGCCTCGAGCGAGACCGAGCGCAGTGCCTGCGCCGCGCCGTAGTAGAGATCGACGTTGGAGACGCTCAGCATGGGGCGAACTTTCGTGAGACGGCCGGGCGGCTTCGCCGCCCCCTCATCCGGCCCTGCGGGCCACCTTCTCCCCGCAAGGGAGAAGAATCGCGTCGCGGACGTCGCCGAAGGAGGCGCCATTCTTCTCCCCGGCGGGGAGAAGGTGGTTTGCGCAGCAAACCGGATGAGGGGGCGCGCGAAGCGCGCGGGGAGAGACGCGGAGCCATTCTCACCGCCCCAGATAGACTTCGACGACGCGCGGGTTCGCCGAGACCGCGTCGAGCGTTCCCTCCGCCAGGACATGCCCCTCGTGGAGGCACGTGACCTTGACGCCGAGCTCGCGCACGAAGTGCATGTCGTGCTCCACCACCACCACCGAATGGTCCCGCGCGATGTGCTTCAGGAGCCGCGCGGTCTCTTCGGTCTCGGCGTCGGTCATCCCGGCCACCGGCTCGTCGACGAGAAGAAGCTCCGGGTCCTGCGCGAGCAGCATTCCGATCTCCAGCCACTGCTTCTGGCCGTGGGAAAGGCCGGCGGCCTTGTCGCCCCGCCGATCGCCCAGCCGGGTCAGCTCGAGGATCTCGTCGATGCGCGCGCGCTCGGAAGCAGCACCACGGTGGAAGAGCGCGGGAAACACGCCGCGCGAACCGGCGAGCGCGAGCTTGAGATTGTCGCGGACCGTGTGGTTCTCGAAGACCGTCGGCTTCTGGAACTTGCGGCCGATGCCCATGTTGGCGATCTCCGCCTCGTCGTGCGCCGTCAGGTCGACGTCGCCGCGGAAGTAGACGTCGCCCTTGTCGGGGCGCGTCTTGCCGGTGACGATGTCCATCATCGTCGTCTTGCCTGCCCCGTTCGGGCCGATGATGGCCCGCATCTCGCCTTTGGCGATGACGAGCGACAGGTCGTTGATCGCCTTGAAGCCGTCGAAGCTCTTCGAGACGCCGTCGAGATAGAGCAGCGTCTCGCCCCGGCCCGGTGCCAGCCGAGCCGTCGCTTCCGCCTGTTCCGCCATGGCGGTGGCCCAAGGGTGCGGAGAAAGGCGCGGCGCGTTCGTGATCGTGTCCATCGCGCTCTACTCCGCTGGTGCCGGGTTCGGCTCGGCCGGCTCGGCGCCGCCCCTGGCGGCGGCCCGCGCCTTGCGACGCTCCGCCAGCGCGCCCCAGCCATGTTCGACCGTCCCGACGAGCCCACGCGGCAGGAACAAGGTGACGGCGACGAAGAGGCCGCCCAGCGCGAAAAGCCAGAGGCCGGGCGCAAAGCCCGTCAGCCAGCTCTTGGCGGCGTTGACGAGGATGGCGCCGAGCGCTGCGCCCCAGAGCGTGCCGCGCCCGCCGACGGCGACCCAGATCACCGCCTCGATCGAGTTCGCCGGCGCGAACTCGCCCGGATTGATGATGCCGGTCTGCGGCACGTACAGAGCGCCCGCGATCCCCGCCATGACCGCCGAGAGCGTGAAGACGAAGAGTTTGAAGCGCTCGACGCGGTAACCGAGGAAGCGGGCCCGGCTTTCGGCGTCGCGCACGGCGATCAGCACGAGACCGAGCTTGGAGGTGACGACGGCACGCGCCGTCAGATAGCCGGCGGCCAGCGCCAGCGCGGTCATGGAGAAGAGCGCGACGCGCGTCTCGCGGGCCCGAAGGTCGAAGCCGAGAATGTCGCGAAAATCGTTCAGCCCGTTGTTGCCGCCGAAGCCCATCTCGTTTCGGAAGAAGGCGAGCATCAGCGCGAAGGTCATCGCCTGCGTGATGATCGAGAGATAGACGCCGGTGACGCGGCTTCGAAAGGCGAACCAGCCTAAGACGAAGGCGAGCGTTCCCGGGACCACCATCGTCATCAGGGCGGCGAACCAGAAATTGCCGAAGCCCCACCAGTACCAGGGCAGCTCGGTCCAGTTCAGGAAGACCATGAAGTCGGGCAGCACCGGGTTGCCGTAGACGCCCCGCGGGCCGATCTCGCGCATCATGTGCATGCCGATGGCGTAGCCGCCGAGCGCGAAGAAGGCGCCGTGGCCTAGGCTGAGGATGCCGCAATAGCCCCAGACGAGGTCGAGCGCGAGCGCCAGCAGCGCGAAGGCCAGCCAGCGGCCGAGCAGAACGACCCAGGTCGTCGGCACGTAGAGTGCGTCGCCGGGCGACAGGAGCGCGTTCGACAGCGGCATGAAGATCGCCGCGATCACGAGGACGGCGACGAAGATGCGGCCGCCGAGATTGCCGAGGAGACGGTGCGCGATCATGCTTCCACCGCCCTTCCCTTCTGGGCGAAGAGGCCGCGGGGCTTCTTCTGGATGAACAGGATCACGAGGACGAGGACGAGGACCTTGGCGAGGACGGCGCCGGCATAGGGCTCGAGGAATTTGTTGACGACGCCCAGCGTCATCGCCGCGGTCAAGGTGCCCCAGAGCGAGCCGACCCCGCCGAAGACGACCACCAGGAAGCTGTCGATGATGTAGCTCTGGCCGAGGTTCGGCGAGACGTTGTCGATCTGGGAAAGCGCGACGCCGGCCAGCCCCGCGATCCCCGAGCCGAGACCGAAGGTCATGGCGTCCGTCCACGGCGTCCGGATGCCCATCGCGGCCGCCATGCGCCGGTTCTGCGTCACCGCGCGCATCTGGAGGCCGAAGGCGGTCCAGCGCATCAGGGCCATCAGCCCAAAGAGGACGGCGAGCGAGAAGCCGATGATGACGAGGCGGTTGGCGGTCAGCTGCATGCCGAGCACGTCGATCGTGCCCGACATCCAAGACGGATTGGAGACCTCGCGATTGGTGGCTCCGAAGGTCGTGCGCGTCGCCTGCTGAAGGATCAATGCGATGCCCCAGGTGGCGAGCAGCGTCTCCAGCGGCCGGCCGTAGAGCCAGCGGATCACCCCGCGCTCGATGGCGATGCCGATCGCGCCCGCGACGAGGAAGGCGGCGGGCAGCGCCACCAGGAGCGAATAGTCCATCAGGCCGGGCGCGTTGGCGCGCAGGAACTGCTGGACGACGAAGGTCGTGTAGGCGCCGATCATCACCATCTCGCCGTGCGCCATGTTGATGACGCCCATGACGCCGAAGGTGACGGCGAGGCCGATGGCCGCGAGCAGCAGCACCGAGCCGAGCGACAGGCCGTAGAAGACGTTCTGGCCCATGTCGACGAGCGCGAGCCGGCTCTCGATCGAGGCGATGCCGGCGCTCGCCGCTTCGCCCAGCTCGCCCGGCTCGGCGGCGAGGGCATTCAGGAGCACCAGCGCCTCGCGGTCGCCGCGAGCGGCGATGGTTTGCACCGCCTCGACCTTCTCGGCCTCTGGGGCGTCGGAGGAGAGAAGCGCGCTGGCGCGGGCCTGCCGCATCAGGGTCGCGATGGCGGCGTCCTGTTCGGCCGCGATGGCGGCGTCCAGCGCCTCAATGGCGGTGGCGTCGCGCGCGGCGAAGATCGCCTGCGCGGCCTGCCGGCGCTGGGCCGGATTGTCGCTCTGGAGCGTGAGCGAGCCCATGGCGGCGGTGACGGCGCGGCGCACGCGGTTGTTGACGCGGATGGCGTCGACATCGCGCCGGCCGGCTTCGCCCCTCGCCTCGCCGGTCAGCGGATCGGTCAGGGTGTAGTCGCGCCCGTCGCGCACGCCGATCAGGACGGTGCCGTCGCGGACCACGAGATTGCCCTCGGAAAGCTGCCGCAGAACCCCGGCCGCGGCCGGATCGCCCGTCGCCGCGAGATCGGCGATCGCGCTCTCCAGCCCGTCGAAGCCGTTCGCCGTTCCCAGCGCGTCGACGAGGGGGCGAAGGGTCTCCTGCGCGGAGGCGGACGGCGCGAGAAGAAGCGCCAGGAAAAGCGCCAGATGCCGAAACAGGCGGGTCATGGTCTCTTTCGTCCGGTTCGCTTCGAGACGCGGCGGTCCTGCGGTCGCACGCAGGGCAGAGACGCCCCCCCCGGGCGGGGGGGGGCGG
>JAEZXX010000094.1 GCA_023419535.1 Pseudomonadota bacterium | reverse complement strand
GCCGGGCCGGGGGGGGGCCGGCCCCCCGCCGCCCCTCGTCCGATCAGCGCGAGGCCTTGTAGAGCTTCGAGGCGATCTCGAACATTTCCTCGGGCGCGTAGTCGGGCGTGAAGGCCGAGGGGATGCCGGTGAGCTGGTGGATCTTGCCGCCTTCCGGGTGCCCGTCGACGACTTCGAGTTCGCCCGGGGGATCGTCGGGCAGCGCGACCTCGCCATTGCCCCAAATGCCGGCCATCTCGCGGTAGTCGTTCGGCGAGAAGGTGTAGAGGCGCCGGTGCGAGCCCTCGTCGAGATATTTCTGCGACTCGGGGATCTTGGAGAGCGGGATGTTCGGCGTCGGCAGGAACTTGTCGAGATCGACGCCGGTGATCTTCTTGAGCGCCAGCGCGTAGGCGTGGGCGTGCACCGAGCCGCGTACGAGCAGGTAGCCGCAGACCTCGCGGCTCGTCGGGTCGCTGACCGTTTCGTAGACCCGCAGCTTGTGGAGCCGCGCCCCGCATTCCAGATGGAAGTTGTGCAGGAGGTCGAGCACGACGTTGCCGGTCGTGGTGATGAAGTCCTTGTTCCAGGACAGCCCGTTCGAATCGACGGGCACGGCCCCGCCGGCATGGCTGAGGAAGGAGGCCGCCGAGCGGATGTCCTGCATGTCGGCGAAGGGCGCGCCCGAGATGTCGCCGCCGTCGCCCTTGTCGCCGTCCGGCTTGTCGGGGCCGTTGTTCAGCATCGCGACCCCGTTGGAGACGAGCTCGACATGGCCGAGCTCCTCGGCGGTGATCGCCGCCACGAGGCTGTAGAAGGGCTTGAGCTTGGTCTTGGAGCGGAAGTTGAAGCTCTGGAACATGTAGTTCCCGAGCGTCGACATCTCGCCGTACTTGCCGCCGAGCAGCTCCTGGAGCGCGGCGGCGGCGTTCGGATCGGCGGCTTTCGGCGCAGGCAGATTGGCCTGCAGCTGATCGATGCGCATGAACATGGATGGGTCTCCCTTCGTCGGGAGGCCAATCCCGCCAGGGAGGCGACGTTCCGGTTTCCTGACTGTCCGGCGCCCTTATTAACCGGTCGCGCCTAATAGGGAGATGGCTACGTTTGGCCGCCGGAGGCTTCGTGCAGGTGGCGCAGGGCTTGCCGGTCGGGTCTTCGCTGAGGCAACCACGGTTCGCGAAGCTGCGCCACGGTGAACGGGAGGAACAGGCATGAGCCACGGGGAGGCTAAGCGCGCGCTGCTCGCCTGGGAGTTCGGAGCGGGGCGAAGCCACGCCCGGCACCTTCTCGGGGTCGCGGGGCACCTGAAGCGTGCGGGCGTGGACTGTCTCGCGGCGCTCTACGAGCCGTCCTTCGCCCACGAGTTCGCCGCGATCGGCGTGCCGGCGGTGCAGACCTATGTCTGGCCGGCGCGGCGCCGCGCGCCCTTCGGCTGGAGCGAGCGGCCGGTCCGCGCGCTCGGCGACGTCCTCGCCAATATCGGCTTCGCCTCCGCGCGGGACCTTACGGCCGCCCTCGCGCACTATGACGGGCTGTTCGAGATCTTCCGGCCGGACGTCGTCCTGGCCGAGAACGCCTTCGGGGCGCTGCTCGCCGCACGCGGCCGCCTGCCCTCGATCGCCTTCGGCACGCAGTCGACCCTGCCGCCGACGAACGGAAACGGGTTCACGCCGCGGCGCGCCATGGGGTTCGAGACGCCCTCCTTCGACGAGGCCGCGCTCTGCGCCGCGATCGACCTCACGCTGGAGCGGACCGGCCGCCCGGCGCTCGGTCGTCTGTCGGCGATCCTCGACGAGACGAACGTCCTGCCCTTCGGGCCCGCGGCGTTCTCGCTCCACGGGACGCCCGACGACAGACGCATCCTGCCGCCCTTCCTGCCGGACTTCGTCGCGCCGCCCGAGGGCGGGCGAGGGGAGGAGGTCTTCGCCTATCTCAATTCGCTCGGGGCTTCCGCCGAAGACGTCCTGAACGGTATCGCCGGATCGGAGCGGCCGGTCCGCCTGCACCTCGGAGGTCAGGCCCGTGCGATCGTCGAGGCCATGCCGGGCGAGGTGAGGCAGCGTCTCGTCTCGCGCGGGGTTGTCCTGGAGGCCGCCCCCGTGCCCCTGCCGGCGATCCTGGAGCGCTCGCGCTGCGTGCTCCATCACGGCGGCGTGCAGATGACCTCGGCCTGTCTTGCGGCCGGCTTGCCGCAGGTGATCCTGCCCAAGGAGGAGGAGAACATGCGCACGGGCTCTTTCGTCGCCGAGCGGCGGCTGGGCTTCTCGCGCCCGCTCCACGAGGCGGATGCGGGCTGGGTCGCGCGCTCGATCCGCCGGGCCTTCGACGATGCCGACATGGCGAGCCGCTGCCGGGCGGGCCGGCCGGACTTCGCCGCGTGGGTCGCCGAGGATCCGACCGAGACCGTCGCGCGCGAGGCACAGAGGGCGATCGGTGCCCGCGACACGTGATCCTGCGCGAAACGGAACGTGCGGCGCGGCGCATTCGCTCTCCCACGATCTAGCGATCCAGCGCCCGC
This sequence comes from Pseudomonadota bacterium, assembly GCA_023419535.1. GTDB lineage: Bacteria > Pseudomonadota > Alphaproteobacteria > Rhizobiales > Rhizobiaceae > Aureimonas. Next base: position 4,263 of record JAEZXX010000094.1, on the reverse strand, counting down.
CCGCCTACTGTGCCGCAACTGCCCGCGACCGGGCCAGCGCTCCATTCCAGCAGGGCATGCGATGAAGAATCCCGTCGAGAGGCTGCGGGCCCATCCTGCCTTCGCCTCGCTCCGCCCCGACCAGCTGACGCTGCTGCTCGGCAGCGGCGGTCTTGCGGCCTTCGATGCCGACGAGGTCCTGCTCGTCGAAGGCGAGGAGAGCGATTCGGCCCTGTTCGTGATGGACGGGACCGTGCTCGTGGAAGTCGCCTCGCGATACGGATCGGTCGCCGTCGCGACGCTTCCCGCGCCGGCCTTCCTCGGCGAGATCGGCGTCTTCGCCGAGGCTCCGCGCACCGCCACGGTACGGGCCGTCTCGCCGGGCTGGGCGTTGCGCATTCCCGGCGCCGTCATGCGGCAGGTCGGAACCGCGAACCCGGAGCTGACGCAGCACGTCGTCATGCAGCTCGGCCGCAAGGTGAAGCAGTTCAACCAGGCGATCGGCTTCTACACCAACGCGCTCGCCGCGCTGGAAGACGAGCGGCGCGACGTCGGCATCCTCGACGATCTGATGAACCCGCCGGCCGAGCTCACCAATTTCGCGCTGACCTTCTCCAAGATGGCGGACCAGATCCGCGCCAGGCGCGCGAGGCTGGAGGAGATGGAGAGCGCGGCGGCGATCCAGGGCGCGATGCTGCCGGCCGCGCCCTTCCTGCCGAGCGAGGAACGCGTCGCGATCGACGTCGGCTTCCGCCCCGCGCGCGATGTCGGCGGCGACTTCTACGACGTGCTCCGCCTCGACGAGAACCGCATCGCGCTGACCGTCGGCGACGTCTCGGGCAAGGGCGTGCCCGCCTCGCTCTTCATGGCGATCTGCCAGACCGCGATGCGGCTCGTGCTTCGCGAGGAGCGCGATCTCGGGCGCGTCGCCAGCCGGGTGAACGACTTCCTCGACGCCGACAACGCGCGCTCGATGTTCGCGACCTTCTTCGGCGCGGTGCTGGACCTGTCGGACGGCAGCCTGACCTTCGTCAACTGCGGGCACAACCCGCCCTTCCTCCTGCGCGGCGACGGTCGCCTCGAACGGCTCGGCGATGCCATGCCCGCACCGGCGCTCGCGGCCTGGAGCCCGTTCGACTTCGAGGCGACGCGCGTCGATCTGGCACCGGGCGACCGGCTCCTGATCTTCACCGACGGGGTGACGGAGGCGCCGGACGCGACCGGCGAGGAGTTCGGGGAGGACCGGCTCGCCGCGCTCTTTGCGGGCGACGGTGCGCCGCTCAAGGCGGCTTCGGTCATCGAGGCGGTCGACGCCTTCACCGGCGCCGGTCCGCAGTTCGACGACCTCACCTGCCTTCTCGCGGCCTACCGGCCGGCGGGCTGACGAGCCGGGCGCTCCTCAGCTGAAGCGCGGGCAGCGGAACTGGTCGAGCATGCCGAGCTCGAACGGGTTGCGCGCGGTCGACGGCGTCAGGTTCACCGAGGCGCGACGGGGCCCGAGGTCGAAGGTCGCCTGCACCACGTTGTTGCCGAGGCTGCGCACCGAGGCCGCACGCGACAGCACCCGGAAGAGCGCCCAAGGGCCCTGGCCCGCGATCATGTTCGGCCCGCCCGCGATCTCCGGGAGGATCGAGATCACGGCCGGCGCGCCGGGCGTGGCAGGCGGCCACTGCGCGGGCAGCGGCGTGGAGGGTCCGTGCGAGAAGGCGAGCGTCGCGCCGCCGAGATCGAAGCGCACCGCCCGCGCGTTCGGCGTCAGCGCCGCCACCTCGGCCGAGAACTGCGTCAGCGGGCCGTCGCCGGCCGGGAAGAAGGCACGGGTGATGGCGTCGGCGTGCTCGAAGGCGCGCAGAACGTCCGGCGAGAAGCCCAGGTCGCTGGCGCTCGCTTCGCGCCACCGCCAGGGCCGTGCGGAGGCGTCGATATAGGGGGCGAGATACGCCTCGCGGAAGGCCGCGATCTGACCCTGCGGCGAGAAGAGCGCGGCGAAGTCGCCGATCGGCGTGTCGTCGCGCGCGCCCGGCGCGAAGGGGAAGCGGTCGCTCGTCGCGGCTCGGCAGGCGGGCAGAACCGTCGTCGCCCACACCTCCTGGAGGCGCGTGCGCGAGGAGCCGACGGCCACGTTCAGTGTCGCGTCGCGCAGGCGGAAGAAGAAGGGCTGCAGGCTCGCCGGAAGCTGGCCGATCGCCGTCGTGATGGCGTCCACCGTCGGCTGCAGGGTCGTGCCGAGCTCCGACATGTCGCCGCCGGACGCGGCGAGGTTCAGCTGGCGATAGAGCGGATCGAAGGTGCGCAGGACGGAGGCCACTTGCGAGGGCTGGTCGGGCGCCGGCGCGGCGGTTGCCTGCCGCACGTCCTGGAAGTGGTCGGTGACGGGCGCCCCGGGCCCGCGCGGATCGGCATCGGCCCGCGCCCGGGTGAGGAGGGCCGAACCGGTGCGCCCCAGACGTGCCGTGACGGCGCGCGTGCCGGCGGCCTCCAGTGCCGGGTCCGCCTGCGGCCGGTCGAGATTGGTCTCCGCCCCCACCGCCGCCATCAGCTCCACGACCGGCGAACGCGGCTCCAGAAGCCGGGCGAGGAGCTGGGCGCCGCTGGCGGGATCGAGCGGCGGCACGACCGAGAGATCGGCCAGGAAGCCGTCCCAGGTGCGGATGATGTCGGCGCGCAAGAGCTCCAGAGCCCCGTCGAAGAAGCGATCGGCCTGATCCGCGAAGGGGCGCGCCGCGTCCTCCTCGCCGAGCACCCAGGCGTCTTCGGCCAGATTCCCGGCGCTCGCCTCGATGGCGGGCACCACGATGTCGAGGAAGGGCGCGCGGGTGAAGAGCCCGGGCACGCCCTCGTGGATGCTCGTTCCGGAGGCGCGCGCCAGGATCAAAGGTCCGGCGGGGCTCATGGCGTCGCTCGGCCGCCAGGGCGCGAGCGAGGTCAGGGCCGGGCTCGCGGCCGCCAGATCGTAGACGAGGCGCGCCACGCTCGCTTCGGCGATGGCGCGCCGGGCGGTCTCGATCAGTACCGCGTCGGTGACGATCGCCGAAAAGCCCGAGAGGCGCAGCGCATCGAGATGGCGCCCGAAGGAGGCGACCTGCTGAGGCGCGGCCTGTCCGTCGAGCCAGGCGCCGACGAGCAGCGGCGCCATGCCCTCGAAGCCGACGGATTCGGGCGCCCTGGCATGGCCGAGGACGAGATAGAGCTTCAGCTGCTGGAAGACGGTCGCGCTCGATGTGTCGGGCACGAGGAGGTCGGCGGCGAGCCGCGCCTGCAGCCAGGGCACGAGCAACCGCTCCAGCGTCCGGCGGTAGGCCTCGTCCGTCGCCTCGCCGACCGCCTCGGTCGAGAGGATCACCCGGTTCTCGTCGGACTGGCCGGCGGCGTCGAGAAGCGCCAGGCGGTCGAGCACCGCCATCACGGTCGCGAAGGGCATCTGCGCGGGCTCGGGCGGCACCACCGCGTCGATCTGGGGCGCGAGCGTCAGTGCGTCGCTCTGAACGAGCTCGGCATGGGCGACGCCCTGCCGGTAGGAGGAGAGCATCGAGGCGGTCAGGCCGAGACCGGCGAGGGCCGCGAGGGCGGCCGCGGCCGCCCGCCAGCGGTTGTTGGCGTACCAGGACCGACGGCTCGACCGGCCGGCGCCCGCCTCGGGAAGGGCGACGTCGCGGAAGAGGCCGGGGAGGAAGAAGGCGCGTGCCCCGCCCGTGGCGACATGGTCGCGCAGGGCCAGCCGGTCGGGCGTCTGCGCGTAGGCGCGCGCCAGCTGCGGGGCGAGGCTGTCGAGGATCGGCCCGCCCTGGACGGCGCTGGCGAGGAAGACGCCGCGCAGGAGCGGCGGGCGCTCGAAGCGGTTCGGCAGGGTGAGCGCGCGCACGAAGACGGCGAGCGGAGTTCCCAGAGCGGCGAGCTGGTTGGGAAACTCGTAGACGAGGCTTCGCCGATGCGTGTCGGGCTCGTCCTGCAGGCGTTGCATCTGGCGGTTCGAGACGAGCGCGACCAGCTTGGAAAAGCCCTGCGCGAAGCGACCGGCCGGGTCGAGCGGGCCTTCGGCCTCGCCCTCCTGCAGGATGGGCACACCGAGGAAGCGCTCGCGCTCCTCGCGGCCGAGCGTCTCGAAGAAGGCGTCGAAGCCGACGAGGCGGTCGAGCTTGGAGACGACGAGATAGACGGGCGGTTCGGCGCGCAGGCGCTTCGGGATTTCGTCGAGTCGGCGCCGGAGCGCGGTGGCGACCGCCTCGATCGTTTCGTCCGGATGACCGGCCAGGTCGTCGGCGCCGCCCCCCCGGGAGGGGGCGG
>JAEZXX010000083.1 GCA_023419535.1 Pseudomonadota bacterium | reverse complement strand
CTCCCCCTGCGGGGGGGGGGGGGGGGCCGGGCGTGACGCCGGCGGACGACTTAAGAGGCCGCCGTCCCGCCGTCCGCCGAAGTTCCGGCCGCCTTCTCGAAGGCGGCGCGCAGCTCCGCGTCGCGCTTCTTCTTGCGGCGGGCCAGCATGTTCAGGCCCTCGATGAAGACCGAGAAGGCCATTGCGGCGTAGATGTAGCCCTTCGGCACATGCGCGCCGAAGCCCTCTGCGATCAGCGTCATGCCGATCATCAGGAGGAAGCCGAGCGCCAGCATGATCAGCGTCGGGTTCGCCTGGATGAAGCGGGCGAGCGGGTTGGCCGCGAGCAGCATCACCGTGACGGCCGTGACGACGGCGATGACCATGATCCCGATCTCGTCCGTCATGCCGACGGCGGTGATGATCGAATCGATCGAGAAGACCGCGTCCAGGATCAGGATCTGGACGATCGCCGAACCGAAGGTCAGCGTCGCCTTGCGCGAGATCATCTCGTCCTTGCCGTCGATCGGATCGACGGAGTGGTGGATTTCCTTCGTCGCCTTCCAGACGAGGAAGAGGCCGCCGGCGATGAGGATCAAGTCGCGCCAGGAGAAGCCCTGGCCGAAGATCGAGAAGACGGGCGTCGTCAACTGCACGATGAAGGCCACGAGGCCGAGGAAGACGAGGCGCAGGATGAGGGCGAGCGAGATGCCGATCAGGCGGGCCCGGTCCTGCTGCTCAGGCGGCAGCCGCTGCGCGAGAATGGAGATGAAGAGGAGGTTGTCGATGCCCAGCACCACCTCCATGGCGATGAGGGCCGCCAGCGCCGGATAGGCTGCGGGGTCCGAGAGGAACGCGAAGAATTCGCCCATTGTCCTTGTGGGGGTGAAGGAGGCGCCGTGGCGCCCCGGAGGCGACCTACATGGAGCGGCCCGCGGTCGTGGACCAGCGGCGATCACCAGAAATCGGGAACGCTCTCCGACAGACGCGCCCCGAGCCGCACCGCCGCGACCTTCTCGGCGAGCCCCGTGCGGTCGGAGATCTCGACCGCGAGCCCGCAGATCGTCGCCGGCCCGGAAGCGGCCTCGAAGCGGCCGCGCGGCACTTTCGTGACGAAGCGGTTCAGCGGCTCCTCCTTCTCCATGCCGAGGGATGAATCGTAGTCGCCGCACATGCCGGCGTCCGACTGATAGGCCGTGCCGTTCACGAGAATCTGATGGTCGGCGGTCGGCACATGCGTATGGGTGCCGACGACGACCGAGACGCGACCGTCAAGATGGTGGCCCATCGCCTGCTTTTCGCTGGTCGCCTCGGCGTGGAAGTCGACCACGATCGCGTCCGCCTGTTCGCCGAGCGGCGAGGCGCCGACGATCTCGGAGGCGGCGCGGAACGGATCGTCGAGGTCGGGGTGCATGAAGGCCCGCCCCATCAGGTTGGCGACGAGGACGCGGGCGCCGTTGCGCGCGACGAAGAGCCCCGAGCCACGGCCCGGCGTGCCGGCCGGATAGTTCGCGGGGCGCAGGAAGGCGTCGTGGCGATCGGCGAAGACGAGAGCCTCGCGCTGGTCCCAGACGTGGTTGCCGGTGGTCACGACGTCGGCACCGGCGTCGATCGTCTCCTCGAAGATGGCCTCGGTGATGCCGAAGCCGCCGGCCGCATTCTCGCCGTTGACGACGACGAGATCGAGCCGCCAGTCCGCGACGAGCCCCGGCAGACGCTCGGCCACCGCCATCCGGCCGGACCGGCCGACCATGTCGCCGAGGAAGAGAAATCTCATGCGGCTCTCCATCCGGACGGCACCGCAGCCCCAGGACCTGCCGGAACCGGCAGGCGGCGCCGGCCCTGCGACACCGTGCCCCGGGGACCGTTGGCGTTCGATCGACTTGCGCACGCCGAATTCAGCGGTTCTTCGTTCCGGGACTGCTATCGTCCATACGATTCGGCAGGAGGCCCGTCCGGGCGACCCCGCGTCGTGTCGCGCTTATGACGCCGCGGCCCCCGCGGAGCAAGACGCGCCTTCCCGGCCCTCCGGTCGGGCGGCCCCGACCATTGGAGCCCGCGGGCGTGCTGCCTGCCGGCCAGCCGAAGAGGAAGATCCGACGTGACATCCGCATTGCGTACCGCCTTGGCCGCCGTTCTCTGCCTCGGCGTCGCCGCCTGCTCGCCAGGCGGGGGCAATCTCTCCGCCTCCGGCCCGGTCTCGATCGACGGACCCGGCGGTCTGGCGCCGGTGAACGCGTTTCGCGCCCGCAACGGCCTCGCGCCCCTGTCGATCGACCCCCGCCTCATGACGGCGGCCGAGCAGCACTCGCAGCGCATGGCGAGCCGCAACCAGATGAGCCACACGATCGGCGGCTCCCTGCCCTCGCGCGTTCAGACCGTCGGCTACGACTGGGCGGCGACGGCCGAGAATCTCGGCGGCGGCTACCCGTCCTACGATGCGGCCATGCGCGGCTGGACCGGCTCCGCCGGACACAGGCGGAACCTCTTGCGCCCCGACGTCACGCAGATGGGCGTCGCGGTCGCCCGCTCGCCGTCGGGCGTGCCCTACTGGACGCAGATCTTCGGGCGCGAACGCGGCCGCTGAGGCTCGGCCTTCAGGGCGAGCGCTCCGTCCGGATCGTCTCGGCCTCCGTCACGATGAGGTCGAGAGCCACGTCGAAGGCCTCGTCCGGCACGGTCTCGACTTCCTGCGTCGCAAAAGCGAGGCCGACCGTGATCGGCCGTCGGCCGCCCTCGCGAAGTGCTGCGATGGCGCGGTCGTAGAAGCCGCCGCCGTAGCCGATCCGATGGCCGCGGCGGTCGAAGGCCGCGAGCGGCACCAGGAGGATGTCGGGTCGCAGGCGGAGGGCGCCCTCGCCCGGCGCGACGGTGCCGTGGCCCTGCGGAACCAACGGCGCTCCGCGCTCCAGCATGCGGAAGTCGAGCGTGCGGCCGACGATCGCCGGAACGGCGAGCTGCATCCGGCGATCGGCCGCCAGAACCATCAGCGGTCGGGGATCGACCTCGGACCGGATCGGCAGATAGCCGCCGAGGACGCAATGATCGCCCGCCGGCCAGTTCTCCATGGCGCGATCGGCGATGGCGAGCGAGGCCTCGATGCGGCGGCCCTCGTCCATGGCCTCGCGGCGTCCGAGCGCCTGCTTGCGCAGTTGCGCCTTCAGCGCCGACCGGATCTCGACCGAACTCAATGGAGGGCCCCGGAGCGACTTCCTCGACCGTCCTGCACCGGCAACGCTCCGTCTGGTCCGGGTCGGATGGCCCGGCAGCGAGGCGGACGGGCATGTCCCCGACGGGATCGAGGGAAAAGTGGCGGGCCACCTCGGCCGGTGGGATAGTCGATCCCGGGAACCTACAGAGTAGGTGGGCGCCGTGTGCCCAAGCCCAGGGGCAAAGGCAGGGACAGCTCCCTAGGGGATGCGTAAGGCCCCGGGGAATAAGTCATCCCGTGTCGAACCGCGCAGCTCGCCGGGATCAGATATAGCGCGCCGTCGGCCGGCCCGCCATAGCCGGAACGCTTGGAAGAAGGGATCAGTCGGACGGACGGCCGCCGCGCCCCTCGAGCCGGGCCGTGATCCGCTCGATCGCCTCGGCGACGCCGTTCATCGTCTCGGTCAGCACCTCTCGCCCGGAGGCGACGTGGCGCGTGGAGTTCTCCTGGCGCTCGCGAAGGCCTTCCACCTCCGCCTCGAGCTCGGCGACCCGGTCGCGCGTCTCGGCCAGCTCGTCGCCCGTCATGATCGCGGCCATCACCAGGAGGCGCAGGTCGCCGATCTCGCCGACGCCCTTGCGCAGCTCCGTGACGCGCCCGTCGAGATCCGCGGCAAGCCCGACGAGGTGATCCTCCTCGCCTTCGGCGCAGGCCATGCGGTAGGTCTTGCCATCGATGGTGACGACGATCTGCGGCATCGGTCCCCTTCCCGTCAGCCGCGCGCGATCACGTCGCGGATCTGCTCCATCGCCCCGACGAGGCGGCGGGAGACCTCGCGGTTCGCCTCCTCGAGGCGAAGGCCGCGCGCCAGCGCCGCGTCGAGATCGCCGGCCAGACGGCCGCGGTCGGCGGTCATGCGCTGGACCTCCTCCTCGACGGACAGGACCTTCCCCTCGCGGTCGAGCCGTGCCTCGACGGCGGTCTCCAAGCGCTCCAGAGCCCTCTGAAGGCGGTCGGACGCTTCGCCGAAGGCGTTGTCCTTGCCCAATTCGCGTCCTCTTTCCTGCGCGTCGCCAAACGTCGGTCTATCGTCTGCACGCCCGCGTGAGAAGACATCGGGCAGCGCTCCATCAATCGCATCGTTTGAAATTCCGATGAAGGCATCCGAGCGGCCTTCCACCGCTTTACGCGCGGCCCAAACCGGCTAGAACCCCCTCCCGAAGCGGCGTCGCACGAAGGCGGGGCCGGCAGACGGATCGACCCAGCAGGAGGGCATGACATGGCAGTTCGCGTCGCAATCAACGGATTCGGCCGCATCGGGCGCAACGTGCTTCGCGCGATCGTCGAATCCGGGCGCACCGACATCGAGGTGGTCGGCATCAACGATCTCGGGCCTGTCGAGACCAACGCCCACCTCATCCGCTACGATTCGGTCCACGGCCGCTTCCCCGGCGAGGTGAAGGTGGACGGCGAGACGATCGACGTCGGCCGCGGCCCCATCCGCGTCACCGCCGAGCGCGACCCGAAGAACCTGCCCTGGGGCGAGCTGAACGTCGACGTGGCGCTGGAGTGCACCGGCATCTTCACCGAGCCTTCCAAGGCCTCGGCGCATCTCGATGCAGGCGCGAAGAAGGTGCTGATCTCCGGGCCGCTGACCAAGGCCGAAAACGAGAAGACCATCGTCTACGGTGTCAATCACGAGACGCTGGTCGCCGGCGACCGCATCGTCTCCAACGCCTCCTGCACGACCAACTGCCTCGCCCCGGTCGCCAAGGTCCTGAACGATGCGATCGGCATCGAGCACGGCTTCATGACGACGATCCACTCCTACACGGGCGACCAGCCGACGCTCGACACCATGCACAAGGACCTCTACCGCGCCCGCGCGGCGGCCCTGTCCATGATCCCGACCTCCACCGGCGCGGCCAAGGCCATCGGCCTTGTCCTCCCGGCGCTGAAGGGCAAGCTCGACGGCTCCTCGATCCGCGTTCCGACCCCGAACGTCTCCGTCGTCGACCTGAAGTTCGTCGCCAAGCGCAGCACGAGCGTCGAGGAGATCCAGACGCTCATCCGGCAGGCGGCCGACGGCCCGCTCAAGGGCATCCTCGGCTACACGGACGCGCCGCTCGTCTCCACCGACTTCAACCACGACCCGCACTCCTCGGTCTTCGCCATGGACCAGGTGAAGGTTCTCGACGGCACCTTCGTGCGCATCCTCTCCTGGTACGACAACGAGTGGGGCTTCTCGAACCGCATGTCGGACACCGCGATCGCCCTCCACAACGCCGGCTGACGCGAAATGCTCTTCCGGCCTCTCGTCTCGCCCCGCAGCGTCCGCTGGCGCCCGGCGGAAAGCGAGGGGCTGGAGCATCTGACGATCCAACCCTCGGAGGGCGGCTACCGCGTCCGCTCGGCGGTCGTCGGGGCGTTCGAGGGCCGCACCTACGGCGTGTCCTATTCGGCGGTCATCGACGCCGGCTGGCGGGTCCTGTCCTTCCGGATCGAGGCGAGCGACGGCCGGCGTCTGGCACTCTCCTCGCCGGAGCCCGGACGCTGGTTCGACGAGGACGGCTTTGCGCGCGGCGATCTCGACGGCTGCATCGACATCGACCTGTCGGCGACGCCCTTCTCGAACACGCTGCCGATCCGGCGCCTCGGCCTGACGACGGCCGAAGGCGAAGTGGCGCTCACGATGCTCTACGTGCCCTTCGACACGTTCGAGCCCTATCCGGACACGCAGTTCTACCGCGCGATCGAGGACGCCCGTCTGTACCGGTTCGTGAACGACGACCGCTCCTTCGCCGCCGACCTGCCGCTCGACGAGGACGGCCTCGTCCTCGACTATCCCCACCTTTTCAAACGCTTGTGAGGCTCTTCGCATGACGCTGTTCAAGACGCTCGACGACGCGGACCTTTCGGGCAAGCGCGTGCTGACGCGCGTCGACCTCAACGTGCCCATGAAGGACGGCGAGGTCTCCGACGCGACGCGCATCGACCGCGTCCTGCCGACCATCCGCGAGATCGCCGACAAGGGCGGCCGCGTGATCCTGTTGGCCCATTTCGGCCGCCCTAAGGGCAAGGTCGACAAGACGCAGTCGCTGGAGCCGATCGCGGCGGTCCTGTCGGAGAAGCTCGGCAAGCCGGTCGGCTTCGCCGAGGACTGCGTCGGACCGGTGGCGGAGGGCATCGTCGCGAACTTGAGCGACGGCGACGTCGTGCTTCTGGAGAACACGCGCTTCCATGCCGGGGAGGAGAAGAACGAGGAGAGCTTCGTCTCCGCCCTCGCCTCGCTCGGCGACCTCTTCGTCAACGACGCCTTCTCGGCCGCCCATCGCGCGCACGCCTCGACGGAAGGGCTGACGCACCATCTGCCCTCCTATGCGGGCCGGGCCATGCAGGCCGAGCTGGAAGCGCTGGAAAAGGGGCTCGGCAATCCGCAGAAGCCGGTCGTCGCCATCGTCGGCGGCGCCAAGGTCTCGACCAAGATCGACCTTCTGCAGAATCTGGTCAAACGCGTCGACTGCCTCGTCATCGGCGGCGGCATGGCCAACACCTTCCTCGCCGCCAACGGCGACGACGTCGGCAAGTCGCTTTGCGAGCACGACCTCGCCGACACCGCGCGTGCCATCGCGGCGGCGGCGAGCGAGGCCGGCTGCGTGATCCTGCTTCCCGCCGACGCCGTCGTCGCCAAGGCGTTCAAGGCCGGCGCTGAGAGCGAAGTCCTGCCCGTCGACCGGATCCCCACGGAAGGCATGATCCTCGATGTCGGCCCGGCCACGGTCGGCATGATCGAGGAATGGATCGACAAGGCGAAGACGCTGGTCTGGAACGGCCCGCTCGGCGCCTTCGAGATCGCCCCCTTCGACAAGGCGACGGTGGAGGCCGCCCGGCATGCGGCCAAGCGGACGCAAGGCGGCGAGCTCGTCTCGGTGGCGGGAGGCGGCGACACGGTGGCCGCCCTCGCCCATGCCGGCGTCACCGACGACTTCTCCTACGTCTCGACGGCCGGCGGCGCCTTCCTGGAATGGATGGAAGGCAAGCCGCTTCCCGGCGTCGACGCCCTCAAGGCCTGAAGCGGGGAAGGAAGGCTCGGTGACGGGATCGAAGCTGGAGGGAACGTGCCACTGCCGGAACGCCGGTTGGACGATCGAAGGCGACCCCGGATCGGTCACGGCGTGCAACTGCACCTCGTGCCGGAGATACGGCGCCCTGTGGGCCTACGGCTACGAGAACGAGCAGATCGAGGTCCGCGGCACGGTCACGTCCTACGTTTCGGGCCCGGCATCGGAACGCTCCCTCGAGACGTGCTTCTGCCCGGTGTGCGGCAACGTCGTCTTCTGGCGGAGCCTGCGCCCCGGGCCGGACGGACGGCGGCGGATGGCCGTCAACGTGCGTCTGGCTCGCCCGGACGACGTCTTCCCGCTGGTGATCGACCATTTCGACGGCCTCGACTCGTTCGAGGATCTTCCGTCCGACGGGAAATGCGTCCGCGATCTCTGGGCCTGACGGGTCTGACGGGCGCCCCGGAGCCGCTCTCTCGTCCCGAGCGTCGAGACGTTTCGGCGAAGCTCGATCGTCGACGTCGCGCGAGCCCGAAGCCGGAAGCCCCGTGGCCGACGCAGCACAGACGGCCGACGAACGACCGGGAACGCGTCCCGGCGCGCTCCGCGTCGCTTGCGCGGATGCCTCATCTCGCGTCATCTGACGCGAACGTAAGCGGCTTCATCCGGGGGGATCACATGACGCATTCAGTTCGCAGCATCCTGCTCGCCACGGCGGCGGTCGCGGTCCTCTCGGTGCCTGCGGCGGCGCAGAGCGTCATCTCCTTCGGCGACAGCCTGAGCGACACCGGCAACCTCTTCGCCGTCACCCGCGGCGCGCAGCCGGCCTCCCCGCCCTATTTCCAGGGCCGCTTCTCCAACGGCCCGGTGTTCACGGAAGTCCTCGCCGGCGGCGTGAACTCCATGCAGACGGCCGGCGCCCGCGCGCTGCTCGGCGTGCCGGTGAACCCGAACGCCAGCCAGAACTACGCCTTCGGCGCCGCCGTCACCGGCCTGACGCCCGCCGCCCCGGCGGCGGGCAGCGTCCCGGTCGGCATCCGTTCGCAGATCGAGGCCTTCGCCAGAGCCGACGGCCGGTTCGCGCCGGGCGACGTCGTGACGCTGCTCGGGGGCGCCAACAATCTGCGCGGCGCGCTCCTGGGCGGAAGTCCCGCCGCCGTTCCGGGCGCCACCGCCGTGGCCGTGACCGACATCGCCCTCGCCTCGGGCCGGCTGGCCCAGCTCGGCGCTCCGACCGTCGCCGTCCTGACGCTGCCCGATCTCAGCCTCACGCCGGAGGTGCGCGCCGCGGGCCCCGTGGCCGGAAGCCTCGCCTCTCAGGCGACGCAGGGCTTCAACGGCGGCGTGGCACGGGCCGTGTCGAGCGTCGCGGCTGCGGCGCCGGGCACCAACTTCCACCTCGTCGACGTCCAGCCGCTCTTTGCCGAGATCGTCGCCGACCCGGCGCGCTTCGGCTTCACCAACGTCTCACAGGCCTGCCTCGGCGTGGCCGCCTGCGCGTCCGGCGATGCCGCCACGCAGGCCGGCTTCCTCTTCTACGATTCGATCCATCCGACGGCGCTCGGCCACCAGCTGCTGGCCGACCTCGTCACCGATCACCTGACGGCGGGAGCCCGCGCTGGCGATGCCGCCTCCCTGTCGGAGGTCGCGCTGGCCGACCGCCTCGCCGGCGAGGACGCGCTGCGCGAGCGGGCCCGCCGTCATCTCGGCGCGACGAACGCGATCCCGCAGGGCGCCGACATCGTCGAGCCCGGCTTCGGCGACCCCGCCTGGGGCAACGCCTATCTCTCGCTGGAGGGCGCCGCCTTCGACCGCCAGGGATCGAGCCGCCTTTCGGCCTATGACCACCGCTCGGGCACGGTGCGGGCCGGCGTCGACTACCGCCTGTCCGACGGCTTCCTCCTCGGCGGTGCCGTCTCCGCCAGCCAGGGCGAGGTCCGACACTCGCCGCTGACCTACGACACGCAGTCCTTCTCCGCCGACCTCTACGGCACGGCCGTCTACGGCCCGGCCTTCGTGACGCTCACCGGCGGCGTGGCGCATTTCGACTTCGAGGAGTTCCAGCGCCGGACAGCCGTCGCCGGCCTCGTCCACCGCGCGCCCGCCACCAACGGCTTTGCGGCCAATGTCGGTGCGGAGGTCGGCACGACGTTCGCGCTGGGCGCCTTCACCGCGACGCCCACGCTCGGCCTGACCTACGCCTATTTCGACGTCGACGGATTCGCGGAGACCGGCTCGGCCGCCCGCATCGTCTACGGCGGCTACGACCGGGACCTCCTGAACGGTGCCGCGAACCTGCATCTCGCCTACTCGACCGGCTTCGGCGAGATCACCGGCCGCATCGGCTACGAGGACGTCCTGTCCGACGGGGGCAACACCGCCATCGTCTCCTCGATCGCGGGCAGCCCGGCGCGCGCCAGCCTCGCCGGCTTCGACGACCTGCCCGGCCGGGGTCTGATCCTCGGCGCGGGGGCGAACGTCGCGGTGACCGAGACCCTGACGCTCGACGCCAGATACTCGGTCGGCTTCGGCGACGAGATCGACGTCAGTCATATCGGCGCCGTAAGCCTCGGCTATCGCTTCTGACGGTTTCTTGTTTGGGAGCCCGTCGGGTGAACCCCATCTGAGAGCCGGAGGGTGCGCCGTTCGGCGGTGCCCTATCTCTCTTCGACGGAGTTCGCGTGAAGGACGCCCTTCTCTCCTGGCTGATGTTCCCGGTCTATGTCTGGCAGGGCATCGGCATAAGGCGGCGCATCGAGCGCATGCCGCCGCCCCCAGGCCCCGCCTCCGGCACCGTCGGGCCGAAGGGCGGGGACGCGGCCATCCGCCTTCTCGTCCTTGGCGATTCCTCGGCAGCGGGCGTGGGTGTCGACGATATCGGGGAAAGCCTGGCGCCGCGGCTCGCCGAGCGCCTCTACGCGCTCTCCGGCGAGGCCGTGGCCTGGCGCTCGATCGGCTCGAACTCGGCGGTCTCGTCCGATCTGCGCGACCACATCGTGCCCAACCTCGCGCGCGAACCCTACACCCACATTGTCCTGTCGACGGGCACCAACGATCTGAAGAACTTCCATGGGGCGCGGCATTTCAAGAAGTCCTTCGGCGGCCTGATCTACGCCCTTCGCGCCCGCTTTCCCGATGCACGCATTGTCTGGTCGCCGCCGGTCGACATGCTGCGCGTGCCGGCGCTCCCGCGCGGTCTCGCCGTCGTCCTGGAGCTGCGCGCACGCATGATCCGACGCATCGGCTCGGCGCTGTGCGTGGAGCGCGGCGCGGTCGCGGCGGTGACCATCCCGCGCGTCGAACCCGCCGGCTTCTCGCGCGACGGGTTCCACGCCTCCGCCGCCGGCTACACCTATGTCGCGGGGCATCTCGCCAACTACGTCCTCGGCGACCATCTGGCGATCGAAGGCTCGGCGCGGAGCGGGCCGGCGTCGCTGACAGCGTCCTGATCCGAAGCATCCGCCTTTTCCCCCGATGCGGGAGGTCGAAACGTCTCCTTCTCCCGCTCGCGGGAGAAGGTCCCGGCAGGGGGATGAGGGCTTCCCGAAGCGCTGCGTCTCAGCTTCCGCCGATGCCGCGGCTGAAGGCCCTCACCCGGCCCTTCGGGCCACCCTCTCCCGATATCGGGAGAGGGGCCGGCGCGCTTTCCGGATTGAGGCCATGCGTCCGTTCGGTCGAGCACGGTCTTGCCGCCTCAATCGCTTTCGTCCTCGTAGCCGACGAGGTGCAGCGGGCGCGCCTTGACGCCCTTCAGCGCGCACCAGCGCACTAGCGCCTCCTCGCGGCCATGCGTCACCCAGACCTCCTGCGGCGCGATCTCGTCGATGGTCTCGACGAGTTCGTCCCAGTCGCAATGGTCCGAGATGATGAGCGGCAGTTCGACGCCGCGCTGGCGCGCCCGCTGGCGCACGCGCATCCAGCCCGACGCGAAGCACGAGACGGGATCGGGAAAGCGCCGCGCCCATCTGTCGGCGAAGGCCGAGGGCGGTCCGACGACGACGGCGCCCGCGAAGTCGGCCTTGCCGCCGCGCTCGACGGTCGCCGCACGAAGCTCGCCGAGCGCGATGCCCTCGCGTTCGTAGAAGTCGCAGAGCTTCTTCAGCGCGCCGTGGATGTAGATCGGCGCGTCGTAGCCTTCGTCGCGCAGGAGCCGGATCACGCGCTGCGCCTTGCCGAGGGCGTAGGCGCCAACGAGATGAGCGCGCTCGGGGAACTGGCGCGTCGAGGCGATCAGCCGCCGCGCCTCCTCGCGCGCCTCCGGGTGGCGGAACACCGGCAGCGCGAAGGTCGCCTCGGTGATGAAGACATCGCAGGCGACGGGCTCGAACGGCTCGGCGGTCGGGTCGACGCGGCGTTTATAGTCGCCGGAGGCGACGATCCGCAGGCCGTTCCATTCGACGAGGATTTGCGCGGAGCCGAGGACGTGGCCGGCCGGATGGAAGGAGACCGCGACGTCGCCGATCCGCGTCACATCGCCCCAGGCGGCCTCCTGCCGCTCGGCGCAGAACTCCTCGCCGTAGCGAAGAGCCATGATGTCGAGCGTGCGGCGCGTCGCGAGCACGGCGCGGTTGCCCGGCCGCGCGTGGTCGGCGTGGCCGTGGGTGACGAGCGCGCGGTCGACCGGCTTCACCGGATCGATGAAGAAGTCGCCCGGCGGGCAATAGAGCCCCTGGGGGGTCGGGCGAAGGAGGTCTTCGAAGCGGGCCATTGTCCGGCGATATAGGGCGCTGCGAAGCCATGGGACCGGCGCTTGCGCGCGAGGCATCCGCGCTTCATATGCGCTCGCCACCGCCCTCGCAGAGCTCTCGCCCTTGTCCGACGACCCGAGCCGTTCCGGCCACCCCCTCGCCGACCGGCGCGCCGCCTATGCCGAGGACTATTATCGCGGTGGCGATGCGGCGGCGGCGGCCGATCTGATGCGCCAAGCGTTGGAACTCGCGCCCGGCTGGACGCTCGGGCGAACCCGTCTCGCCGCCTTTCAGGAGGCTGCCGGCGACCGGGACGAGGCGGTGGCGAGCCTGCAGGCGGCCCGCACGCTCGACGAGGACGGACGCTACGGGACCCCGCTCGCCCTCGCCCGGCTCGGCGCCGCACCGTTGCCGGACGCCGCCCCGCCCGCCTATGTCGAAGCGCTCTTCGACTCCTACGCCGAGCGGTTCGAGCGCGCGCTGGTCGACAAGCTCGGCTATCGGGGGCCCGATCTCCTCATCGAGGATCTGTCCGCGGCGCGTTCGCCGCTCGCCTTTTCGGCGGCGCTGGACCTCGGCTGCGGGACCGGCCTGATGGGCGAGCGCCTGCGGCCCTTCGTCGGGCGGCTCGACGGTATCGACCTCTCGACCGCCATGCTCGCCAAAGCCGAAGCCAAGGGCATCTACGACAACCTGACGGCCGGCGACATCCTCGACGCATCCCTCGAATGGACCGGGGCCTACGATCTCGCCACGGCGGCCGATGTCCTCATCTACATCGGCGACCTCGGACCCGTTTTCACCAGCCTCGCACGGCGCTTGAGGCCGGGCGGCCTCTTCGCCTTCACCGTCGAGACGCACGAGGGCGCGGCGTCCTTTGCGCTCCAGCCCTCGCTGCGCTTCGCGCATGCGCCGCAAGCGCTCGGCCGGACCATGGCGGCGGCGGGCTTCGACGCGTTGCGGGAGCGGCCGATCGTGATCCGCAAGGACCGCGGCGAGGATCTGCCCGGCCTGTCCGTCATAGCAGCCCTGCGATCCTGAGCCTTCCGGACGGGGCGCGATGCGCCGACACTCAACCGATTGGCGGGAAGAAGCGAGCATGGTCGAGAGCGTCGACATCGAAGGCGAGGTCGGCAAGCCACATCGCTTCGGCCGCTGGGCTTCGACGGCTACGCGCCATTCGCCCGCCGAGGACGCGTTCGGCATCCTCGCAGGCGCGGCGATGACGGCGCTCGGCATCGCGATCCTCGCCCATCTCGGTCTGCTGGCCGGGGGCGTCGCCGGCCTCGCCTTCCTCGTCGTCTACGCGACGGGGTGGAACTACGGCCTTGCCTTCTTCCTCCTGAACCTGCCCTTCTTCCTCCTCGCCGCCAGCCGCATGGGCCGGGCCTTCACGATCAAGACCGCCGCCGCGATCGCCACCCTCTCACTGATGACGGCCTTCGACGACAGCGTCCTCCTCTTCGACCGAATCGAGCCGCTGTTCGGCTCGGTGCTCGCCGGCCTCCTGATGGGCTTCGGGCTCCTCGCCTTCTTCCGCCACCGCTCCTCGGCGGGCGGCGTCGGCATCCTCGCGGTCTATCTGCAGGACCGGTTCGGCTGGCGGGCGGGGCTGACGCAGCTCGGGGTCGATCTCCTGATCCTGGCCGGCGCCTTCGCCGTGACCAGCCCGGCCGCCGTCGCCTATTCGGTCGTCGGCGCGGTGGTGCTCAACCTGTTCCTTGCGATCAATCACCGCAACGACCGCTATCGCGCCATGTGAGCTTGGGCGGCGGCGCCCCGCCTCCTATCTAACGCTCCGTGAGCGCCCTCGAAGCCGAGCCCTTCCGCGATCCCCTGCCCGCTCCTTTCCGCCGCTGGTTCGCGGCGAAGGGCTGGAGCCCGCGCGCCCATCAGCTCGACCTCCTGCAGCGCGCCGAGGACGGCGCCTCGACGCTGCTGATCGCCCCGACCGGCGCCGGCAAGACGCTGGCGGGGTTCCTGCCGACGCTCGTCGACCTGTCCCGGAGGAACAAGCGCAAGCCCGGCGAGGCTCAGCGCGGCGTCCACACCCTCTACATCTCCCCGCTGAAGGCGCTCGCGACCGACATCCACCGCAATCTGGAGAAGCCGGTCCAGGAGATGGGCCTGCCGATCGAGATGGAGACGCGCACCGGCGACACGTCCCAGCACAAGCGCCAGCGCCAGAAGCTGAAACCCCCGGACATTCTGCTCACGACGCCCGAGCAGCTGGCACTGCTGATCGCGGCGAAGGACGCCGACCGATTCTTCTCCGACCTGCGTTACGTGATCTTCGACGAGCTGCACTCGCTCGTCATCTCCAAGCGCGGGCACCTCCTCGCGCTGGGGCTGGCCCGGCTGCGAAAGCTGCGGCCGGACCTCCAGACGATCGGGCTGTCGGCGACCGTCGCCGAGCCCGACGAGCTGCGCGAATGGCTGGTCGCGCAAGCGCCCGACGCCCGCCCCCTCGCCGACCTCATCACCGTGGAAGGCGGCGCGCCGCCGGACATCACCATCCTGAAGAGCTCCGAGCGGGTGCCCTGGCAGGGGCATCGCGGGCGCTACGCGCTGCCCGAGATCTACGAGATCATCAAGGCGCACGGCACGACGCTGCTCTTCGTCAATACGCGCTCCGGCGCCGAGCTTCTCTTCGCCGATCTCTGGCGCATCAACGAGGACACGCTGCCGATCGGCCTGCATCACGGCTCGCTCGACGTGCAGCAGCGCCGCCGGGTGGAGGCGGCGATGGCCGAGAACAAGCTGCGCGCGGTGGTGGCGACCTCCACGCTCGATCTCGGCATCGACTGGGGCGACGTCGATCTCGTCATCCATGTCGGCGCGCCGAAGGGCGCCTCGCGCCTCGCCCAGCGGATCGGGCGCGCGAACCACCGGATGGACGAACCGTCCAAGGCGATCCTCGTGCCGTCCAACCGCTTCGAGATCATGGAGTGCCAGGCGGCGCTCGACGCCAACTATCTCGGCCACCAGGACACGCCCCCCCTTCGCGAGGGCGCGCTCGACGTTCTGGCCCAGCACGTCCTCGGCATGGCGGTCGCCGGACCGTTCCGGGCGGACGACCTCTATGCCGAGGTGAAGAGCGCGGCGCCCTATCGCGACCTCGACCGGGAGACCTTCGACCGGGTGATCGAGTTCGTCGCCACCGGCGGCTATTCGCTGAAGGTCTACGACCGCTACGCCAAGATCCGCCTGACCGAGGACGGCACGTGGCGCCTGACGCATCCGTCCATCGGCCAGCAGTACCGGATGAACGCCGGCACGATCATCGAATCCGAGGCGCTGAACGTGCGCCTGATCCGCGCCAAGACCCGCGCGGCGATGACGCGCGGCGGCCCCGTCCTCGGCAAGGTGGAGGAGCACTTCCTCGAGACGCTGACCGTCGGCGACACCTTCATGTTCGGCGGCAACGTGGTGCGCTTCCAGGGCATTCACGAGATGGAATGCCTCGTCACCAAGGCCGGTCCCGACGAGGAGGCCAAGATTCCCTATTACGGCGGCACCAAGTTCCCGCTGACGACCTTCCTCGCCGCGCGCGTGCGCGAGATGCTGGCGGACCCCAAGCGCTGGGGCGCGCTGCCGAGCCAGGTCGGCGACTGGCTGCAGATCCAGAAGCGCAAATCCATCATTCCGGGGCCCGACGACCTCCTGGTCGAGACCTTCCCGAACGGCTCGCGCTTCTTCATGATCGCCTATCCCTTCGAGGGCCGGCTCGCGCACCAGACGCTCGGCATGCTGCTCACCCGCCGGCTGGAACGGGCGCGCGCCAAGCCGCTGGGGTTCATGGCGAACGACTATGCGCTCTCGGTCTGGGGGCGCGGCGACATGGGCGCGATGATCGCGAGCGGCAAGCTGTCCCTCGACCAGCTCTTCGACGAGGACATGCTCGGCGACGACCTCGAAGCCTGGATGGCGGACAGTTGGATGCTGAAGCGCACCTTCCGCCAGTGCGCGGTGATCGCGGGGCTCGTCCAGAAGCGCCATCCGGGGCGCGAAAAGACCGGACGCCAGATGACGGTCTCGTCCGACCTCGTCTACGACGTGCTGCGCGAGCACGAGCCGGATCACATCCTTCTTCGCGCCACCTGGGCGGACGCGGCGACGGGCCTCCTCGACGTGCGCCGCGTCTCCGACCTCCTCGCCCGCATCAAGCGGCACATCGTCCACAAGGACCTCGACGAGCTCTCGCCGCTCGGCGTGCCGATCATGCTGGAGATGGGCCGCGAGCGCATCGACGGCGAGGCGCGGGACGAGCTGCTGCAGGAGGCGATGGAGCAGGAGATGATCGCGCGGGCGCTGTCGTGAGGGGCGGCCAGACACGCTGGGTCCTCGCGATGTTCGTAGCCCCTTCGGTCCTCCGGTTTCGTCATCCTCAGGCTCGACCCGAGGATGGGCTGCAGCGTCCTGAACCTTCTTTGTCGCGGGAATCGAAAGCGATCCTCGGACCAAGCCTGCGGATGACGAGCGTGTCAGGGCCAGGCCTTACGCCTTCGGGTTGACCGGATCGCGGAGGCCATGGCACGGGCTCTTTCCCGTCCGAGGTCGAGCGAGCGCCGATGAACCGACTTCAAACGATCATCGAGTCCCGCCGCTTCGAGTATCTGATCACTGCCCTCATCGTCGTCAACGCGGTGACGCTGGGGCTGGAGACCTCGCCGGAGGCGATGGCGTCCTTCGGGCCGCTTCTCGTCCTGGCCGACCGCGCGCTGCTCACCGTCTTCGTCGTCGAGCTCGTCGCCCGCTTCCTCGTCTACCGCGGCGACTTCTTCAAGGATCCCTGGCGCGTCTTCGATTTCGTCATCGTCGGCATCGCGCTCGTTCCCGCCTCGGAAAATCTGTCGGTGCTGCGGGCCCTGCGCATCCTGCGCGTCCTGCGGCTGATCTCGATCGTGCCGTCGCTCAAGCGCGTCGTCGGCGGGCTGATCGCCGCCCTGCCGGGCATGGGCTCGATCGTGCTCCTGCTGGCGCTCGTCTTCTACGTCTTCGCGGTGATGGCGACGCAGCTCTTCGGGCAGAGCTTCCCGGACTGGTTCGGCTCGATCACCGCCTCGGTCTTCACGCTCTTCCAGGTGATGACGCTGGATTCCTGGTCCACGGGTGTGCTGCGGCCTGTCATGGAGGTCTATCCCTATGCTTGGGCGTTCTTCATCCCCTTCGTGGTGACGACCTCCTTCGCCGTCCTGAACCTCTTCATCGGCATCATCGTCTCGGCCATGCAGGAGGAGCACGAGGCGTCGGCCGACCAGCAGCGGCGCGATCTCCATGCCGAGCAGGAGACGATGCTGGAGGAGCTGCGGGCACTGCGCGCCGAGATCCGCGAGCTTCGTGAAAGCCGGAACGCGGCGTCCTGACGCCCTTCATCCGCCGCGATCGCTCTGGCATAAGCGGACGAAACGGGAACAGGACCGATTCGGCAGGCATGAATTCGATACGGCGCAGGATCGTCCAGACACGGTGCGAGGGCGTGGAGACGACGCTGAACGGGGCACCGGTCGTCTGCGATCCGTCGGGCGTTCTCGTCGTGCCGGCCGAACGCCTGCTCGTGGTCTCCGACCTGCATCTGGAAAAGGGCGCAGCCTTCGCGCGCCGCGGCATGATGCTGCCACCCTACGACACGGCCGCGACGCTGGCCCTTCTCGCCCAGGCGATCGAGCGATACCAGCCGGCACGGGTGATCTGCCTCGGCGACTCGTTCCACGACCGGCATGGCGCGGCCTTCATACCGGCGGCGAACCGCGAGACGCTCACCGCCCTGATGGCCGGGCGAGAATGGATCTGGATCTCGGGCAACCACGATCCGGAGCCGCCCGCCTTCGTCGGGGGCGAGACCTGCGAGGAGATCGCGGCCGGCCCCCTGATCCTCCGTCACGAGCCGAGCCCACGCCCGCGTCCCGGCGAGGTGGCGGGTCATCTCCACCCGATGGCGAAGGTCGTCGGCAACGGCCGCTCGGTGCGCGGAGCCTGCTTTGCGAGCGACGGGACGCGGATGGTGATGCCGTCCTTCGGCGTGACGACCGGCGGCCTGAATGTGCTCGACCGCGCCTTCGCCGGGCTGTTCTCGGCGGCCAGCGCCCGTGCCTACGTCATCGGCCTGACCGGCGTCTACCCGATCGGCTTCGCATCGCTCTGCCGCTGAAACCTCAGTCGCGCTTGAAGAGCAGACGCCCGAGCCAACCGACGGCGAAGGCGAGCAGCACCGCCACGATGCCGTAGGCGAGGCCGTTGTTGGCGGCGTAGATTGAGATGCGGTTCTCAAAGCCCGTCTTGCGGACCCAGAGCGTCTCCGTCCGGCCGTGGATGAACGTGCCCTCCCGGAAGAGGAAGGCGCGCACCGTGTGCCGGCCGACGGGAATGTCGGGCGGCAGGACGACCGAGGCGCGGAACAGCGTGCCGGAGACGAACTGGATCGAGCCGATCGATTCCGCGTACAGCCCGCTCTCCTGCCGCAGCCGAAGGAGCGCCGCGCCATAAGCCTCGCGCTCGGCGTCGCCGTCCTGGCGCGAGAACGGCAGATTGCCCGCGCCGAGAGAGAGCTGCTGCATGCGCTCGCGCGTGGCGATGTCGCGCAAGGGGCGCGTCGCGGACAGGGAGTAGGATTCCGGGATCGCATCGAAGCGCTCCGCGCCCCGGTTGATCCACAGGCCGAGGAAGCGCTCGCGCTCGCGGATCACGACCGGATGCAGCGGTCCTTCGAGAACGACGACGATGTCGTAGCGGCCCTGGCGCAGCGTGCGCTGATCGGCGTTCTCCAGGACGCCGAAGACCACCAGCTGGGCGCCGGCGAAATTCGTCCCCACCGCGAGCGAATCCGTCGAAAGGCCGATCTCGAACGTCTCGGTCTGGGCCGCGACCGGCGCCGCGGCGAACGCGGTGAGCAACGCCAGGAGCATGCCCCGCAGGTTCGCCGCCCACGCGCTCACAGCTCTTCTCCCGACCCTGCCACGGTGATGGAGAAGAGCTCGTCGGGCGTGACGACCAGCTCGAAGAACAGGCGGCCGGCGACGGAGATGACGAGGAGCGAGAGGAGCAGGCGCAGCTGGTCGCCCCGCAGCTTGCGCCCCGCTTCGGCGCCCAGCTGCGCCCCGAGGACGCCGCCGACCATCAGGAGCAGCGCGAGAAGCACGTCCACCGTCTCGTTCGTCGCCGACTGCAGGATCGTCGTCGCCGCCGCGGTGAACATGATCTGCACCAGCGAGGTGCCGACGACGACCTGCGTCGGCACGCGCAGGAGGTAGATCATCGCCGGGACCATGATGAAGCCGCCGCCCACTCCCATCAGCGAAGCGAGCAGGCCGATGAAGAAGCCGAGCCCGAGGACCGGGATGGCCGAGACGTAGAGCTTGGAGCGCTGGAACCGCACCTTCACCGGCAGGCGGTGGATCCAGTTGTGATGCCCCGGCCGCCGCGGCTCGCCCGAGCCCCCGGCGCGAACGCGACGCATCGCCCGGACGCTCTCCACCAGCATCAGGCCGCCGACGATGCCCAGCATGAACACGTAGAGAAGCGAGACCGCCAGATCGAGCTGGCCGAAGCGGCGCAGGATCGTGAACAGCCAGACGCCGATGGCCGAACCGAACACGCCGCCCGCGAGCAGGACGAGGGCGAGCTTCATGTCCACCGTGCCGCGCTTGAAATGCGCGAGCGCCCCCGAGAAGGAGGAGGCGATGACCTGGTTCGCTCCGGTCGCCACCGCGATGGCGGGCGGGATGTTGTAGAAGATGAGGAGCGGCGTGATGAGGAAGCCGCCGCCCACCCCGAAGAGGCCCGAGAGGAACCCGACCGCCGCGCCCATGCCGATCAGAACGAAGACGTTCACCGACATTTCGGCGATGGGCAGGTAAAGGAACAAGGGGCTCGGTTCCGCTGGTCGAGGCGCGAGACGGCGGTGGAGAGGCCTTTCCCTCTTGGCCCGAACCCCTTCGCCAAGTCAAACGGGAAAGCGCCGTCTCCGGTGCTTTCCCGCGCGGTGCGTCGGATGGAGATCGGCGCGCGCGACGGATGCGCGAGGCCGAGCCGCCCCGGTCAGACGTTCCGCTTGAGAAGCTCGCGGATCAGGCCTTCGTCCACCACGCCCGTCACCGACAGCCCGTTCTCCTCCTGGAAGGCACGGACGGCCTGCGTGGTCCGCTCGCCGATCACGCCGTCGGGCGTGCCGGGATCGAAACCGAGCTTCAGGAGGATCGCCTGCACGTTGCGCACGGCGCGCGTCATGTCGACGGCGGCCGTCTGCTCGTCGGCCTCCGACCAGGCGTCCGGGATGTCGACCGAGTTCACGGCCTCGATCCGGTCCTTCGGCGCCCAGGCGGCGACCTCGGCGTCCAGGGCCGCGATCTCGTCGGCGCCGAGCATCTTGGCGACCTCGTCGCGCTTCTCGACGGCGTCGCTGTCGCCGGTCTGGCCGACGATCGAGAACCATTTGTAGGACTGGCCGAAATCCTGCGGAACGCCCGCGCCGCGGGCGTGGAGGATGCCGAGATTGTACTGGGAATCGCGCATGCCGTGCTCGGCCGCGCGGGTGAACCAGACGGCGGCCGTCTCGGGCTCCGAAAGGCCTTCGATGCCGGTCGCGTAGAGGACCGCGAGATTGTGCATCGCGCGCACGTTCCCCTGGTCGGCGGCGAGCGTGTACCAGTCGCGCGCCGCGACGGTGTCGCGCTCGACCCCGTTGCCCTTCTCGAAGAGCGTCCCGAGGCTGTACTGGGCGGGCGCGTAGCCGAGCCGGCCGGCCTGCGCGAACCAGACCAGCGCCTCGTCCGCCTTCGCTTCGCCGCCACGCCCTTCCATCAGCCGCAGGCCGATCTCGAAGATGGCGCGCGGGTCGCCGGCGTCCGATGCCGCGACGAGCGCGGTCGGACCGATGGCCGCCGGAACCGGCGGCAGGTCGCCGCGGGCGGATTCGGGCAGACGGGCGACCACCTCGCCGATCAGATCCGCATCGGCGGGCGCCGGTCGCGCCTGCGCGACCGTTCCAACCGGCGCAGGCGTGCCGGCCTGCTCCGGTGTCGCGCGCTCCGCACGGGGCGGCGTCGCGACAGGCGAGGTCAGGCTCGCGGTCTCGATCGAGCGGTCCACACCGCCGGACGCCCGCTCGGCGGCGAGCGCCGCGATGCTCGGCTCCCCGGCGCCGATCGAGCCGGGATCGACCGCCGTCGGGGTCGGAAGCGCGGCGCGCGACGGCAGTTCGATCGCGGAGGCGGCGCGGCGCGCCTCCGCGCCCACGGTCTCGGCTCCGCCTGCGCCACCCGGCGCCGCCGGCTCGAGCGTCGCGGACGGCAGGGCCTGCGACGGAGCCGAAGCGACGCGCGCCGTTTCGCCCGACGGCTCGGAGGGAAGCTGATCGATGACCGCGCGCCCGAGCGGAATGGCGGTCAAGGCGAGCAGAACCGCTCCGACGGCCATCAGGACGGGCTTGCGGTGACGTCCGCGCCGTCCGCCGTCGACCTCGCGGCCGGCGCCGCTCTCGGCGACGTCCTGGCGCAGGCTTTCCGCTTCGGCCGCGGCGGCCAGCGCCGCCTTGCGCGCCGCGGCGATGAAGTCGGCCTTGGCGCCCGTGTCGCCGGCCGCGCCGGCGCGCTGGTGCTGGGCGCGGACGCGGTCGATGAGCGAGGCGATGTCGGGTGCGCCGGAACCGGGCTCCAGCGGGCGGTTCGCCTCGCGCGACAGGATGCTGTCCTCGGCGTCGAGCGGCGGCGCGTCGGCGATGGCCGCGCGCACGGGCTGGGGCTGCGCGATGACCGGAGCCACCGGCTCCGGCGCGGGCTCGGCCGAGGGCGCTTCGGCCCGCGGGGCCCGCCCGAGATGACGTGCGATCGCCGCGCGCAGGCCGCGACGCGGCTTCTCTTCCCGCTCGGCGGCCCCCTCTCCGGCGACCACGGCCTCCAGCTCCGGCAGGCGAACGGGCGGGGGAGTGGCGGCGTTGGCGGCGACCGGACGGGCGATGTCGCCCCCCTCGCGGATCTCGCCTTCGATGGTCGTCAGGCGTTCGGCGATCTTCACCAGCGTCGCGTGAACCGCCTCGAAGACGCGGATGGAGCGATCGTCGGTCTCGCGACAGAGCGCTTCCAGGCTGCGCAGATCCTCGGAAAGGTCGGCGACGTACTCGCTCTCGCGGCTCGGGCCCTCCGCGCGCATCAGGCGGACGGCCTCGTCGGCCGCGGCACGCGCGGCGGCCATGACTTCGGTGCGGTTCTCCTCGATCCGCCGCTCGATCGCCGTCAGGCGCTCCGCGAGATCGGCATCGACGGATGCGGCATCGGCCGGTCCGCGCCGGGACAGCTGCGTGCCGATGCCCTCGATCTGGGACTGGAGGGAGCGAAGCAGGTCGTCGTCGACACGCGCCGTCGCGACCGCCTCCAGCCGCTCGGCCAGCGCCGTCAGGCGCTCCTCGAACTCCGCCGCGGCGGCCTGGGGCGCCTCGATCCGGGCGAGCGCCGTTTCGATGCGCGTCGAGAAGTGCTCCAACCGCTCCTCGACCGCCGCGCCGTCCTCTTGGGCGGCCAGAGCCTCGATGCGGGCGGACAGTTCGGCGATGCGCTCCGACAGGACCGCGGCGTCGCCCGAGGCCGCCATGCGATCCATCCTCGCGGCCAGATCGGCCACGCGTGCCTCGATCCGCTCCACCGGCCCCATGTCGATCGTCGGCTGCGGGTGGAGCGCGGCGGCGACGATCGCCTCGGAGATCTCGTCGAGGCGCTCCTCCAGAATGAGGAAGTGATCCAGCTCGGGCCCGCGGCTCTCGTCCAGCATTCGCGAGACGCTGTCGGAGAGCGACTGCAGGCGCTCCTCCAGCCGGCTCACGCCGAGGATCGACGGCAGGTCGAGGAACGCGTCCTCGAGCTCCTCGAAGCGCACCGTCAGACGGCTGAGGATGTCCGCGATCCGGGCGTCGGCGGCGTCGCGAAGCTCGCGCTCCTCCGCATCCCCGTCCCGTGCCGTGGCCTGGACCTCCGCCAGAGCTTCGATCCGCGCGCCCAGACGGTCGAGCTCGCCGCGAAGGGCATGGGCGAGCGCGCCGTCCTCCTGCGTGCGTAGGACTTCGAAATGCCGCGCCTCGAACTCGTCCCAGCGCTTCTCGACGGCGCGGACCTGGTCTTCGGTCGCGAGGGAGCGGACGACCTGACGCAGGCGCTCCAGCTCGCTCTGGAGGTCGCGCCGCGCCGCGCCGTCCAGCGCGACATGGGCTTCCAGCCGCGCCTCGAAATCCTCCCAGCGCCGCGCCGCGGACGCCACGGTCTCCTCACGCGCGGCCTCCGCCGCCAGGACGGAGACGCGGGACAGGTCTTCGCGCAGTTCGGCGAGCGCGGCCATGTCGCTTCCGCCGGCCTGCATCTCGCTGAGGCGCCGCATGAGCGCCGACAGCTGGTCGGCGACGACGCCGCCCTGATCGGCGGTGCCGATCCTTTCGCCGAGATCCTCGATCGAGGCTCGGATGTCCTCAAATCCCGTCCTGCTCGTGGACGCGATCGCCTGCGCGATCTCCGCCTTGAGCGACTGGATGTCGCCAGCGATCCCGGACACGGCATCGAGGGTCGAGCCCTGCAGGCGCAGGGCCTCCATTTCGCCCGCGAGGGTCTGCATGCGCCGCTCGGGCGCCGCCCGGCGGGCCGCGGCCTCGCCGGTGCCCGAGGCTCCCATGGCGAGATCGGAGGATTTCGAGAGATGCGATTCGGTCCGGCGTCGTGCGGACTGAGGCCGGGTGGCGGAATTCGCATCGGGGCGAGCCGCACGCTCGGGCGAGGGATCGGTGCCGACTTCGCGCTTGGCCCTCGAGAGCCGCCCGAGCCGCGCCTCCAGGTCTTCCAGCGTCCGGGTCAGCGTGCTGATCGCCGCGTCCGGCGCTCCCCCCGCCTCGGTCGCGACCGCTCTGCCAGCCTGCTTGTCGGATGCGACCATGTGCCCCTCGCCGATGATGCAGCCTGCCAGACGACAGGCCGGCCGATGTCGAGGTTTGTGATGTCCTGAACTCGAACACGGTTGTTCACCGTTTAGAGACAGAAGCGGGACCGAGGCTGGATTTTGAGCCGGTCTCGAACTTGTGCTGTGCGCTCAAGATCGAGATACTAGTATCAAGTTACGAGCGCGGACGCTTCGGGATTCGGTTCCCCGTCAGGCCTACAGACCGTGCGAAGAGTGGATACAGCCGTACAAATGAAACCGTCGCTCGAAATCCGCGACCCGGCCCCGGACACCGTCGTGAACGAGATCGATCGTTTGCTCGGAATCGACACCGGCGCGAACGGCCAGTCCACCTTCCGCATCAGCGATCTCGCCCGCGAGTTCGGCGTCACCCTGCGCACCTTGCGCTTCTACGAGGATCGCGGCCTTCTGACGCCGGAGCGCCGTGGCACGACCCGCCTCTACACCCGGCGCGACCGGGCCCGCCTGCGCCTGATCCAGCTCGCCAAGATGCTCGGCTTCTCGCTGACCGAGGCCAAGCAGATCATCGACGTCTACGACCAGCCGGGCGGCGAGAAGCGCCAGATGGAGGTCGCGCTCGAGCGCATGACCGAACAGCGCAAGATCCTCCTCAGCCAGCAGGAGGAGATCGAGCAGGCTCTGCATGCGATGGATGTCTCCCTCAACGTCGTGAAGCGGCGCCTGAGCCTCCTCAAGGATTGAAGGCGCCGTCCGGCCGCGCGCCCGCGTTCGGCCGGATCTCAGAGCGCATCCTGCCGCGCGGCAGCTCGGCCGCCTGCACGAACAGACCGCTCCCGCCGCGCCCCGCTCTCCGGCACGCTCGTTGGGCTGCGCGCTGCTGCGGCATCTCGGTCCGACCGTGCGGCTGGAAATCCGGGACGAAGCCGAAGCCGCCCTGCTCCGGGGCGCGGACCTTCGCGCCTTCGCTGCTCCACCGGTCCTTCGCGTGCTCGCCGTGGTTCATCACCACCGCAAGGAGGGGACACGAGGCTGCGATCCGCTCGACCGTCTTTGCGCGATGCGCGACTCCCTCATCGCCGGCGCCTACGGCGAACGGCTCCGAAAAGGGCTGACAGGGAGCTCGCGGCACGTCCTCGGGGATCTCCGGGGCGACGTTGGGGGCTCCCGCGGACGTCGGCTCGCTCCGTTCGCCGCGCGCCGGACCTGCGCCCCGTCCGATCGACCGATCTTGCATCGTCTACCGCGCGCTGGTAATCCACCCAGCTGACGTTTACGCAAACGTCAATCGATTGCGGATGGAGGAGCGATCATGCCGACCTATCAGGCGCCCCTGGCGGATACCCTGTTCGTCCTGAACGACGTTCTGGGCCTTGCGCGATACTCGAACCTTCCCGGCTTTTCGGACGCCTCCCCCGACGTGGTCGAGGCCATCCTGCAGGAGGGCGGCAAGTTCGCCGCCGAAGTTTTCCACCCGTTGAACCAGGTGGGCGATCGCGAGGGCTGCACGCGCGCCGAGGACGGTTCGGTCACGACGCCGACAGGCTTCAAGGCGGCCTACGACCAGTTCCGCGAAGCCGGCTGGGGTGGCCTGTCCTGCGAGGCCGAATATGGCGGCCAGGGCCTGCCCCACACGCTGTCGGCGGCGGTCAACGAGTTCATGTCCTCGGCGAACATGGCCTTCGCCATGTATCCGGGCCTGACGCGCGGCGCGATCGCGGCCATCCAGCTCCACGGTTCGCCCGAGCAGAAGCGGACCTATCTGCCGAAGATGATCGAGGGCTCGTGGACCGGCACGATGAACCTCACCGAGCCCCATTGCGGCACCGATCTCGGCCTGCTGCGCACCCGCGCGACGCCGCAGGGCGACGGCTCCTACCGCATTTCGGGCCAGAAGATCTTCATCTCGGCCGGCGAGCACGACCTCTCGGACAACATCGTCCATCTGGTGCTGGCCCGCATCGAGGGCGCGCCGGAGGGCGTGAAGGGCATCTCGCTCTTCATCGTGCCGAAATTCGTCCTCGACGAGAGCGGCGAGCCGGGCGCGCGCAACGGCGTGAAGTGCGGCTCCATCGAGGAGAAGATGGGCATCCACGGCAACGCCACCTGCGTCATGAACTACGACGAGGCGACCGGCTATCTGATCGGCGAGGCGGACAAAGGCCTGCGCGCCATGTTCACGATGATGAACGAGGCCCGGCTCGGCGTCGGCATCCAGGGCCTCGCCATCTCCGAGATCGCCTACCAGAACGCCGTCGCCTACGCGAAGGACCGGATCCAGGGCCGCTCGCTCTCCGGGCCGAAGGCCAAGGACAAGCCGGCCGATCCGCTGATCGTCCATCCCGACGTGCGCCGCATGCTGATGACGATGCGCGCGATCAACGAGGCCGGCCGCGCGCTCGTCCTCCACACGGCGATGAAGGGCGACCTCAGCCATGTGGCGGAGGACGAGAAGGAACGGCAGGCGGCCGACGACTGGATGGGCCTCCTCACCCCCGTCATCAAGGGCGTCCTGACCGACAAGGGCTTCGAGAACGCCGTGATGGCCCAGCAGGTCTATGGCGGCCACGGCTACATCGCCGAATGGGGCATGGAGCAGTTCGTTCGCGACGCGCGCATCGCCCAGATCTACGAGGGCGCCAACGGCATCCAGGCGCTCGACCTCGTCGGCCGCAAGCTGGCGCTCAACGGCGGCCGTGCGATCCAGGCCTTCTTCGCCGAGGTCGGCAAATTCGCCGAGGAGAACCGGTCCGACGAGGCGATGGCGCCCTACACCAAGGGTCTGAAGAAGGGTCTGAACGACCTGCAGCAGGCCACCATGTGGCTGATGCAGAACGCGATGGCCAAGCCCGACAATGCGGGCGCCGCCTCCACCGACTACATGCACCTCTTCGGTCTCGTCGCGCTCGGCTACATGTCGGCGCTCTCGGCCAAGGCCGCGAACGCCAAGCTCGCCGAGGGCGGCGGCGACGAGACGTTCCTGAAGGCCAAGCTCGTCACCGCCAAGTTCTTCATGGACCGGCTGATGCCGGAGACCGCGGCGCATCTGGCGCGCATCTCGTCGGGCGCCGATTCCATGATGGCGCTGGACGCGAACGCCTTCTGATCGGTCGGCGGCGCCCTTGAGACCGAACCGCACGCTCGCAGATACCGGCCGGCCCGCCGGCTCGCGACCCCATACGAGGAGGACGACATGACCGAAGCCTACATCTACGATCACGTCCGCACGCCGCGCGGACGCGGCAAGAAGGACGGCTCGCTCCACGAGGTGCCGGCCGTGCGGCTCGGCGCGAAGGTTCTCGAGGCGCTGCGGGACCGCAACGGCTTCGACACCGCGAAGGTCGACGACATCATCTTCGGCTGCGTCGACCCCGTGGGCGAGGCCGGCTCGGTGATCCCGAAGGCGGCCGCCTTCGAGGCCGGTTACGACTTCGCCGCGCCCGGCATGCAGATCTCGCGCTTCTGCGCCTCCGGCCTCGACGCCGTCAATCTGGCCGCCGGCAAGATCGCCGCGGGCTCGGAGGATCTCGTCGTCGCGGGCGGCGTCGAATCCATGTCGCGCGTCGGTCTCGGCATGTCCGGCGGCTCGTGGATCATGGACCCGTCGGTCGGCATCCCCGCCTATTTCATGCCGCAGGGCGTCTCGGCCGATCTCATCGCCACGAAGTACGGCTTCACCCGCGACGACTGCGACGCCTATGCGGTGCAGTCTCAGAAGCGCGCGGCCAAGGCCTGGGACGAGGGCCGCTTCAAGCGGTCCGTCGTGCCGGTGAAGGACCAGAACGGCCTGACGATCCTCGCCCATGACGAGCACATGCGCCCCTCCACCGACATGCAGTCGCTCGGCAGCCTGAACGCCTCTTTCGCAATGATGGGCGAGATGGGCGGCTACGATGCCGTCGCCGTGCAGGCCCATCCCGAGCTCGAAGGCGTCAACCACGTTCACCACGCCGGCAATTCCTCGGGCATCGTCGACGGCGCCGCGGCGGTGCTGCTGGGCTCCAGGGAGGGCGGCGCGCTCCTGGGCAAGGCGCCGCGCGCACGCATCCGCGCCTTCGCCTCGATCGGCTCCGACCCGGCGCTGATGCTGACGGGCCCGGTGGACGTGACCGAGAAGCTCCTGAAGCG
Source organism: Pseudomonadota bacterium (assembly GCA_023419535.1). Classification (GTDB taxonomy): domain Bacteria; phylum Pseudomonadota; class Alphaproteobacteria; order Rhizobiales; family Rhizobiaceae; genus Aureimonas. Next base: position 37,626 of record JAEZXX010000083.1, on the reverse strand, counting down.
CTCCGGAATGCAGCTGTCCGACATCGACCTGTTCGAGCTCAACGAGGCCTTCGCCGCCGTCGTGCTCCGCTACAGCCAAGCCTTCGACATCGACCCCGAGGTCCTGAACGTCAACGGCGGCGCCATCGCCATGGGCCATCCGCTCGGCGCGACGGGCGCCATCGTCCTCGGCACCGTGCTCGACGAGTTGGAGCGGCAGGACAAGCAGACCGCGCTGGTCACGCTCTGCATCGGCGCGGGCATGGGAACGGCGACGATCATCGAGCGCGTGTGATGCTCGGCCTCGCCGGAAGGATGTCAGGCCACCAGCCCGCTCTCCGCCGCGTGGACCTCCACCGGCGGAAGCGCCTGGAAGGCGGGGCGAGCGAACCAGTAGCCCTGGAAGAGCCGGATGCCGGCCGCTTTGAGCGTCACGAACTCGGCCTCGGTCTCGATTCCCTCGGCGAGGATCTGGACGTCCAGCTCACGCGCCATCGTCACGATCGCCGCGACGATCACCTGCCGGGCGCGGTCCGTGTCGACGCCGCGGATCAGATGCATGTCGATCTTGACGAGGTCCGGCTGGAAGTCGGCGAGCAGGCCGAGGCCCGCATAGCCCGCGCCGAAATCGTCGAGCGCCGTCGTGAATCCGCGTTTGCGGTACTCGGCCAGGATGCGCTTCAGATGCGGCGTGTCGACGATCGCCTCGTTCTCGGTGAATTCGAACATCAGCCGGCGAAGCGGGAAGCGGTGCTCGGCCGCGGCCGACAGCGTCGCCTTCAGGCAGGCGGCGGGCTCGTAGACGGCGTTCGGCATGAAGTTGATGGACAGGCGAAGATCGCTTCCGCGCGGAAAGAGCCGGGCCGCGAGCTGCAGGGCCTTCACCCGGCAGGCCTGGTCGAAGCGGTACTTGGTCTCCGGCGTCACCTTGGACAGGATCGTCCCGGCGCCCTCGCCCGCCAGACCGCGCACGAGCGCCTCGTAGCCCCACACGCGCTCGGCACCGATGTCGTAGATCGGCTGGAACGCCATGGAGAAGTCGAAGTCCAGTCCTTCGCCGGACCGGCATCCTTGGCAAGTCATCACCACGGCATGCCCCTCGTGAGCCTTAAGAAGGCCTCGAGCGGTAGCATCCGCCAAGTTGAGTTCCTCTAAATGAATCGGGAAGCCTCGGTCGTGGCTAATAAACGTCATAGATCGGCAGCGGAATCGGGAGACGACGAAATGGACCTTCGGAACTTCACCATCGAAACCGGCACGGACGGCTATGCCGTGGTCCGCTGGGACATGCCGGGCCGCTCCATGAACGTCTTCACCGAGGAGGTGCTCGGCGAGATCGACCGGATGGCGGACGCCCTTTCGGGCGACGACGCGGTGAAGGGTGTGATCTTCACCTCGGGCAAGACGGGTTCGTTCACCGGCGGCGCGGACCTCAAGATGCTGCGCTCCATGTTCGACGCCTACGAGGCCAGGCTGAAGGCCGACCGCGAGGGCGCGGTGCAGGAGCTGTTCGAGCGCTGCGGCGAGATGGGCCGAATCTGGCGCAAGATCGAGACCGGGGGCAAGCCGTGGGTCGCGGCGATCAACGGCACCTGCATGGGCGGCGGCTTCGAGCTCGCGCTGTCCTGCCACGCCCGGATCGCCGCCAAGTCCGCCAAGATGGGCCTGCCGGAGGTGAAGGTCGGGATCTTCCCCGGCGCCGGCGGTACGCAGCGCGTGCCCCGCATGACGGACACGCAGTCCGCGCTCCAGATGCTGCTGCAGGGACAGACGCTCTCGGCCGACAAGGCCAAGCGGATGAAGCTGATCGAGGAGATCGTGGAGACGGAGGACGAACTCGTCGCGCGCGCGAAGGCGCTCCTCGCAGGCGGGCTCAAGGCCGTGAAACCCTGGGACGAGAAGGGCTTCAGGCTGCCATCCGGCCCCGTCTACTCTCCTGCGGGCGCGCAGGTCTGGCCTGCGGTCGCCTCGCTCTACCGCAAGGAGACGTTCGACAACTATCCGGGCGCACGCGCCATCGTGAAGTGCGTCTACGAGGGCCTGCTGGTCCCGATGGACACCGCCCTGAAGATCGAGCAGCGCTACTTCGCCTCCGTCCTGCAGACGACCGAGGCGGCGATGATGATCCGCTCGCTCTTCGTCTCCAAGCAGGCGCTGGAAAAGGGCGCGCGTCGTCCCGCCGGCGTGGGCGAGACGAATCTGAAGAGGATCGCCGTCATCGGTGCGGGCTTCATGGGCGCGGGCATCGCCTACGTCTCGGCCAAGGCCGGGCTCGAGGTCGTCCTGCTCGACCGCGATCAGGAGGCGGCCGACAAGGGCAAGGCGCATTCGGCCAAGCTTATGGAAGGGCTCGTCAAGAAGGGCCGCGCGAGCCAGGCGGACGCCGAGGTGCTGCTGGCGAAGATCACCGCCACGCCCGACTACGCCGCGCTCGCCGACGTCGACCTCGTGGTCGAGGCGGTGTTCGAGGACCGCAAGGTGAAGGCGGACGTCATCTCGCGCGCGGCGGCGGCGATGAAGGACGGGGCGATCTTCGCCTCCAACACCTCGACCATTCCGATCACGAGTCTCGCCGGCAACTTCCCGGACACGAAGCGCTTCATCGGCATCCACTTCTTCTCGCCGGTCGACAAGATGATGCTGACGGAGATCATCCTCGGCGAGGAGACGGGCGATCCGGCGCTCGCCACCGCGCTCGACTTCGTGAGGGCGATCCGGAAGACGCCGATCGTCGTCAACGACACGCGCGGCTTCTTCGCCAACCGCTGCGTGCTGCGCTACATGTCGGAATCCTACGACATGCTGGTCGAGGGCGTGCCGGCCGCGATGATCGAGAACGCGGCGCGCGCCGCGGGCATGCCGGTCGGCCCCCTGGCGCTGAACGACGAGGTCGCGATCGACCTCAGCCAGAAGATCATGCGCGCCACCATCGCGGACATGGGCGAGGCGGCCGTCGACGCGCAGCATCTGAAGCTCGTCGACACGATGGTCGCGCAAGGCCGGATCGGCCGGAAGGGCGGCAAGGGCTTCTACGAGTATCCGGAGAAGCCCGCCAAGAAGCACCTCTGGGCCGGGCTGAAGGATCTCTTCCCCCAGAAGCGGCCCGAGGAGGTGGATTACGAGGAGCTCAAAGCACGCTTCCTCGTGACGATGGCACTGGAAGCGGCGCGCACCGTCGAGGAAGGCGTCGTCACCGATCCGCGCGAGGCCGACGTCGGATCGATCCTCGGATTCGGCTTCGCGCCCTATACCGGGGGCACGCTGTCCTACATCGACGGCATGGGGGCCGAGGCCTTCGTCGCGCTGGCCGAGAAGCTGGAGGCGAAATACGGCGAGCGTTTCCGCCCGACGCCGCTCCTGCGCGAGATGGCCGAGAAGGGCGAGACCTTCTACGGCCGCTTCGCGCCGGCGCAGGCCGCCTGAGCGCGACGCGAACGAAGAGGCAGAAGAGGCCGACGGAGCGATCCGCCGGTCTCTTCTGCTTCGGACCGCGCCTTCGTCGGATCAGTTCATGTGCCGCTTCTTCTTGCGGCGAAACAGTCCGCGCTTCTCGGACGTGACCGGCTCCGGCGCGCGCACGGGCTCGGGCGCACCGCCGCTCACCGTCGACTTGCCGATCGTGTCGGCGACCCGCGCGCCGCGCTTGCCCAAGGGCCGGTTGCCGTCGTCCGTGGTGTCGATCGCGGTCTGGTGCTCCATCTCCGCGTTGATCTCGGCGCCGATGATGAAGATGATCGAGGAGATCCAGACCCACATCATGAAGCCCACGACGCCGCCGATCGTGCCGTAGGTCGCGGTGTAGTTGGCGAAGTTCTGGAGGTACCAGGAGAAGGCGATCGAGGCGACGAGCCAGACGGCGGCGGTCAGCACCGCGCCGAACAGGACCCAGCGCCACTGCGCGCGGCGGCGGCTCGCCCCGTAGCGGTAGATCAGGCCGATGGCAAAGACGACGATGGCGAAGACCGCCGGCCAGCGGCCGATCAGGATCAGCTCGTCCGTGAAGCTCTGGGCGCCAAAGAGCGCCATCACCGCAGGGATGATGCCGATGGCGAGGATCATCACCATGGCAAGGATGATGCCGCCGAGCGTGAAGGTGAAGGCGACGAGGTTGAGCTTCACGAAGGAGCGCTGCTCCTGCTCGCCATAGGCGACGTTCATCGCCTCGAAGAGGGTCTTGATGCCGTTGTTGGCGCTCCACCAGGCAAAGAGGAAGCCGGTCACGAAGGTGACCGAGAGCGACGCGGGGTCGGCGCTGACCAGCGCCTCCAGCTGCGAATTGATGAGGTTCACGCCGTCCTGCGGCAGGAAGCGGCCGATGAAGGCGATGTGGTCGCCGAGCGTCACCGGATCGGCGACGATGCCGTAGGCGGAGACGAAGACGGCGAAGGTCGGGAAGAGCGCGAGCAGGAGGTAGAAGGTCGCACCCGCCGCGATCAGCATGATGCGGTCTTCCCAGAAGGACACGTAGAGCCGGGCGGCGATGTCCTTCCAGCCCTGCCAGGGGATGTCGAATGGGCCCCGGGCGTCGCGTCCCCGTCCCGGCTCGCTCGCGCGCCGTTTCATCTCCTCCGACGTGCTCGTGGTGAAGCGCAGGCTTTCAAAGCTCATCGAACGGACCCTGTAGACGCACGAAACCCAAGCGGCACGGCGCTCGAACGCCCGTCGCGATACGGAAGAATGCCACAATCCCGCCATGAGTTCCCGTCACGCGCCGCCGGGCGTCCGGGCAGAGCGGGGGATAGCGCCGAGAATCCTTGGATGTCCGTGCCGTCCGCGCGCTTGTCGGAAGGTTTTTATTCCTCTAGTTTGAGGTCCTGCACCCATCGCGGCAGGAAGGCGGGCCCGCATGCTGTCCCACGAACGCATCTGGAACGCGATCGACGCGCTTGCCGCGCGGCACGGCCTGTCGCCCTCCGGGCTCGCGCGACGTGCCGGGCTCGATCCCACGACCTTCAACAAGTCCAAGCGCAATGCCGCGGACGGACGGCCGCGCTGGCCGTCCACCGAATCGCTCTCCAAGATTCTCGACGCGACGGGAACGGGCCTCGATTCCTTCACGACGCTCGTCGGCGGCCCCTCCCCGGTGCGCGCGCGCGGCGGCGCGATGACCGCACCCCTCGTCGGCTTCGCGGAAGCGGGCTCGGACGGCTATTTCGACGACAGCGGCTTTCCCGTCGGCCAGGGTTGGGACGAGATCGCCCTGCCCGCCGGAAGCGAGGAAGGCGTCTACGCGCTGGAGGTCTCGGGCCGGTCGATGGAGCCGCTCTATCGCGAGGGCGACATCGTCATCGTCTCGCCGGGCGCTCCCGTCCGGCGCGGCGACCGGGTGGTCGCCCGCACCCGCGCCGGGGAGGTGATGGTCAAGGTGCTTCAGCGCAGGACCGCGCGCACGATCGAGCTCGCCTCGGTCAACGAGGAGTTTCCCACGCGCCAGTTCGCCGTCGACGAGATCGAGTGGATGGCGCGGATTCTCTGGGCGAGCCAATAGAGCCTGCACTCGCAACACGCTCGCCCTAATTTCCGTGCATGAAGGCCCCCGAAGGGCGCGGAAACGACGAGCGAGACGATGGACGCGTTGAAGCAATCGCTGAAGATCGGCGTCGGGCTGGCGGCGATGGTCGCCGTCTGTGTGGCGCTGCTGCCCGAGCGGCCCAGCCTCTTCTCGAACGAGGCGACGGCCCGGAACGCCGTGGAGGAGGGCGACGATCTTCTCCTGGCGACGGCCGGCGCGGTTCCCCTGGACGATGCGACGGTCGTTCCGGACGAGGCGTCCCCGCGCGAAGACGAGGCGGACGAGACGTTCGAACTGGCGCAGGCGGCGCCGTCGGCGCTCGGTTCCTCCGAAGCGGGCGCGTCCGAGGACGGGCTGACGGCCGGCCAGCGCCATCTTCAGCGCTTGCGCGAGCGCCAGGGTGCTCCGACGGAGGCGCCCCCCGCGCCCGAGGCGCCGCCCGCGCCGGCACCCGCGCAGACTGCCCCCCAGCCCGCGCCTCAGACCGCCGCCCCGGCTCCCTATACCCCCCCTGCACCTGCAGCTCCGCAGGCCGGCGGTCAGGGCCTCGACAGTTTGACGAGGCCGGCGGCGCCGCCCGAGTTCCGGCTCTTCCGCGATCCGCAGACCGTCGATTCCGCCACGTTGAGCTCGGGCGGCGAAACCGTCCGGATCGCCGGGATCGTGCCGGTCGGCCCCGACGAGCGTTGCGCGGACGGCTCGGCCTGCGGTGCCGAGGCGCGCGCCGCCGTCGAGGAATGGCTGTCCGGCCAGGAGGTCGTGTGCGCCGTCTCGCCGGGTGCCGCGGCCGCGCCCTGCGTGCGCGGCGAGGAGGACATCGCGCAATGGGCCGTGGAGAACGGCTGGGCCTCGGCCGAGCCGGGCAGCGTCTACGAAGAGGCCGAGGCGCGCGCGAGAGACGCCGGACTCGGCATCTGGGCCTCAGGCGGCCGCTGAACTCGCGTTCGAGGCCCCGAGCCGGCCGTCCAGCGCGGCATCGATGAGCGCGATCGTCTCGTCGATGCCGTAGAGCGCCGCGAAGGATCCGAAGCGCGGCCCTTTCTCCTGCCCGATCAGGATCTGATAGAGCGCGGAGAACCATTCGAGCGAGACGCCGGGTCCGCCGTCCGGGCCCTTCTTCTTGGCGTCCTGATAGCGCGGGATCGGCCGCGCGACGTCGAGAACGGCGTCCTGGATGGCGCCGGCCAGATCGTTGATCTCACCCCGTGCCGCCTTCTCGCGAACACCCCCGAGCGCGGTCCGCAGCGCCTGGAGCGCCTGCCGCTCGGTCTCGTCCGGCGCGCGGAACCGCTTGGTCGGGCGCACGAAATCCTCGAAATAGCGGATGGCGTAGCCGACGAGGCTGTCGAGTTCGGGCTCCGTCACGGGCGTCACGCCCGGCGCGTAGCGCGAGATGAAGCCCCAGAGCGTCCCCTTGTTGGCCGCGTTCGAGGCCGAGACGAGGTTGAGCAGCATGGAGAAGGGCACCGACACGCCGCGCTCCGGCGGCCGTCCCGCATGGATGTGCCAGGCCGGGTTCTGGAGCTTCTGCCGATCGTCCTGCCGCGCATGCGCGGAGAGGAACGCGTTGTAGTCGTCCACCGCGCGCGGAATGACGTCGAAATGCAGGCGCTTGGCCGCCCGCGGCTTGTTGAACATGTAGAGGCTGAGGCTCTCGGGCGAGGCGTAGGTCAGCCAGTCCTCGATCGACAGGCCGTTGCCCTTCGACTTGGAGATCTTCGCCCCTTCCGCGTCGAGGAAGAGTTCGTAGACGAAGTGCTCCGGCGCGGTTCCGCCGAGGATCTCGCAGATCCGGTCGTAGATCGCCGCGTTGGTCTGGTGGTCCTTGCCGAACATCTCGAAATCGACGCCGAGTGCGGCCCAGCGCATGCCGAAGTCCGGCTTCCACTGCAGCTTCACCGCGCCGCCCGTCACCGGAACGGTCGTCTCCGTCCCGTCCTCGTCCAGGAAGGTGACGGTGCCCGCCTTCGGATCGACGTGGCGCATCGGCACGTAGAGCACACGGCCGGTCTTCGGAGAGATCGGCAGGAACGGGCTGTAGGTCGCCTGGCGCTCGGCCCCGAGCGTCGGAAGCATCACGGCCATGATGTCGTCGTAGCGCTCCGCGGCGCGCAGGAGCACCGCGTCGAAGCGACCTTCCCGGTAGTACTGCGTTGCGCTCGCGAACTCGTATTCGAAGCCGAACGTGTCGAGGAAGCGCCGCAGCATCGCGTTGTTGTGCGCGGCGAAACTCGGGAAGTCTCCGCCGAAGGGGTTCGGCACGTCGGTCAGCGGCTTCTGGAGATAGGGTTCCAGCGCCGCGCGGTCCGGGACGTTGTCGGGGATCTTGCGCATTCCGTCCATATCGTCGGAAAAGCAGAGGAGCCGGGTCGGCACCTTGTCGTCCGTCAGCACCCGGAAGGCGTGCCGCACCATGGAGGTGCGCGCCACCTCGCCGAAGGTCCCGATATGCGGCAGGCCGGAGGGCCCGTAGCCGGTCTCGAACAGGACCTCGCTTTTGCCCGTCTTCTCGATTCTCGCGACGATCTTGCGCGCTTCCTCGAAGGGCCAGGCGTTGGAACGCGTCGCTTCGTCGATCAGGCCGGGCAAGCCGTCGGTCATGTCTTGTCTCGTCGGGCAGAGGGTCTGGATGCTTCCCGTCTAGAGGCTTTTGACGCTCCGGGAAAGCAGGAGGCTAGAACGCGCTGATCGGGAAGGAGCGCAGGAGAAGCTCGGAGAAGCGCCCCTTGGTGATGATCTGCGACAACGCGTAGTCGAAGGCGGCGGCGAGATTCGCATCGTCCGAGCGGACCGCGATGGCGAGCCCCTCGCCCAAGAACTCGTCGGAGAGATAGGGCCCGCCCACGAAGGCGCAGCAATTGGCGGCATCCTCGCTGGCCAGCCAGAAGGACAGGCCGACCCCGTCGCCGAACCCCGCCTCGACGGACGCGTCCTTGATCGCCGCGAGCATCTGGGCCCGGTCGTCGAACGGAACGGCCACGGCGTCGGGGAAGAAGGACTGGAGCATCGCCTGATGGGCCGTCTCGCGCACGACGCCGATGCGCCGGCCGGCGAGCCCCTCGGCGAGCGCGTCGGCCAGCGCCTGCCCCTGCGGCGCCACGAAGCGCGCCGGATAGCGGAAATAGGAGCCGGTGAAGGCGAGCGTCTGGCGCGCCTCGGCGGTCACGGCGAGGCCTGCGACGATCGCGTCGCCCTCGCCCGCCAGGAGGGCCGGCAGCAATTCCTCGAACGGACGCGCCTCGATCTGGCAGATCTCGATGAGGTCCAGCTCCTCGCAGATCGTTCGCGCCAGCTCGACGTTGAAGCCCGCGAGGCGGCCGCGCGCGTCGAGGAAGTTGAACGGCGGGTAGTCGACGCTCGTCAGGAAGCGCAGACGCTGCAGTTCCGGCGGCGAAGGGGGCGCGACGATCGGGCCGCGATCCCAGAAGTTCGGCGTCGGGACCTCCTGCGCCGCCGCCGGTACCGCAAACGCGGCGAATGCAATCCCAGCATGCAGGAGCACACGTCCGAACGCGTGGAGCACCCGCTGTGGTGTGTTCAACTGGCGATAATACGCGCGCACGATGTGGCCTGCATGGATCGGTCGGAAGGGGGCGCCATCCAGTGAACGTCGTAGCACCGGCCAGCGCGATCCTCAAAGCCAAGCTTTGGACGCACCCGTCCGAACTCTTCACGGCCAAGGCGGACAATGACGATGTCGCGAGCGCGTTGGAGCGGGTCGTCGCCCTGGCGGGCGTCGACCCGCTCCTTTTCCTGGACGCTCTGTCGGGGGCGCGGCGGAACGCGTCCGATCTCGGCGACGAGCTGGTCGCCAGAGGGGTGAATCCGGAGACGCTCGCCCGAGCCCTCGCCAACGTGATGGGCCTGCCCTTCGGTTTGCCGGGGGGCGACGAACGCGTCGTCTGGCGTTCGGCGTCGCGCGATCCCCGGGTGCTGCGAACCTCCAAGCCAAACCAGCGGACGCAGGTCTACATCGCACCACCCCTCGGAGCGATCCAGCGGACGATGGACTGGATCGAGCGGAACGGGGCGACGTCCGTGGTGGTCACGAGCCGGGAGGCGCTGCGCGAACATGCGGCGAAATCGAGCGACGCCGCCCGCCTCGAGGCGGCGCGCCACGGTCTGTCGACGACGCGCCCGGAATGGTCGGCGCTCACGGTCCTGACGCCGCCGCAAGCCCGCGTGCTCGCCTTGGCGGCGCTCATCCTCCTCATGGCCGGGATCGCCTTCGGATGGGCGCTCTTCACCGCGCTTCACGCGACCATCAGCCTTCTCTTCCTGTCGCTCACCGGCCTCCGATTTCTCGTTCTCGCCGATCACCGGAACGAACGCCGCAGGAGCGCCGAAGAGCGTGCACGGCACGAGAACGAGCTCCGCCTGCCGACACGGCCCCTGCCCGTCTACACGGTCCTCGTCGCGCTCCGTCACGAGGACCGGATGGTCGAACCGCTGGTGGAGGCCCTGGGGCGCCTCAACTGGCCGCGGTCGCGCCTCGACATCAAGCTCGTCTGCGAGGCCGACGATCCGGCGACGGTCGAGGCGGTCCGCCACGCGATCGCCGGGCGCGCGGGCTTCGAGATCGGCATCGTCGAGCCGGCGCATCCGCGCACCAAGCCCAAGGCCCTCAACCACGCGCTTCCGATAGCGCGCGGAGACTACGTCGTCCTCTACGACGCGGAAGACCGGCCGGATCCCGACCAGCTTCTGGAGGCCTGGCTTGCCTTCGAGCGAGCCGGACCGGACCTGGCCTGCGTCCAGGCGCCGCTCGTCATCCGGAACGCGGGGCAGAACTGGCTGACGGCCATGTTCGCGCTAGAATACGCGATTCTTTTCCGGAGCCTCCTGCCCTTCCTGGCGCGCCGGGACCTGCCGATCCCGCTGGGCGGCACGTCGAACCACTTCCGCCGCTCGGCACTGGACCATGTCGGTGCCTGGGACAGCCACAACGTCGCCGAGGACGCCGATCTCGGCATCCGACTGGCCCGGCACGGCTACAGCATCGGCGTCATCGGCGCGCCCACGAGCGAGATCGCCCCCACGCGCTGGCGCGACTGGCGAAACCAGCGCGGGCGGTGGGTGAAGGGTTGGATCCAGACCTATTTCGTCCACATGCGGGACCCCGCCGGGTGCCTCCGGCAGCTCGGGCCCGGGCGCATGCTGGCGTTCCAGCTCCTGTTCCTCGCGATGGTGGCGGGGGCGACGATGCACACCGCGTTCGTGATCTATCTCGGAACGGTCGCTTTCGATTTCTGGCTGGACGGCGAAGGCGCAATCCGGCTCGACTGGCTGATGGCGCTCGACATCCTCAACATCGTGTCCGCCGCCGCCGTCTTCGCCCTCCTCGCCTCGGCGGTGGCGACGCCGGACGAACGTCCGCTGGTGCGGTGGAGCTGGACGCTCTGGGCCTATTGGGCGCTCGTCACCGTTGCCAGCCTTCGAAGCCTGCGCAAGCTCGTCTCCGACCCCCACGGGTGGGAGAAGACGCCCCATATCGAGTGCGCCGGTCCGAACCTGACCCAAGGCCCCCCCGCGGTCCCCTGGACCTTACGCGCTCAGGCCTTCTCGCTGTCGGCGACGTCGGTCTCCGGCCGGTCGTCGCCCGGCGAGACCTCCTCGTGCCATCTTCCCTCGCCGTCCTGATAGGAGATGCCTTCGGCTTCGCCGGCCAGACGCTGGCGTTCCGCCGCATCCTTCGCCGCAGCCAAGGCGTCGTCGTGCGAGCGGAAGGTCTCCGAATAGACGTCGCCCACTTTGTAGGCCCAGCCTCCGTCGTGCTCGACGATCTGATAGGTCAGGTGCGACATGGCGCGGCTCCGCTCGTTCGTTTGCGTGGAGCCCGAACGGGGGCGAGCGAGCCTGGGTTCCCGCGCCGAAATCGGCTTGACGCCGGAACCCCGACTTGCGAGTGTCCGCGCGGCGCGGGCGTAGTTCAGTGGTAGAACGTCAGCTTCCCAAGCTGAATGTCGTCGGTTCGATCCCGATCGCCCGCTCCAGACCCCGCCACGCCCCCCAGACAATCTCCCCGTCCCGGTCCGGCATATCCGTCGGCCATGCGTGTCATGAAAAAAGCGGGGCCGCGACCATCGCGACCCCGCTCTCTCGTTCGGGATGAGATCCGTCGGTCGCGCTCAGAAGACCGCGATGCGCGACGGTGCCGCGGCGATCGGGGTCGGCTCGGGCTGGTAGGCCTCCCGCAGGACGACGACGCGCGAGCCGTTCGGAACGCGCGTTTCCAAATCCACGACGTCCTGGTTGAACATCCGGATGCAGCCGGCCGAGACCGAACGGCCGATCGTCTGCGGCTCGTTGGTGCCGTGGATGCGGTACATCGTGTCGCGGCCGCCGCGATAGAGATAGAGGGCGCGCGCGCCCAGCGGATTGCCGAGGCCGCCCGGAACGCCGCCGGCATACGGCCCGTAGCGGTCCGGCTCACGGCGCAGCATGTTCTGCGTCGGGGTCCAGCCCGGCCAGGACGCCTTGCGCTGCACCGTCGCCGTCCCCGCGAAGGCGAAGCCCGCGCGGCCGACGCCGATGCCGTAGCGCATCGCCTGGCCGCCTTCCATGACGAGGTACAGATGGTGGCCGTAGGGATCGACCACGACCGTGCCCACGGGCTCGTCCGTCTGGAAGTCGACCACCTGGCGGATGTTGCGCTCCTCCACGATCCGCGGATCGATGGCCGGGATCACGTGCTCGCCGTCCTGCATCTCGCCGTAGAAGGCGAGAATGCGCGGGTCGTATTGCGGCTGTGCGATCTGCATCGGCGCCTGCTGCGCCGTCTGGCACGCGCCGAGCGCGAGAAGGGGGAGGAGGGACAGGGAGCGGAGAACGGCGATCATGTCGGGCGAAGCGTCCAGAATTCGTAAGGTTCACCTCAGTTACGCACGAAAATCGATAAGATTCCGTCCGCGTTCAAAGAATCGCCCAGCGTGTCCCGGCGGACACACAGGGTCGCGGCAGCGTCTGAAACGATACGGGAGGCGGGGTGGTAGCAGCGGGCAGACTTGAACTGCCGACCCCCGGGTTATGAGTCCGGTGCTCTAACCAACTGAGCTACGCTGCCATCCGACGAGCCGAAACCGCCCTCGATCGGGGCGGCCCGGTGCGGTGTCGGCGGTATAGGGACAGAGAGCCGCGGCTGTCAAGAATCCTTGCCGCAAGGCGGGCCAAACCCTAGACCTGCGAACGAAACACCGGACGGAAGACGCATGACGAAGCCCAGGATCGCCGTGATCGGCTGCGGCCAGTGGGGACAGAACCACGTCCGAACGCTCCACCAGTTCGGCGCGCTCGCGGCCCTTGCGGACGGCAGCGGCGATCGCGCGGCCGATCTGTCGCAGCGATTCGGCGTCCCGGCCCGGTCCGCGCAGGACATCCTCGCCGATCCCGGGATCGATGCCGTCGTGCTCGCCCTCCCCGCCCGGCTCCACGGAGAGATGGGGCGCGCCGCGCTCCGAGCCGGCAAGGACGTGCTGATCGAGAAGCCGATCGCCCTCGACGTCGAGGACGCCCGCCGGACGGCGGAGGCGGCAAAGGCGGCGGGACGGCATCTGATGGTCGGCCACGTCCTGCGCTTCCACCCGGTGTTCGAGGCGCTGGTCGCAGCCGTCGAAGCGGGCCGCATCGGAACGGTGCGCCACATGATCTCCACGCGGCTCGGCTTCGGCCGGTTCCTCGGCATGGACGCGGTCTGGGACCTCGCGCCGCACGATCTGTCGCTGGTCCTGAAGCTCGCAGGCTCGGCGCCCGAGACGATCGAGACGATCTCGCGCGCCATCCTCAGCGAAGAGACGGACACGGCCGACATCCGCATGGCCTTTGCCGGCGGCATCTCCGCCGAAGTCCACGTCTCGCGCGTCTCCCCCTTCCGCGACCGCCGCTTCACCGTCGTCGGCACCGACGGGATGATCACCTTCGACGATCTCGCGCCCGAAGGCCAGAAGCTCGCGCTCTATGCGAACACGGTGCGCCGCGAGGGATCGGCCTTCGTCATGCGCAGCGCCGACGCGGAATATCTGGAGACCGAACCGGGCCTGCCGCTCGACCGCGAACTCCGCCATTTCATCCTCTGCATCGAGACGCGCGAGGCGCCAGAGACGGGCGCCGCAGAGGCGGTGGAGACCGTGCGGATTCTGGCCGAAGCCTCGCCGCGTCCGCGCGGCTGATCAGGCCGCGCGCGCCGGCACGGGATCGATCGCGCGCTCGGTCCTTGCGATGACGCCGCCGCCGAGGATCCGGGCGCCCACGCCCTCGCCGTCGTAGAAGACGCAGGCCTGGCCCGGCGAAACGCCCTCGACGCCCTCGGCGAGGTCCACACGGACGCCGGCATCGTCGGCGAAGAGCCGCGCCGGCGCCGGCGGGCGCGTGGAGCGCACGCGCACGAAGACGTCGATCCCCTGCCCGGCCGTCGCCTCGATCGGCGCATCGCCCAGCCAGTTGACCGAACGCAGGGCGACGCGCTTCACGTCCAGCGCCTCGCGCGGGCCGACCCGCACCATGGCGTTGCGCGCGTCGATAGAGACCACGTAGAGCGGTTCGCCCACCGAGACGCCGAGGCCCTTCCGCTGGCCGACCGTGAAGCCGACGACGCCCTCGTGCCGGCCGAGATCGCGTCCGTCGACATGAACGATCCGGCCCGGCCGCTGCGCGTCGGGGCGCAGCTTGGCGATGACGTCCGAGTAGCGGCCCTTGGCGACGAAGCAGATGTCCTGGCTGTCCGGCTTGGCCGCCACCGACAGGCCGTGGCCTTCCGCAATGGCGCGGGCCTGCGGCTTGGTCATGCGGCCGAGCGGGAAGCGCAGGAAATCGACCTGGGCCTGCGTCGTCGCGTAGAGAAAGTAGCTCTGGTCTCGGTTGAGGTCGGCGGGGCGGTGCAGCGCGCGATGGGCGCCGTGCGCGCGCGATTCGATGTAGTGCCCCGTGGCGAGCGCGTCGGCGCCCAGCTCGCGGGCCGTGGCGAGGAGGTCCGTGAACTTCACCGTCTGATTGCAGGACACGCAGGGAATCGGTGTCTCGCCCTCCACGTAGCTCGCCGCGAAGGGCTCGATCACCTGCTCGCGGAACCGCTGCTCGTAGTCGAGGACGTAGTGGGGGATGCCGAGCGTCTCGGCGGTGCGCCGCGCGTCGTGGATGTCCTGTCCCGCGCAGCAGGCGCCCGCCCGCCGCGGTGTCGCGCCGCCGTCGTAAAGCTGCAGCGTGATGCCGACGACGTCGTAGCCTTCCGCCTTGAGGATCGCCGCGGTCACCGAGGAATCGACGCCGCCCGACATGGCGACGACGACGCGGGTCGCGGAAGGCGGCTTGGGAAAGTCGAGGCTATTCATCATCGGGCGCTTGGTCGCACGGCTGAAGGTTCGGGGCACGGAGGCTCGCGGACGCGGCCGGCTGCGCCGGCGTCGCCCGAGACCTTCCTCCCAGATAGGCCATCGAGCCGACAAATGCGACGGTTCGAAGATCCCGGCCCTTCGCTTCGACTTGTTATCGAATCCTTACGCGGCGCTTAGCGAAATTTTCAGTCGCGCAAGTCTAACCTCCTCCTCGTTGATTAGGTCCTTGCGTTGCGTAGAGAGTTAAATGACCGATCAGGCGAGAGCGAGAGTGAAGTACGTCATCGGGCCCGACGGGAGCCCGCTGACGATTGCCGACCTGCCCCCCTCCAACACGAGGCGCTGGGTCATCCGCCGCAAGGCGGAAGTCGTCGCAGCCGTGCGCGGGGGTCTGCTGAGCCTCGACGAAGCCTGTTCGCGTTACACGCTGACGGTGGAAGAGTTCCTGTCCTGGCAGGTGTCGATCGACAGCCACGGGCTGGCCGGTCTGCGCACCACGCAGATCCAGGAATACCGCAAGAAGGTGGATCTCCACCACTGAGGCCTCGGCCTCGAACCGACGGGAATCGAAAAGGGCCGGCTTCGCACCGGCCCTTTCTTCTTTGCGGTCTTGCAAGCGGCTCAGCGCTGCTCTTGAGCGGGTTGCCGCAGGAGGACGCGCACGCGCTCGAGGGCCTCGCGCTGATCGGGGTGAGTCTGAGGTTGGAGGTTTTCGAACTCGCCGCGAAGGGTCTCGCCGCGATCGTTCGGACGGTCCGGGTCCGCCCCCGGTTCGAGCAGGGTTTCGACGAACGTCCAGTCCCGATATTCGGCCGAAAGAAGCACAGCCGAGGATCCGAAGAAGAGCGGCTGTTCGACCGTCGAACCCGGCGTCCAGCACCTCGTTCAGCCGATCCTCGTCCCGGCGCCGGATGGCAGACCGCATTCTTTCCTCGGCGAGGCCGTTTCCCACCAGAGGACCGAGCGGCGCCATTCGGAGTAGGCCGAGTAGAAGATCGGGCTCTGGATCACGAGAAGCAGGCCCAGGAACACCCAAGGCAGCCGCCGGAGACGCGCGATCGGAAGCCGTCCCCGCCCGCGCCATACGCGGAAGCGCTCGACGCCGATCGCGAAGAGGGCCAGCGGATAGGCGAGCATGGCGAAGTACGAGCAGAGGAACCAGACGATCTGGTACGTCTCCGCCTTGCCCGGCACTCCAAATATCCAGAGCGGCGCCACCAGTGCGACGGGGATCGCCAGAAGATAGGGAATCGCTTCGAGGAGACGGCGCAGGAACGTGATCATGGAGTTTCCGGCGCCCGCATCATCGAGCGGCGCGCAGGATCATAGAACGCGCCGGTTGTGGTTCCTAACCGGCGGCGCGGCGCTCCTCGCCGAAGTCGCGGCTTTCGAGCTTCTCGGCATGGGCGAGTTCGTCCTCGGCCTCCTGGAGCGCCAGATGCGCCGCGCCGGCCTGGGTCTTCAGGTCGCGGACCGAGTCCATCAGATTGTCACGGCGCGTGCGGGCGGCCTTGGCGAAGGTCGGGTAGGCGAAATGGTTCACGTCCGCGATGCCCGAGCGCTTCTCCTCGGCGAGGATCTGGGCGTCCAGTTCGCCCGCCATCCGCTCGAACTCGCGCATCATCATGTCGAGCTGTTCGACCTGCCGACGCTTCTCGGCGACCTTGAACCGGACGAGCCTGACCAGATTGTCGCGCTTGTTCATGGATGGGGCTCCCGGTCGGACGGGATCGAGCCCGTCCTTCGCTCTATGGTTTCGGGCAAGCCTGAGTCTCTACAGGCTTAACCAAGTGTTCATGTGCGACGTTAATCCTAGGGGCGCTCGGCTTAAGGCTCGGTAAATCGGCGGGGTTCAATGCCGCGATGCGCTGACTTTCCTCATATTCGAGGTTGCAGCGGCACCGACGACCGGGAGGGGGCGGGCCGAACCGGAAGGGGCGCGGCGATGGTTACGGAAGCCTTCCTTAACCATTGCGTGCCAACATGGTCGGTGACTTGGGAAAAACGGTGATCCGGCGGGGCGACTGGCCGGCCGGATCGGGTAAGGGGATCTCGGATGCGCGTTCTTTTGATCGAGGATGACAGCGCCATCGCGCAGAGCATCGAACTGATGCTGAAATCCGAGAGCTTCAACGTCTACACCACCGATCTGGGCGAAGAGGGCGTCGATCTCGGCAAGCTCTACGACTACGACATCATCCTCCTCGATCTGAACCTGCCGGACATGTCGGGCTACGAGGTGCTGCGCACCCTGCGCCTGGCCAAGGTGAAGACGCCGATCCTCATCCTCTCCGGCATGGCCGGCATCGAGGACAAGGTCCGCGGCCTCGGCTTCGGCGCCGACGACTACATGACCAAGCCCTTCCACAAGGACGAGCTGGTCGCCCGCATCCACGCCATCGTCCGCCGCTCCAAGGGCCACGCCCAGTCGGTCATCAACACGGGCGACCTGACGGTGAACCTCGACGCCAAAACGGTGGAGGTGAACGGCACGCGCGTCCACCTGACGGGCAAGGAATACGCCATGCTGGAGCTGCTGTCGCTCCGCAAGGGCACGACGCTGACCAAGGAGATGTTCCTGAACCACCTCTACGGCGGCATGGACGAGCCGGAGCTGAAGATCATCGACGTCTTCATCTGCAAGCTGCGCAAGAAGCTTTCCACGGCCACGGAAGGCAAGAACTACATCGAAACCGTCTGGGGCCGCGGCTACGTGCTGCGCGAGCCCGAGGAAGACACCCGCGCCGCCTGATCGTCCTGCGGATCGACGGTCGACGCGTCCAGGGGCCTTCGGGCCCCTTTCGCGTTTCGCACGGGCTTGGCGACCCGACGCCGGAACGGGCCGTCCGGGACGTTTCTCCGGTTCGACGCTAGCGGCCCTGGATCCGAACCCGCCGGCAAACGCTCCGGCGGGCCTCCCTTCGAGGGCCGGCGCCGCCGTTCCATGCCCCGACGGCCACGCCAGGGCGCCGGAGACCCCCCTCTCGAGCCCCTGCCCGCACCGTGCCTTCGCCCATCGGCGGCGCCCGCCGTCCCGCATGTCGCTTGCGAAAGCCCGCTGTGCGCCGCGCCGCGCCGCGCTCCGTCGACGTGCGGTTGCGCTCGCGCCCTCTTCTGCCGCTGGCCTATCCTCGCGCTCGGTCACCGCCGCCCCGTCGCGACGGACGCAGCTCCCCCTCACGCAAAAAGACCCGCCCGCCGCCGCACCCGGCCCTTCCGGCCCGGCACGACGGTGAAGCAGGTCTTTGCGCATTCGAATCCCTTGCGCCCGGCAGGCGCTAGGGGCACGGCGCCGGAGCGCCGTCAAAGGTTCTCGTCGCCGTTACTTGGCGTTGACGGAGTCCTTCAGGCCCTTGCCGGGCGTGAACTTGGCCACCTTGCGGGCCGGGATGTCGACCTCGGCGCCCGTCGAGGGATTGCGGCCCTTCGAGGCGGCGCGATGCGAGACCGAGAAGGTTCCGAAGCCGACCAGACGGATGTCGTCGCCGCCGGCGAGCGCCTCCGCAACGGAATCGAACACGGCGTCGACCGCGCTGACCGCCTGCTGCTTCGAGAGACCGGCCTTCTCGGCCACCGTCGAGACGAGTTCGTTCTTGTTCATGAGACACCTCCTGTCATCGGTGCAACCGGCACCCAACCGGCGGTGACGATGGTAAAATCCCCGGCATCATTCAAGCGCGGAAATGCTCGAAACCCCAGAAAAGCGGGCTTCGGATGCAAAAAGACCGCCCGAAGGCGGCCTTTTCTCTCACGAACCTGAGGTTGACGGTCAGTGCGCGACCGCAGTCGCACCGTCCGCACCCGACTCGCCGCGGGGGATCGGATTGCGCTCCTCGTCCCATTCCACGGCCTCGGGCTGGCGCACGAGCGCGTGCTTCAGCACCTCGCCGATGTGCGAGACCGGCACGATCTCGAGGGCGTTCTTGACGTTGTCCGGGATGTCCACGAGGTCCTTGGCGTTCTCCTCCGGGATCATCACCTTCTTGATGCCGCCGCGAAGCGCCGCGAGGAGCTTCTCCTTCAGGCCGCCGATCGGCAGCACCCGGCCCCGCAGCGTGATCTCGCCGGTCATGGCGATGTCGCGCTTCACCGGAATGCCCGTCATCACCGAAATGATCGCGGTTGCCATGGCGGTTCCGGCCGAGGGACCGTCCTTCGGGGTCGCCCCTTCCGGAACGTGGACGTGGATGTCCCGCTTCTCGAACAGAGGCGGCTCGATGCCGAAATCGGTCGCCTTCGAGCGGACGTAGGACGCCGCCGCCGAGATCGATTCCTTCATCACGTCCTTCAGATTGCCCGTCACCGTCATCTTGCCCTTTCCGGGCATCATGACGCCTTCGATCGTCAGGAGTTCGCCGCCGACCTCGGTCCAGGCGAGACCGGTCACGACGCCGACCTGGTCGTCGCTGTCCACCTCCCCGAAGCGGTAGCGCGGCACGCCGAGATAGTCGGCGATGTTCTGCGCCGTCACCGAGACCTTCGTCGCCTCGCCCTTGAGGATCGCCGTCACCGCCTTGCGGGCGAGCTTGGTGAGCTCGCGCTCGTAGGAGCGCACACCGGCCTCGCGGGTGTAGCGCTGGGCGATGGTGCGCAGCGCGTCCTCCGAGACGTCGAACTCCTCGTCCTTGAGGGCGTGGTCGCGGATCGCCTTCGGCAGCAGGTGCCGCTTGGCGATCTCGACCTTCTCGTCCTCGGTGTAGCCCGCGATTCGGATGATCTCCATGCGGTCCATCAGCGGACCGGGGATGTTCAGCGTGTTCGCGGTGGTGACGAACATGATCGGCGAGAGGTCGTACTCGACCTCGAGGTAGTGATCCATGAACGTCGCGTTCTGTTCGGGGTCGAGAACCTCGAGCAGCGCGGAGGACGGGTCGCCCCGATAGTCCTGTCCGAGCTTGTCGATCTCGTCGAGCAGGAAGAGCGGGTTGGACCGCTTGGCCTTCTTCATCGACTGGATGACCTTGCCGGGCATCGAGCCGATATAGGTGCGCCGATGGCCGCGGATCTCGGCCTCGTCCCGCACGCCGCCGAGCGCCATGCGCACGTATTCGCGCCCCGTGGCCTTGGCGATCGACTTGGCGAGCGAGGTCTTGCCGACGCCCGGAGGGCCGACGAGGCACAGGATCGGGCCCTTCAGCTTCGACTGCCGGCTCTGGACGGCGAGATACTCGACGATGCGCTCCTTGACCTTGTCGAGGCCGTAATGGTCCTCGTCGAGGATCCGCTCGGCCTGCTTCAGGTCGATCTTGACGCGCGAGGCCTTGCCCCAGGGCAGGCCCAGGAGCCAGTCGAGATAGTTGCGCACGACCGTCGCCTCGGCCGACATCGGGCTCATCTGCCTGAGCTTCTTCAGCTCGGCATTGGCCTTCTCCCGCGCCTCCTTGGAGAGCTTGGTCTTCTTGATGCGCTCCTCGATCTCGGACGCCTCGTCGCGGCCTTCCTCGCCGTCGCCGAGCTCCTTCTGGATCGCCTTCATCTGCTCGTTCAGATAGTACTCGCGCTGGGTCTTCTCCATCTGGCGCTTGACGCGCGAGCGGATGCGCTTCTCCACCTGAAGGACCGAGATCTCGGCCTCCATGAACGACAAGGCCTTCTCGAGCCGCTCGCGAACGCTCGTGAGCGAGAGCATCTCCTGCTTCTCGGGGATCTTGATCGCCAGATGCGAGGCCACCGTGTCGGCGAGCTTCGAATAGTCGTCGATCTGCCCTGCGGCGCCGACGACCTCGGGCGAGATCTTCTTGTTCAGTTTGACGTAGTTCTCGAACTCCGAGATCACCGAGCGCGCCAGCGCCTCGACCTCGACGGGATCCTCGTCCTCGACCTCGACGAGGCGCGCCTCGGCCTCGTGCCACTCGCGGCGGTCGGTGAAGCGCTCGATGCGCGCGCGCGCGACGCCCTCGACCAGCACCTTCACGGTGCCGTCCGGGAGCTTGAGGAGCTGGAGCACGTTCGACAGCGTGCCGAGTTCGTAGATCGCGCCGGGCTCGGGATCCTCGTCGCCCGCGTCCTTCTGGGTCGCGAGCAGGATCTGCTTGTCGGCGCCCATGACCTCTTCGAGCGCCTTGATCGACTTCTCGCGCCCGACGAAGAGCGGAACGATCATGTGCGGGAAGACGACGATGTCGCGAAGCGGCAGGACGGGATGGACGGAGGTCTGGTCCGCGCTCGTATTCGATGTCGACATGGGAAGTCCTTTCTGCGGCGACGCCGCCTCAGGCGATCTGTCCGGACCCGTTCAAACAGCCCCCGGCGAGACCCCTCATTGCCCGTCCAATGTGGTCCCGTGCGCGGCGGCCTTCAAGCCGTTCGCGGGTGCGGGAGAACGCCCGCGCACCGCAATGTGACGCTTGTATCACGCTCCGGCGGCCCGGAAACGGAAAAGCCCGCCGCGGAAAGGACCGGGGCGGGCTCGGCTCGTGCTTCGATCGGGGAAGCGTCCGCGCCTCAGGCGCTGACGTTCTCCTTCTCGTCCTTGCGCTCGGCGTAGATGTAGAGAGGCCGCGCGTTGCCGTCGATCACCTCCTCGGAGATGACGACCTCCTGCACGCCTTCCAGCGTCGGCAGGTCGAACATCGTGTCGAGAAGCATCGCCTCCATGATGGAGCGCAGGCCGCGCGCGCCGGTCTTGCGCTCGATGGCCTTGCGGGCGATCGCCTTCAGCGCGTCCTCGTGGAAGGACAGCTCGACGTTCTCCATCTCGAACAGGCGCTGGTACTGCTTCACCAGCGCGTTCTTCGGCGCGATCAGAATCTGGACCAGCGCGATCTCGTCGAGATCCTCCAGCGTCGCCAGGACCGGCAGACGGCCGACGAACTCGGGGATCAGGCCGAACTTGAGCAGGTCCTCCGGCTCCACCTGACGGAAGAGGTCGCCCGTGCGGCGGTCCTCCGGCGAGGAGACGTTGGCCGCGAAGCCGATCGAGGTCTTGCGGCCGCGGTCGGAAATGATCTTGTCGAGGCCCGCGAAGGCGCCGCCGCAGATGAACAGGATGTTCGCCGTATCCACCTGCAGGAACTCCTGCTGGGGATGCTTGCGCCCGCCCTGCGGCGGCACGGAGGCGACGGTGCCTTCCATGATCTTCAGGAGCGCCTGCTGCACGCCCTCGCCCGACACGTCGCGCGTGATCGAGGGATTGTCGGACTTGCGCGAAATCTTGTCGATCTCGTCGATGTAGACGATGCCGCGCTGGGCCCGCTCGACGTTGTAGTCGGCCGACTGGAGCAGCTTGAGGATGATGTTCTCGACGTCCTCGCCGACATAGCCGGCCTCGGTCAGCGTCGTCGCGTCCGCCATCGTGAACGGCACGTCGAGGATGCGCGCCAGCGTCTGGGCGAGCAGCGTCTTGCCGCAGCCCGTCGGCCCCATCAGCAGGATGTTCGACTTCGCCAGCTCGACGTCGTTGTTCTTCGCCGCATGCGCGAGGCGCTTGTAGTGGTTGTGCACCGCGACGGAGAGCACCTTCTTGGCGAAGGACTGCCCGATGACGTAGTCGTCGAGGACCGCGATGATCTCTTGCGGTGTCGGCACGCCCTCGCGCGACTTCACCATGGAGGATTTGTTCTCCTCCCGGATGATGTCCATGCAGAGTTCGACGCACTCGTCGCAGATGAAGACCGTCGGTCCCGCGATCAGCTTGCGGACTTCGTGCTGGCTCTTTCCGCAGAAAGAGCAGTAGAGCGTGTTCTTGCTGTCGCCGCCGCTCGTTTTGCTCATTCTCTCTATCCTTCCAGTCCGAAGAGCCCCGGATGCCGGTCCGCTCGCGAGGCAGGGGCCGATGGCCCCGCCCTGCCCGGCTCGGGCGGCGGACCCGGCGATGGTCCACCACCCCATGTCAAATCTGCGACCAAACCCTTGAGCGACGCTTGCCCGCCCCGGTGGCCCTCAACGCTCCAACTTATGAGGCCGCCGGGATCACATCAAGACGGCTCGCGTCAGGCTTGGGGCGCCGTCGCCTCGAGCGCCTCGCGGGACGAGTACACCTTGTCGATCAGGCCGAAGGCCTGCGCCTCCTCCGAGGTCATGAAGTGGTCGCGGTCGAGCGTCTTCTCGATCGTCTCGTAGTCCTGGCCGGTGTGCTGGACGTAGACCTCGTTGAGGCGGCGCTTCAGCTTGATGATGTCCTGCGCGTGGCGCTCGATGTCGGAGGCCTGGCCGGAGAAGCCGCCCGAGGGCTGGTGCACCATGATGCGCGCGTTGGGCGTGGCGAAGCGCATGTCCTTGTGGCCGGCGCAGAGCAGCAGCGAGCCCATCGAGGCCGCCTGCCCGATGCACAGCGTCGAGACCGCCGGCTTGATGAACTGCATGGTATCGTAGATCGCCATGCCGCTCGTCACCACGCCGCCCGGCGAGTTGATGTAGAGCGCGATCTCCTTCTTGGGGTTCTCGGCCTCCAGGAAGAGCAGCTGCGCGCAGATCAGCGTCGACATGTGGTCCTCGATCGGACCGGTGATGAAGATCACCCGCTCCTTCAGGAGTCGGGAGAAGATGTCGTAGGCACGCTCGCCGCGATTGGTCTGCTCGACGACCATCGGGACGAGGTTCATCGCGGTCTCGACGGGATGTTTCATGATCGCGGACTTTCGTGTCTCCGGCGGACGCCCGGGAGGGCGTCGCGGCCGAATCGTTGGCGGGAAATCTCAGGCTCACAGATAGGATGGGGGCGCCCGGCCATGCAAGGCGCATGACCGGAGGTCCGGCCGGGCCCCGTCAGGCGCGTGCGGCGACCGCGTTCTCCTTCTCGGCGGCGGCCTCCTCGGCCTTCTCCGCCGCCTCCTGCCGGTCGGCGCCCTCCGCGTCGTCGACCGAGGTCGCGGGGGCGGACGGCGCGCTCTTGGGCCGCGGCAGCGCACGGGCGACCTCGGCGTGCTGCGAATCGGCACCGGCGCGCAGGATCCGCATCGGCGGGGCCGAGCCGTCCTTTCCGGTGCCGAACCAGACGGTCGTCTGCGGGAACGGGATCTCGATCCGCCGCTCGTCCAGCACCTTCTTGATCAGCGACTTGTAGACCCGGCCGACGCCCCACTGCTTGCCGGGCAGCGTGCGCACCCGCCCGCGTACCTGGATGGAGGACGGGTTCAGCATCTCGACGCCCAGGAATTCGAAGTCCGCGAGGATGTTCTCGGCCTGGTCGGTCTGCCTCAGCCGGGCGAAGGCCTCCTCCATGGCCGCGCGCACCTCGTCCGTGTCCTCGCGGTAGGCGACCTCCACGTCGGCGACGAAATTGGAGAAGTCCTTGGTCATGTTCGAGACCTGGTCGGCCGCCGAGAACGGGATCAGGTGATAGGTGCCGTCGAGGGAGCGCAGCGAGACCGAGCGGATCGTCAGCTTCTCGACGACGCCCGAGATCGCGCCGACCTGGACGACGTCGCCCTCGTTCATGACGTTCTCGATCTGGATGAAGGCGCCCGTGATGATGTCCTGCACCAGCTTCTGAGCGCCGAAGCCGATGGCAAGGCCGACGACGCCGGCACCGGCGAGCAGCGGGGCGATGTCGAGCCCGATCTGCGAGAGCACCAGCATCAGCGTGATGACGGCGAGGATGACGGTGAAGGCGTTGCGGAAGAGCGCCAGCAGCGTCTTCTCGCGCGGGCTCGGCACCGTCCCGTAGTTCGGGTTCAGCCGGTACTCCACCCAGGACGAGAGGACGAGGTAGACGCCGAAGGCGATCGACAGGATGATCAGCGCGCCGATGGCCCCGCCGACGAGCCGCTGGCCCCAGGCGGTCTGCGCCCAGGCGCTGAACTCCACGATCCGCCAGGATTCCAGGATCGTCCCGAAGACGAGGATGATGACGATCACCCGCGCCAGCGTCAGCAGCGTGGGCACGAAGGTGTTCACCCGGCCCTCCAGCAGCGGCAGGCGGTCCTTGGTCACCTGCGGCACCTTGATGCCCTTAAGGATGATCTTCGACAGGATCGTGATGACGAGGCCGCCGAGCGTGATGGCGGCCAGCGAATAGAGGCTCGCGAGCGCCATGAACTGGAAGCCGTCGCGCGGGCTGAGGAGCCAGAGGATCAGGAGCGCCGAGACGTAGCCGAGCGCCAGCAGCCACCAGACGTAGCCGAGCAGGTAGTTGACGCGGGACTGGAAGTCGCGGGCGCCGTGCATGGCCGCGCGCTGCAGGCGCTCGCCGACCGGATAGCGGTTGTGGACGATCATCCAGACGGTCGTCAGGTAGGTGACGACGACGACGATGAAACGCACCGCGTTGCCCGCCCGCACGTTCGAGTTCGCCTCCACGATCGGGGCGAGGAACAGGAAGGTGTAGCCGAGCGCCAGGATGATGAAGGCGAGACGCTTGTACCAGTATCGCGCCTGCCCGTCCGAGAAGGGCGTCATGCGCAGCGGCGGATGGTAGGGCGCGACGAAGGCCGAGAGCGCCACCTGGATCAGCCCGGTGATGACGAAGGCATTCAGGAACAGGGCCTGCGCGAAGTTCGGCGGCCCGGCGTAGAAGACGATCGCAGCGATGTGCCCGGCGACGCCCGAGAGCAGGATCTTGAGTGCGCTGATGAGGAGGCCGCCGGCCAAAAGCGTCAAGCGCAGCACCGGCGCCTTCGGCCGGGCGCGCGAGGCCAGCCAGTCCAGTGCCGGGCGCACCGCGAAGGAGAGGCCGAAATAGGCCGCGAAGACCGCGACCGCGACGGCCAGAACCGGCAGGATCGCCGCGATGACGGCGGGGAAGTTGATCGCCTCGGTGCCGGCGATGAGGTGGGTCGCCTCGTTGGCGATGTTGGCCACCGCCGCCATTCCCATCTGCAGCCCCTCGACGCCGGTGCGCGTGTAGACGGCGAGCGCGGCGGGCACGGAGGCCGGCGCGGTCTCCATATCCGTCGCCCCGGCGTCCTCCTCCGGCGCCGCCGGCTGGTAGGCCATGGCGCGCAGCGATTCGATCAGCCGCGCCCGCGTCGCCTCGTCCTCCAGGATGGAGATCAGGTCGTCGAGGCTGGCGCGCCCCTCGGCATCGACGCCGGTCTCGGCCGCCGGCTCCTCGGCTGTGGCTGAAGGCATCCCGGGGATCGACGGCAGCTGCGCCCCGGCGGGCGCCGCTGCGAGGAAGGCGAGAAGGCAAACGAAGAGAAGGCGCGTTGGGAGCGTCTTGATCATGGCGGCCGTCGAGATGCGATTGCGAACGGGGCGAGGCGCGATCCGCCCGGGCGGCACATCGCGAGACGAGGACATGAATCCCGCATAGGGCGAAGGTTTGTCGAAGGCGGAAACGAAAAAGCCCGGCGCGGCGGCCGGGCTCCCTCGACGTCGGTGGCGGGACAGGATCACTCGACGACGAGTGCGTCCTCCTCCTCGTCCTTCATCAGTTCCTCCTTCGTCACCGTCTTGTCGGTGACGTCGACCGTGGCGAGGAGGTGGTCGACGACCTTCTCCTCGTAGATCGGCGCGCGCAGGCTCTGCACGGCCTCCGGCGTCTTGCGGAAGTAGTCGTAGATCTGCTGCTCCTGGCCGGGGAACTGTCGGACCTGCGCGATGACGGCACGCTGCAACTCCTCGTCGGAGATGGTCACGCCGGCCTTCTCGCCGATCTGCGACAGGACCAGACCGAGGCGCACGCGGCGCTCGGCGAGGCCGCGATACTCCTCGCGCGCCTTCTCCTCGGTCGTGTCCTCGTCCTCGAAGGTCTTGCCGGAGTTCTGGAGCTCGCGGGTGACCTGCGTCCAGATGTTGTTGAACTCGGCCTCGACGAGCCGCTCGGGCAGGACGAAGTCGTACTCCTTGTCCAGCTGGTCGAGGAGCTGGCGCTTGACGCGCTGGCGGGTCTGCTGGCCGAACTGGCTCTCCAGCTGCTCGCGCACGACGGTGCGCAGGCGGTCGATGGACTCCAGGCCCATCTTCTTGGCCAGGTCGTCGTCGAGCTCCAGGTCGCCGGGCGCCGACACTTCCTTGACGGTCACGTCGAAGGTTGCCGCCTTGCCGGCGAGATGCTCGGCCCCGTAATCCTCGGGGAAGGTCAGCTCGACGGTCTTCTCCTCGCCGGCCTTCACGCCGACGAGCTGGTCCTCGAAGCCGGGGATGAACTGGCCGGAGCCGAGGACGAGGTTCGAATCCGTCGCGGTTCCGCCCTGGAAGGCTTCGCCGTCGACCTTGCCGACGAAGTCCATGGTGACGCGGTCGCCGGTCTCGGCGGCGCCGTCCTTGGCGGTGTACTCGCGGGCGCTCTCGGCGATCCGCTTGACCTGCTCCTCGACCTCGTCGTCGGCGATCTCGACGACCGGACGCTCGATCTTGATGCCGTCCGTCTCCTTCAGCTCGAAGGTCGGCAGCGTCTCGTAGGAGAGGGTGAACTTGAAGTCGCTCTCGCCGCGAAGGACCTTGTCGGCTTCCGCCTCGTCCTCGGTCATCGCGATCTCGGGCTGGGTCGCCGAGCGCTCGCCGCGGTCGGAGAGCACCGAGCGCGGCGTCTCGTTGATGATCTCGTTGACGATCTCGGCCATGAACTGGCGACCGTACATCTTGCGCATGTGGGACATCGGGACCTTGCCGGCCCGGAAACCCTTCAGGCGCACCTTGTCCTTGGTCTCGTAAAGGCGGGTCTGCAGCCGAGCCTCGAGATCCGAAGCGGGCACGACGACCTCGATCTCGCGCTTCAGTCCCTCGGACTTGGTTTCCGTCACCTGCATCCTGCAACCTCTATTCAATGGCCGGGGCCGCCGGCCCTCGATCGTCGTTTCGTTCGTGTCGTGAAATCGTCTCTGGTGCGGGTGGAGGGACTCGAACCCCCACGCCGTGAAGCGCTTGGACCTAAACCAAGTGCGTCTACCAATTCCGCCACACCCGCACTCGAAGGCTTTTATCCCTTCGCGCGGCGCGTCTCTATAACATCGCTCCTTGTGCCGTCAAACGAGCACCGGCCGGCAGGGATCGGCCGCTTCGTCCTCGGCGCCCGGGACGGCCCGGCCGCTCCGTCCCGTGCGGAGCCATGCCGACCGTGGCACGAACGACACGAAACGCGAGTGACGTAAGATGTCGTCGCCGGAAAATTCCCCAGCCGAATCAGCGCCTCTTTTGCGCCATGCCGCAATGCGGTCGTCGCAATGCTGCTATGCGAAGTTGGCGCTGGCGCCCTCGGGAGGGTCCGCCTATCTTCCACTCATCGAAGCGACGGGGCACACGGTTCCAGGGCTTCAATCGATTAGAACTCCAGCAGGCAGAAGATGAACATCGTTCGCTCCTACACCAACTGGCGGCGCTACCGCGAGACTTGCGCGGAGCTGAACCGTCTTTCGCACCGCGAGCTCGCCGACCTCGGCATCTCGCGCTCCGACATCCCGACGATCGCTCGGCGGGCCTCGGTCTAAAGTTCAAGGCTTCGCTTCCGGCCCATCCTCCTCCCAGGGCCGTGGCGGATAGAGGCTCTCGCATCCTCCTCCCAGCGAGAGCTTCCCAAACGGTGCCCGCCGGTCCTCCCCCGGCGGGCACCGCAGAGATCAAAGGTTTCGCTCGCGGCCCATCCTCCTCCCAGGGCCGTAGCGGATAGAGGCTCTCGCATCCTCCTCCCAGCGAGAGCTTCCCAAACGGTGCCCGTCGGTCCTCCCCCGACGGGCACCGAAAAGTTCAAGAGTTTCGCTTGCCGCCCATCCTCCTCCCAGGGCCGCAGCGAAGTGTGCCTCTCGCATCCTCCTCCCAGCGAGAGGCCGTATACGACGCCCGCCGGTCCTCCCCCGGCGGGCGTTGTCGTTTGTGCGCAAGGGCTTGCACGTCGCGAGGGGTTTGCGGACGGTGGGCCGCATCGTCTATGAACGCGCCCATGTCGAACGCACCCATCCATGTCGTCGGCGGCGGGCTCGCCGGCTCCGAGGCCTCCTGGCAGATCGCGCAGAGCGGCGTTCCCGTCGTTCTTCACGAGATGCGGGGCGTGAGGGGCACCGACGCCCACCACACCGACCAGCTGGCCGAGCTCGTCTGCTCCAACTCCTTCCGCTCCGACGACGCGACCGCCAACGCGGTCGGCGTCATCCATGCCGAGATGCGGCTCGCCGGCTCGCTCATCATGCGCTGCGCCGACGCGCATCAGGTGCCCGCGGGCGGCGCGCTCGCCGTCGATCGCGAGGGCTTCGCCAGGGCCGTGACGGCCGCGATCGAGAACCATCCGCTGATCGAGGTTCGCCGCGAGGAGGTGTCCGGCCTGCCGCCCGCCGACTGGGGCCGCACCATCGTCGCGACCGGGCCCCTCACCGCCCCGTCGCTCGCCGAGGCTATCCGGGCCGAGACGGGCGCCGATGCCCTCGCCTTCTTCGACGCCATCGCTCCGATCGTCCATTTCGAGACGATCGACCTCGACGTCGCCTGGTTCCAGTCGCGCTACGACAAGGTCGGCCCCGGCGGGACGGGCAAGGACTACGTCAACTGCCCGATGGACAAGGCGCAGTACGAGGCGTTCGTCGCCGGGCTCGTCGCGGGCGAGAAGACCGAGTTCCGCGAGTGGGAGGGCACGCCCTATTTCGACGGCTGCCTGCCCATCGAGATCATGGCCGAACGCGGCCCCGAGACGCTGCGCCACGGGCCGATGAAGCCGATGGGCCTGACCAACGCCCACAATCCGGACGTCAAGGCCTACGCAGTCGTGCAGCTGCGTCAGGACAATGCGCTCGGCACGCTCTACAACATGGTCGGCTTCCAGACGAAGCTGAAATATGCCGAGCAGGTCCGCCTGTTCCGAACCATTCCGGGCCTCGAGAATGCCGAGTTCGCGCGGCTCGGAGGGCTGCACCGCAACACCTATCTCGACAGCCCGCGTCTTCTCGACGCCACGCTGCGCCTGACGTCGCGGCCCGACATCCGCTTCGCGGGCCAGATCACCGGCTGCGAGGGCTACGTCGAATCGGCGGCCGTCGGCCTGATGGCCGGACGCTTCGCCAGCGCCGAGGCGCTGGGCGCAACACCCGTCGCGCCTCCCGCGACGACGGCGATGGGCGCGCTCCTCGCCCACATCACCGGCGGCCATATCGAGGCCGAGGAGGAAGGCGGCAAGCGCTCCTTCCAGCCGATGAACGTCAATTTCGGGCTCTTCCCGCCGGTCGTCGTGCCGAAGGAGGAGGGCAAGCGGCTGCGCGGCAAGGAGAAGACGGTCGCCAAGCGCCGGGCGCTCGCCGCCCGTGCCCTATCGGACTGCGCCGTCTGGCTCGACGGGAGCCGGGCCGTCGGCGTCGCCGCGGAGTGACGCCCACTCGCGGGCGCGCAGGAGAAGGGTCAGATTGCCGCCGATCGGCCGGTCGTCCGAATCCAGCGTGAGATAGACCGGGCGGACGCCGACGGTCCGCCCGCCCGCGGTTCTCAGCTCGACGACGGGCGGCTCGACCTGGAAGGTTTCGAAGAGTTCGGGCGGCAAGGCGCCGACGAGCAGCGAAAGGTCGACGCGATCCTCGTCCGTTCCGGATCGGATCACCAGCACCGTTCCCTCGACGACGACCTGGAGCTCGGACGCCCCGTCCCACGAGGTCCGGGACGGCCAGAACGTCAGACCGGAAGCCACCGTGTCGAAGCCTCCCGTCGCGAAGACACCCGGCCCGCTGCCGTCGAGGGTCCGCGTCGGTTCCCGGTCCTCTGACGGCTCATTCCGTTCGTCCGGCAGGCCGAGGAGAGCGAGCAGGCGATCGACGACGAGCGTGGAGGACCCGGCTTCGTGCACCGCGGCACGGCGCAGCATCTCCTCGCCGACGATGCCCGTCACCCGCCAGAGCTGGTCCAGTTCGACGAGTCTCGTGATGGAGCGCCGGAGAGCCCGCCGGTCCTCCTCGTCCAGCGTCTCGCCCAGCCGGATGGCGTCGCCGTAGCGGCTTTCGATCAGCGCCGCCTGGCTGCGCGAGACGACGTTCGCCAAGGAGAGCGGCCCGGCGGCCGCGACCAGCATCGCAGCGAGAACCAGCGCGTTGATCGCCACCACGTCGCCGGCGGTCCGACGGTTCGTTTGCAGGAGCACGATCAGCACCCCCACCACGGCCGCCGCCCCGAGGGCGTAGGCCGTCTCCTCGATTCCCTCCGCGGCGACGGAGGGCATGAGCGCGGCGAGTATCAGAAGCAGCGGCACCGCGAGGAGCCACAGCCAGACGCGCACGAAAAGCCGGGCGAGCGGCGCCGCATCGTCGCGGAACGGATGGAGCGCCGTGCGCAGCGAGACGACCGCGAACAGGAAGGAGGTCGACAGGATCGCAGCGTCGAGCCGCCCGTCGCCCCCCAAAAAGGCGATCGGCGCGTAGAGATGCAGGATGGTTCCCTGCAGCAGGAGGAGCACCGGCGCGATCCAGACCGCGAGCGGCCGCACCAGCCGGATAAGCCGGTCGTCCTGCGAGAAGGCGGGAGCGGCGGGACCGGTCGCGGGCAGGCTGGCCAGCGCGAAGAGCGGGCCGACGAGACCGAGGCCCGTCGCGTAGATGTGGCTGTAGGCCCCGTAGCTGAGCCCGATCCCGAAGAAGAGGCGGAAGAGCTCCAGCGCGGTGGTGAGGCCCGAAATCGAGACGAGGACCGCGACGAAGGCGAGAACGGCGCCCGCGGAGCCCCAGAGGAAGAACAGCCAATAGGCGTTTCCGTCGCGTTCGCGCCCGAGAAAGGGAACGAGCGGGACCGCGAGGATCGCGCAGAGGAGGATGAGAGGCACCTCGACGAAGGGGACGGCAGAGCGTTGGACGAGTGCCCCGACGACGAGCCCGGCGAAGGTCGGAACCGCGAAGCGCAGCAGTTCGTCCCGGTGCCGGACCTCGAGGGCGAGATGCGCCGCGGTCGCCGCCGCGGCCGCTCCGATCAGCGAGAAGAGAAGCCGCCAATCCGGCCCGGACGGGTCCGACAGCGCCACCAGCCGGTTCGCGGCCAGGGTGAAGAGGAGGACGAAGAGGATGGCGGCCGGGAACCGCTCGACGGCGGCCCCGACCCGGGCCCCGAAGGCGCGAACCGTGGAGCCGGACGCGGTCGCGCGGGCCAATTCAGGCGTTCCCGCTGCGCATCCAGCGCCAGTACCGCCACGTGCGCGCGAGCGGGCCGACGGGCGCTGTCCGGCCTCGCGTCTCGAAGGCCGGCGCGAGCAGCCGCACCGGCAGGAAGGCGGGGCGCAGAGCGCGCGGGATCCGGGACCAGCCCGTCTCGACCTTCGCCAGATGGTCCCGGCCGAGCGCGCGCATCGCGGCACGGGCCGGCTCCGCCGCCTCTCCACCTTCCAGCCATCGCGTCCGGTCCAGCCCGACCGAGGCGAGAATGTCGGCCGGAACGAAGACCTGCCCGCGCGCCGAATGCGCAGCCTCGCGCAGCAGGACGGACCGGCAGAGCGCGGCGACGCCGGCGTGGCCCGCGAGGCCCGCGACGAGGGGCGCCGAGTCCCGGTCGAGGATCATGGCCGCAAGGGTCACGACCGTCGACGCCGTCTCGCCGGCATAGGCTTCGAACGCCTCCCGCGAGGACATGGGGTCGTCATAGAGATCGAAGATGCGCGCTTCGAGCAGCCGGTCGAAGGCCGGGATGGGCAGAGCGTTCGACCGGATCGTCTCGGCGAGCGCCGCGGCGACGGGAGAAGCCTCCTCGCCTCCGGCGGGCGCCGCCTCGATCCGCTCGCGCCACCATTGCAGGCGCATTTCGCCGGGGATCGGCTGCGTGACGCGCTCGCGCACGCCGGCCGCCTCCAGATCGAAGGCATAGAGAGCGTACAGGAAGGGCCCCTTCTCGGGCGCCGCGAACAAGATCGCCGTCGCCCGTTCCGGATCGGCCTCCTCGACCAGCGTCGCGCAGTGCGCGAAGGCCTCCGCCCGCCCGCGGCCGTCGGGTTCGGACGCCATCGCGCTCAGTCGACGGCGACGAGCGCCGCTCCGACGGGCCGTCCCTCGGCGAGCATGATGTTGTAGGTGCGCACCGCCGCCCCGGTCGACATGGCGTCGCAGGAGATGCCGGCCTTGCGGAAGCGGTCGAGCAGCGCTGCGGGCACCCGGCGCAGATCGACGCCGGTGCCGAACAGCATGAAGCGCAGCTCCGTCGCCGGCTCCTCGAAGGCGATGGACAGGCGATCCCCCGCAAACGGCGCCTCGGCGCTCGCCGACCAGCCGTAGATGCCGGAGGGCAGGCACAGAAGCGATCCGCGGTGCGACATGTCGGCGAAGCGGAAGCCGCCATTGCCGTAGGAATCGATGGGCGCGCGGCGCGGATAGTGGGCGTCGCGCACCTGCGGGTCGAGCGGGTCCGACATCAGGCGCGGTTCGGGCGTGCGACGCCGGGCGGGGTCGGCTCTTCCTCCTCGATCACCTCGCCCTTGGCGTTCACCTTTCGAAGCTGGAAGTAGATCAGCATCGGCCCGGCGATGAACACCGAGGAGTAGACGCCGACGAGCACGCCGACGATCATCGGCAGGACGAAGGTGCGGATCACGTCGCCGCCGAAGAAGTAGAGCGCGATCAGCGCCAGCATCATCGTCACGCCGGTCAGGATCGTGCGCCGCAGCGTCTCGTTCAGCGACAGGTCGATGACCTCGGCGATCGGCATCTTCTTGTACTTGCGCAAGTTCTCGCGCATGCGGTCGTAGACGACGATCGTGTCGTTCAGCGAGTAGCCGACGATGGTCAGGATCGCGGCGATGGACGAGAGGTTGAACTCCAGCCGCGTCACCACGAGGAAGCCGACCATCAGGATGACGTCGTGGAAGGTCGAGACGATCGCGCCGACCGCGAACTGCCATTCGAAGCGCAGCCAGATATAGACCATGATGCAGAGCATCGCCCCGATCACGCCGAGGATGGCGGCGGCGGCGAGTTCGCCCGAGACGGTCGGTCCGACGACCTCGACGCGCTGGAAGTCGTAGTCGGCCGACAGCGCGGCGCGCACCGCGTTGGTGCTGGCCTGCGGCGTCTCCAGGTCGATCGGCTGCACGGCGAAGCGGATCAGCACGTCGCGCGGGCCGCCGAACTCCTGGACCTGCACCTCGCCGTCGATGATGCTGGAGAGGTCCTGCCGGATCTGCCCGACATCGGCGGCCTCGCCGCGTGCCTGCGCCTCGATGACGGTGCCGCCGGTGAAGTCGATGCCGTAATTCAGGCTGAACAGCCCGAAGCCCGCCACCGAGCCGATGGAGGCGAGGATCGTCGCGGCGAAGGCGAACTTGCGCGCCGCCATGAAGGGAATCTTCGGCGTGTGCGGAATGAAGCTCGTCGCGTAACCGCGCGGCACCTCCTTGGGCTTGGAGCGCTTCACCCACATCGCCACCAGCCAGCGCGTCAGGGTCGTCGCGGTGAAGAGCGTGGTGAGGATGCCGAGCGCGAAGGTCACCGCGAAGCCGCGGATCGGACCGGAGCCGAGGAAGAACAGGACGCCCGCGGCGATCAGCGAGGTGATGTTGGCGTCGATGATCGTGCCGAACGCTTTCTGGAAGCCGGCGTCGAGCGACTGCATCACCGAGCGCCCGGCCTTCCGCTCCTCCAGCATGCGCTCGTAGATCAGGACGTTCGAATCGACCGCCATGCCCATGGTGAGCACGATGCCGGCGATACCGGGCAGGGTCAGAGTCGCCCCGAGGAACGACAGGAGCGCGACCAGGAGCACGACGTTCACGAAGAGCGCGACGTTGGCGATGAGGCCGAGGAAGCCGTAGGCGGCGAACATGAAGCCGACGACGAGGATCGCGGCGATGATGCCGGCGTTCTGCCCGGCCGCGATGGAATCGGCGCCGAGGCCCGGACCGACGGTCCGCTCCTCGATGATGTTCAGCGTCGCGGGCAGCGCGCCGGCGCGCAGGAGCACCGCGAGGTCGTTCGCCGTGTCGGTGGTGAAATTGCCCGAAATCTGCGCCTGGCCGCCGAGGATCGGCTCGTTGATGTTCGGCGCCGACAGCACCTGATTGTCGAGGACGATGGCGAAGGGGCGGTTGACGTTCGCTTGCGTCACCGCGCCGAAGCGCTGGGCGCCGCGAGAATCGAAGCGGATGTTCACGACCGGCTGGTTCTGCTGGCTGAAGCCGGCCTGCGCGTCGGTCAGCATTTCGCCCGACACCATCACCTGGCGTTGGACGAGGATCGGGAACGGCGGATCGTCGGTGGTGTAGAGAAGTTCGGTGCCGGCCGGCGCCCGCTCCTGACCGCTCGCCACCGCGTCGGGCGACACGGTCTGGTCGACGAGGCGGAAGGTGAGCTGGGCGGTCTGGTCGAGGAGCGACTTCAGCCGGTCCGGATCGTCGAGGCCCGGCACCTGCACCATGATGCGGTCGAGGCCCTGGCGCTGGATGATCGGCTCGGTCGTGCCGACCTCGTCGACGCGCCGGCGCACCACCTCGATCGACTGCGAGACGGCGGTGGAGAGGCGGTAGTCGATGCCCTGGTCGGTCAAGGACAGGCGAAACACGCCCGGCTGCGGCTCGGCCAGCTGGAATTCGGTGACCGCCCCGCCGGTCAGCATGCCGGAGGAGATCGGGTCGAGCAGCGGCTGCAGCGCGGTGCGGGCGGCTTGGCTCTGCGAGGGATCGCGAAGGCGGAAGTCGACGAGCTGGCCGGTCTCGGCCAGGCCCGAATAGGCGATGCCGGCGTTGCGCATCGCGAGGCGGACCTCGTCGCGCGCCGACTGCAGCCGGTCGTTGACCAGCGAATTCCGGTCGACCTCGAGCAGGATGTAGGACCCGCCCTGCAGGTCGAGCCCGAGCGTCATCGGGTTGGTGGGGAAGAAGTGTGGGAGCGCGTCGCGCTGGCTCTGCGTCAGGACGTTCGGCAGCGCGGCGAAGATGCCCAGCGCCACGACAAACAGGATCGCTATCGTCTTCCAGCGCGAGAAGTGCAGCATGATCGGCCCGATGATCGGTCACGGCGCCGGGAAACGCCGTCCCCGGGACAATCGTGAAAACGGCAATGAGGCCGACCCGCGGGAACGGATCGGCCGACGGCCCACCTTCCTACGAAGGTGAGGCTATTTCGTGTTGGCGGCCTGCGGCTCGCCCTTCACCCGGACGTCGGCGACCATGGACTGCAGGACGCGGACCTTCACCTGTTCGGAGATCTGGACCTCGAGCTCGCCGTTGTCCATCACCTTGGTAACCTTGGCGATGATCCCGCCGCCGGTGATCACGGTGTCGCCGCGGCGGATGTTCTTCAGCATCTCCTCGCGGGTCTTCATCGCCCGGCGCTGCGGCCGGATGATGAGGAAGTACATGATGGCGAAGACGGCGACGAAGGGCAGGATCGAGATCAGGATGCTCTCGGCGCCCCCTCCAGCTGCAGTCTGCGCGTAGGCCGGCGTCACGAACATGATCTCTCCTCGGGGGATGGTGCGCCCGCAGGCGGTTTCGCCGGGGCTTTACGAGTCGCGCGCAATATACGAACGGTCCCCCCGAATGCAACATTCCGGGACGGTCCGGCCCGACGGCCGCCCGTCCCGGCGAAATCGGAGGGCGCGATGGAACGGCTGGACGAGCTATTGGGAACGCTGGAGCGGATCGCGGTCGCGCTGGAGCGTTCGGCCCCTCCCCGACCGCAAGCGCCCGACCTGACGCCCGCCGACTGCTTCGTCTTCGAGCCGCCGATGAGCCTGCGCCCGGTTCCCAAGGTCGCGCGCGTGCCGATCGAGCTTCTCGCCGGCATCGACCGGGCCCGCGACATTCTTCTGGAGAACACGCGCCGCTTCGCGGGCGGATTGCCGGCCAACAACGCGCTCCTCTGGGGCGCGCGGGGCATGGGCAAGTCCTCGCTCGTCAAGGCGGTGCAGGCCGCCGTCTCGACGCCTCAGACGCCGCTGAAGCTGATCGAGGTGCACCGCGAGGACATCGACCATCTCCCCGGCCTGATGGTGCATCTGCGCCAGGCGGGCGTGCCGGCCCTGATCTTCTGCGACGACCTCTCCTTCGATCACGACGACACGTCCTACAAATCGCTGAAGGCGGCGCTGGACGGCGGCGTCGAAGGCCGCCCGCCGAACGTCCTCTTCTACGCGACCTCCAACCGGCGCCATCTCCTGCCGCGCGACATGATGGAGAACGAGCGCGCGACCGCGATCATGCCGGGCGAGGCGGTGGAGGAGAAGGTCTCGCTCTCGGACCGCTTCGGCCTCTGGCTCGGCTTCCACGCCTGTTCGCAGGACGACTACCTGACTATGGTCTCGCGTTATCTCGAGGCCTTCGGGGTCGAGGCCGACGACGGCGAGGTCCGTGCCAGGGCCCTGGAATGGGCGACGACGCGCGGCAGCCGCTCGGGCCGCGTGGCGTTCCAGTTCGTCCAGGATTTCGCGGCCTCGAAGGGCCGGCGCATCGGTTAGCGTCGGCATCGTCCGAAGCCGGAGCCGGTCCGCTCCGGCTGGACATGCTTCGAAACGAAGACGGGGCCGGCACCCCCCGGCCCCGGCCCCGTCCAAGCGGTCCCCCGCCTGTCCGTATCGATGGCCCTCAGCCGAGGAACTGCGTCGGGTCGACCGGGGTCGAGTCCTTGCGGACCTCGAAGTGCAGCATCGGCACGTCCGTCTCGCCGGTCATGCCCGCCTTGGCGATGTCCTGACCGCGCCGGACCGTCGCGCCGCGCTCAACCAGGATCTCGTCGGCGTGCCCATAGACGGTGACGAGGCCGTTGTCGTGCCGGATGAGGACGGTCTTGCCGAACTCCTTCAGGCCCTCGCCCGCATAGATGACGACGCCGTTCTCGGCCGCCTTCACCGGCGAGCCCTGCGGCACGGAGATGTCGAGGCCGTCGGAGCGGCGCGAGCCGTTGCGGTCGCCGAAGCCGCGCACGACGCGGCCCTGGACCGGCCAGCGGAACTGGCTGATGCCGCTGGAGGCAGGGGCTACGGCCGCGACCTGCGCCTCGGCGGCGACGGTGGTCGGTGCGGCGGGCGCCGCTGCGGCCGGGGCCGGTGCGGTCG
>JAEZXX010000049.1 GCA_023419535.1 Pseudomonadota bacterium | reverse complement strand
CAGAGCGCTCGGTCGAGGCGCTCTGGAAGGCCGTCGGCACGCTTATCCCGCTCTTTGCGCCAACCGAATGCGCCAACTACTTCAAGGCCGCTGGATACGACGCAAACTGATCGGAAAACGCTCTAGTCGGCATCTACCTGAGAGGGAGGTCGGTTCGTCGGTTGTCGGACGACGACTTCGTTTCCATCGCGACGCGAGGTCTCGCCGCAACGATAGATCCGCGTGCTGCGCTTCTGGTTGGCTTGGAACGGCCGGCGCTGGATCCGGAGACGCTGTCCCTGGTCGACGATACCGCTCCGACGGTGCGACGTGTCGTGCGCATGCTCCTGAATAGAACGATCCGAGACGCTAACTTCCGGAAGCACGTCCGCGACGCCTACGACCGAAGGTGCGCCGTAACCGGCCTGCGCATGATCAACGGAGGCGGCCGCCCGGAAGTCCAGGCGGCGCATATATGGCCGGTTGTCGAAGGCGGTCCCGACACCGTACAGAACGGGATCGCGCTGTCTGGGACCGTGCATTGGATGTTTGACCGCCACCTGATTTCGGTTGCGGACGACTACCGTTTACTCGTCTCGCACAACAGGGTGCCGCCTGAACTACGACCACTTTTCCGCCAGCAGTCGGAGACGTTGCACCTTCCCAACGATCGTCGGCTTTGGCCGAACCCCGCTTACCTCGCTCGCCATCGAGAACGGTTCGTCGAAGGATAAGCGATAGAAGGGGGTTTGCATAAAGGCATATCCTCATCTGCGGGCTGGAGCCTGCCGATGGCGACCGAACTTTGTGTGGTGCAACAGTTGCACGAAACTGCTCGAAGCGGGCAATTGAACACGGCTTAGATGGGGGTCAAGTGATGCTAAGGCCGCCTGCAGGTGGCCGTCGTATCAGTCACAATCGAGGGTTAAACGTCGAAACACCCCCAAATGATGAAACGGCCCCACTGCCACAGCGCATCGATTTCTGTTTGGACTTTCGGCTTGTTAGCATCGGCGCACCAGAACGTACATGATCTTGACATCCTAGCGTTCGACAACTGCGCCATCGATCACGAAACCAATTTTACGACCTCTGGGTAGGCAACCTTCTCAATATCGTGCTTAACCGTTGCCATCCTAAGATCGGAACCATACCGCTCATCAGTCTCAGTTCGCTTCCAGCCGCCGATAAGCCTCACCCGCTCCTGTGGAACCGGAAAGTCGCCGTCCCGCAAGGCGTTGCGCCAGTTATGTCGGAACGAGTGGAAGGAGGTTTTAGCGGCGGCAGCGTCCTGCTTCTCCACCAGGCGAGCGAACCACTTCTGGAAGCCGTCTGAGTAGTAGCCTCGGCTGTCCTTTTTTAGGTCGGGAAAAAGCCGGCCCTGCTCGGTCGAGCGCATACGGTCGCGGTAGTCCAGAAGGCCCAGATCGAGCAGGGACGAGTGGACCGGTACTCGCCGCCGCCCTGAAA
The DNA here is from genome assembly GCA_023419535.1 of Pseudomonadota bacterium. GTDB lineage: Bacteria > Pseudomonadota > Alphaproteobacteria > Rhizobiales > Rhizobiaceae > Aureimonas. The sequence continues at coordinate 16,046 of JAEZXX010000049.1, read as the reverse complement.
CAGTCTTAATGCGCTTATCACCCTCATCGGCCCGTATGTGAAACACTGGGATGCCCTCGGCATCGGACAGGTCGTTCACCTGAAGCTGGCAGATTTCATTTAGGCGCATGCCCTGGAAGAGAGCGATGAGAGGTATCCAGAACCGGGTCCCTCTTGGTCGGCTTGAACCTGCAGTTGCCCAGCCCCGTGCGTCGTCCACGCATCCGGTAAAGATCGGAGCGGAAAAGATCCTGCTGAGTTGCTCGTCCGAGAAGGGATGCCGATCGTCTTCCGAGTGATCGTGGCCAGGAATGGTCAGAGATTTCGCGGGGTTTCGGCCGATCCGCTCTTCGTCGACGCCATACTTGAACAGGGTGCTCATCTTGACGAGGTAGCTGTTGACTGTTGTCGGACTGAGAACCGGACGACCGTCCCGCGCACCTTTGGCGCAAGCCTCAGCGAATGTCAGATCCGGATACAGTTTGGTCGAGTTCGACGGCATCTTCTGCAGGAGGTCTCTCACCGCCTTGCAATCGTCTCGATCAACATCGCGCAATCGACGCTCGAAACCGACGACTTCCTGCAGGACACGGAAAACGAGCCCGTAGTCCAATTCGACCTTTCGGCGGACTGTCCCGCGACGGGGATCGCCCTTGAACTCCTCGATCAGTTGCCCGAGCGAAATGGCAACCTTTCTCCCCCTCTTCGGCTCGTGCACGATCTGACGCAAGTCCGGGTCGTTAATCGCGATGGCGCCGTCGGAAAGCTGCTGTAGCTCCTGGCTGATCAGTTCGATGGTCGCTCTACGGACCAAATCGACGAACAAACGGTATTTCGAGCCCGCGCGATCTGCGACGAGTTCGAGGCGGCTTCTAAGCAAAATCCCACCGTTGTCGTAAAACCGATGCGCTAGCCCGTTCTTGCGGATCAGGTCGGTGATGGCCGGCGCGAGGATCTCGGTATGCGCAGGGTGGTCCGGTAGGTAGAGGAGGCTCTGGTTGGCTTTAAGGTTCCTTTTCCGAACCGTCGGGTCGTGATCCAGATTGGTATCTCCGGTCTCAACGGCTTCCCGCTGCTCGCTAACAAACAGCCTAGCCATCGCCCGGTAGCCCAACGCGAACCATTGGGCGACCATGAGTTCGATCTCGCCGATCGGGATGTCGTCGAACTTGCGACTGTTGGGAGCGGGCGTAAGGCGGCCGGCCGCCTCATCTAACCGAAGCTGGTGTTGCTGATTGACGTAGGTTGCAAGACGAACAGCCTCTTTCCGATCGCTCGTACCCAACGCTTCGATCAGAAATTCAGACCCAAACTCGCTTCGCAGGGCGGTTGGCACACGCCGCCGGACATAGAAGCGGCTTCCGCGCAAATAGAGGTACCGCTCTCTGGAGACCGATTTCCACATCTTTGTGTAACAGCCCTGTGTAACACCTATCAATCCGACTTCACGCTAGCGTACGATATTGCGGCAAAACAAGGCTTTTGCGGATGGTTGGTGGGCCCGGCAGGACTCGAACCTGCAACCAAGCGGTTATGAGCCGCCGGCTCTAACCATTGAGCTACAGGCCCCACCCTCATGCATCGCCCCGTCGCCCCTTCTTGAAGGTGGGGAGGCCGTCTCGGGCGCCCGGCGTCGGTCGTGCATGGGCCCGAGGTCTAGCGCACGGTCCGGATCGTCTCAACCCCTGCATCCGCGTGCCTTCGCCGGCGCACACGCGGCGCCGGACCGTTGGGAGGTTGGCCGATCGGTGTCGGATGCCGCGGATGGGCATTCCTGGATGCCGCGACGGAGCGGTGTTCGCGCTTTGCGCTATGATCTGCGACCGCTCCGCGCCGGTTCTCGTCGCACCGACCCGCGCACGGGTCAGCAGGGCTCGGCTGCGGCCCTCCCGCCTGCGGCCGGCTGCTGAAGATCGGCCCCGCCGGCCGCGGGCGGCGCGACTTCGGCCTCGGCGGAGGGCGTGTCCTCCCCGGATGGCGAGCGCGCCTGCGCCGGCGCGGCATCCTCGTTGGACGCTTCCGCGGTGTCTTCGACGGGTGCCGGGGGCGGGGGCGGAGAGGCCGGGCCGGTCACCGCCGTCTCGCCTGAGATCGGATCGAGGCCGCCGGCAACCTCCGGATGGGGCGCCTGCGTCACCGACGAGGGCAGGGGTTCGGACTGGCTCGTGCCGATGTCGGAGCCCCCCAGACCACCGGTCCAGCCCGAGGAGCCCGAGCCGCCGGGTGCGGTGCCCGACCCCTCGCCCTCGACGGGCTGCGTTTCGGAAACCGAGAGGCCATCGGCGGGCTCGCAGCCGGGCAGGGCGGCATCCTGCGGCAGTGACGTCGCGTCCGCAGCGCCGTCGGCTCGTTCGGGCACCGCGTCCGGCCCGGTGGTCGGCACGGGCGGCGCCGAGGTGCCCTCGGTCGGCGTTTCGGCGGAGGGCGTGTCGGCGGGGGAAGGGGCGGCCGGGGCGGCGACAGCCGCGGCGCCGGAGGGTGCGCCGTCGCCGGCGTTGACGTCGCCTCCGAAGGGCTCGGGCTGCGCCGGCATGGTCTCGTTCGCCGCCGGCGGGATGTTGCCCTCCGTGGGCGGCGGGGGCGCCGCCTGCTGGGCCAGCGCGCTGGAGACGAGAAGCGCCGCCACGCTCGCGCCGATCAGGGTCCTCGACATCACACTGCTCCTCCTTCCAATTTCGTCACGCCGCGAACGGTCCTGCGGCAAACAGTCGAGGCCGCTGCAGCGTTCCCCCTCCGCTCAGGCGCCGATCTCGATGCCGGGTGGGCCGTCGAACACCTCTCCGACGATCGCCGCGCCGCCGTCGCCGCCTTCGCGCACGACGGCGAGAAGCTCCTCGGCGGCCTCGGGCGCGCACGAGACGAGGAGGCCGCCGGAGGTCTGGGGATCCGTCAGGAGGTGCCGCTCGGGCTCGGGAAGGCCGGCCGGGAGTTGGACCTCGGCACCGTAGCTCGCCCAATTGCGGTGCGATGCGCCCGTCACGAAGCCGGCCTCGCAGAGGCTCCTGGCATGACCGAAGACGGGGAGGGCGGAGACGTCGAGCCGGATGCGCCGGCCGGAGGCGCGCGCCATCTCCAGGCCGTGGCCAAGGATTCCGAACCCGGTCACGTCGGTCATCGCGTGGATCTCGGACCGCTCGGCCAGCCGCGCGCCGACCGCGTTCAGGCGCGTGGTGGAGGCGATCATCTCGCCATAGGCCTCGGGCGGCAGCCGGTCCTTCTTGAAGGCCGCCGAGTAGATCCCGACGCCGAGGGGCTTGGTCAGGATCAGCCGGTCGCCGGCCTGCGCTCCGCCATTGCGCCGCAGCTGCGACTTGGCGCATGTGCCGATGACGGCCAGGCCGTAGACCGGCTCGGGGCAGTCGATCGAATGGCCGCCCGCGACGGGAATGCCGGCCGCAGCGCAGGTCGCGGCGCCGCCCTCGAGAATGCGGCGGATCGTTCCCGTGTCGAGCTTGCCGACGGGCATGCCGAGGATGGCGAGCGCCATGATCGGCCGCCCGCCCATGGCGTAGACGTCGGAGATGGCGTTGGTGGCGGCGATCCGCCCGAAGGCGTGGGGGTCGTCGACCATCGGCATGAAGAAGTCGGTGGTCGCGATGATCGCGGTCTGCCCGTCAAGGTCCCAGACGGCGGCGTCGTCCGCCGTCTCGTTGCCGACCAGCAGGCGCTCGAAGGGGCCGCCGGCAAGCGGGCTGGAGAGCAGGTCCTTCAGGATGCCGGGCGACAGCTTGCAGCCGCAGCCGCCCCCATGGGCGAGGCTCGTCAGCCGCGGGGCGCCGTCCCCGGTCCGATCGATCGTGTCCATCGCTTTCCTCCCCGTCCGGCTCCCCGACGGCGACTGTCCGCCGAGGAGGCAGGATGCCGCTTTCGCAGACATCGGCAAGACCCTCCGCACGCCATCGCGGCGCGATGGTGGAGGGGCCGCCAAGCCCCTGTCGCAACGGCACTTTCGCGGGCCGAAATGCGTGCGCCCCGCTTTGACTTTGGAATGTATCCAATCTAGCATTCCGCCCGACTGCGCAAGAGTCAGGCGATCCGAGACGAGGTCAGGGAGGTCCCCGGGATGAACATGGAACTCTCACGGCGCACCTTCCTGAAGGGTGCGGGCGTGGGTGTCGCGGCGACGACGATCGGGGCCTTTGGCTTCGGGGAGGCGGAGGCCGCCTTCGTGGAGGGCCTGCGGCCCTACAAGCTGGCGGCCACCACGGAAGCGCGCAACACCTGCCCCTACTGCTCGGTCGCCTGCGGCGTCATCCTCTATTCCAAGGGGGATCTCGCGGAAGGCACGGCCAAGGTCGTCCATCTCGAAGGCGACGTCGACCATCCGACGAATCGCGGCACGCTCTGCCCGAAGGGCGCGGCGCTCCTCGACTTCATCAAGGCCGACACCCGCCTGACGCACCCGAAGGTGCGCCGCCCGGGCTCCGATCGGTTCGAGGAGATCTCCTGGGACGAGGCGCTCGACGGCATCGTGCGCCGCATGAAGACCGACCGGGACGCCAACTTCATCGAGCGGAACATGGACGGGGTTCCCGTCAACCGCTGGACGACGACCGGCTTCCTCGCGGCCTCGGCCACGACCAACGAGACCGCGTTCGCGACCTACAAGGTCGTGCGCTCCACAGGCATGGTGGCTTTCGACAACCAAGCGAGAGTCTGACACGGCCCCACGGTGTCCAGTCTGGGCCCAACTTTCGGTCGTGGTGCAATGACGAACTCGTGGACCGACATTCGGAACACGGATCTCGTGGTCATCATGGGCGGCAATGCCGCCGAAGCGCATCCCTGCGGCTTCAAATGGGTCACGGAGGCAAAGGCCAACCGTGGCGCGAAGCTCATCGTCGTCGATCCGCGCTACACGCGCTCGGCCTCGGTGTCGGACTTCTATGCCCCGATCCGCCAAGGGTCGGACATCGCGTTCCTGCTCGGCGTCATCAAGTACTGCATCGACAACGATCGCGTGCAGTGGGACTACGTGCGCGCCTTCACCAACGCGGCCTACCTGATCAAGGACGGCTTCGCCTATCAGGACGGGCTGTTCACGGGCTACGACCCGGAAAAGCGCGAATACGACCGCTCGACGTGGGACTACGTCATCGGCGAGGACGGCTACGTCGTCACCGACGAGACGCTGCAGAACCCGCGCTGCGTCTGGAACATGCTCAAGGAGCACATCTCGGTCTACACGCCCGAGATGGTGGAGCGCATCTGCGGCACGCCCAAGGACTCGTTCCTGAAGGTCGCCGAGATGATCTCGGAATGCTCGAGCCCGACCAAGACGATGACGTCGATGTACGCGCTCGGCTGGACGCAGCATTCCAAGGGCTCGCAGAACATCCGCTGCATGGCGATGCTGCAGCTCATCCTCGGCAACATCGGCGTGCGCGGCGGGGGCATGAACGCCCTTCGCGGTCACTCCAACATCCAGGGCCTGACCGACATCGGCCTGATGTCGAACCTGATCCCGGGCTACCTCAACATCCCGACCGAGCGCGAGGTCGACTACGACACCTACATCGCCTCGCGCGGATTCAAGCCGCTCCGGCCGAACCAGGTGTCCTACTGGCAGAACTATCCGAAGTTCTTCGTCTCCTTCATGAAGGCGATGTGGGGCTCGGCGGCGACGCCGGAGAACGACTTCGCCTTCCATTATCTTCCGAAGCTCGACGTGCCGTCCTACGACGTGCTGCGGGCCTTCGAGATGATGGACCAGGGTTCGATGCACGGCTATTTCTGCCAGGGCTTCAACCCGCTCCTCTCCTTCCCCGACCGGGGCAAGATCACGCGATCCCTGTCGAAGCTCGACTATCTCGTGATCATGGATCCGCTGGAGACGGAAACCGCCCGCTTCTGGGAGAACCACGGCGCCTACAACGACGTCGACACGGCGTCGATCCAGACCGAGGTGTACCAGCTTCCGACGAGCTGCTTCGCCGAGGACGAGGGCGCGCTGGTCAACTCCGGCCGCTGGCTGCAGTGGCACTGGCCGGGACAGAACCTGCCGGGCGAGGCGCGCCTCGACACCTGGATCATGGCGCAGATCCATCTGCGCCTGAAGAAGCTCTACGCCGAAGAGGGGGGCGTCTTCCCGGACGCCATCCGCGACCTCCACTGGCCCTACGCCAACCCTGACGACCCGACGGCGAACGAGATCGCGATGGAGATGAACGGCTACGCCGTCTCCGACGTCGCGGACCCGAACGATCCGTCGAAGAAGCTCCTGGAGGCCGGCAAGCAGGTGCCGGGCTTCGCGGCGCTGCGCGACGACGGCTCCACCGCGGCGGGCTGCTGGATCTATTCCGGCTCCTACACGGAGGAGGGCAACAAGATGGCGCGGCGGGACAACACCGATCCCGACGCGACCGGCGCCTATCCGAACTGGACCTTCTCCTGGCCGGCCAACCGGCGGATCCTCTACAACCGCGCCTCCTGCGACATCAACGGGCGGCCATGGGATCCCTCGCGTCCGCTCATCCAGTGGGACGGGGAGCGCTGGACCGGCTACGACGTGCCGGACATTCCGCCGACCTCGCGTCCGCAGGATGTCGGCCCGTTCATCATGAACCCGGAGGGGCAGTCCCGCCTGTTCACCCGGGGCATGTTGCGGGACGGTCCGTTCCCGACGCACTACGAGCCGTTCGAGTCCCCGGTCGTGAACGTCATCGCCCCGGCGGTGCGCGGCAATCCGGTGGCGCGCGTGTTCGAGAGCGACCGGGCGAGCTTCGGCGACGCCTCGGAGTTCCCGTATGCGGCGACGTCCTATCGTTTGACCGAGCACTTCCACTACTGGACGAAGCACGTCTGGGTGAACGCCGTTCTCCAGCCGGAATTCTTCGTCGAGATCTCGGAGGAGCTGGCGGCCGAGAAGGGCATCGAGAAGGGCGGTTGGGTCCGCGTCTGGTCCAAGCGCGGCGAGGTTCACGCCAAGGCCGTGGTCACCAAGCGCATCAAGCCGCTGATCTGCGACGGCAAGCCCGTCCACATCGTCGGCATCCCGCTGCACTGGGGCTTCCAGGGCAAGACGCGCAACGGCTTCGGCCCGAACTCGCTGACGCCCTTCGTCGGCGATGCCAACATCGAGACCCCGGAGTTCAAGGCGTTCCTCGTGAACGTCGAGCCCTCCGCCGGTCCGGCGACGTCGTGAGGGAGGATACGCGATGACCATCAACGTCAATCCTCCCGTCGACGAGAACGTCGAGCTGCTGATGGGGCCGCAGGATTACATCCGGCGGTCCGCATCCTCGGTGCCCGCCCCCGCGCGCCAGCTCGAGGAGGTCGCCAAGCTCATCGACGTCTCCAAGTGCATCGGCTGCAAGGCGTGCCAGTCGGCGTGCCTGGAGTGGAACGACCTGCGCGAGGAGGTCGGGGTCAATGTGGGCGTCTACGACAACCCGCACGACCTGACGCCGAACACCTTCACGCTGATGCGCTTCACCGAATGGGTGAACCCCGAGACCGACAATCTCGAATGGCTGATCCGCAAGGACGGCTGCATGCACTGCGCCGATCCGGGCTGTCTCAAGGCCTGCCCGGCGCCAGGGGCGATCGTCCAGTACTCCAACGGCGTCGTCGACTTCGTGAAGGAGAACTGCATCGGCTGCGGCTATTGCGTGAAGGGCTGTCCGTTCGACATTCCGCGCATCTCCAACGTCGACAACCGCTCCTACAAGTGCACGCTGTGCTCGGACCGCATCGCGGTCGGCCAGGGTCCGGCCTGCGCCAAGGCCTGCCCGACCAAGGCGATCGTGTTCGGCACCAAGGCCGACATGAAGGCCCATGCGGCGGAGCGGATCGAGGATCTGAAATCGCGCGGCTACGCCAATGCGGGGCTCTACGACCCGCCGGGCGTCGGCGGCACGCACGTCATGTACGTGCTGCACCATGCCGACAAGCCGTCGATCTACGCGGGCCTGCCGGACAATCCGCGCATCTCGCCGCTGGTCGAGGCGTGGAAGGGCGTGACGAAATATGCCGGCCTCGCCGTCATGGGCTTCGCGGCCGCAGCCTCCGTGCTCCACATCGCCATCTCCGGACGCAACAGCGTCTCGGCGCATGACGAGGAAGAGGCGGAGAAGCTCGCCCGGACCAACGGGCGCGGGTCGGCCCCGAGCAAGGGAGAGACCCGGCCGTGACACGCCGCAATCCCGAGATCGACCGGGGGGACGTCCTCGACGCCGGCACCCCGGTCACCGTCAAGCGCTACACGCGGGCGGCGCGCATCAACCACTGGGTCACCGCCTTCGCGCTGATCGCGCTAGCCCTGTCGGGCCTCGCGCTGTTCCATCCGTCTCTGTTCTTCCTGACCGGCCTCTTCGGCGGCGGCCAGTGGACGCGGGCCATCCATCCGTGGATCGGCGTCCTCCTGTTCGTCTCCTTCGCCTGGCTGTTCGTGCGGTTCTTCCGCCTGAACCTGCCCAAGAAGGAGGACGCGCAGTGGGTGGCGCAGATCGGCGACGTCCTGAAGGGCGACGAGGAGAAGCTGCCCGAGATCGGCAAGTACAATGCCGGCCAGAAGTTCGTCTTCTGGGCGATGTCGATCCTGATCATCGTCCTGATCGTCACCGGGCTCGCGATCTGGGAGCGCTATTTCGCCGAGTATCTGACGGTGGAGCAGCGCCGCTGGGCCGTCCTGATCCACGCCATCTCGGCGGTCGCGATCATCTGCGTCTGGATCATGCACGTCTACGCGTCCTACTGGGTGAAGGGCACGCTGAGCGCCATGACGACCGGCCGGGTGACCGGCGGCTGGGCCTACCGCCACCATCGCAAATGGTACAAGGCGCTGGCCCGGGAGCCGAAGCCGAAGGACGCCGAAGGCCATCACAGCCGCGGCGGCGGATCGGCGACGCCCGCCGAGTAGCTTTCGGATGGTCCTTGCCGCATTGTCCTGCGCCGAAGCGAAATCGCTTCGGCTGGAAATGCTCAAGGTCGGCAAACTTTGTAAGCTGAGAGCGGGCGGCGCCAGCCGCCCTCTTTCGTTTGGGACGGCTCCGGGAAACGGGCCCGTCCCCGGTGACCGGTCCGGTTCGAGGAAGAGGTTCGACATGGCGCGCAGGATACCCATCGAGGGCGACCCGACGGCGATCGGCGAGGCCCGCACCATTCCCTTCGCGCGGGTGCCGAACCCGGGCACGCTGTTCGAGCGCCGCTCGGCACGGCTGAAGCGCCTGTCCGGCGACACCGGCATCGGCCCCTATATCGCCTTCCTCGCCGATCTCGTGGCGGCGCAGGGGAGGGTATCGGCGAGTCTGGGCGAGCCCGCGCCGCACGACGAGGCCGCGGTCGCCCGCGCCGTCGAACACGGCATGCCGCCGCTCGACCGATCGAACTTCCGCATCGGCGAGACCTTCTCGAGGATCACCGACTCACTCTTCTCGGAGGCCGCGGCGATCGACCAGCCTCAGGCGGCCTCGCAGGCGCTGGAGCGCGTGCGCAACGCCGGGCCGGCCGAGCTCGGCGCGATGGTCGGCCACGTTCTTGCCGACTCTTTGCCCGTCGAGGCGATGGCCGAGCACGTCTACGTCGCCGCCGCCCTGCAGGTCCAGTTCGTGCGCGCCGCCTCGCTGCTGCCGGAGCGCGACCTCAAGGCCGTGGGCGACGGCGTCTGCCCCGGCTGCGGCGGCGCGCCGCTCGGCTCCGTCATCGTCGGCTGGCCGCAGGCCGGCGGCGCCCGCTACTGCGTCTGCTCGCTCTGCTCGACCTACTGGCACCATGTGCGGATCAAATGCGTGCTCTGTTCGGCGACCGGCGGCATCAAGTATCAGGAGATCGAGGGCGGGCCCGGCACGATCAAGGCGGAGACCTGCGAGACCTGCCGGACCTACGTGAAGATCTTCAACCAGCAGAAGGATTCGGGCTTCGAGCCGCTGGCCGACGACGTCGGCAGCCTCGGCGTCGATCTCCTGATGCAGGGCACCGAGTTCCGCCGCGGTGCCTTCAACCCGTTCCTCGCCGGATACTGACCGTGGGCTCTGACCGGTCCCTTCCGCGCGCGTCCCTCGGATGGCCCGTCCGATGACCGCCGCCTTCCGCGCGATGCCGTCCGTCGACGTCCTCCTGCGCTCGGGCGCGGGATGCGAGCTCGTCGATCGCTTCGGACACTCGCGCACGGTCGCGGCGCTGCGCTGCGCCCTCGACGCGGAGCGCACGCGGCTGCGCTCGGGCCGGGAACCCGCCGGCACCGAGGCGATCGTCGCATGGGCCGCCGAACAGCTGGGCGAGGCCGATCGCGCCTCGCTGCGGTTGGTCTTCAATCTGACCGGCACGGTCCTCCACACCAATCTCGGGCGTGCCCAGCTCGCCGAGATCGCGATCGAGGCGGCGACGCAGGCCATGCGCGAGGCCGTGTCGCTCGAGTTCGACCTCGGCACGGGCGGGCGCGGCGAGCGCGACGACCACCTCCGTACGCTCCTGTGCGAACTCACCGGGGCGGAGGACGCGACGAGCGTCAACAACAACGCCGCCGCCGTCCTCCTCACGCTGAACTCGCTCGCGGGCGGCGGGCAGGGCGCCGTGGTCAGCCGAGGCGAACTGATCGAGATCGGCGGCGCCTTCCGCATGCCGGACATCATGGCGCGGGCCGGCGCCCGGCTGATCGAGGTGGGCACCACCAACCGCACGCATGAGAAGGACTACCGCGCCGCGCTGGAGGAACCCGGCATCGGCCTCGTGATGAAGGTCCACACCTCCAACTACCGGATCGAGGGCTTCACCAAGGAGGTGCACGGACCCGAGCTGTCGAGGATCGCGCGCGAAGCGAACGTGCCCTTCGTCAACGATCTGGGCTCCGGCACGCTGCTGGACCTGTCGCGCTGGGGGCTTCGCCGCGAGCCGACGGTGGCGGAGGCCGTCGCGGAGGGCGCCGATATCGTCACCTTCTCCGGAGACAAGCTGCTGGGCGGGCCGCAGGCGGGCTTCATCGTCGGGCGACGCGAGCTGATCGCGAAGATCAACCGCAATCCGATGAAGCGGGCGCTGCGGCTCGACAAGATGCGGATCGCGGCATTGGAGGCGACGCTGAAGCTCTACCGCGACCCCGACCGCCTCGCCGATCGCCTGCCGACCCTGCGCTTCCTCGCCCGCTCGCGCGACGAGATCGCGGCGCAGGCCGACCGGTTGCGCGATCCCGTCGCGTCGCGTCTGGGAAGCGGTTTCGCGGTCGAGACGATCGATTGCCGGAGCCAGATCGGCTCGGGCGCCCTTCCGACCGACACGATCGCCTCCGCCGGCCTCTCCCTGCGCGCGGCGAGCGGCAGCGGCCGGGCGCTCGACGATCTCGCCGCGCGCCTGCGGGCCCTGCCGCGGCCGGTGATCGGGCGGATCGCCGAGGGCGCGCTGATCCTCGACCTGCGCTGCCTGGCGGACGAGACGGCGTTCCTCGACGATCTCGGCGCCCTCAGGGGAGTCCCTGCCTGATGGGCTGGCTGGACCGGTTGCGCGGCTCGGCGCCCTGCAAGGACGAAGCGCGGATGGCGGAGGCGCTGGAAGCCGCCAGGCGCGAGGACTACGCGTCGGCTCTGGCGATCTGGGAGCCCTTGGCGCGCGACGGCCATCCGCGCGCGCAGAACAACATCGGGGCGGCCTTCGCCGAAGGGCTCGGCGTCGAGGCCGATCCGGCGCTCGCCTACAGATGGCTGAAGCTTTCGGCGAACGCGGGCGACCCGGTCGGGCAGCGCAATCTCGCCGCCCTCTATTTCCGCGGCGACGGGGTGCCGCAGGACGACATCGAGGCGATGCGCCTCTATCGCCTCGCCGCCGATGCCGGTGACGGACCGGCGCAGGACATGCTGAGCTGGATGCTTCTGGAACGCGGTCTCCACGACATCGCCGAAGTCCGCGATCTTGCCGAGAAGGCCGCCGCGCAGGGCGTCGCGACCGCCATGACGCGTCTCGGCAACCTCCACCACAACGCGCTTGGAACGCCGCGCGACCCCGTCGAGGCCGCGCGCTGGTGGCGCCGGGCCGCGCTCCTCGACGATGCGGACGGGCAGGCGATGCTGGGCGCCGCGCTCCTGACCGGCGCGGGGACGCCGCGCGATCCCGTCGAGGCCCTCGCCTGGCTCCTGCGCGCGCGCGCCGGCGGCTCGGCACTGGCGCAGAACTTCATCCGCCCCGCCCGCGAGGGCCTCTCGGAGGCGGACCGCCTCCGAGCCGAACGGCTGGCCCGGGAACCGCTCACCGGGGCCGCGTCATGATCGTCGGCACCGCCGGCCACATCGACCACGGCAAGACCTCGCTCGTGCGCGCGCTGACGGGCGTCGAGACGGACCGACTGAAGGAGGAGAAGGAGCGGGGGATCACCATCGATCTCGGCTTCGCCTATCGCGACCTCGGCTCGGGACACCGCGTCGGCTTCGTCGACGTGCCGGGCCACGAGCGCTTCGTCCACACGATGCTGGCGGGGACGGGCGGCATCGATGTTGCGCTCCTCGTCGTGGCGGCCGACGACGGGATCATGCCGCAGACCCGCGAGCATCTGGCGATCCTGGACCTCCTGGGCGTTTCGCGCGGCCTCGTCGCCCTGACCAAGGCCGACCTCGTTCCGCCCGAGCGCCTGGCGCAGGTTGCGCGCGAGATCGAGCCCCTTCTGCGCGGCACCTCGCTGGCGGGCACGCAGATCCTCCCGGTCTCCACGGCCTCGGGCGAGGGCGTCGAGGCCGTGCGGGCCCGGCTGTCGGACGAGGCGGCGGGCTTCACGGCGCGCTCGGCGTCCGGTCGCTTCCGCCTCTCCGTCGATCGGTCCTTCGTCCTCTCCGGCGCGGGCACCGTCGTCACCGGCACCGTCCTGTCCGGCTCGGTCCGGATCGGGGACGCGGTCACGGTCGCTCCGGCAGGGCTCGCCGCCCGGGTGCGCTCCATCCACGCGCAGGACCGCAAGGCCGAGGCGGGCGTCGCCGGCGACCGATGCGCGCTCAACCTTTCCGGCGAAGCGATCGAGCGCGGCGCGGTGCGGCGCGGCGACATGGTGCTCGACCCGGTTCTCCATGCGCCCACCGACCGCATCGACGCGTCCCTGCATCTCCTGCCCTCCGAGAGGCGGCCCGTGGGCCAGTGGTTTCCGGTCCGCCTCCACCATGCGGCCGCGGAGGTCGCCGCGCGCATCGTGCTTCTCGGCGATCCGGTTGAGCCGGGGGAACGCGCCTATGTGCAGCTGGTGCTGGAGCGCCCCATCGCGGCCGCGAGCTTCGACCGGTTCGTGCTGCGCGACACCACCGCGCAGCGCACGATCGGGGGAGGCCGCCTCCTCGACCTTCGCGCCCCCGCGCGAAAGCGGCGCAGCCCGGAGCGGCTGGCGCAGATCGCAGCGCTCGACGCGGCCTCGCCGCGCGAGGCGCTCGACCGCCTCCTCGACGTCGCTCCCTTCCACGTCGATCTCGACGCCTTCGCCCGCGACCACGCCCTGTCGAACGAGGAGGCCGGATCGCTCTCCACGGCGCTCGGCGCGAGGCGGATCGAGCGGGGCGGCGGAGCGACCGTGATGCGCGAGGCGCGCTGGCGATCGCTTCGAAGCGGTCTGACGTCGCGCCTCGCCGAGCACCACGAGGAGCATCCGGACCTGCCGGGCATCGGCATCGAGCGTCTGCGGCTGGGGCTCGAAACGCGCCTGCCGGCCGCCGCCTTCCAGGCGGCACTTTCGGCGCTGCGCGTTGAGGGGGACATCGTCCTCGACGGGGCCTGGGTGCGGCTCGCCGGCCACGAGGCGAAGCTCTCGCCGGCCGACGAGGCGCTTTGGCAGCTTGTGGAGCCGCGCCTTCTGGGCGCGGAGCGCTTCCGCCCGCCACGCACCCGCGACCTCTCCGGCGAACTGGGCATCGCCGAGCCCGAGATGCGGCGCATGCTGAAGAGCGTCGGGCGGATGGGGCTCGTTCACGAGATCGCCAACGACCACTTCTTCCCTCGTTCCGTGCTCGGCGAGATCGTCGCCATTTTGCGCGAGGTGGCCGAGCACTCTGCGGGCGGCGCGTTCACCGCCGCGGATCTGCGGGACCGCCTCGACAACGGACGCAAGGTGGCGATCCAGATTCTGGAATTCCTCGACCGGCAGGGCCTCACGATCCGCAAGGGGGATCTGCGCCGCCTGAACCCGCACCGGCTCGATCTCTTCGGCGATCTGCCGGTCGACCCGCGCTGAGAACCGGATCGGATCGCGCCGAGGGGACTGCCACGATCCAAAGCCAAAAAGGGGAGCCCGGACACTTGGCACGACGCGTCGGGCTCTCGGGAAATCGATTCCGATTCCCGGGCCGATGCTGTAGAGCCAAGGCCCGGGCGGCGTCGCCCGCCTTCGCGATGGAAGAGAATCGTCCCCGGTGGGGCGTCCGGACTTCAAATCCGGGTGGGGCCGCGAGCCGGTCCTGGGTGGGTTCGACTCCCATTCTCTTCCGCCGGGACCTGTCGCGGGAAACGGGCCGCGCTTCGCGAATGGCCGGCGTTTCGGCGAGCCGTCCACCCTCCCTCGCCCTCGACGAATCGGGGTTGCCCGTGCTTCTCCCCGCAGGCGTGGCGTCGTCGCGGCGCCGGCCGCTCGATCCGGTCGGTTCCGCCGGAACGATCCGGCCCGTCGCGAAGTTGCGATTGAGGGACATGGGCCGCTCTAGAGGGCGGTGGCGAATGGAGACGGCATGAAGCGCCTCGACGTTCTCGACGGGATGCGGGGATACTTCCTCGTCTTCATGATGCTGAACCATCTGAGCTTCTCGGGGGGATACCTCCTCGTGAAGATCAATCACGGCGAACTCGGCTACGTTCAGGACGCGCAAGGGTTCGTCTTCCTGTCCGGCCTGCTCGTCGGGCTCGTCTATGCCGGCCACATGGCCAAGCGCGGCTTCGGCACCGGAACGTCCAAGGCGCTCTGGCGCGCCTTTGAACTCTATCGCTGGGCGCTCTTCTGCATTCTGGCCGTCATCGCGCTCGGCTTCGTCTTCAGCGAATCCGGCGTCTTCTGGGAGCCCTGGCTCTGGCAGATCGCCGAGACGCCGACGCTGCTCCTGGGCGCCGCCGCGACGCTGCTCTACCAGCCCACCTACATGGACATCCTGCCGCAATACATCGTGTATCTGGCGGTCTCTCCGCCGCTGATCTGGCTCTGCATCACCGGGCGCTGGCGCTGGGTGGTGGTGGGCTCCGCGCTGTCCTGGCTCGCCGTGCAGTTCGGCCTGCATTTGCCGCTGGCGAGCCTCGTCGATCAGGCGATGCGCGCGATCCATCCCGAGTTCGTTCTGCGCGCCCACTTCAACATCTTCGCCTGGCAGGTGCTCTTCGTCGGCGGCATCGTCCTCGGCGCCCTGACCGCGACGCGGCAGATCGACTGGAATGCGGCCTTCACCCCGGAACGGACCGAGCTCGCCTGGGCGAGCGCGCTCCTCCTCCTGTTCTTCATGGGCTGGCGGCTCGGCTTCGTCTTCGGGCTGGTGCCGGAGGAGCTCGGCGCCCGCTTCTCATCGCTCGACACGCGCGGCGAGTTCAGCCTCGTCTACCTCGCCAATTTCGCCGCCGCCGCCTATGCCGTCGCCTGGCTCCTGATCGCAGGGCCGCGCTCGTCGAACGAGGCGGTGCGCATGGGCGCGGCGGCTGTGCGGGGCGTCTTCACCCTGTCCTTCCTGCGCCTGATCGGCCGGCACTCCCTCCACGTCTATGTCTGGCACGTCATCGTCGTCTATCTCGTGCGCGCGCTCGACCATCACACCTGGGACTTCTCGGAGCTGGAGAAGACCGCGATCGCGATCCTCGCCGTGGCCTCGCTGGCCGTGCCGGCGCTGTGGCGGGAGCGCCGCGCGCAGCCCGGCGTGGCGCGCGATGCGCCGGCCTCCGGGCCGGCCGGCCGAAGCCCCGCCTGAACCGGCAGGGGCGGCCTGCGCGCTGCGACCCTTGTGTTCCCGGGTTCCAGTCTATATGTCGCGCCGGAGTTCGAGAGACGAACCAGAAGCGTCAGGAAGATCCGGACATGGCCAAGAGCAAATTCGAGCGCAACAAGCCGCATGTGAACATCGGGACGATCGGTCACGTCGACCATGGGAAGACGTCGCTGACGGCCGCGATCACGAAGTACTTCGGCGAGTTCCGGGCGT
>JAEZXX010000105.1 GCA_023419535.1 Pseudomonadota bacterium | reverse complement strand
TGGTGGAGGCGGTGGGCGGCGCGCTGGCCATGCCCCGGGCCCGGGGCGCGGGCACGGCCGCCAACGTCATTCCCGGACCGCCGCCGCCGGCCGACGATCTCGGCCTGCGCCCGGCCGGCCGCACGATCGACGGTCGCGGCAAGACGCGTGCCGAGGAGGACGACGCCCGTCGCCGTCCCGGTGCGCCGCGCACGGCCGCCGATGCGGCCAAGCCCACCCGTGGCCGCGGCGAGGCCGATCGCCGCGCCGGCCGCGTCAACCTCGACCGCGCGATGTCGGACGACGACGCCCGTGGCCGTTCGCTGTCCTCGATGCGCCGGCGGCAGGAGAAGTTCCGCCGCTCGCAGTCGAGCCAGCCCCGCGAGAAGATTGCCCGCGAAGTGATTCTGCCAGAGACCATCACCATCCAGGAACTCGCCAACCGCATGTCGGAGCGAGCCGTCGACGTCATCAAGTTCCTCATGGCGCAGGGACAGATGATGAAGCCGGGCGACGTGATCGAGGCCGATCTGGCCGAGCTGATCGCGGCCGAGTTCGGGCACACCGTCCGCCGCGTCGCGGCCTCCGACGTCGAGACCGGCATCTTCGATGTCGCCGACGATCCGGAGAAGATGGTCGCCCGTCCGCCGGTCGTGACCATCATGGGCCATGTCGACCACGGCAAGACCTCTCTGCTCGACGCGCTGCGCAAGACCAACGTCGTCTCGGGCGAGGCCGGCGGCATCACGCAGCACATCGGCGCCTACCAGATCGAGCACGACGGGCAGCCGATCACCTTCATCGACACGCCGGGCCATGCGGCCTTCACGGCGATGCGCGCCCGCGGCGCGCAGGCCACCGACATCGCCATCCTCGTGGTGGCGGCCGACGATTCGGTGATGCCGCAGACGGTGGAGTCGATCAAACACGCCAAGGCGGCGGGTGTCCCGATCATCGTGGCGATCAACAAGATCGACAAGCCGGGCGCCGACCCGCAGAAGGTCCGAACCGGGCTGCTGCAGCACGAGGTGTTCGTCGAATCGATGGGCGGCGAGGTTCTCGACGTCGAGGTCTCGGCCAAGGCCGGCACCAATCTCGACAAGCTGCTCGAGGCGATCATCCTCCAGGCCGAGGTCCAGGAGCTCAAGGCCGATCCCGACCGCACGGCCGAGGGCGTCGTGATCGAGGCCAAGCTCGACAAGGGCCGCGGTCCGGTGGCGAGCGTGCTCGTCCAGGCCGGCACGCTGCGGACCGGCGACATCGTCGTGGCCGGCGACCAGTGGGGCCGCGTGCGCGCGCTCGTCGACGACCAGGGCAAGCAGCTGAAGGCCGCCGGCCCGTCCATGCCGGTCGAGGTGCTCGGCATGCAGGGCACGCCGGGAGCGGGCGACCGTTTCGCGGTGGTCAAGGACGAGGCGCAGGCCCGCGAGATCGCCGACTACCGTCAGCGTCTGGCGCGCGAGAAGGCGGTGGCGAAGTCCGCCACGCAGCGCGGCTCACTCGAACAGATGATGACGCAGCTGTCGGCCTCGGGGCTGAAGACCTTCCCGCTCGTCATCAAGGGCGACGTGCAGGGCTCGGTCGAGGCGATCGCGGCCTCGCTGGAGAAGCTGGGCACGGACGAGGTTCAGGCGCGCATCGTCCATTCGGGCGCCGGTGCCATCACCGAATCCGACATCCAGCTCGCCCAGACCTCGAACGCGGCGATCATCGGCTTCAACGTGCGTGCCAATGCGCAGGCCCGTCAGGCCGCCGATCAGGCCGGCATCGAGATCCGCTACTACAACGTCATCTACGATCTCGTGGACGACGTGAAGCAGGCGATGTCGGGCCTCCTCTCGCCGGAGCGTCGCGAGACCTTCCTCGGCAACGCCGAGATCCTCGAGGTCTTCCACATCACCAAGATCGGCAAGGTCGCCGGTTGCCGTGTCACGGAAGGCAAGGTCGAGCGCGGTGCGGGCGTGCGCCTCATCCGCGACGGCGTGGTCATCCACGAGGGTACGCTCAAGACGCTCAAGCGCTTCAAGGACGAGGTCCAGGAGGTGCCGGGCGGCCAGGAGTGCGGCATGGCCTTCCAGAACTACGAGGACATCCGCCAGGGCGACATCATCGAGAACTTCCGCGTCGAGCACGTCGCGCGCTCGCTCTGACGGCGTTCGCCGTCGACGGATCAGGCTCGGCCCCAGAGAGACGGAAGGTCCGGCGCGTCCCGCGCCGGGCCTTCCTCGCTCTTGGGCGCGGCCGAACCTCCCGGACCCATCCAGCGTTCACGAGCTATGGCAAAGACACGCAATACGCCGAAAGGCCCATCCCAGAGGCAGCTCTCCGTGGGCGAGACGGTGCGCCACGCGCTTACCGCCGTCCTCCAGCGCGGCGAGATCGAGGACCCGGCGCTGAAGGGCGCCGTGGTCTCGGTGACGGAGGTCCGCATGTCGCCGGACCTGAAGCTCGCCACCGCCTATCTGACCGTGCTCGGCCAGGAGGACCTCTCGCCCTTCGTCGAAGCGCTGAACCGCAACGCCAAGTTCATTCGCGGGCGTCTCGCGCCTGCGCTCAGGCAGATGAAGTACATGCCCGACATCCGTTTTCGCGAAGACGACAGCTTCGACAATTACGCGCGCATCGACGCGCTCCTGCGCTCGCCTGAAGTCGCGCGCGACCTCGACGGCGAGGAAGGGGAGGAGCGCTGATGGGCCGGCAGCATCGCCAGGGCCGCAAGCCCAAGGGCCGCCCCGTTTCGGGCTGGGTGATCTTCGACAAGCCGAAGGGCATGGGGTCCACCGAAGCGGTCGCCAAGATCAAGTGGCTCTACTTCGCGCAGAAGGCCGGCCACGCGGGCACGCTCGACCCGCTCGCCTCCGGCATGCTGCCGATCGCCCTCGGCGACGCGACGAAGACGGTTCCCTACGTCATGGACGGTCGCAAGACCTACCGCTTCGCCGTGCGCTGGGGCGCCGAGACGACGACCGACGACACCGAAGGCCCCGTCGTGAACGCCTCCGACGCCCGCCCCGACATCGCGGCGATCGAAGCGCTGCTGCCGCGCTACACCGGCGCGATCAGCCAGGTGCCGCCGCAGTTCTCGGCGATCAAGATCGACGGCGAGCGCGCCTATGACGTCGCCCGCTCGGGCGAGGCGGTGGAGATCGCCGCGCGCACGGTCGAGGTCCACCACCTCGCCATCGTCGAGACGCCGTCCCCGGACGTCACGGTCTTCGAGGCCGAATGCGGCAAGGGCACCTATGTGCGCTCGATCGCGCGCGACATGGGGCGCGATCTCGGCTGCTACGGACATATCGTCGATCTGCGGCGCACCGCCGTCGGAGGCTTCGACGAGGAGGACTTCGTCACCGTGGCGGACCTCGACGCGGCGGCCGACGAGGGCCGCGAGACGCTCGACGAGGAGGCGATCACCGCCGGCGCCAAGGCGCGCGTCACCGACTTCTCGGCGCTCGACGCCTTCATCCTCGATCCTGCGACCGCGCTATGCGACCTCTACGAGGTTCGCCTGTCCGACGAGCAGGCGGGCCGCGTGCGCTCGGGCAACCCGGTGCTCCTGCGGGGCCGCGACGCCCCGGCCTCGCTCGACGAAGCCTATGCGACGGGTCACGGCCGCCTCGTCGCCATAGGCACGGTGGAGGAGGGCGCGTTCCACCCCCGCCGCGTCTTCGGCGGGCGATAAACCTTCGGTCATCGATGAAACCATAGCGGCCCCGATCCGTAGCTTCCTGCGAACGACAACCGAACGGAGGAAGTCCATGATCATCCGCACTCTGACCCTCGGGGCTGGCGCGCTTCTGGCCTCGACCGCCATGGCGGCCGCCGTCCCCGCCGTCTTCCTGACCGACGACGCGACGCTGGTGACCGTCGACAGCGAGACCTGGGAGGTCCAGGAGACCGTCGAAGTGGAAGGCGTGGAGCGCCTGCACGGCATCGATTTCCGTCCCGCCGACAACGAGCTCTACGGCGTCGACGACCAGAACCGCGTGGTGCGCATCGACTTGTCGACCGGCGCGAGCGAAGAAGTCTCGACGCTGAACACCGAGGTTCCGGCGGCCGACGCCGTCGCGGTCGACTTCAACCCGGCCGCCGACCGCCTGCGCGTCGTCTCCGGCACGACCAATCTTCGCATCAACGTCGACACCGGCGAGGTGACGACGGACGGCGAACTCGCCTTCGACGCGGCCGACGAGAACACGGGCGCCACGCCCGGCGTGGTGGCGGTCGCCTATACCAACTCCTTCCAGAAGCCTGAGGCGACTGCGATGTACGACATCGACGCGACCCTCGGCGCCCTGCTCCAGCAGACCGCCCCGAACGACGGCACGCTGGCGACGATCGGCGAGCTCGGGGTCGAGGGAACGGCCCCTTACGCCTTCGACATCCATTCGTCGGACGGGAGCGAGAACACCGCCTGGCTGGTGACCGGGGGCACCGTCTACACGGTCGACCTCGAATCCGGCGCCGCCACCGAGGCGGGTCCGCTCGAAGGCGTCGACGGCGAGGTCCGCGACGTCTCCTTTATGCCGGGGCCCGCGATGTAAGACTGGTAGAAGCATCGAAGCTTCGCGGGGCGGGCCTTCGGGTCCGCCCTTTTTCGTGCCGGGGCGTTGAGGGAGCGGAGGAGCAGCCCCTGGTCGTTCCCAGGACGAAGCGGGCTGGTAATCGGCGCGGGAGACGCGTATATCGACACCGTCGCCCTTCGAGCTCGATGCCGGAGGGCGATTTTCCATGGCCCTTCGCTGGACGACATCCCGGCCCGGGGCGACCGAACCCTCCGATTTCAAGAAAGGGGATCCCGATGTCGATCACGCCCGAGCGCAAGGCCGAGCTTCTCAAGGAATACGCGACCAAGGACGGCGACACCGGTTCGCCCGAGGTCCAGGTCGCGCTGCTCTCCGAGCGCATCGCCAACCTGACCGAGCACTTCAAGGGCCACAAGAAGGACAACCACTCCCGCCGTGGCCTTCTGAAGATGGTCTCCCAGCGCCGCCGCCTTCTGGACTATCTGAAGGACCGCGAGGAAGACCGCTACACGGCCCTGATCGGCCGTCTCGGCCTGCGCCGCTAAAGGTTTCGAGAGGGCGGGCGCCGTCGCGGCATCCGCCCTTTCGCTTAGACCGCCGCCTTTTTCCTTCCTTCGAAGGACGGCGGCCGACTGCCC
>JAEZXX010000103.1 GCA_023419535.1 Pseudomonadota bacterium | reverse complement strand
CTTCGTGCAGGCTCTTTCGCACCATCCCTTCTATGCCGGGAACGTCAGGGCGGCGCTCTTCCCAAACGAGCGGCACCGTCCTTGCATCCCAGCGCCCACGCTCCTCGTCATAGCCGGTCATGGCTTGGGCTCCGAGGCGAGGGCGGCTCGGCATAGGCACGGTGGCTGCTTGCGACCTTTGCCGGTAATTTTCTTCGCGTGGGTGCAGAACCAGACGCCACCGCGTCGCTTGTCCTTGAAGCGCAAACAGGTCGTGCCTTGGCAAACCTCCGGCGCCATCAGGAACTGTTCGAGGCTCACCGGCCCTCTCCTTCATCTTTGAGAGCGTCGAGAAGAGCGCGGCCTGCGGGGGTGATGCCCCACTTCCATTCGCTGCGCTTGAACCGGACCAACCCGGCCTTCTTCAGCCTCGTCCTCGTCCTGTCGCGATCTCGGTCACTGGACGGATGATAGCGAGGGCTATCCATCGCCAGCATTTCTTCGAGCGCCGCCTTCGTCAGCTTCACTGCGGGGGGATCAGACATCGGTGCCTCGTTCCGATCTGCGGCCTTCGCCTCGCTCAGGGCGCGTTTCTGTTACTTGAAATCCGAGCCCCGCGACGGCGACGAACACGATGAGCCAAAGCGCCGGGTGTAGAAGGGCGGCAAAGGCAGATGCCACCACCGCGGGCACGAGAACGAACACGGCCCTCACCGGTTCACCTCCCCATCCCTGTCTTGAAGAGGGCTAGGAGGGGAGGCGGTCATGCGGGCACCTTGATCTTGAGCAGGCCGGTCGGGACGTTCGTCCCTGCTTCTGAGAAGCTGCCAACCGGCAGATCGGACCATTCGCCTTTCAGCTCGTCGTGGTCGTAGTGCGCGGTTGCGGGCAGGATCGAGACGAGGACGCCGCCCGGCTTCAGGAACTTCAGCGCGTGCCGGACGTGCTTGGCGTAGTGCCGCCCATAGAACGGCGGGTTCATCACGACGCGGTCGAACTCGGCGCGCGCGGGATGCTCGAGGAAGTTCGCATGAAGGACGCTGTGCCCCTTCGCCCGCGCCTCCGCTGCTCGGCCAGCATGGTACTCGATCCCGAAGCACTGATGCCCCCGGCGCCGGATCGCATCCATGATCCGGCCATCACCGCACGAAGGCTCAAGCACTCGTAGCGGTGCGGGGCGGTTGTAGCTCCATCCATGGAGATCAAAGAGGCCCGCAGCCTCGGCCGCTTTCTCCGCGACTACATCCGGCGTCCAGTAGAACTGGAGGTCCTTCGCGACCGCAGTGCTGGGCGCCTTCTCCGGGGCTTCGGGATCGACGTCCGGCAACACATCGCCATAGAACTCGGCGAGCGCGCGGTTGATGTCCAGCAGCGTGGCCGGCGTGAAAAAGACGTGGGCGTTGCCGTTGGCGAAGCGCCGAACCGTCATCCCGCGATCGAGGGTCTGATACTCGTCGCGCTTCCCGTATCGGTCGACGTCGGCATAGAGCCGCCCATCAAGAACAGCGTCCTCCCCGCGCCGATGCGCGATGCTCATGGCGCTGAACTCGGCATACTCGATCATGGGCAGGCCCTGGTACGCGGCCAGAGCGTTGGCGATGTCTCGGAAGCGGTCCTTGCCGTAGGTACCAGAGTAGTCGCCAAAGCTCGCGAGGATCACCCGCTTGGGCAGGCCCTTCACGCCAATCTTCACCTTCGAATGCGACTTGTAGGCCCGATCCAGAGAGGCGAAGACCTCGGCCAGTCCGCGAAGGATGTGGTAGCGCGGTCGCTCGAGATAGTCGCCGAACGTCGCGCGGGCGTTCTCCATCGTCAGCTCCGGAGGGCTCTCGATCGTCTGGGCGAAGAGGCGCCGGTCGTTGGCGCTCGCGATGCGGTCGATCTGCAGGCGGTCGTAGACAGCCTGCCAGCCGGACTTGCAGAGGTTCAGTTTCAGGTCGCGAGCGTCCACGCGCGGGTTCCCATGGATCGCCGGCGCGACGTACTTACCCTGAACGCAGGCCGCCATCTGCAACTTGGTGGTCGCAGCCTGAAACGCCGCGACCTCTTCATTGATCGCCGCGCTCTTGCGGGCGTACTCACCCACGATGTCGGACACCGTGCTTTGGCGTGCGAGGTTGCTCATGTCCGCCCCACCTCGCAGGCGAGACGAACGAGGGGCAGGGGGCGGGTGGAGGTGTCGGCAAAACCGGCCTCTCGCAAGAAAGTCGCAAAGTGCGAATTTCGCGCGGCCGTCGATCTGGCGTAAATGTCTGGACGGAAAGCAGGAATTGACCCCGCCTCATCTCGGCTGTTATCCCCTGCTAAGGGAGTATACCGGAGACGGTATCGTGGGTTCGAATCCCATCCTCTCCGCCAGCGCATCCCTACGACCAAGCCCCCGACTTCGGCCCGCCGGTCGGGCCGAGGAAACATCCGCACGCTTGACAGCTGCTCCGGCGAGCCGCCCCGATCGGCATCGCAGGCAATAAGCGCAGCAGATTATATAGAAGATATATCTTAACCTTCTCGTTTGAGTTCTGGGCGATTCGTAAAATGCAACGGAAGCGGGTAAGTCCTGATCTGTAGCCGCGACGATAGTTTGGCTCGTCCGAGGCCCACGGGGGGCTTCGATCGGGGCCCGTCCAATGTCCGTCGCGTCCGTTTCCGCGTTGCGTCTTCTCCAGCAGGTTAATTTCGATCTCGATCGATCGGTCCAGCGGGCCGTGACGGGACTGCGTGTCAACTCGGCGAAGGACGATCCGGTCGTCTGGAAGAAGGCCGCCTTCCTCCGCTCGGACCTCCGGTCGAGCGCCGCCGTCCGGAACGGGTTGGAGGAAACGCAGGCCGCACTGGCCGTGAACGCGACGGCGCTGACCTCGACCCGCGCGCTGCTCGACGAGATGAAGACGCTGCTGACGCGCGCCAAGACCGGCGGTTCGGATATGGCCGCCCTCCAGGCCGGATGGGCGGATCTACGCGCCGGACTCCGCGCGACCGCCGCGGCGGCGTCCCGTCCCGGTTTCGCGCTCCTGTCGACCGATACGAGCGCGCCCGGCTACGATCCGCGCCGGACCGTCGTGACGGGGCTGGCGACGAGCCCGACGGGTCAGACCCGGTTCCAGACGTCCAAGATCGACACGCGACTGACCCAGCTGATCGACGAAGGGACGGCGCGCAGCGGCATCCTGCAGCGGCCCATCGACCTGCCCGCCGGACAAGTGCGCACCGATCTCGCCGGCCTTTCGGGGACGGCGACCGAGACGGCGGGCCGGTCCTTCGCCGCGCCGTCGACGACGGGCATCTCCGGTCCGGTCCAGGCGACCGACGGGCTCGACGCCGTCGCCCCGGCGACGGCCGGGCTCGACGGCGCCGCGACCAGCGTCGAGGGTGCCGCGGCGAGAACGCCGTCCACGGCCGGCCTGTCCGGCGCCTCGACGAACGCGGTGTCGGGCGTCGCGGGGCAGGCGGCCCGCGCCGCGGAGGCCGTCGTCGGCCGCCTCAACACGACGAGCAACGGACTGCGCTCCGGCGACACGATCGAGCTCCAGACCAGCGTCAACGGCACCGCGCGCACGGTGAAGGTCTATCTGCGGTCCGTCGGTGACGCGGCGACCCTGCAGAGCGAACTCCAGCGCGCGCTGAACGCCGAGTTCGGCAACAACGTCCTCGTCGCCAATGTCGCATCGGACCGCACGATCAGCGTGCGCAGCGCGACGGCGGGACCCGGAAGCGTGTCCGTCACCGGCATGCAGGTGGTGGACGGCGACGACGTCACGACGTCGACGCTCGACCTCCAGTCGCAGAGCGGCTGGAGCACCACCTCCAAGCAGATCAACGGCGCGAACCACGTCTATGACAGTATCGGAGCCCCCGATCTCTCGCGTATCGACCGGAGCGACCGGCTGCGCTTCACCTTCAACATCCGCGATCCGAACGGAAACGTGCTGCGACACTCGATCACCGTGGGTCTCGCCGGGGTATCGAGCGGCGGGTCGCTGGCCTCGGCGATCGACCAGGTGATCGCCAACGACACCTCGGCCGGCCGCCCGTGGCGGGACTATGTCGGCGCCCATTGGGACGGGACGAACGTCCTGTTCTATCAGCGCAATTTCGACAACGCGATCGCGGTCACCCAGATCGAGGCGCTGAACGGCGACGGCTCGGTGGCCGACAATATCGGCTTTGCGACCGGTTCGGGCTCGGGCGCGGCCGCAACGTCGGGACAGGCCGCGAGCGTGCGGACGGGCTCGGACTTCGCGGGCCCCGTGACGCTTGGCGAGGGCGCGTCGCTGACCCTCGACGTCCTCGTCAACGGGACGGCGCGCCCCATCGCCGTGACGAAGGCGACGATCGAGGCGGCACTCGCCGGACAAAGCGGCTACACCGCCGGCAGCGGCACGATCGGCACCGTCGACCAGTTCGCCCGCGTCGCGCAGCAGGCGGTCTCCCAGGCCGGGATCTCGAACGTCTCGGTCGCGGCCGTCGGGGCGCGGCTGCAGTTCACCCGGACGGGCGCGCCCGCCGACGGCGACAGCCTCGACGTCCGCAACGCGGCCGCGACCGCCAGCAACGCGGTCCGCGCCGCGCTGACCACCGGCTCCGACTTCGCCGGGCCGGTGACGATCGCGACGAACGCGGCCCTGCGCTTCGACCTGACCGTCGACGGCGCCGTGCGCTCGGTCGAGCTGACGGCGGGTGACGTCGAGACGGCGCTCGGCGCGCGGGCCGGCTACACCGCCGGCAGCGGCCGGATCGGCTCGGCCGCCGACCTCGCGCTGGTGGTGAAGGCGGCGCTGGCCCGCCAGTCGATCTCGGGGATCGAGGTGGACGCGAGCGGGGCGCGGCTGGTCTTCTCCAAGGCCGCGGCCGGGCCCGGCAGCCTCGCCCTCTCGAACGTCGTAGGCCAGGCGACGGCGACGATCGCCCGCGCCTCGCTCGACTTCACCGCGCCCGTCACCGTCGAAGCCGGCGCCTCGCTCGCCTGGAGCTTTGCGGTGAACGGCGCGCAGCGCTCGGTGGACATCCGCCATTCGACCGTCGAGGCCGCGCTGTCGGGAACGTCCGGATACACCGCGGGAAGCGGCACGATCGGGTCCGCGGAGCAGATGGCGGCCGTCCTGCAGCGGGCCTTCGCCGAGGCGGGCATCTCCGATCTGGCGGCGAGCGCGGCGAACGGGCGGATCGAGATCGCCCGCACGCTCGCCGGTGCCGCGTCCGTGTCGATCGGGGCGGCGTCGGGAACGGCGAAGCCCGGCAGCGCCGCCACGGCGGTGACCGGAACGGCCTTCGGCTCGCAGCTCAGCCTTCGCGCCGGCCAGTCCGTCCGCTTCGACCTGACCGTGGATTCGAGCGCGGCGCGCACGATCACGATCGACGCGGCGGTCGTCGAGGCGGCGCTGTCGGGCCGGGCCGGCTACACGGCGGGCAGCGGCACGATCGCCAGTGCCGACGACCTTGCCAGCGTCGTCGCCGAGGCGCTGCGGCGCGAGGGCGTTTCGGGCGTGAGCGTGCGCAGCGAAGGCGAGCGGCTGCTCTTCGCCAAGACGGCGGCGGGCACGGGATCGATCGGCATCGGCAACGTCCGGCTGGAGGGCGTGACGCAGAGCGCCGGCCGCACGACGATCGACACGATCGACCTGTCGGGCGCCGACATGGCGCAGATGACGGCGCCGCAGCGCGGGGCGCTGCTCGACGCCCTGATCGCCGGCGTGGAGGCGCGCAAGCGGGACGTGACGGGCGCCGAAGCCTATCTCGCCACCTTCTCCAACCGCCTGGCGGTCCAGTCGACCTTCCTGTCGAACCTCGAGACGGTCATGACGCGGCGGCTCGGCCTGCTCGTCGACGTCAATCTGGAGGAGGAGGCCGCCCGGCAGAAGGCGCTCGTGGTGCGCCGCGACCTGGCGCTCCAGGCGCTGCAGATCGCCAACCAGACCAAGCAGAACGTGCTCCTGCTCTTCCGCTAGGCGCCCCCTGCGGCGCCGGACGCCTGGCGCCCGCCTTCGCTTCGGCGCGTTCGGCCCCCCGCGGGATCCGAGCCCGGCGCGCCGCCCCGTACGAAGGGCGCCGTCCGCTCGATCGAGACGAGGCGCGGCCGAGCGGGGACGCGCCGAAACGCCCCGGGGCCCGAAGGGGCGCGGGGTTTCCGGCCGGTCCCATCGGCGATGCCGCGGGCCCTTCGACCGTTCATGCCGCCCGGCGAAACGGGCGGGCCGACTGTCCGTCCGCCGACGGACGGTGGAGCACCGGAGGCTCGCCCTCCGTTGGTATGGTTGTTTGCGGCTCGCCTCCGGCGCTCCACACGGGTACTCGCGAAACGTGACGCCTGCAATGCCACCTGCAGACTGCCGATGCCTTCGGCCGGATGGCTTGTCCGGCCTCAAGGGCGTGCCCCGGAATTTTCTGCCCAAACAGGCGTGTAGGTTCCGCCGGGTGGCTCCCGGACCCCGTCACACACG
>JAEZXX010000106.1 GCA_023419535.1 Pseudomonadota bacterium | reverse complement strand
CCCCCGCGCGGGGGGGGGCCGCCCCCCCCCCTCCGCCCGGCCTGAAGGTCGGCGGTCGTGGTCCGAAATCAGCGGTCGGCGTTGCGCGGGCGCTCGCCGGCACGGGCGAGATCGGCAAGCCCGCTCGCGCCGCCCGGCGCCGCCTGACGCCCGTTCGGTCGGCGTTGCGCGCGTTCGCCGGCCTTCGGCAGTTCGATCTCGAAGCGTGCTCCCGGGGCCGACCAGTCGCGATGCCGGATGCGCCCGCCGTGCGATTCCACGATCTCCGCCGCGATGGCGAGGCCCAGCCCCGTGCCGCCGGCGCGCGTCGAGCCGCGGAAGGCCTGGAACAGGCTGCCCTTGGCCTGCTCCGACAGGCCGGGGCCGGTGTCTTCCACGAAGACGAGAACCGTCTCGGGCGAAGGCGAGGCGCCGACGGTGATGCGCCGCACGAGTCCCTGGGTCGCGTCGAGCTCCAGTGCCTCGCGGGCGTTGCGGACGAGATTGGAGAGCGCCCGGTGGAACTGCTCCGGATCGGCCTCGATCTCGAGGCCTGGCGGGACGGCGTTGACGAATTCGAGGCCCGGATCGGCCTCGGCCCGCGCGCTGTCCAGAATCTCCTCCGCCAGGACGAAGAGGCGAAGCTTGCGGCGCACCGGCAACGCCTCGGCCGCGCGCCCGTAGGCAAGCACCGACCGCGTGTAGGCGATGGCGCGGTCGAGGCTGCGGATGAGGGTCGGGAGGAATCGCTGCACGTCGGGATCGGGAATGTCCGAAAGCCGATCCGAGACCAGCTGGGCGGAGGCCAGCGTGTTTCGCAGGTCGTGGTTGATCTTCGAGACGGCGAGGCCGAGATCGGCCAGATGGCGTCGCTCCCGCAGCGTTCGCGCCAGGGTCTTCTGCATCCGCTGCAGCTCGCGCCCCGCCAGGCCCAGCTCGTCGTCGCGCGGGCTGGGCACGATCACGCGTTCCGGATCCTCAGGCTGCTCGCCGAAGCGGATCATGGAGGCCGTCATCTGGCGGATCGGCCCGACGAGGAGGCGGTCCAGCGCGATGTTGAGGAACAGGCCGGCGAAGATCGCGACGATCAGCGAGATCAGGATGAACTCGCGCGCGAAGTCGCGCAGTTCCGAGCACAGCGCGCCCTCTTCCATCACGACTTCGGCGCGCATCGAGCCGTCGCCGATGGGGCCGCGCACCCGGATGACCTGCCGACCGTCGCGGAAGAGGCTGGAGATGGCGGAGACGACGGAATCGAGCTTGGTCTCCTGATCGAGGACGATCTCCTGCTGCACCGTCGTGACCTCGGGCAGGCGGGCGAGCAGGCGAGGCGTCCCCTCCGATTCGACGGCGATGAGCTGCGCCCCGAGCGCCCGCAGGAGCTCCGCCTCGCGGTGCGCGGACAGCATCGGGCCCTCCAGGCCGTTGCCTTGGCCCGACGCGAAGCTCGCCACGGCGACGGCCTCGATCTTCGAGCCGAGCCACTCGTTCCGGAAGCTCCCGATGGACGGCACGAAGATGATGATCTGCGCCAGCAGGATCGAGACCATCGTGATCCAGACCAGCCGGGTCGACAGACGTCGCGGCATGTCGGCCTGGCCGGCGAGCGGACGGGCCCCGACGCCCGTCTCCTCCCTCACGGGACCTTCCCTCACCCTTGTGGCTCCATCCGATCCCGATCTCGTGATGGCAATAACGTTCGCGCCGGCATTTACGATGCACGAACGCGTGAGAAGCGTGTCGGCACGGGGTTATGCGCAACCTTGCGAGGTGCATTGACTTGGCGGGTTCCGATTTCCTATAAGCGCAGCACCGGAGCGGAACCCTTCGTCTCGGAACGCCTATGGCGTGCCCTGGCCCGGTCGACGCTCGCGAACATCATCGACCCCGAGACCCCGAATTCGAGGGAGCCGTGGCACGGTCCGCGGACATGGCATCATGAAGCGCACCTACCAACCCTCCAAGCTCGTCCGCAAGCGCCGCCACGGTTTCCGTGCGCGCATGGAAACGCCGGGCGGCCGCAACGTCCTCGCCGCGCGCCGCGCGAAGGGCCGCAAGCGTCTTTCGGCCTGAGTCCGAAGGGACGTCCGGTCTGCGGGAGGCGCACGCCCGTCTGAAGGTGCGCGCCGAGTTTCTCGCCGCGCGCAAGGGCCGTCGTCTGGGCGGCCCGTTCTTTTTCATCGAGGCGCTGAACCGGAACGACGCGGCACCGCCGCGCTACGGACTGACGGTGACGCGCAAGATCGGCAACGCGGTGGTCCGCAACCGCATCAGGCGCCGGCTGCGCGAGGCCATCCGCACGCGCGCCGGGGCTGACATGGAGGCGGGCTTCGACTATGTGATCGTCGCCCGGCCGGACATCATCGGCGCGCCCTTCGAGGCGATCGGGCACGAACTCTCCCGGCGGTTCCGCAAGACCGCCTCTCCCGGCGCGGCAGGCGTTCGCTCGCAGCCGACCCCGGCAAGCGAGCTGTGATGGAAAACAACCGCAACTTCATCCTCGCGATGGCGCTTTCGGTCGCCGTGCTTGTCGGCTGGCAATTCTTCGTCATCAATCCGCGGGTGGACCAGCAGCAGGCGCAGGTGACCGCCCCCGAGGGTTCGCTGCAGGCGCCGACGGTGCCGGCCGGCCAACCGCAGGACACCGGCTTCCTGCCGGCCGGGCCGGAAAGCGTACCCCTGCCGGGGGAGGGGCCCGATCCGGCCGCGCAGCAGGCCGCGGCCGCCGAGACGCCCCGCGTGCCCATCGACACGCCGCAGCTCACCGGTTCGATCAATCTCCAGGGCGCCCGCCTCGACGATCTCAGCCTCAAGGGCTACCGCGAGACGGTCGACGACGATTCCCCGATGATCGTCCTCCTGTCGCCCGAGCAGAACGCCGACGGCTATTTCGCCGAGTTCGGCTATTCGGGGCAGAACGTCGGCGATCTTCCGGGCCCGGCCACGCGCTGGGAGGCGGCCGAGGGCCAGACGCTGACGCCGCAGACGCCGGTCCAGCTCACCTACACCAATCCGCAGGGGATCACCTTCGAGCGCGAGGTCTCGGTCGACGCGAACTACATGTTCACCGTCACCGACAGCGTCATCAACGGCGGGGCGAGCGCGGTGACGCTGTCGCCCTACGGTCGCGTCATCCGCTTCTCCAAGCCCGAGGTCGCGGCCGCCTTCGTCGTCTTCGAGGGCCTGATCGGCGTTCTGGGCGAGGACGGGCTGAACGAGCTTAGCTACTCCTCGATCGAGGACGACGGCCGCGTCTCGCCGGCCCCGGCCAACACCGGCTGGCTCGGCATCACCGACAAGTACTGGGCGACGGCGCTCGTGCCGGACGGTTCGGCCGGAAACTTCCAGCCGAACTTCCGCTATTCCGGCGAGGGGCGGGCCTTCTACCAGTCCGACTACCTCTCCCAGGCCGTGACGATCGAGCCCGGCGCGCAGACCGACGTGACCAGTCGCGTCTTCGCCGGCGCCAAGGTCGTCGGGCTCATCCAGTCCTACGAGGACGATCTCGGCATCTACCGCTTCTCCCAGCTGATCGACTGGGGCTGGTTCCACTTCCTCACCCGGCCGATGTTCTACGCCATCGACTGGTTCTTCATGCTGACCGGCAATTTCGGCATCTCGATCCTGCTCGTCACGGTCCTCGTCAAGCTGATCTTCTTCCCCCTCGCCAACAAGAGCTACAAGTCGATGGCGAACATGAAGCGCGTCCAGCCGCGCCTCATGGAGCTGCGCGAGAAATACGGCGACGACCGTATGAAGCAGCAGCAGGAGATGATGAAGATCTACAAGGAGGAGAAGATCAATCCGGCTGCGGGCTGCTGGCCCGTGCTGGTCCAGATCCCGGTCTTCTTCGCGCTCTACAAGGTCCTGTACGTGACGATCGAGATGCGTCACGCGCCGTTCTTCGGCTGGATCCAGGACCTCGCCGCGCCGGATCCGACCTCGATCTTCAACCTGTTCGGCCTGATCCCGATCGACCTGCCGATGTTCCTGATGATCGGCGTCTGGCCGATCCTGATGGGCATCACGATGTTCGTCCAGATGAAGCTGAACCCGCTGCCGCCGGACCCCACGCAGCAGATGATCTTCACCTGGATGCCGGTGATCTTCACCTTCATGCTGGCGACCTTCCCGGCGGGCCTCGTGATCTACTGGACGTGGAACAACTTCCTGTCGATCATCCAGCAGTCGGTCATCATGAAGCGTCACGGCGCCAAGATCGAACTCTGGGACAATCTGCGGGCCATGTTCCGGCGCGAGAAGAAGGCCTAGCGCCTCTTCGGACCACCACGGAACGAGACGGGGCGGGCGAAAGC
>JAEZXX010000068.1 GCA_023419535.1 Pseudomonadota bacterium | reverse complement strand
CAGTAACTCCGTCGCTCATCACAAACGCGGCGGCCCTCCTGCCGCCGCGTTTGCCGTGCTAACGGCATCGCGAGCCGACCGACAGAAAGCCCTTCGCGATGCCTCGTTTCGCTCTCCAGCGCCCCGCCGGCCCCCCCCGCTTCGAAGGTCGAACGAGGGTCTACTGCGCGGCGGCGACCGCGTCGGCATAGTTCTCCGACACCTGCCCCCAGTTCACCACGTCCCACCAGGACGACAGGTATTCGGCGCGCCGGTTGTTGTAGGTGAGGTAGTAGGCATGCTCCCAGACGTCGTTGCCGAGAACCGGCGTGCCTTGCGTCTCGGCGACGTCCATCAGCGGGTTGTCCTGGTTGGGCGTCGAGGTGATCTCTAGCTCGCCCGCCTCGTTGACGATCAGCCAGGCCCAGCCCGAGCCGAAGCGCGCTGCGCCCGCCGCCTGGAAATCCTCCTTGAACTCGTCCAACGAACCGAAGCTGGCATCGATCGCCTCGGCCAGTTCGGCGGAGGGCTCGCCGCGCTCGCCTTCAGGCGCCATCAGCTCCCAGAAGAAGGTGTGGTTCCAGTGCCCGCCCGCGCTGTTGCGGATGCCCGCGGGCCGTTCGCTCGCATTGGCGAGAATGTCCTCCAGCTCGGTCTCGCCGAGCGTCGGGTCCTCCTCGGCGGCCGCGTTCAGATTGTCGACGAAGGTGCGGTGGTGCTTGTCGTGGTGCAGCTCCATCGTCTCTGCGTCGATCGTCGGCTCCAGCGCGTCGTAGGCATAGGGGAGTTCGGGCAGGGAGAAGGGCTCGGCCTCCTGCGCACCCGCCGGGGCCGCCAGCAGCGCGCCGGCCATGAGGGCCGCGGCGAAGGGGGTCGAGGTCTTGAGGGTCTGGACGGTCATTCGGGATTCACCTCTCGAAGGGCGTGTTGGGCTTCGAGAGGTGAATGCAGCCGGCGAGGCGAAGGTTCACCCCGGCGCCGCACGACCCGAGCGGGCCCGCCCCTCAGAGACGGGTGCGCGAGCGCATGGCGGCCGACAGCGTGCCCTCGTCGAGATAGTCGAGCTCGCCGCCCACCGGCACGCCGTGCGCGAGGCGCGTGACGGCCACGTCGAAGCCCTCGAGCTGGTCCATGAGGTAGTGCGCCGTCGTCTGCCCCTCGACGGTGGCGTTCACCGCGACGACGACCTCCTTCACCTCGCCCGTCGCGACGCGCTCCACCAGACGGCCGATCGTCAGATCCTCCGGTCCGATCCCCTCCAGCGGCGACAGGACGCCGCCCAGCACGTGATAGGCGGCGTTCAGCGCCTTGGCGCGCTCCAGCGCCCAGAGGTCGGACACGTCCTCGACGACGATCACGGTCGCCCGGTCGCGCGCCGGGTCGCAGCAGATCGTGCAGGGATCGCGGCTGTCGATGTTGCCGCAGACCGAGCAGATTCGCACCGTGTCGCGCGCCTCCGCCATGGCCGCCGACAGGGGCTCCAGGAGCTGGGCCTTGCGCTTGACGAGATGGAGCGCGGCGCGGCGCGCCGAGCGGGGGCCGAGGCCCGGAAGCTTGGCGAGCAGCTGGATGAGCCGCTCGATCTCCGGACCGGCGATGGATTTTGCCATGGGGTCTGCGAAGCCGCGCCGGCTCCCGTCTTCTAGAAGGGCAGCTTCATGCCGCCGGGGAGCTGGAGGCCGGCGGTCAGCGCCTGGGTCTTCTCCTGGATCTCGGCGTCGAGCTTGCGCTTGGCGTCGGCATGGGCGGCGACGACGAGATCCTCCACGATGTCCTTCTCGTCCGGCTTCATCAGCGAGGGGTCGACGGACAGTGAGACCATCTCGCCGGCGCCCCTGAGCGTCACCGTGACGAGGCCGCCCCCGGACTGCCCCTGCGCCGTCACCTCGGCGATCTCGGCCTGCAGGCTCTGCATCTTCTCCTGCATGGCCTTGGCCTGCTTCATCATTCCCATCAGGTCTTTCATCAGGCCTCGTCCTCGTCTTCGCCGTCTTCGAAAATCTCGTCGGGGACTTCGTCCCCGCCGCCGTCCCAGGGCTCCGAATCGATCTGCTCGGGCAGATCGCCGTCGTCCACCAGCGAGGCTTCCGGCGCTTCGCCCGCCTCGTTCGCGTCCGGCTGTTCGGGCTCGCCGCGCAGCCGGACCTCCCTCACCTTGGCACCGGGCATGGCCGCCAGGATCGCCGCCACGTCCGGGTCGGCCTCGGCCGCCTCGATCAGCTTCGCCCGACGCTCGGCGTCGCGCTCCTCCAGCGTCTGCCCGCCCCCGTCCGGAGACAGGGACACCACGTAGCGCCGGCCGGTCCAGTCGAACAGGCGGCGCGAGAGGTCGTTGGCCAGACTCACCGGCGCGCCGTCTGCGAGCGACGCCTCCAGGTGCCCCGGCTCGATGGAGATCAGGCGCAGATAGCGGCGGATCGACGTCCGGATCCGGATCTCGTTCCGGGCGAGTTCGGCCAGGTCGTCCAGCGAACGCGGCAGCGCCTCGCTCGGCACTGCGGCAGGCGCCGCGACCGGAGCGGCCTCCTGGACCGGCGCACGCATCATGGCGGCGAGGTTGGGGCCCCGCGCGGCGCTCGCAACGGGCGCCTGGGTGGCCTGCGGCAGCGAGGGGTAGCCGCCCGAAGGCCCGGTCGCGGGCCGCTCGGCCGGCGCCGTCGCGGATTTGGGTGCGGAGACGGCGGTCGGCGCGGCCGGGCGCGGCGGCGGCGCGGCAGCGGACGGGCGGGAGACCGACGCGGCAAGGGCGGCCGGCACGTCCGGCATCTCGCCGGTCCGCAGCATGGACAGGAGGTCGGCCACGCCCGGCAGATCGGCCGCATGCGCGATGCGGATCAGCGCCATCTCGGCGGCCTGCATGGGGGAAGCGGCCTGCCGCGCCTCCTCGATCGCCTTCAAAAGCATCTGCCAGGTCTGCGAGAGGGTGCGCACCGAGAGTCGGGCGGCGAAATCCGCCCCGCGCTCGGCCTCGGCGGGTGCGAGCGAGGCGTCGGAGGCCGCTTCCGGCACGTAGCGCAGCGAGGTGACGAGATGGGTGAAGTCGGCGAGATCGGTCAGGACGACGACGGGATCGGCCCCGCTCGCATACTGCTCGCGGAGCTCGGCGAGCGCAGCCCCGCCGTCGCCGCGCATCAGATGGTCGAAGAGATCGACGATGCGCGCCCGGTCGGCCAGGCCCAGCATGTCGCGCACCGCCTCGCCGGTGACGACCCCCGCGCCGTGCGCGATCGCCTGATCGGTCAGGGACAGGGCGTCGCGCACCGAGCCTTCCGAGGCACGGGCGATCAGGCGCAGCGCCTCCTCCTCCACCTCGACGCTCTCGGCCTGCGTCACGCGCCGCAGATGCGCGATCATCTCGCCGGCCGCGACGCGGCGCAGGTCGAAGCGCTGGCAGCGCGAGAGGACCGTGATCGGGACCTTGCGGATCTCGGTCGTGGCGAAGACGAACTTCACATGCTCGGGCGGCTCCTCGAGCGTCTTCAGCAGGCCATTGAAGGCCTGCGTCGACAGCATGTGCACCTCGTCGATGATGTAGACCTTGTAGCGCGCCGACACCGGCCGGTAGCGCACCTGCGCGATGATCTCGCGGATGTCGTCGATGCCGGTGTGGGACGCCGCGTCCATCTCCACGACGTCGACATGTCGGCCTTCCATGATGGCGCGGTCGTGGACGCCCTCCTGCGGCATCTCGACGCTCGGCCGGTCGATCGTGTCGGTCTCGTAGTTCAGCGCGCGGGCGAGGATGCGGGCCGTCGTCGTCTTGCCGACGCCGCGCACGCCCGTCAGCATCCAGGCCTGCGCGATGCGCCCCGCCTCGAAGGCGTTGGTCAGCGTGCGCACCATGGGCTCCTGGCCGATCAGCGCGTCGAAGCTCTGCGGACGGTACTTCCGGGCCAGCACCCGGTAAGGCCCGGCCGGCGCCTCCGGAGAATGGGTATCGAGCGAATCGGCCATCGCGTTTCGTTCGGTTCCTTCAAGGTCTGCGGTGGCTTTAGAGCCTCCGGCCCTTCGGCCGCCGATGGCTGGGCGGACCCTACAGCATGGGTGCGAAGCGCTTCAATCGCTTTTCGGTGGCATGTGGCCCGCACGGGGCCGGCCTCATGCCATCAAGCCGCCGTGATCCGATTCGCCATGTCACGACGACCGGCGGAGCCGGGACTTCGTGTCTATATGCATCAGGCTTTCCGGGAACCGACGCCGGTTCCGGGACCGATGCTCGAAAGGTCGCGTCCGATGACGATCAGCGAGTACCAGAAGTTCCGGCGCGCAGCGCTCGCGGTTCTGATCGTTGTCGCCTTCCTGGTCCTCTTGACCGTCCGCTCGGCCTGGACCGAGACGGTTCACGAGGCGGTGGAGGTCGTCGGGCTCGCTCATCATGGCGGGCATTCTCGGACGGGTCTGGTGCACCCTCTACATCGGCGGCCGAAAGAATGCCGAGGTCGTGTGCGAAGGCCCCTATTCGATGGTGCGCAACCCGCTCTACGTCTTCTCTACGGTCGCGGCCGCGGGCGTCGGCGCGCAGACCGGGAGCATTCTCGTTGCGCTGATCTTCATGGCAGGCTGCGCGCTCGCCTTTTCCATCGTCATCCGACGGGAGGAGCGACACCTCTCGGGCCTCTTCGGCGAGGATTATCGCGCCTATCTGGAAAGCGTCCCGCGCTTCCTGCCCGATCCGCGGCTTTTCAGCGACCGCCCGCTGCTGACGGCGCCATCTGGGCGGCTCTACCGCACGCTCGGAGACGGGCTGATGTTCCTCGTCGCGATTCCCGCCTTCGAGATGGTGGAGCATCTGCAAGGCGTCGCCGACCTGCCGGTGCTCGTCCGCCTCTACTGAACCGGGCTTTCCGGGGCGAACGCCTGAGCGCGAGGGCTGAGGGTGGGAGGCTGGCACGATGACCCGTGCCGGAGCTCGTTGGGGCTGCTTCCTTCCGGACCTGACCCGGTTGGCGAGTGGCTCGTCCACCACCAACCTCCCGGCGCTACATATCGTCCGCCGCCGTCCTAAATGCAACCCGCCCGGCACCTTCGGCCGGGTCCCGTCCCGGAACGTCGATGCCTGTGTCCGCTCTCCATCCGCGCCTTCAGTCCGATACGCTTCCCGTCGCGCAGCTCTCCCTGTCCGAACTGCGGCTGATGGCCGACCGGCGCTGGCCCTGGGTCATCCTGGTGCCGCGCCGCGAATGCGTCGAGATCCACGATCTCGCCCGCAAGGACCGCATTCTCCTGATGGAGGAGATCGCCGAGGTCTCCGCCGCGCTCAAGCGCGTGACCGGCGCGGCCAAGATCAATATCGGTTCGCTCGGCAACATGGTTCCGCAGCTTCACGTCCATGTGGTCGGGCGCAGCGAAGGCGACCCGGCCTGGCCGGGACCGGTCTGGGGCGTCGGCACGGCCGAACCCTATGCCGAGCGCGAGGCCGAGGCGCTCTCCCAGCGACTGCGCGACGCCGTGGTGCGGCCGTGAACGCGAACGTCCAGCGGGCCGAGGCGCTCGCCTATGTCGGCAGCGCGCTGTCGCGCGTCGCCGAGGAGCGCGACGAGCAAACCCTCGACCGGGCACTGATGAACCCGGACGCGCGCCTCTACCTCCTGCGCGGCCGCACCTTCCTCGTCAAGGCAGGCGAGCCGGCACCCGATCCGCAGTTCACGCTGGACGAGGCACGCGCGCTCGGGGCCGACCTCTCCCAGGCCGTCCTCCTCGGATGGACGCAAGGCGATCTCTCGCCGCGCTTGGCACTGGCACTCGGGGCCGGGACCGAGCCGTCGGCCGGGCTGGAGGAGCTCGACCTTCGCGCCGCCGGCGTGAAGGGCTCGCTTCCGACCGAGATCGAGGGGGACCTCGCCCAGGCCCTGCATCTTCTGAACTGGCATTCCCGCACGCTCTTCTGCGGCGCCTGCGGCGCGCCGGCGCGGCCCGCGCTCGCCGGCTACCGGCGGGACTGCACGAGATGCGGGGCGCATCATTTCCCGCGCACCGATCCCGTCGTCATCATGCTCGTCCACGACGGGGCGGGGCGCTGCGTGCTCTCCCGCGCCCATCACTACGAGCCCAAGCGCTGGTCGACGCTCGCCGGCTTCGTCGAGGCGGGCGAGACGATCGAGGACGCGGTGCGCCGCGAGGTGCGCGAGGAGGTCGGGCTGACCGTCGGGCGCGTCGACTACGTGATGTCGCAGCCCTGGCCGTTCCCCGGCTCGCTGATGATCGGCTGCATCGCGGAGGCCACGGCCGGAGACCTGACGATCCAGGTCAGCGAACTGGAGGACGGGCGCTGGTTCGGGCGCGAGGAGCTCCGAACGATGATCGAGCGCACGCACCCGGACGGGCTGGAGACGCCCCCGCCCTTCGCCATCGCCTATCACTTGGCGCGCAGATTCGCCTTCGGCTGAGCCGCACCCGGAGCACCCGGGACTTCTCCATCCTCGAACAGAGCACGCAACGGTTAACGAACCGTTGCTTCGGGTGCGCACGATCCATGCAGGGGGTGCACAACTGACGTGCAATCTTTGCCGTTCAATTGGGCAGCCTTGCAGATTATCTCACTGCTCAAGGAACACGGATTTCTGGAGCCGACCGATGATCAACCGCCTTGCCGCCCGTCTGAGGAACTACCGCAACTACTCGCGCAGCGTCGTCGAGCTTCGCTCGATGGACGATCGCATGCTTGCCGATATCGGCGTGATGCGCGGCGAGATCGGCCGCGCCGTCCGCCACGGCCGCGGCTGAACGACACGCCGGACGAGACGCTCGTCCGCATTGTCCGAGCCCCCGCTCCGCGGGGGCTTTGCCGTTTCTGGAGGGCCGCTCAGCCCCGCTGGGGCGCGGCTGCGTAGACGCCGAGGATCGTCAGCTTCTTGGTGAAGAAGTCGAGCTCCTCCAGCGCGTTGGCGACTCCGACGTCGTCGGGGTGCCCCTCGATGTCGGCGTAGAACTGCGTCGCGGTGAACTGCCCGCCGATCTGATAGCTTTCCAGCTTTGTCATGTTGACCTTGTTCGTGGCGAACCCGCCGAGCGCCTTGTAGAGCGCTGCCGGAATGTTGCGCACCTCGAAGACGAAGGTGGTGACGGTCGCCCCGTTGCCGGACGGCGCCCAGAGGTCGCGCTCGCCCTCGCCCGCCCGCGACAGGACCACGAAGCGGGTCGTGTTGTGCTCCGCGTCCTCGACGTTCTCCGCCAGGATGTCCAGCCCGTAGAGCTCGGCGGCCAGCCGCGGCGCGAGGGCGGCGACGTCGCGCTCCTCCATCTCCGAGACGATCCGCGCCGCCCCCGCCGTGTCGCCCGAGACGACGGGCCGCCAGCCGTTGGCGCGCAGGATCGACCGGCACTGGCCGAGCGCGTGGACGTGGCTGTGCACCTCCCGGATGTCGGACATCGCCGTGCCGGGCTTGGCCATCAGCTGGAAGCGGATCGGCAGGAAATACTCGCCGACGATGCGAAGCCCGCTCGGCGGCAGAAGGTGATGGACGTCGGCGACGCGGCCCGCCAGCGTGTTCTCGATCGGGATCATGGCGAGGTCGGCCTCGCCCCTGGTCAGTGCCGCGAAGGCGTCCTCGAAGGTGGCGCAGGGCAGCGGCGAGAGGTCGGGATAGCGATCGCGGCAGGCGGTGTCGGAATTGGCGCCGAACTCCCCCTGGAAGGCGATGCGCCCGGTCGGCCCCGAGGGCGGCGACAGGCGCCGGCGCGCCTCCTCCAGCTGCACCGGCGTGTCGACGCCGAGCGGCACGGCGTCGACGATCGC
Source organism: Pseudomonadota bacterium (assembly GCA_023419535.1). Lineage (GTDB taxonomy): Bacteria > Pseudomonadota > Alphaproteobacteria > Rhizobiales > Rhizobiaceae > Aureimonas. The sequence continues at coordinate 10,818 of JAEZXX010000068.1, read as the reverse complement.
CGCGTCGATGCGCATGCCGGCCTCGAGCGCGCGCAGCTGCTCCAGGCTCTCGCGGCGCTCCAGGATCGAGGGCCCGAGCGCGACGAAGCGCTCCAGCGCCCGGCGGCGATAGGCGTAGACCCCGATGTGATGCAGGAGCTCGCCCTCGCCGGCCGGCGCCGTCGCGCGGGTGAAGTAGAGGGCGCGCAGGCGCCTGTCGCCGATGGAGGAGCCGACGAGCTTGACCACCGCCGGGTCGTCGCGCTCGCGCTCGTCCGTCACGGGGGCGGCGAGGGTCGCGATGTCGCAGGCCTCGTCGGCCCGCAGCGTCTCCACGACGGCGCGCAGGGAAGCCGGATCGATCGTCGGCTGGTCGCCCTGCAGATTGACCACGATCTCGACCGCGCCGTGCGGATCGAGGATCGTCAGAGCCTCGAAGGAGCGGTCCGAGCCCGACAGATGGTGCGTGCCGGTCATCACCGCCTCGAAGCCCGCGGCGTCCACGACGCGGCGGACCTCCTCGGTATCGGTGGCCACGACCACGCGGCCGATGCCGGCTTCTCGCGCGCGCTCGCAGACATGCAGCACCATCGGGCGGCCGGCGATCTCGGCGAGCGGCTTGCCTGGAAGGCGCGTGGAGGCCATGCGGGCGGGAATGAGGACGAGAACGGTCATGACGCTTGCCGGGATCGTGCGCCGCAGGGACGAGCGGCGGCGGTTTGAAATGCAACAGGCGTTCCGGACAATGAGCCGCGCCTGCTTGATCCGGCCGCGCGGCAATGCCAAGAACGATTCCAGGCTCCGGTGTGCTCGGTGCCTCGCGGGAGGGCTTACAGCTGTTGCCTCGATAGGGCAAAGCCCCTAGCTTCCCGCGCGTTTCGTGAAGTGTGAAGTCGGTCGCGACCACGCCGGCCGATCAGGAGCCCGCCGTTTCCATGGATTCATTCGAGGCCAACAAGATCTTCGGCGCCGTGCTCGGCACCGTGTTCGTCCTCTTCGGCGGCAGCCTCCTGGCCGAGAACATCTTCCATTCCGCAGCGCCCGAGCAGCCCGGCTACGTCATCGAGGCGCCCGAGCCCGGCGCGGGCGGAGCCGCCGAGGAGGTCGCGGCCGTGCCGATCGCGGCGCTGCTCCAGACCGCGGACGCCGAGGCCGGCGCCACCGTGTTCCGCCGCTGCCAGTCGTGCCATTCGAACGAGGAAGGTGCGCCCGCCGGCGTCGGCCCGCATCTCTGGGGCGTTGTGAACCGCCCCATCTCCGAGGATCCGGGCTTCTCCTACTCGACCGCCATGGACGCCTTCTCGGAAGGCGCGACGGTCGTCTGGGACTACGAGCACCTGAACGGCTTCCTGACCAATCCGCGCCAGTACGTGCCCGGCACCTCGATGGGCTTTGCCGGCATCTCCAACGATTCGGACCGCGCGAACCTCATCGCCTATCTGCGCACGCTGTCGAACGACCCGGCGCCGCTGCCCGAGCCGCCGGCCGAGGAAGCGGCCGCGCCGGCCGAGGGCGAGGCCGCTCCGGCCGAGGGTGAAGCCGCACCGGCCGAGACGGTGACGACGCCGGACGCGACGACCGATCCGAACAATTCGCCGCAGGCTCCGGCCTCGACCGACCCGCGGGCCTCCGGCGCCGCGCCGATTTCCGAGACGCCGACGACGACGGGCCAGGCGACGGATCAGGCGGCCGCCGAGCCGAACGTCCAGGCGCCCGCCGAGGGCGCCGAGCCGGCACCGGCTGCCGAAGCGCCTGCTCAAGAGCAGCCCGCCGAGGCACCGGCGCAAGCGCCCGCCGAGGCGCCGGCCGAGCCGCAGGGAACGACCATCCTTCCCGCGCAGTGAACCGTACGGCCGATTCCCAGCCAAGCACTTCGAAGGACCCGGCCGCCGCGCCGGGTCTTTTTCGTTGGAGGGCTGCGCAGCGGACCAAGGCCCCGCCATGGACAGACGGACCGGCGCCGTTAAACTTTCGTCATCAAGACGCGCGGCCGAAGGAAGGCCACAATGCGTGACCTTGCTGACGCCGACGCGAGCATTTCTCGTGCGGCCCTTCGGGAGACGTGAATGACGGTGCCCTTCTCCACCCTGCGGGCCTTCGGGCTCTCGGTCCTCGTCTCCGGCGCGTTCGTCGCACCTCTTCCGGCGCAGGAGAATGCCCCGACGCAGGCCGAAGGGCAGGAAGACGGAGCGGCGGTGCCGGAGACAGGCGTTGGCGCCCCGGCCGACGCGGCGGCGGGCGAGGCGGCCGCGCCCGTCATGGGCGAGTGGCGGACCTCGTCGGGCATCATCGAGCCCTCGCGCTACCCGGCGGACTTCCCCCACTACGACTACGTGAACCCGGACGCGCCGAAGGGCGGCACGCTGAACTCGATCCCGGTCGGCGAGACCTACGATTCGTTCAATCCCTTCATTGTGCGCGGAACGCCCGCCTTCGGCATCGCCACCTTCGTCTATGACGGGCTGATGACCCAGTCGACGGACGAGCCGGGCGTCTCCCATGCGCTGATCGCCGAAGCGATGCGCTATCCGTCCGACTACTCCTCGGTCACCTTCCGGTTGGACCCGGAGGCGCGCTGGCACGACGGCGAGCCGATCACCGTCGAGGACGTGATCTGGAGCTTCGAGACGCTTACGCAGATCAATCCGCTCTACGGCAATTACTATCGCAACGTTGTCTCCGCCGAGGAGACCGGCGAGCGGGAGGTCACCTTTCGCTTCGATCAGGCGAACAACCGCGAGCTGCCCAACATCATGGGCGATCTCGCGATCCTGCCCAAGCACTGGTGGGAGGGGACGGACGCGCAAGGCCGGCAGCGCGACGTGACTCAGCCGACGCTGGAGCCGCCGCTCGGCTCCGGTCCCTACCGCGTCGGGGCCTTCACGCCCGGCTCCGCCCTCGTCTACGAGCGGGTGCCCGACTACTGGGCGGCCGAGAAGGGCTCCCAGAAGGGCCGCTACAACTACGACCGTATCCGCTACACCTATTTCCGCGATCAGAACGCCGAATGGCAGGCCTTCACGCGCGGCGGTTATGAGGATTTCCGGGTCGAGTACCGCGCTCAGCTCTGGGCGCAGGGCTACAATTTCCCCGCCTTCCAGGACGGTCGGGTGGTACGAGGCGAGTTCGAGGACGGCGGCGTCCAGCCGATGCAGGGCTGGGCGATGAACACGCGCCGCCCGCAATTCGCCGATCCGCGGGTGCGCCAGGCGCTGACGCTCGCCTTCAACTTCCAGGAGCTCGACCGCAACCTGTTCTACGGTCTCTACGGGCGCATCGAGAGCTATTTCCAGAACTCCGAGCTCGCCGCGACCGGCCTGCCCGAAGGGCTGGAGCTCCAGATCCTGGAGGAGGTCCGCGACGAGGTGCCTGCGGAGGTGTTCACGCAGGAGTTCACGCTGCCCGACTACAACCGGCCGGGCGCCGAGCGCGACTATCTGCGGCAGGCCTTCGAGCTGCTGCAGGAGGCCGGCTGGCGCCGGCAGGGCTCGCAACTCGTCGATGCGGCCGGCCAGCCGTTCCGGCTGGAGTTCCTGGCGCGCGACCAAAACGCCACGCGCACCATCGAGCCCTACGCCAACGCGCTGCGCCGCCTCGGCATCGACGCGACGATCCGCGTGGTCGATCTCTCGCAATACGTCGCGCGGGTGCAGAACTTCGACTTCGACGTCGTCTCGACGATCTTCGCGCAGTCGCTGTCGCCCGGCAACGAGCAGCGCGACTTCTGGTCAAGCCGCGCGGCCGAGCAGCCAGGCTCGCGCAATCTGATGGGCATCCGCAACCCGGCGGTCGACACGCTGATCGACCGGATCATCTACGCGCCGGACCGCGAGACGCTGGTGGCCGCGACGCGCGCGCTCGACCGCGTGCTGCTCTGGAACTTCTACGTCGTGCCGCAGTGGCGCAACGAGAAGACCTGGATCGCCTGGTGGACCAAGCTCCAGATGCCGGAGAGCCAGCCCCACTACACGGGCTACGATCCCTATTCCTGGTGGGTGCGCCCGGACGCGGCGCCCGACGCCGCACCGGAGCCCGAGGGCCTGCCGGAGGGCGCCTCGCCGCCGGCCGAAAACGTCGAGCCTGGCGGGCTGACGCCGGCGGAAGGGACGGGGCAGTGACCGTCGCGCTGGGAGGTCTCACCCGCCGCCATTTCGGCCAGCTCGCCTTCGGGCTCGCGGCCGGCGCGGTGCTGCCGCGGCTCTCCTTCGCGCAGGTGCCGACCGACACACCGCTGCACGGCCTCTCGGCCTTCGGCGACCTCAAATACACGGCGGACTACGCCCGCTTCGACTATGCGAACGAGGGCGCGCCCGTCGGCGGGCGCATGGTGATGACCGTGCCCTACTGGTACTTCAACCAGTCGCCGACGACCTTCGACACGCTGAACACCTTCGTCCTGCAGGGCAACGCGCCACCACGGATCGAGCGTCTCTACGAAGGGCTCATGACCTCCGCCTTCGACGAGCCGGACTCGCTCTATGGCTGCCTGGCCCAGAGCGTGACGATGTCGGCCGACGGAAACCTGTTCACCTTCAAGCTTCGGCCGGAGGCGCGCTTCTCCACCGGCGAGACGCTACTGCCGGACGACGTCGTCTTCTCCTACGAGACGCTGAAGGCCGAGGGACACCCTTCGATCTCGACGCTCCTGACCGAGGTGACGGAGGTCGGTGCCGAGGGCGAGGACTCCGTCTTCATCCGCTTCTCCGGCGAGCAGACCATCGCGACCGTCCTCTCCGCCCTGACGATCCCGATCGTGCGCGCCGGCTTCTTCGAGGGCCGCGAGTTCGCGCGAACCGGCTTCACCGAGATCCCCGGAACGGGTTCGTCGCGCGTCGGCGCCTACGAGCCCGGCCGCTTCATCGAATACGAGCGGCGCGACGACTATTGGGGCGCGGACATGCCCTTCGCGCGCGGGCTCGACCATTTCCAGACGCTGAGGGTCGAGTTCTTCCGCAACCGGCAGGCCGAGCTGCAGGCGTTCCAAGCGGGCCTCGTCACCTACCGGCAGGAGTTCACCACCGCCGCCTGGGCGACGGAGTATCGCTTCCCGGCGGTGACGCAGGGGCGCGTCAAGCTCAGCGAGTTCCCGCGCGTCCGCCGCCCGTCCTTCCAGTGCTGGGCCTTCAACCAGCGGCGGGAGCGCTTCGCCGACAAGCGCGTGCGGCGGGCGCTGAATCTCTGCTTCGACTTCGAATGGACCAACGCCAACTTAATGTACGGGCTGCGAGTCCACGCCGATTCACCCTTCGAGAACTCCGAGTTCAAGGCGGAAGGGGCGCCCTCGGCCGAGGAGCGGGCGCTGCTCGAACCCTTGCGCGACCGCCTGTCGCCAGAGGTCTTCGGCGAGGTCTGGGTGCAGCGCGTGACCGACGGCTCGGGCCGCGACCGGCAGATCCTGCGCGAGGCCTCCGAGCTTCTGGCGCAGGCGGGGTGGACTCGCTCGGGCCGAGGTCTCGTCAACGCCGCCGGCGAGACCTTCCGCCTCGAATATCTGATGAGCGATCCCGAGCAGGTGCGCGTCTACGGGCCGATGATCGAGAATCTGCGGCTCGTGGGCGTTCAGGCGGAGGCGCGCGTGGTCGACGCCGCGCAGTACCAGCTGCGGCGCTCCTCCTTCGACTTCGACATGATCCTGACCGCCTACGGGCTCAATCCGACGCCGACGGCCGACTCGCTCGCCTACATCTTCGGCTCGCGCTCGGCGGGGCAGCAGGGGTCGTGGAACCTGGCCGGCATGGCCGATCCGGCGGCGGACGAGCTGATCCGCGCGGCGGGCCGGGCGCAGAGCCGCGACGAACTCGTCACGGCCATCCGCTGCCTCGACCGGGTGGTGCGCACCGAGCTTCACTGGGTCCCTAATATCGGCGCAGCCGTCGACAACGTCGCGCATTGGGACATGTTCGGCTTCGCCGAGACGCGGCCGGACTATTTCGCACCGCCCGAATCCCTCTGGTGGTACGACGCGGACAAGGCTCGCGCCATCGGGCGCACCTAAGGGTCTTCCAGACTTTCACGACGAAAGGCCGACATGGGCGCCTACATCCTGCGACGACTGCTCCTGATGGTGCCGACCCTCTTCGGCATCCTTGCGATCTCCTTCGTCGTCATCCAGTTCGCGCCCGGCGGCCCGGTCGAACAGGTCATCGCGCAGCTCCAGGGCACGGCGGGCGACCGGCTGGGCGGGGGCGGATCGGACTTCCAGGCGCAAGGCGCCGGGGCCGAGAGCTCCGGCTATCGCGGCGCCCAGGGGCTCGACCCAGCCTTCATCGCGCAGCTGGAACGCCAGTTCGGCTTCGACAAGCCGCCGCTGGAGCGCTTCGGACTGATGGTCTGGAACTTCCTGCGCTTCGACTTCGGCGAAAGCTACTTCCGCTCGATCTCCGTCATCGACCTGATCGTCGAGAAGCTGCCGGTCTCGATCTCGCTGGGCCTCTGGATCACCCTCCTCTCCTACGGCATCTCGATCCCGCTCGGCATCCGCAAGGCGCTGAAGGAGGGGTCCGCCTTCGACACCTGGACGAGCGCGGTCATCATCGTCGCCTACGCGATCCCCGGTTTCCTCTTCGCCATTCTCCTGATCGTGCTCTTTGCCGGCGGCTCCTTCCTCGACTGGTTCCCGCTCAGGGGCCTGACCTCCGACAATTGGGCGCAGCTCTCCTGGCCCGAGCGCATCCTCGACTATCTCTGGCACCTGACGTTGCCGCTGCTGGCGCTCGCGCTGTCCGCCTTCGCGACGACGACGCTGCTCACCAAGAACTCGTTCCTCGACGAGATCCGCAAGCAGTACGTGACGACGGCCCGCGCCAAGGGGCTGACGGAGCGCGGCGTCCTCTACGGGCACGTCTTCCGCAACGCCATGCTGATCATCGTCGCCGGCTTTCCCGGCGCCTTCATCGGCGCCTTCTTCACCGGCTCGCTTCTCATTGAGACCATCTTCTCGCTCGACGGGCTGGGGCTCCTCGGCTTCGAATCGATCTACCGCCGCGACTATCCGGTCGTGTTCGCGACCCTCTACATCTTCTCGCTCATCGGCCTCGTGACGACGCTCATCTCCGACCTCACCTACACCTGGATCGATCCGCGCATCGACTTCGAGAAGCGGGAGGTCTGAGCATGAGCACGGTGGACGGACGCCCGCTGCCCGAAGAGGCGAAGGCCGCGGATGCGCAGGCCGACAGCGCGGGGCTGGCGCAGGCCGCGCCGCCCGCGGAAGTCCTGCGGCGTTCGCGCATCTCGCCGCTCAACCGGCGGCGCTGGGAGAACTTCAAGGCCAACCGGCGCGGTTTCTGGGCGCTCTGGGTGTTCCTCGCCCTTTTCGGCGCCTCGCTCTTCGCCGAGTTCCTCGTCAACGACCGGCCGATCCTCGTCGAGTACAACGGCGAATACTACTACCCGACCTTCGTCGACTACCCGGAAGAGGTCTTCGGCGGCTTCCTGCCGGTGACGGACTACCGCGACCCCTTCGTGCAGGAGGAGATCGCGGCGAACGGCTGGGCGATCTGGCCGCCGATCCGCTACTCCTACCGCTCGGTCAACAACGACATCCCCTCGCCGGCCCCCTCCCCGCCCGCCTGGACGATGACCGAGGAAGAGCGCTGCCAGCGCTATCCGCTGGGCGCCGAGGACCCCAACTGCACCTTCGGCAACATGAACTGGCTCGGCACCGACGACCAGGCGCCCGACGTCCTCTCGCGCCTGGTCTACGGCTTCCGGATCTCGGTCCTGTTCGGCCTGATCCTGACCGCGGCCTCCGCAGTCATCGGCGTGGCCGCCGGGGCGGTGCAGGGCTATTTCGGCGGCTGGGTGGACCTCACCTTCCAGCGCTTCATCGAAATCTGGTCGGCGATCCCGGTCCTCTACCTCCTCCTGATCGTCGCCGCGATCCTGCCGCCGGGCTTCTGGGTGCTGCTCGGCATCATGCTGCTCTTCTCCTGGGTCGCCTTCGTCGGCGTGGTGCGCGCCGAGTTCCTGCGCGCGCGCAACTTCGAATACGTCAACGCGGCGCGGGCGCTCGGCGTGAACGACTTCACCATCATCACGCGGCATCTGTTGCCGAACGCGATGGTGGCAACCCTCACCTTCCTGCCCTTCATCCTGAACGGCTCGATCACGACGCTCACCTCGCTCGACTTCCTCGGCTTCGGCCTGCCGCCGGGATCACCGTCGCTCGGCGAACTCCTCGCGCAAGGGCGCAACAATCTGCAGGCCCCCTGGCTCGGGATCTCCGGCTTCGTGGTATTGTCGGTGATGCTGTCGCTGCTCGTCTTCGTCGGCGAGGCCGTGCGCGACGCCTTCGACCCGCGGAAGAGCTTCAGGTGAGTTGGGATGAGGAAGCTGAAGCGGGTTATCTCACTGAACTACCCGGCTTGGCGGCTTCCGGCCGATCTACGTGATGGTCTGGACCCGACATGGCGCGTCGACATCGTCATCGAGGAGGAAGGCCCAGAAGGCTCCGAATACGAGACCACGACGCACGATTTCTCCGATCAATATCTCGACGACGACATTTCCGCCTTCGTTCGGCAGACGGAACGGGACCTCTAGATGCCACCGACTCTTCCCCTCAAGTTCTTTCACCGCGACCCCGGCGATCTCCCTTTCGAAACCCGTCAAGATATAGAACCTCGGGCTACGGTCAGGATCGTTATCCGAGATCACAGACCCCTTCCTGGCTTTCTGCAGCTTCGTGGTGCTTCTTCCTCGACAAACGTCAGTATTGAAGAGGCCGTGTCTCGGGTCCGCGCTCTGCGAGATGAACCCTCCTGATGTCACCGGTGCGAAACATCTATCTCGATACAAACGCGATTATCCATTTTGCCGAGGGCGAAGAAGATATCCTGAAGCCGTTCTTCATTAGGGGTTTCGCATTGGGTGTGCGTTTCTTCACCAGCGAGATCACCCTGGCCGAAGTGATGGTTGTGCCCATGCGCGAAAAGAACCGGCCGCTGGTCGAAAAGTATGAGAACTCCTTGCGGTCTGACGCGCTGCTGACCGTCGTCGAGGTCGACCGGTCGGTTCTCTTGAGGAGCGCGGAACTGCGCGCCAACCATGGAGGTCACGCCGTCGATGCGATCCATGTCGCCAGCGCCGAACTCGGCAACTGTGAACTCCTGATTTCATCCGACGAACGGCTTCGCATACCGCGAAGCATGCGGCGGGTGGCGATCAGGGACGTGAACGCGATCGGGATCTGATCGATGACCAGTCACTCGCACAGCCATTCCCACGACCACCACGACCATTCCGGCGGCAGCCGTTCGCGGATTGGCTGGGCGGCGGTGCTCACCGGCTCGTTCATGGTCGCCGAGGCGGTCGGCGGGCTGATCTCCGGCTCGCTCGCGCTCCTGGCCGATGCCGGGCACATGGCCGTCGACTTCGCGGGGCTCGCGCTCGCCTATTTCGCGATCGTGCTCGCGGCCCGGCCGGCGACCGCCACCCGCACCTTCGGCTACCAGCGCCTGCCCGTGCTGATCGCCTTCTCCAACGGCCTCGTCCTCTTCTTCATCGCCGCCTGGATCATCGTGGAGGCGGTCCGGCGCCTGAACGCGCCCGTCGAGATCCTCGCCGGTCCCATGCTCGCGGTCGCGATCGGCGGCCTGATCGTCAACGTCGTGGCGTTCGTCATGCTGCACGGCGGCGACCAGGAGGATCTGAACCTGCGCGGCGCCCTCCTCCACGTCATGGGCGACCTCCTCGGCTCGGTCGCCGCCATCGCAGCCTCTGTGACGATCCTCGCCACCGGCTGGACGCCGATCGACCCGATCCTGTCGGTCCTCGTCTCGCTCATCATCCTCGGCAACGCTTATCGGCTGGTGAAGGCCTCCGCCCACATTCTCCTCGAGGGCGCGCCGGCCGGCGTCGACCCGTCGGCCATGCGCTCGACGCTTGCGGCCGCCGTGCCGGGCCTCTCCGACATCCACCATGTCCATGTCTGGACCATCGCGCCGAAAAAGCTCGCCGCGACGCTCCACGCCCGCCTGGAGAACGGAACCGACGCCGCTCTCGCCGTCCACGCGCTCAAGCGCGAACTCGCCTCCGCCTACGGCATCAGCCACGCGACGATCGAAGTGGAGACGGGCGACGGGCCCTGCGCCGACGGGGCCCGCCGCGAAGACGGCTGCATGGCCGGACCGGGCCACGACGCGCATTCGCATGACGACGGGCACCGCCATTCTCAGGGCGTCGTGGAACGCCATTCGGATGGCACGACGGGACGTCATTCGCAGGGCGACCGGCATCGTCACGACCATGACGGCGCCCACCGCCATGCCCTCACCGCCGCAGGAGCACCCGCTTGAGCGCCACCCCCGATATCGCGCCCACGGCCGCGCCGCTCCTGTCCGTGCGGGACCTTTCCGTCGCCTTCCACCAGGGGGGGAGGACAACCACGGCCGTCGACCGCGTCTCCTTCCAGATCGGCCAGGGCGAGACGGTGGCGCTCGTCGGGGAATCCGGCTCGGGCAAGAGCGTGACGGCGCTCTCGATCCTCAAGCTTCTGCCCTACCCCGCGGCCAGCCACCCGTCGGGTGAGATCGTCGTCGGAGAGAAGGACCTCCTCAAGGTCGACGACAGAGGCCTTCGCGCCGTGCGCGGCAACGAGATCTCGATGATCTTCCAGGAGCCGATGAGCTCGCTCAATCCGCTCCACACGGTCGAGCGGCAGATCGGCGAGGTGCTTCGCATCCACCGCGGCATCTCCGAGCGCGAGGCGCGGACCCGCACGCTGGAGCTCCTGACCCAGGTCGGCATCCGCGACCCCGAAACGCGGCTGAAGAGCTTCCCGCACCAGCTCTCGGGCGGCCCCCGCCCGCCCGGGCTGATCGCGCTGGCGCGGGGCCA
>JAEZXX010000002.1 GCA_023419535.1 Pseudomonadota bacterium | reverse complement strand
CGCCGGAGCGGCGCACAGAGTATCCGAAGACGCCCGGCTGCGAGAGGAGAGCCGCGAAATCGTCGCCCGTCCAGCCCTCGCGGAAGGCGGCGGCGTGAAGATCGGCGGCCGCGTCGGCATCCGCGCCGGTCAACTCGTCGGGCACGGGCGCGGACGTGCCGAGAAGCTCGTCCCAGAAGGCGAAACTCCAATTGAACGGCAGGAACCAGTACATCGAAGCCCCTCCCCTCCGGCCGGGCGAACCGGCCTCTCCCGAACCCATCGCCGGACGGCAGCCGGTCCCATCCGGGTGCCGCATCCGACGATCGAAGCCTAGATCAAATCCGGCAGGCGCGCGAACATCAAGTCGCGCGGACGAGACTTGGGGTTGATGATGGCTTAGCGTCGGCCTGCCGCAGATAGAGGGGGCGGACGGGGGCGCCGGGAACGCGCCTCGCGCCGATCGCCGCGACCGCCTCGATCGGGGGCTCAGCGCGGGACGAGACGATGCGTGCGTGCGCAAGCTGCGCCGAGGCGATCGCCGCCCCGCTGCCGGCGAGGCCCAGACTCTGCGCCTGCCCGCCCGTGGCGAACGCGGGAAGAGCGTCCAGGGCGAGAACGGCGGGCGCTCGAAGGACGGACCCGTTCGCGGCGTAGAGCGCGGCGTAGAGCTCGCCCCGCCGTGCGTCCTGGATCGCCAGGACCGCCGAGCCCGCATTCAGATGCGGATGAGCGAGCGCCTCCAGGACATCGACCCCGACCGCGGGACGGCCGAGCGCCAGGGCCAGTCCCCGGACGGCGGAGACCCCGACCCGGATGCCGGTAAAGGAGCCGGGTCCCACCGCGACGGCGAGCCGCTCCAGATCGTCGTAGGAGATTCCTGCAGTGGCAAGGACGTCGTCGACGACACCCATCAGGCGCTCGGCGTGTCCCTTGCCGATCTCAGGTTCGGCCAGAGCGAGCACCCGGGAGGATCGCGCGTCGTAGACGCAGGCCGAGCAGCGCTCGCCCGTCGTGTCGACCGCCAGCAGCAGCCCGCTGCCGGCGGCTGCGTTGCTCTCGCTCATCGGCGAGACGCTCAGGCCGCTTCCATGGCCTCGACGGCCTCGACCTCGGGCACGAAGTGCCGCAGGAGGTTCTCGATGCCGCTCTTCAGCGTCGCCGTCGAGGACGGACAGCCGGCGCAGGCCCCGCGCATGTTGAGGAAGACGACGCCGTCGCGGAAGCCGCGGAAGGTGATGTCGCCGCCGTCCTGCGCCACGGCCGGGCGAACCCGTGTGTCGAGAAGCTCCTTGATGGTCGAGACGATCGGCGCGTCGCCGGGCTCGAAGAACTCCTCGCCCGAATCGGTCGAATGGTCGCGCGCCGGCCCCGCCATGACGGGACGTCCGGCGACGAAATGCTCCATCAGCCCGGCGAGGATCGCCGGCTTCAGATGCTCCCAGGGGGTGCCGTCGCGCGTGACGGTGACGAAGTCGTAGCCGAAGAAGACGCCCTCGACGCCGTCGATGCCGAGCAGACGCGCGGCGAGGGGCGAGCGGGCTTCGGCTTCTGCCGGATCGAGGAACTCGGCCGTTCCGGTCTCCAGCACGACGCGTCCGGGAAGGAACTTGAGCGTCTGCGGGTTCGGCGTCGTCTCGGTCTGGATGAACATGGCGGCCTCGCGCGCTCGGGGTCTTCGGCTGTCTCTCCGGCAGATAGGCGCACGCCTGCCTGCCCGCAAGCAAAAGCGTTCCGCACCGCGCCGCCCGCAGGCGAAGCGGCTAGAAGGGAGGATGACGCGATTCTCCTCCGAATTTCGTGCCGGCTTCGAACAGCTCCTGCGCTGGCGCCGGGACGTGCGCCACTTCTCGGCCGAACCGGTTGACCCGGCCCTCGTTCGAAGGCTCCTCGACGCCTGCGACCTCGCGCCCTCCGTCGGGCTGAGCCAGCCCTGGCGCTTCGTGCTGGTGGAATCGGTGGAACGGCGCGGCCGCGTGGCGGAGAATTTCTGCCGGGCGAACGCGGCCGCGCTGGAGGGGCAGAGCGGCGAGCGTGCCCGGCTCTACGCGGGCCTGAAGCTTGCCGGGCTCGACCGGGCCCCGGTGCAGATCGCCGTCTTTAGCCAGAGCGACCCCATGCAGGGCCACGGGCTCGGGCGCCTCACGATGCCCGAAACGGTCCACTACTCGACGGTGATGGCGGTGCACACGCTCTGGCTCTGCGCCCGGGCCGAAGGGCTGGGCCTCGGCTGGGTCTCGATCCTCGACCCCGAGCCGATGACGCACGATCTTGTAGTCCCGCGCGACTGGCGCTTCGTCGCCTATCTCTGCCTCGGTCACCCCGAACGAGAGACCGATATCCCGGAGTTGGAGCGCGCCGGATGGGAGCGGCGGAGCGATCCCGCGCCCCGCATTCTCGTCCGGTAGCACCCCCCATTAGGCGAGGCTGGCGATCTCCTCATCGGTCAGCGTCGCGGGAACGATGGTGACGGGGATCGCGAAGGGATTGGCCCGTCCCGCCACCGCCGAGACGAGGGGCCCCGGCCCCTCGGTCGAGACCGAGGCTGCGAGGACGAGGATCGCGATCTCGCGATCGGCCTCGATCAGAGCGTGGATCTCCTCCTCAGCCTTCCCCTCGCGCACGACCGTTTCCGGCTCGACGCCGATCGCCTCGCGCATCTCGTCGCCGATGCGGGCGAGACGCGTCTCAGCCTCCTCGCGCGCCTCGGCGCGCATGATCTCCTCGACGCCCAGCCAGTGCTGGAAGTCGCCGGGGGCGATCACGTAGAGGAAGACGGCCGCGCCGCCGCTCGCCTGCGCACGGGCTGCGGCATAGCGTGCCGCGCGCCCGCATTCGGGCGTCTCGTCGATGACGGCCAGGAACTTGCGCTTGCCGCCTTCGCTGCGGCCGAGACGTCTGGAGACCATGGCGGGAAGATGGCGGGTGGTCGCCCCCTTCGCAAGCTCAATCGTCGAGGAGGCCGACGATCTCCTTCACCTGGGACAGCGTCGTCGAGGCGATCTCGCGGGCGCGGTTGCCGCCCTCGCGCAGCGTGGCGTCGATCTCCGCCGGATCGGCCAGGATGCGCCGCATCTCGCCCGCGATCGGACCGACCGTCTCCACCGCGAGGTTGGCGAGCGCCGGCTTGAACGCGGAAAAGGCCTTGCCGCCGAACTCGGTCAGGACGTCCTGCTTGGTGCGGCCCGACAGGGCGGCGTAGATTCCGACGAGATTGTCGGCCTCGGCGCGGCCCGCGAGCCCCGCGACCTCGGAGGGCAGATTGTCCGAATCGGTCTTGGCCTTGCGGATCTTCCGGGCGATCGCGTCCTGGTCGTCGGTCAGGTTGATGCGCGAGAGGTCGGAGGGGTCCGACTTCGACATCTTCTTCGACCCGTCCTTCAGGCTCATGACGCGCGTCGCCGGCCCGCCGATCAGCGGTTCGGCGAGCGGGAAGAAGCCGTTCACGGTCTCCTCGCCCATCTTCATCGGGATGCCGAACCCCTTCTCAGCGATGCGGGTCGAATAGTCGTTGTTGAACTTCGCCGCGATGTCGCGCGTCAGCTCCAGATGCTGCTTCTGGTCGTCGCCGACCGGCACGTGGGTGGCGCGGTAGGCGAGGATGTCGGCGGCCATCAGGCTCGGATAGGCGAGCAGGCCGAGCGAGGCGTTCTCGCGGTCCTTGCCGGCCTTGTCCTTGAACTGCGTCATGCGGTTCATCCAGCCGATCCGCGCGACGCAGTTGAAGATCCAGGCGAGCTCGGTATGCTCCTTCACCCGGCTCTGGTTGAAGAGGATGTGCGTCCTGGTGTCGATGCCGGCTGCGATGTAGGCGGCCGCGACCTCGCGGGTCTGGCGCTGCAGCTCCTCGGGGTCCTGCCAGACGGTGATCGCGTGGAGGTCCACCACGCAGAACAGGCACGGATACTGCGACTGCAGCTCCACCCAGCGACGGACGGCGCCGAGATAGTTGCCGAGATGCAGGTTCCCGGAGGGCTGCGCGCCGGAGAAGATGCGCGGTTCGAACTCTGCCATGGCGAAACATCCTCGAAGCGGGCCGGGGTGGAGCCGGTCCATTGAGCATTTCGGCCGAGGCGGGATCGCGTCGGCACGGGGCAATGCGTCGAGAGACGTTCTGCCGAGCGAGGGCCTTATTGCAGCGTTCCGGCGCGATCAAGCGCGCCGGCGCTTGAGAAGCCGCAGCACGAGGCCGCGATCCGCCGCCCCTGTCGCAAGACACAGGACACCGTAGACCGCGATGCCCGCGCCGACGAGGACGGCGACGCCGAGGAGCTGGGCGTGCAGCCCGGCATCGGCGGCGAGCCAGCCCTCGAGCACGGACAGGAGCGCCAGGAGCGCGGCGCCCATGACCAGCGAGGAGAGGAGGACGAGGGCCGAGCGCTTGAGGAGCGCACGGTCTCCCTCCCAAAGGCCCCGGCGCTTCAGGCCCCAGTAGAGGAGGACCGCGTTCAGCCAGCCCGCGAGCGTGGTGGCGAGCGCGATGCCGCGCTCGGCGAGATAGTAGAAGAGGATCAGCGACAGGACGATGTTGGCGAAGGCGGAGGCGCCGGTCACGATCATCGGCGTCCTCGTGTCCTCGCGCGCGAAATAGCCTGGCGAGAACACCTTGATGAGGACGAAGGCGGGAAGCCCCAGCGCGTAGAGGCCGAGGACGGCGGCGACCGACACCGTCTCGGCGCTCGTGAAGGCGCCGCGCTCGTAGAGGACGCGCACGATCGGCTCGGGGATGAGGAACAGCGCGACGGCGGCCGGCACCGTCAGGAACAGCGCGAACTCCAGCGCCCGGTTCTGCGTGTGCTGGGCCTCGACCATTCGCCCGCCCTTCAGGGCGCGCGACAGCTCGGGCAGGAGCACGACGCCGATCGCGACGCCCACCATGCCGAGCGGCAGCTGGTAGGGCCGGTCGGCGTAGGAGAGGATCGAGACCGCCCCCGGCTGGAAGGAGGCGATGGCCTGCCCGACGAAGAGGTTGATCTGCGTGATGCCGCCGATCAGCGCCGCCGGCCCGGCGAGCACCAGGAGGCGCTTCAGCCCCGGCGTCCAGCGCGGTCGGCGGATCGCGATCGAGAAGCCCATCGCGCGCATGGCGAAGGTGACGGCGCCGAGCTGCAGGATGCCGGCGGCAAGCACGCCCCAGCTCATGAGATAGCCGATCTCGATGGTCGCGGCGCCGACATGCCAGCCCCAGAGCAGGACCGCGATGAGGACGAGGTTCAACAGCGTCGGGGCGAGCGCGGCGACGAAGAAGCGGCGGTAGGCGTTGAGGATGCCCGCGACCATCGCCATCAGCGACATGCAGGCGAGATAGGGCAGCATGATCCGCGTGAAGGCGACGGTGATGTCGAAGCGCTCCGCGCAGGTCAGCGCCTGTGCGCCGCCCGCCTCCTCCACGCAGAAGGCCAGGCCCGGCGCGATGACGGTGCGCACGAGGAAGGGCGTGAAGGCGAGCGCCAGAAGCGTCAGCGTCAGGAGCACGGTGAAGAGCGTCGAGAAGATTTCGGCGGCGAAGCGCCTGGCACCGTTCTCTCCGTCCTCCTCCAGCGAGCGGGCGAAGAGCGGGATGAAGGCGGCGTTGAAGGCGCCTTCGGCAAAGAGGCGGCGGAAGAGGTTCGGGAAGCGGAACGCCATGTTGAAGGCGTCCGCCACGGGGCCGACGCCGAGCGCGGCCGCCATCATCATCTCGCGCACGAAGCCGAAGATGCGGGAGGCGAGCGTCGCGGCCCCGACGGTGGAGAATTTGGCGAGAAGGTTCACGGGGTCAGGCGCTCATGCCGAAGGCGACCGTGGACGGCATGGCCGAGGCCGAGGAGATTTCCCCCTCGGCGCTTTCCAGCACCGACAGGAGCCGCCGCTCGATCCGCTCGGCGCGGCTTTCGCCCGTCACCTTCATGCCGAGAAGGTCGGTGACGTAGAAGACGTCGACGACCTTCTCGCCATAGGTCGAGATGTGCGCCGAGCGGATGTCGAGATTGAGGTCCGAGATCGCGCCGGTGAGGTCGGAGAGCAGGCCGATGCGGTCGAGCCCCTCCACCTCCAGCACCGTCAGGCGGTCCGAGAGCTCGTTGGTGACCGAGACGCGCGGCGAGACGGCGAAGGAGGAGAGGTCGCGCGAACGCCGCCGCGCGAGAAGCGCGGGCACGGCCTCGCGCCCCCCGAGCAGCGCCTGGATGTTCTTGGCGATGCGCTCGGCCCGGCGCAGCTCGTCGGCGTCCTCGGGAAATTCGCGGTTGACGGTGACGATGTCGAGCGCGCGCCCGTCCGTCATGGTGAAGATCTGGGCATCGGCGATGTTGGCGCCGGCCGCCGCGCAGCCGCCGGTGATGAAGGACAGAAGACGCGGATGGTCGGGCGCCAGCACCGTGATCTCGGTCACGCCGCGGAAGCGGTCGGTGCGCATCTCGGTCGCGAATTCGCGCGACTCGCCGGCCGCGCGCACGAAGGCCGCGTGGCGCTTCTGGTCCTCCAAGGAGACGGTGAGGAAGTAGTTCGGGTACTGGCGCTCGATGGCGGCGGTGCGGTCCGCCTCGGGCCAGTCGGAGAGGGCGCTTGCCAGTTCCTCCTTGGCCTGCGCGACGCGACGTCCGCGCGGCTCCTGCGCGAAGCCGCCGGTCAGAACCGGCTCGGTCTCCATGTAGAGGGTGCGGATGAGCTGGCCCTTCCATCCGTTCCAGACGCCCGGGCCGACCGCCCGGATGTCGCAGACGGTGAGGATCGCGAGCAGCTTCAGCCGGTCCAGCGTCTGGACGCGGGTTGCGAAGTCCAGGATCGTGCGGCGGTCCGTCAGGTCGCGCTGCTGGGCGACCATGGACATGACGAGATGGTCGCGCACCAGCCAGGCGACGAGGTCGGTCTCCCGCTCGTCGAGCCCGAAGCGCGGGCAGAGTTCTCGCGCGATCCGCTCGCCGGCGACCGAATGGTCCTCCGGGCGCCCCTTGGCGATGTCGTGGAGGAGGAGCGCCACGTAGAGCGGCACGCGGTCGCGGATCTGCCCGACATAGCCGCTCGTCAGCGGCAGTTCGGAGGAGAGCTGCCCGCGCTCCAGCTGCGACATGACCGCGATGGAGCGGAGCAGGTGCTCGTCGACCGTGTAGTGATGATACATGTTGAACTGCATCATCGCGACGATCTTGCCGAACTCGGGGATGAAGCGCCCGAGGACGCCCGCCTCGTTCATGCGGCGAAGGTGCAGTTCGGGGTCGCGGCGGTCGGTCAGGACGTCGAGGAAGAGCGAGTTCGCCTCGCGGTTCTCGCGTAGAGCCGCATCGACGTGGCGCAGCGACCGGCGGATCAGCTTCAGCGTGTCCGGATGGTATTCCAGCCCGTGATGGGCGGCGAGCTGGAAGACGCGGATGAGATTGACGGGATCGTCCTGGAACACCGTCCGGCCGGTGGCGACGATGCGGGCGTTGTCGACGGCGAAGGCCAGCGAGCCGGGAATCTTGCGCGAGCGCTGGCGAAGCGAGCGCACGAGGCCGCGAAGGCCGGGCGCGTCCTTCGCCTGCTGCTCCTCCAGCGCCGCGCACAGGATGCCGGTGAGGTCGCCCACGTCCTTGGCGATCAGGAAGTAGTGCTTCATGAAGCGCTCGACGTCTTTCAGCCCCGGATGGGCGTTGTAGCCGAGGCGCGCTGCGATCTCCGGCTGGAGATCGAAGGACAGGCGCTCCTCCGCCTTGCCGGTCAGGAAGTGCATGTGGCACCGGACGGCCCACAGGAAATCCTCGGCCTTTGCGAAGATGCGCGCCTCGCGCCTGGAGAAGACGCCGGCCGAGACGAGGTCCTCGCGGCTTTCGACGCGGTAGTGGTCCTTGGCGATCCAGAACAGGGTGTGGAGGTCGCGCAAGCCCCCCTTGCCCTCCTTCACATTGGGCTCCACCAGATAGCGCGTGTCGCCGAGCCGCGCGTGGCGGGCGTCGCGTTCCTCCAGCTTGGCGCGGATGAACTCCGCCGAGGTGCCCTTGACGACCTCGGCGTCGAAACGCGTGCCGAGTTCCGCGAAAAGCGCCTCGTCGCCGGCGATCAGGCGCCGCTCGAGGATCGAGGTGCGGATGGTGAAGTCGGTGCGCGACAGGCGGATGCACTCCTCCACCGAGCGCGTCGCGTGACCGACCTTGAAGCCGAGATCCCACAACAGATAGAGGAGGTACTCGGCCACCTGCTCGCCGAGCGCGGTCTGCTTGTAGGGCAGCAGGAAGAGGAGGTCGATGTCGGAGCCCGGCGCCAGCGTGCCGCGCCCGTAACCCCCGACCGCCAGGATCGCCATGCGCTCGCTCGCCGAGCGGTTCGCCGCCCCGAAGACGTGGGCATGGGCGAAGTCGTGGACCGCGCGGATCAGCGCGTCCTGGAGCGCGGAGAGGCGCATGGCGCAGGTCAGCCCGCCACCGTCTTGGAACAGCATCGCCTCGGCGGCCTTGCGACCGCGCGCGTTGGTCTCGCGCAGGAGCTGGAGCACGGCGGGGCGCGTCTCCCCGCCCCGGTCCGCGATCGCTCGGAGCGAGTCGGACAATCCGTCGCGGTCGACGATCTCTGACAGCCGCAGATCGACCGCGCCGTCCGCCATGAGGGTCGCCTTCGTCGTCGCTCGCGCGTTCATGAAACGTCCGATCCCCTTCGAAGGGGCGGCCTATAGACCAGTTTGCCCCGCACGGAAACGCCGCTGCATCATGCGTGAAGCGCCTTCAGGCGATAGAGGGCCTCCAGCGCCTCGCGCGGCGTCAAGGCGTCGGGGTCGATGCCGGCGAGCGCCTCGACGACCGGATCGGCTCTCGCCGAGGGCTCCGGCTCGGGCTTGAGCGCGGCGAAGAGCGGAAGGTCGTCGAGAAGCGCGGTGCGGCGCTCGCCGCGCTGCCCCTTCTCCAGCTGCTTCAGGACGCTGCGCGCGCGCTCCACCACCGCCGGCGGGAGCCCGGCGAGCTTGGCGACCTGGATGCCGTAGGACCGGTCGGCGACCCCGGCCTTCACCTCGTGCAGGAAGACGACCTCGCCTTCCCACTCCTTCACGCGCATGGTCGCGTTCTTCAGCCGCGAGAGACGCGCCGACAGCGCCGTCATCTCGTGGAAGTGCGTCGCGAAGAGGGCCCGCGAGCGGTTCACCTCGTGGAGATGCTCGATCGCCGAAAAGGCGATGGACAGCCCGTCATAGGTCGAGGTGCCGCGACCGATCTCGTCGAGGACGACGAGGGTGCGCGGCCCGGCCTGATTAAGGATCGCGGCGGTCTCGACCATCTCGACCATGAAGGTCGAGCGCCCCTCCGCCAGGTCGTCGGAGGCGCCGACGCGGCTGAACAGGCGGTCGACGATGCCGATATGGGCGCGCGTCGCCGGCACGAAGGCGCCGATCTGCGCCAGCACCGCGATCAGCGCATTCTGGCGCAGGAAGGTCGACTTGCCCCCCATGTTCGGGCCGGTCAGGAGCCAGATGGCGCCGTTCGAGGCGCCGGGGGGCGGCGAGAGATCGCAGTCGTTGGCGACGAACGCGCCGCCCGAGGACGCCTTCAGCGCGGCCTCCACCACCGGGTGGCGCCCGCACTCGATCTCGAAGGCGAGGCTGTCGTCGACGAGCGGGCGGACCCACTCCTCGCGGGCGGCGAGATCGCCGAGGCCGGCGGAGAGGTCGATGACGGCGAGCGCCTGAGCGGCCGCCCGCAGCGGCTCGATCGCCTCGAGGACGAGCACGCGCAGGTCGTCGAAGCGTTCGAGCTCGAGTCGCAGCGCCTCCGAGCCCGCCGCCTCGATGCGCGATTCCAGGTCGGCCAGCTCGGTCGTCGAGAAGCGCATGGCGTTCGCCATGGTCTGGCGATGGATGAATTCGGCCCTCGCGGCGAGCGTCGGCCCCTGGGCCTCCGAGACCTCGACGAAATAGCCGAGGACGTTGTTGTGGCGCACCTTCAGCGACTTCACCCCCGTCTCGGCGGCGTAGCGGGCCTGGAGATCCGCGACGATCTTGCGCGAGCGGTCGCGAAGGGCTCGCGCCTCGTCGAGTGCCGGGATCGCGCCCGCCGCGATGAGGCCTCCGTCGCGCGCCAGAAGCGGCAGGTCGTCGGCGAGGTCGCCTTCCAGCCGGCTGCGCACATGCGGGGGCACGCCGCCGAGCCGGCCCGCGGCCTGCGCCAGTTCGGCCTCGCAGTCGCGGCCGGCGAAAAGGGTGCGCAGCGCTTCCCCCCGGATCAGCGTCTCCAGCACGGCGCCGAGATCACGCGGGCCGCCGCGCCCGAGCGAGAGCCGTGCGAGCGCACGCTCCAGATCGGGCATGCCCTTCAGGCAGTCGCGCACCGACCGGCAGAGGGCACGGTCCTCCACGAAGAAGGCGACGCTCGCCTGCCGGTCGGCGACGGCGGCCGGGCTCGTCAGCGGCTGGGCCAGCCGGCTGGCGAGAAGGCGCGAGCCCGCCCCCGTCACCGTGCGGTCGACCACGGAGAGAAGCGAGCCCTGGCGGCGGCCGGACAGCGTCCGCGTCAGCTCCAGGCTCGCCCGCGTCGCGGGGTCGATCAGCATCGCCTCGCCTTCGCTCAGGCGTTCGGGCCGCTGGAGAGGCGGACGGGCGGCGAGCTGCGTCTTGCCGAGATAGGCGAGGAGCGCGGCGCCCGCGCAGAGTTCGGCGCGCGTGAAGTCTCCGAACCCGTCGAGCGAGGCGACGTGGAAGAAGCCCGCGAGCCGCGCCTCCGCCGTCGCGCCGTCGAAGAGGACGGCCGGCGCGGCGCGCACGCGCCGGCCGAGCGGCTTCAGCCGCGGGGCCACCTCCTCGTCCGCGACGAGGGCGTCGGCGACGAGGATCTCGCTCGGCTCCAGCGCGAGGAGGTCGGCGACGAAGCGATCCGCCTTGGAGGAGGCGAGCCGGAACAGGCCGGTGGAGAGGTCGCTCCAGGCGATGGCGTAGTCGGCGGAGGGGCCGGACCCGCCGGTGCGCGCGAGCGCGGCCAGATAGTTCGGACGGCCCGGCTTGAGCAGCGTCTCCTCGGTGATGGTGCCCGGCGTGACGAGACGCACCACGTCGCGCCGCACGACGGACTTGGCGCCGCGCTTCTTCGCCTCCGCCGGGTCCTCGATCTGCTCGCAGACGGCGACGCGGTGGCCGCTGGCGATCAGCTTGTGAAGATAGTCGTCCGCGGCGTGGATCGGCACGCCCGCCATCGGGATGTCGTCGCCCAGATGCTTGCCGCGCTTGGTGAGTGTGATCCCGAGGATCTGCGAGGCGATCGCCGCGTCCTCGAAGAAGAGCTCGTAGAAGTCGCCCATCCGGTAGAAGAGCAGGCAGTCGGCGTTGGCGGCCTTGATCTCCAGATACTGCGCCATCATCGGCGTCGGAGCGGCGCCGGCGGCGCTCATCGGGGTCGGCTCGCGGTGGGGAGGCGGATCGGCATTGCTCCGTCCTACTAGATGGAACGCGCCGCGCAAGCGCCGCACCGTCCTCGTCCACGCCCTCGTCGCCTTGCCCGTCTTGCGAAGGCCGCGATCGGGTCCGATATTCGGGCGCGGTCCGAGACGTCCTTCATGCACCGTTCATGCCTGGAGGCGCAGAGGATGCGCGTGGCGCGACCGCGGCCGGTCCCGGACGCGCCAGGGCACGGTCGCCAAGTCTTCGTCCCGCCGGGAGATACGCCATGGGTTCGGTCAGAACGTTCGTCGCAGTCCTGTCGGCGATCCTCTTGTCCAGCGCCACGGTCGCGGCGGCGCAGGAGGAGCAGCGGCCCGTCGTCGTCTTCGACTATGCGGTCGACCATCCGGTGGCGGACGCCGAGCTGCGCGGCGCGCCCTCTATCGGCGCCTCGGTGCCCCAGACCGTCGAGCTCGCGACCGTCGCGGAGACGGCCGACAACGTCTACGGCTACTTCTACTGGCAGGGACGGCCGGTCATCGTGGAACTCAGCACGCGCGCCGTCGTCCGGATCGGGAACTGACGGGAAGCAGCGGGCGGGCCGGACTGGCAGGGGCAGAGGGGCTCGAACCCCCGACCTGCGGTTTTGGAGACCGCCGCTCTACCAACTGAGCTATACCCCTGCGGCGGACGCTCCTCGGAGTGTCCGGCACGGACAGGGCAATAATCCGCCGCCGCGTCCGATGCAAGGGTCATGCGGCGCTGGTGCCCTCGTCCTTCGCCGCGAGCTTCGCCTTGCGGGTCGCCGGACGAAGGCGCCGGACGAAGCCGTCCAGCTTCGCCAGCGGCCGCGTCACCTTCAACAGCCCGTCGATCGCGACCGTCGCGCCCTCCAGGCGCTCGGACAGGACCTCGGCGGAGACCAGGGCGACCTCCTCCGCCTTCATCTCGGGGAAGCGGGCGAGGATCACCGCGCCGTCCCCGCCCTCGTTCGCCTCGCCGCCCTGGATCATCCGCAGCCGTCCCGACCGGGAGAGGAGCCGCAGCACGATCTGCTCGAAGGTCCAGTCGTGGTCGTGGAAGAGCTTCCAGCGCGCGCTGCGCCGCCCGGTGAAGCCGCAGAGGACGATCTCCGCCTCCGGTCGCGCCTCCAGGAGATGGAGCGCGAGCGCGAAACCGCTCGTCGGCACGTGGGCCGGCGAATAGAAGCCGACGAAGGCGCGCGACAGGTCGAGCGGCGCGACCGCATGCCCGCCGAACTCGGCCGGCGCGCTGAAGCGCTCCTTCGCGCCAGCCTTGAGGTTCACGATCCCCCGGAAGCCCGGACCGACGAGATGGCGCGTGACGGCCTCGACCTCGCGCCGGTAGACGATGTTGGCGCCCGCCGGGCTGGAGCGGGCGAGAAGCAGGCAGGGCCGTCCGAAGGGACGGTTCAGGACCTTGTAGGTCTTGTTGAAGAAGACGAAGAGCGTGGAGCCGTCGTCCAGCGTCTCGAGCGTTCCGACATCCGCCGCGTCGCTGTTGGCGACGAGGACGATGCGCCCGGCGCCCTCGAACGGATCGGCCCGCATCCGCGTCAGGCGCCGGCGCGCTGCTGGACGTGCAGCACGCGCTCGCGCATGGCGAACCACTCCTCGGCGTAGTCGTCGTTCCTGTACTCGTCGAAATACGGCCCGCCATCGGTGAAGTGGACGTTCTTGGCCGCCGGATCGTGGTCGTACTCGTTGACGAGCCAGTTCCAGCCGGCCGGCAGGGCGCCGATCTCCTCGTCGCCGGACAGCCACTTGAACTGATGGAGTTCAAGACCGGACGCCATGTTGACGAAGTCCGGCGTCAGCGCGCGGCAGCGCGCGTTGTTGAAGAGCATGGCGCTCGACCAGTTCTTCTTTTCGTACTTGGTCTGCACCTGGCCGAGGAACTTGGTCTCGACCTTCGGCTGGTAGTCGTGCTTGACGCACATCACCGCCTTGTCCTCGTCGCGCAGTGCCCAGAGCTCGGCGATGTCGGCGCGCATCAGCATGTCGCAGTCGAGGAAGAGGCTCCAGCCCTCGTAGCCGCTGAGATAGGGGGTCAGGAAGCGCGAGAAGGAGAATTCGGTCGACTGCAGCGCGTTGCGTTCGCGGGTGAAGAGGCCCTTCAGATTGTCGAGCGCGATGGGCACGAACGAAACGGGCATGGAGGCGTGGTCCAGGATGCTCTGGACGAGCACGTGGTAGGCGACGACTTCTTTGGAATCGTATCCGATGAAGACGCGCGCGGTTTCGTTCGGCATGTCTTGTCCTTTCCCGTCAGGTCCGTCCAGCGGACGGCACGGCATGAGGCTCTCAGGCTCGGCTGCGGCTCTAACAGAGCCTCCGGGCGGACACAAACGGAGCCGGCTTGCCGTCCATGGCTCAGGCGGGCGTCGCGACGAGCCCGAGTTCGCGCCGCTGCTCGGGCGACAGGGGAAAGGGCGAATTTTCGACCGACGCCGTCCGCCACCAGTCCGGCACGTCGGCGGTGCCGAACTCTGCGATCTCGCCTGCGAAACGGCGCTTGGAACGGCGGCTCTCCTGCTCGTGGACGACCGCCGCGCGGCCGAAGAGATCCTGAAAACGGCGCTTGATCCAGGACCGGCTGCGCTTGGCGAAGACCGCCTCGGGCAGCCAAAGCACGTCGAGCGGCCCGGCAAGCGTCCGGTCCCACCAGGCGTAGCCGAGCGACACCTGGTCCCAGACATGCGGATCGGCCTCGCAATAGGCGCACCAGCGATCGATCAGCGCGGTCGCGGCGGGGCCCGCGCCGAAATAGATCTGGCCGCCGTAGAAGGACCAGCCCTCGCGCCGCACCACGGCAAGATCGGCGGAGGCTTGCGAGAGTTCGTCGAGGGGACGGCGCATCCGCCCGTCCGCGTCGACCCAGAGGATCGGCCGCCCCTCCGCCCGATGCATGTCGCGGATGAACAGCGCCTTCTGCGCGCAATTGCCGGTCCAGCTTCCGGCCGAAGGCCGCGGCTCGATCCGGCAGTCCAGCCCGAGCTCCCGCACGGAGCGGGCGAGCGCCAGCGCATGGGCTTCGTAGGGCGTGTCGGGGGTGAAGTAGGAGACGACGAGGGGATGAGTGGCCATGGGACCTGTCCGCCCGCGCGCCATGCCCGGGCCCGAACGAAAAGGGCGGGCTTCCCGAGTCCGAGAAGCCCGCCCGAAACGGCTGCGATCAGCCGTTGGCCTTACTCGACGATGGTCGAGACGATGCCGGCGCCGACGGTGCGGCCGCCTTCGCGGATGGCGAAGCGCAGCTTCTCTTCCATCGCGATCGGCACGATCAGCTTGACGTCCATCGTCACGTTGTCGCCCGGCATCACCATCTCGGTGCCCTCGGGAAGCGTCACCACGCCCGTCACGTCCGTCGTGCGGAAGTAGAACTGCGGACGGTAGTTGGTGAAGAACGGCGTGTGGCGGCCGCCCTCCTCCTTGGTCAGGATGTACGCCTCGGCCTTGAAGGTCGTGTGCGGCTTCACCGAACCCGGCTTGCACAGAACCTGGCCGCGCTCGACGCCTTCACGATCCACGCCGCGAACCAGCGCGCCGATGTTGTCGCCCGCCTGGCCCTGGTCGAGCAGCTTGCGGAACATCTCGACGCCCGTCACCGTCGTCTTCTGCGTGTCGCGAAGACCCACGATCTCCACTTCCTCGCCCACCTTCACGATGCCGCGCTCGACGCGGCCCGTCACCACCGTGCCGCGGCCCGAGATCGAGAACACGTCCTCGATCGGCATCAGGAACGGCAGGTCCACCGGACGCTCCGGCTGCGGGATGTAGCGGTCGACCTCGGCCATCAGCTCGAGAACCCGGTCGCGCCCGATCTCAGGCTGACGGTCCTCCAGAGCGCACAGGGCCGAGCCCTTCACGATCGGAATGTCGTCGCCCGGGAAGTCGTACTTCGACAGGAGCTCGCGCACCTCGAGCTCGACCAGGTCGAGCAGCTCGGCGTCGTCGACCATGTCGACCTTGTTCATGAACACCACCAGGGCCGGAACGCCGACCTGGCGGGCGAGCAGGATGTGCTCGCGGGTCTGCGGCATCGGGCCGTCCGCCGACGACACCACCAGGATCGCGC
>JAEZXX010000025.1 GCA_023419535.1 Pseudomonadota bacterium | reverse complement strand
CCCCCCCCCCCCCACGACGCCCTCGATCGAGCGCGGCCCGGCCGCGTTGGTCCGTGCGTCGATCACGGGGCCGGGGGCGGCGAGGGCGCGCGCCGTCTCCGCCACCAGCGCCGTCATCGACGCGGTCGCGTTCGGGTTGACGATCGAGAGCTTCATGCCGGGACGGCCGTCTCGCCGGCAGGGATGATGCAGCGCGCCATGCGGCGGGGGCCGAGTTCGGCGACCGGCGGGCGCGCCTCGCGGCACCGGGGCGCCGCATGCTTGCAGCGCGGCTCGAAGGAGCAGGCCATCGGCGCTTCAGAAAGCGAAGGTGGAGCGCCTGGGATCGTCTCCAGCCGCGAGCCGCCCGGATTGCCGTGGACGGTGGAGGCGAGCAGCCCCTGCGCGTAGGGGTGGCGAGCATCGCGCACGACGTCGCGCATCGCTCCCGTCTCCACCACCTCTCCGGCGTACATCACCGCGATGCGGTCGCAGATTTCGACCGCGACGCCGATGTCGTGCGTGACGAAGATCATCGACATGCCGAGCTCCGCCTGAAGCTCGCGCAGGAGCAGCAGGATCTGAATCTGCACCGTCGCGTCGAGCGCCGTCGTCGGCTCGTCGGCCAGAAGCACCTTGGGGCGGCAGGCGAGGGCGAGCGCGATCATGGCGCGCTGTCGCATGCCGCCGGACATCTCGTGCGGATAGGCCTCCAGCCGGCTCTTGGGCGAGGGGATCCGCACCCTCTCCAGCATCTCCAGCGCCCGTGCGCGGCCCTCGCGGCGCGACACGCCCTCGTGCCGCACGACGCTCTCGGCGATCTGGTCGCCGATCTTGTAGACCGGGTCGAGCGCAAGCATCGGCTCCTGGAAGATCATCGACACGGTCTTGCCGCGAAAGGCGGACAGCCGCGTCTCGTCCATCGCGGTCACGTCCTCGCCGGCGACGCGGATGGTGCCCTCGATGGTGGTCCGGCGCTTGGGCAGAAGCCGCATCAGCGCGCGGAGCGTCACGCTCTTGCCCGAGCCGGATTCGCCGAGGAGGCCGAGCACCTCGCCCTGCCCGAGCGTCAAGGACACGTCGTTGACGGCATGGACCGTGCGCTCGCCGGAAAAGCGCACCTTGAGATTCTGGACGTCGACCGCTGGATTCATCGGGCCTCTCCTGGAAGCTGCGGCACGGCGCGGTGGTGGTCGCCGGCACGCTGGAAACCGGCGCCGAGGGTGAGGATCCGATCCTCCTCGAACGGGCGGCCGACGATCTGCAGGCCGATCGGCAGGCCGGCATCGCTGAAGCCGGCGGGCACGACGAGGGCGGGGAGGCCGAGATAGTTCACCGGCCGCATCAGCCGCGTGATCGTCTGGATCACGGCCTCGGCGCCCGGCGCGCCGCCGACGTCGCTGTCGAAGATGGTCGGCGAGGCCTTGGCGCTGACCGGCGCGAGGAAGGCATCGACGCCGCAGACGGCCGCGAGATGTTCGGCGAGTGCGATCCCGCGCCAGCGCAGGGCCTCCAGATAGGTGACGGCCGGAATGGCGAAACCGTTCTCCAGCCGCGCGCGGACCTGATCGCTGTAGTCTTCCGGCCGCTCGGCGAGCCATTTGCGGTGGAACGCCGCGGCCTCGCAGGCGAGCAGGATCTGCCCGGCCGCCGAAAGCTTCGTCTGGTCGGGGAGCGAGACCGAAACGATCTCGACGCCCTCGGCGCGGAAGGTTTCGAGCGCGGCCTCGAAGGCCCGCGCGGTCGAAGGGTCCAGATCGTCGAGATAGAAGGCGTCCGGCACGCCGAGCCGCAGGCCCTTCACAGGCGCCGCGCAGGCCGCCGCGTAATCCGGCACCGGCCTATCCAGCGCGGTCGGGTCGGCCGGATCGAGCCCCGCAATCAGCTGCAGGATCGCCGCACAATCCTCGGCCGTCTGGGCCAGCGGACCGATCGTGTCGAGCGATTGCGAGAGCGGCATCGCGCCGAAGCGGCTGACGCGACCGACGGTGGTCTTCAGGCCCGTGACGCCGCAGAAGTTCGCCGGCATGCGCACCGAGCCGCCGGTGTCGGAGCCGAGAGCGGCCGGCGTCAGGCGCGCCGCGACCGCCGCGCCCGACCCGGACGAGGAGCCGCCGGTGACGTGCAGAGGGTTCCACGGGTTTCCGGCGGGGCCGAAATGGGCGTTGTGGCCGGTCGGTCCGTAGGCGAACTCGGCCATATGAAGCGTTCCGAGCCGCACCGAGCCCGTCTCGGTCAGGCGTTTCAGCGCGGTCGAATCCGTCCGGGCCACCGTTTCGCGCAGGATCTTGGAGCCGCAGGTGGAGACACGGCCGCGCTCGAAGAACATGTCCTTGTGCGCGAGGGGCACGCCGTCGAGCGCTCTGCGCGGTTCGCCTGTCGCCAGGCGCGCATCCGCTTCGTCGGCGTCCGCCAGCGCCTCGTCCGCCTCGATCGCGATGAAGGCGTTGAGGTGCGGCTGCCAGTCGGCGATGCGCTTCAGATAGGCCTCTGTCGCCTCGCGCGAGGAGACGGTCCGCGATGCGATGGCCGCGCTCAACTCGGTCAGCGTCATCAGGGCCGGATCGGCAGGCATGCTCACTGGAA
This sequence comes from Pseudomonadota bacterium, assembly GCA_023419535.1. Lineage (GTDB taxonomy): Bacteria > Pseudomonadota > Alphaproteobacteria > Rhizobiales > Rhizobiaceae > Aureimonas. The sequence goes on along the minus strand of JAEZXX010000025.1, from coordinate 28,982 downwards.
CGGCTCCGTCTGTTCTGCGACGAAGCCGGAGGGCTCGGCCTCGAAGGGCAGGCTCGCCTCGACGGCCGCGAAGCCGGCGAGCGCCGGGCCGATGGCGCGGGCGACACGGGCCGCGTCCTGCTCGTCCATCGCGTAGCCGGCGAGCGCCGACATGGAGGCGACGGCCTCCTTCGTCAGGGTTGTCGTCATGCCGCGAGCGCCTCGTTCGCCTTGGAATGTCCCGAACCGGGGATGGCCATGTGGCAGGCCGCCCGGTGCTGCGTCCCGACCGCGGTCAACGCCGGCGCCTTCGTCGAGCACACCTCTTCCGCGAAAGGACAGCGCGTGTGGAAGCGGCAGCCGGAGGGCGGGTCGATCGGGTTCGGCGGATCGCCTGCGATCGGCGCCTCGCTGGTCCGCCGGTCCGGATCGAGCGTCGGCATGGCGGCGAAGAGGGCGCGCGTATAGGGGTGGCGCGGCGCGTTCCAGAGTTCCTCGACCGGCCCGACCTCCACCACCTCGCCGAGATACATCACGAGCACGCGGTCGGAGATGAAGCGCACGACGTTCAGATCGTGGCTGATGAAGAGATAGGTCAGGCCGAACTCGGCCTTGAGGTCGTTGAGGAGGTTCAGGACCTGCGCCTCGACCGACTTGTCGAGCGCCGAGACCGCTTCGTCGAGAATGACGAGGCGCGGCGAGAGCGCGAGGGCCCGGGCGATGTTGACCCGCTGGCGCTGGCCGCCCGACAACTCGTGTGGATAGCGCGCCGCGAAGGTGGACGGGTTCAGGCCGACCTTGGCGAGAAGATCGCGCGCGAGCGTCCGCGCCTCCGCATCCGCCACGCCATGGACCTTCGGCCCAAAAGCGACGGAATCCTCGATCGTCAGACGCGGATTGAGCGAGGCGTAGGAATCCTGGAACACCATCTGCATACGGCGGCGCAGCTCGCGCAGCGAGAGCGTAGCGCCCACCTCCTGCCCGTCGTAGATCAGCTCTCCGGCGTCGGGTGCCATCAGATGCATCAGCAGCCGCGCCGTCGTCGACTTGCCGCAGCCGGACTCCCCGACGACGCCGAGCGTCTCGCCCTTGGCGATCTCGAAGGAGACGCCGTCGACGGCGCGCACCACCTTCGGCTTCGAGAACAGGCCGCCCCCGACCGGGAAGTGCTTGGTCAGATTGGTGACCGAGAGAAGCGGCTGGCGGGCACCGCCGACGTCCTCGGCGGGCGGGAGGGCGGTCTCGCTCATCGTCAGTTCCTGATGTCCATGGCCGAGCGCAGGCCGTCGCTCAGCATGTTGAAGCAGATCGAGACGGCGAAGATCATCACGCCGGGCAGGGCCGCGATCAGCGGCTGGGAATAGATCGCCGTGCGAAGCGTGTTCAGCATCAGGCCCCATTCGGGCTCGGGCGGGCGCGTGCCGAGGCCGAGGAAGGAAAGCCCTGCGGCGAGGATCATCGACACCGAGACGAGGCTGGTGGCGTAGATGAAGATCGGCCCCAGCACGTTGCCCATGACGTGGACGCGCATGATCGTGAGCGCGCCGGCGCCCGACGCGCGCGCCGCGTCGATGAAGTCGAGCGAGCGCACGCTCGTGGTCACGCTTTCGGCGACACGTGCGATCGGCGGGATGAAGACGATCGTCAGCGACACGATGGAGTTGGTGATGCCGGCCCCGAGCGCGCCGGAGATGGCGATGGCCAGAAGCACCGAGGGGAAGGCGTAGAAGACGTCGATCGTGCGCATGATCGCGGCGTTGGTGCGCCCGCCCGCATAGCCGGCGAGGATGCCGAGGAGCGACCCGATCACGAAGGCGTTGAAGACCGGCAGCAGGCCGATCAGGAGCGACAGGCGTCCGCCGTAGATCAGGCGGGCCAGCATGTCGCGGCCGAGCTCGTCGGTGCCCAGCAGATGCCCTTCCGTTCCGATGGGGCGCAGCCGTCGGATCATCGAGCCCTGATAGGGATCGGCGAGGCCGAGAAACGGCGCGAAGACGGCCGACAGCACGATCAGAAGGAGGATGCCGAGGCAGACCATCGACAGCTTGTCGCGGGCAAGCCGCCGGCCGACCGTTCGCCAGTAGCCGCGCGTCTTCTCGATGGGGGCGGGGGCGGGCAGGACCGCTTCCGTTGCGACCGACATGGCGCTCAGCTCCGCTTGATCCGAGGGTCGATGGCCGCCTGGAGGAGATCGACGAGGAGGTTGAGGAAGACGAAGAAGAGGGCCAGCACGAGGATCGTGCCCTGCAGGAGCGGCAGGTCGCGCTGGAAGATCGCCGAGTTGAGGAGGAAGCCGGTGCCCGGCCAGGAGAAGACGGTCTCGATCAGGATCGAGCCGCCCATCAGATAGCCGAGCTGCAGGCCCATGACGGCGATGGCCGTCGGTGCCGCGTTCTTGATGACGTGGGCGAAGATGCGGCCCTCGCCGAGGCCCTTCGCCCGCAGCGCCTCGACGAAGTCCTGGGAGAGGATGTCGCCGACCAGCGCGCGCACGGTGCGCGTGACGATGCCCATCGGGATCACGGCCATGGTGACGGCGGGCAGGATCAGGAACTGGAGATGCGTCCAGGTCCAGCTCCAGGAGCCGGGCCCCGCGCCCACCGCCGGCAGCCAGCCGAGCTGCACCGAGAAGACGATGACGAGCACCATGCCGAGCCAGTAGTGCGGAACCGAGACCCCTGCGATGGCGATTCCGGTGGCGAGCTTGTCCACCCAGGTGTCGCGGAAGTAGCCGGCGAGGAGCCCGAGGCCGAGCCCGGCCGCGAAGCCGAGAAAGGCCGCGACGCCGGCGAGCAGCAGCGTGTTGCCGACGGCGCGCAGCACCTCGGCGAGAACCGGGCGGCCGCTGGCGATGGAGATGCCGAGATCGCCGCCGAGGGCGTTCATGACCCAAAGACCGAACTGGATCGGCAGCGGCCGGTCGAAGCCGTAGGCGGTGCGCAACTGCGCTTCCAGCGCCACCGAGGCGTCCGGCGGCAGGATCGAGACCAGCGGGTCGCCGGGCGCGATGTGGACCAGCAGGAAGCAGACGAGCGCGACGAAGAAGACGATCGGAACGACGGAGACGAGGCGCTTCAGGGCATAGGCGAGCATCGGCCGGCCTTTCGTTCAAGGTCGGATTGGAAGGGCGGAGCGGCGCGTGGCGCCGCCCCGCCCGTTTCTCATTCGCCCATGGAGACGGGGGAGAAGTCCACGAACCACGAGCGCGGCTGGACGAAGTTCTGCACGCGCGGGCTCATCGCGCGCGGGCCGACGTCGTGCGCCACCCACAGGAAGGCGGCGTCGTCCACGGAGGCCGCGTGCAGTTCGGCGAGCGCCGCGTCGCGCCCTTCGGCATCGAAGGTCGTGCGGGCGCGGTCCACGAGCTCGTCGAACTCAGGATTGTCGATGAAGCCCCAGTTGTTGGAGGTCGGCGGCGCCATCTCCGACTGCAGGAAGCGGACCATGGCGAAGAACGGGTCCATCGCGGCATAGGTCACGTTGATGGCGTTGGCGCCGTTCGCCGAAGGATCGTTCGCGCCGCGCCGCCAGTTGGTGAAGAGCGTGTTCCACTCGATCACGTCGAGCTCGACGTCGAAATAGCACTCGGCGAGCGCCTGCTGGATGTACTCGTTCATCGGCAGCGGCTGCATCTGGCCGGAGCCCGACGCCGAGGTCTGCGTCTTCACGGCCAGACGGTTCGAGTCGGAGAAGCCGCTCTCCTCCATCAGGCGCCGGCCCTCGTCCGGATCGAACGTGATCTGGAACTCGGGGTTGCCGCGCCAGGGATGGCCTTCCTCGACCGTTCCGGTGGCCGGCACCATCAGCCCGCCGAGGAGCCCCTCGGCCATGCCCTCGCGGTCGATGCACAGGTTCGCCGCCTTGCGCACGTTGATGTCGTTCCAGGGCGAGCCCTCAAGGCGCGAGAACTGCCAGGGCCAGACGTGGGGCTGCTCGTTCGACTGGATGACGAAGCCGCGCCCTTCGATCTGCGGGATGGCGTCGGGGGCGGGCGCCTCGATCCAATCCACCTGGTCGGAGAGGAGAGCGGCCGTGCGCGCGTTCGCCTCCGGCATCGGCAGGAGGATCATGCGGTCGGTCTGCGGCACGCGCTCGGCGTTCCAGTAGTCCTCGTTGGCGACGAGCTCAAGGCGCTCGCGCGGCACGAAGGCGTCCATCTTCCACGGGCCGGTGCCCGACGCGTCGGCGGCGAACTGCTCCCAGGCCTGCGTCGCACGGTTCTCTCCCTCGGGCGCGGCGTCGTAGAAACTCTGCCAATGCGCCGGGCTCGCCATGAACAGGTTGGTGAGGTTGATCGGCAGGAAGGAGTCGGGCTCCGACGTCGTCAGCTCGACGGTGTACTCGTCGATCGCGCGCGCCGAGCGCAGCGTGGGCATGCGCGAGGCGGTCACGCCGACCTGGCTGGCGTCGAACTGGGGCGCCTCCTCGTTCAGCACCTTGTCGACGTTCCAGACGACCGCCTCGGCGTTGAACGGCGAGCCGTCGTGGAATGTCACGCCCTCGCGCAGCGTGAAGGTCCATTTGGTCGTGTCGCTCTCGTCCACCGACCATTCCGTCGCAAGGCCGGGAATGAGGGCGGAGGGCTGGTCGGCCGAGGAGAGGTCCCAGGCCGTCAGCGCGTCGTACATGGTGAGGCCGGTGAAGCGGTTGCCCTCGAAGCCTTGGTCGGGCTGGCCGAGCGTGCGCGGGATGTCGGCCGCCGTCATGCCGATGCGCAGGACGCTCTCGGTGTCCTGCGCGAGCGAAACCGAGCTGCCGACGAGAAGAATTGCGGTTCCGGACAGAAGAGTCTTCAGCATGTGCGATGCGATCCCTGAGTTCAGACGCGTGGAAGACTGTCGCAAGCGCGCACGGCCTCGCGATCAAGCCTGTTGTAGGACTTGAACTTGCGGAAGAGACCGACCGGACTGCTTTCGAGAACGAAGAAGATTGTCCCGCGCCGCTTCCTTCGGATCGGAAGTAAGCGCATACTTACCGAACCCGTCAATCCGGGTTCGAGGAAAAATGCCCACCTGCTCAACAGTTGAGAAGACTGCCCAGAATATGATCACGACTGTGAAGGCGCGGCGGGCATGACCGTCCCGGCGACGAGCAACCGCGGCACGTCGCCGTCCGGCGGACCGGCCGGACGCGCGGAGGCCGACACGGCCGAGCGGATCCTACAGGCGGGTATCGACGAGTTCGGCCGGCTGGGCATTGCGGGCGCCAGTACCGCGCGCATCGTTCGGGCTGCCGGCTGCAACGTGCGGATGCTGTACCACTACTATGCCAGCAAGGACGGGCTCTACCGGGCGGCGCTGGAACGCGTCTACGCCGACCTGCGGACCGCCGAGGACGCCGTCCGCTTCGACGCGCGCGATCCGCGCGAGGGACTGGCGGATTTCGTCGCCTTCACCTTCGACTACATGCTGGCACACCCGGAATTCCCCCGGATGATGCGCGTCGAAAACCTCAACGAGGGTCGCGCGGTGAGCGGGATGCCGGGCGTCTTCGAGGCGTCGCGCCCGCTGATGGAGCGGCTCGACCGATTGGTCCGCGTCGGCGTGGGGCAGGGGGTCTTCTCGCGCCGGATCGCACCCGAGCACCTCTATCTCAGCATCCTCGGCCTGAGCTTCGTCCACATCTCGAACCAGCATACCGCGGCCGCGCTGCTGGGGCTGGCCTTCGACGCGCCGGACTTCCTGGCCTCCCGCCGGGCGGAGGCCATCGCGCTCGTGCTGGCCGGGCTCGGGGTAGGCGCCGCCGAGACCTCGCGTTGAGGCAGCGTGGGATCCCGCATAGACTTCGTCTATGATCGACCGCTACCACCTGCGCTACTTCCTCGCCGTCGTCGACACCGGCAATTTCTCCAGGGCCGCGGCGAGCTGCAATGTCTCGCAGCCGACGCTTTCGGTCGGCATCTCGCGGTTGGAGGAGGGGCTCGGTCGTAAGCTCTTCAACCGCACCAGCCGGCGGGTCGAACTGACGGAGGCGGGCGTCGGCCTCCTCGCCCATGCACGAGCGATCGAAGCGGGCTTCGCGGCCGCCGAGCGCGACGCGGCCGGAGCCAGACCGCTGGCGATCCTGCGCCTCGGAGTCCTCTCAACCACGCCGCGCCGCTGGGTCGAGCGCGCCCTCGGCCTGTGGCGCCCGGCCCACGAGCGGATCGAGCTCGTCGAGGGCAACGAGCGCGACCTGCGCGCGCGCATGGCGCGCGGGCGCATCGACATGGCGCTGACGATCCTGCGCGATGCCGACGACCGGCGCAGGGGCCGCGCGTTCGCGACCGAGGGCTACGGACTGGCGCTGTCCGCCACGCATACGCTCGCCGATCGCGATCTCCTGCGCGCCGAGGATCTGGCCGGCGAGACCATGCTGGTGCGCCGACACTGCGAGCTTCTGTCCGAGACGAGCCGCTTCTTCACCGCGCGGGGCATCCGCCCCTTCTTCGCGGCGCGCACGACGAGCGACGACAGGGCTCTGGCCTATGTCCGGGCGGGGCTGGGAGTCACGATCATGCCGGACGGTTTTGCGGAGGACGGCGTGCGCCTCGCCCGTCTGGAGGATTTCGACTTCACCCGCGACGTCGGGCTGGTCTTCGCCCCGCACGCCGGCGCGTCGAAGCTCGCATCCCACGCTCTCGCGGATGCGCTCGCCGAAGCGGTGGGCGGGTCCCCATCCCTCGATCGATAGACGCGCTCTATGCCGTGCTTGAGGCGCATTCAATTTTGCGGACGCGGTATGAGGCCTTACCATCCGGGCAGGAGCGAATGGGAGGATGATCATGGCGGAGCTCGACTACGGTCTCGGCGAGATGGCGGACGAGATCCGCGCGACGACGCGGCGCTTCGCGCTGGATCGCATAGAGCCGATCGCGGCCAGGGTGGATGCCGAGGACAGCTTCCCGCGCGAGCTCTGGCCGCAGATGGGCGAGCTCGGGCTTCACGGCATCACGGTGGAGGAGGAGTATGGCGGCCTCGGCCTCGGCTATCTGGAGCACCTCGTCGCCTGCGAGGAGGTCAGCCGCTCCTCTGCCTCGGTCGGCCTGTCCTACGGCGCCCATTCCAACCTCTGCATCAACCAGATCCGCCGGTGGGGCAGCCCGGAGCAGAAGGCGAAATATCTGCCCAAGCTCGTCTCCGGCGAGCATCTCGGCAGCCTCGCCATGTCGGAATCGGGCGCGGGCTCCGATGTCGTCTCGATGAAGCTTCGGGCCGACAAGGTGGACGGCGGCTGGCGCCTCAACGGAACGAAATTCTGGATCACCAACGCCACTTACGCCGATACGCTCGTCGTCTACGCGAAGACGGAGCCGGACGCGGGCTCGAAGGGAATCTCGACCTTCCTGATTGAGAAGGATTTCCCCGGCTTCTCCATCGGTCAGACGATCGACAAGGTCGGCATGCGCGGCTCGCCGACCGCTGAGCTCGTCTTCGACGACTGCTTCGTGCCGGAAAGCCAGCTGATGGGCCCGCTGAACGGGGGGGTGAAGGTGCTGATGTCCGGCCTCGACTACGAACGCGTGGTGCTGTCCGGCATCCAGGTGGGCATCATGCAGGCCTGCCTCGACGTGGTCCTGCCCTACGTCCGCGAGCGCAAGCAGTTCGGCCGGCCGATCGGCGACTTCCAGCTGATGCAGGCCAAGGTCGCGGACATGTACGTGGCGCTGAACGCCTCGCGCTCCTACTGCTATTCCGTCGCGCGGGCCTGCGATGCCGGCAAGGTGACGCGCTTCGACGCCGCCGGCTGCATCCTCTTCGCCTCCGAGGCGGCCGTGAAGGTCGCCGGCGAGGCGATTCAGGCGCTCGGCGGCTCCGGCTACACCAAGGACTGGCCGGTGGAGCGCTACTGGCGCGACGCCAAGCTCCTCGACATCGGCGCGGGGACGAACGAGATGCGGCGCATGCTGGTCGGGCGCGAGCTCGTCGGCCAAGACGCCCCGCGCGTCCAGTAGGTCCCGGCCGATGCCCATCCTGAACTCGCTGGCCGACATCGGGTCGGACGCGTTCGCAACGCAGGCCGCCCATCACCGCGCCCTCGCCGGGATGCTGCAGGACAAGACCGCGCAGACCGCTCTCGGCGGCTCGCCCGAGCACCGCGCGCGCCACGTCTCCCGTGGCAAGCTGCTGCCCCGCGACCGGGTGGGTCGGCTGCTCGACCCCGGCTCGCCCTTCCTAGAGATCGGGGCGCTCGCCGCGAACGGGATGTACGGCGACGCCGCGCCGGGCGCCGGCATGATCACCGGCATCGGCCGCGTCTCGGGGCGCGAATGCATGATCGTCGCGCACGACCCGACGGTGAAGGGCGGCGCCTACTTCCCGATGACGGTGAAGAAGCATCTTCGCGCGCAGGAGATCGCGTCGGAGAACCGGCTGCCCTGCATCTATCTGGTGGACTCGGGCGGCGCGAACCTGCCGCACCAGGCCGAGGTCTTCCCGGACCGGGACCATTTCGGCCGCATCTTCTTCAACCAGGCGCAGATGTCGGCGGCCGGCATCCCGCAGATCGCCTGCGTCATGGGCTCCTGCACGGCGGGCGGCGCCTACGTCCCGGCCATGTGCGACGAGACGGTGATCGTGCGCAACCAGGGCACGATCTTCCTCGCCGGTCCCCCTCTGGTGAAGGCCGCGACGGGTGAGATCATCTCGGCGGAGGAACTCGGCGGGGCCGAGACGCACGGGCGGCGCTCGGGCGTCGTCGATCACGTGGCCGAGAACGACGAACATGCGCTCGACATCGTGCGCGACATCGTCGCGACGCTGAACCACCCGAAGGCGGTGGACATCGAGCTGGCCGAGCCGCGCGCTCCGCGCTTCGATCCGGCCGAGCTCTACGGCATCCTGCCGGCGGACCTTCGCACCACCTACGACGTGCGCGAGGTGATCGCGCGGCTGGTGGACGGCTCGGAGTTCCACGAGTTCAAGGCGCTCTACGGCCCGACGCTCGTCTGCGGCTTCGCCCGCATCTGGGGCATGCCGGTCGCGATCCTCGCCAACAACGGCGTGCTCTTCTCCGAGAGCGCGCTGAAGGGCGCGCACTTCATCGAGCTCGCCTGCCAGCGCCGCGTGCCGCTCCTGTTCCTGCAGAACATCTCGGGCTTCATGGTCGGCGGAAAGTACGAGGGCGAGGGCATCGCCAAGAACGGCGCCAAGCTGGTGACGGCGGTCGCGACCGCCACCGTGCCGAAGATCACCGTCCTGATCGGCGGCAGTTTCGGCGCGGGCAATTACGGCATGTGCGGGCGCGCCTACTCGCCCCGCTTCCTGTTCTCCTGGCCGAACGCGCGCATCTCCGTGATGGGCGGCGAACAGGCCGCGAGCGTCCTCGCCACCGTCCACCGTGACGCCGAGATGTGGAGCGCACAGGAGGCGGAGGCCTTCAAGGCGCCGATCCGCCAGAAGTACGAGGACGAGGGCAACCCCTACTACGCGACCGCGAGGATGTGGGACGACGGGGTGATCGACCCGGCGCAGACGCGCGACATCCTCGGCCTCGCCTTCTCGGCGACGCTGAACGCCCCGATCCCGGAGCGTCCGCGCGCCGGCCTGTTCCGGATGTGAGGCGAGCCCCATGATCGACAGCCTCCTCATCGCCAATCGCGGCGAGATCGCCCGCCGCATCATCCGCACCGCCCGCCGGATGGGCATCCGCACCGTCGCGGTCCATTCCGACGTGGACGCCGCGATGCCCTTCGTCGCGGAAGCCGACGAGGCTGTCTGCATCGGCGGCGCGGCGGCCGCCGACAGCTATCTGCGGCAGGACCGGATTCTCGAAGCCGCGAGGGCGACCGGCGCCGCGGCCATCCACCCCGGCTACGGCTTCCTGTCGGAGAACGCGGAGTTCGCGCAAGCCGTCGTTGCGGCCGGTCTCATCTGGGTCGGGGCGCCGGCCCCCGCGATCCGCGCGATGGGCCTGAAGGACGCCGCCAAGGCGCGGATGATCGAGGCGGGCGTGCCCGTCACGCCCGGCTATCTCGGCGCCGACCAGAGCCCGGAGCGTCTGGCCCGCGAGGCGGACGCGATCGGCTATCCGCTGCTCATTAAGGCGGTGGCGGGCGGCGGCGGCAAGGGCATGCGCCGTGTCGAGGAGCCCGCCGGCTTCGCCGCCATGCTGGAGAGCTGCCGGCGCGAGGCGGCCTCCTCCTTCGGCGACGACCGCGTGCTTCTGGAGCGCTACATCACCGCCCCCCGGCACATCGAGGTGCAAATCTTCGGCGACACCCACGGCAACGTCGTCCATCTCTTCGAGCGCGACTGCTCGCTGCAGCGTCGGCACCAGAAGGTGATCGAGGAGGCGCCCGCGCCGGGCATGGACGCGCAAACCCGCGCCGCCGTCTGCGAGGCGGCGGTGAAGGCGGCCAGGGCCGTCGACTATGTCGGCGCGGGCACGATCGAGTTCATCGCCGACGGATCGGAGGGGCTTCGCGCCGACCGCATCTGGTTCATGGAGATGAACACGCGGCTCCAGGTCGAGCATCCGGTGACGGAGGCGATCACGGGCCAGGACCTCGTCGAATGGCAGCTTCGGGTCGCCTCCGGCGAGACCCTGCCGCTCCGGCAGGACGAGCTGTCCATCCGCGGCTGGGCGATGGAGGCACGGCTCTACGCGGAGAACCCCGCGACCGGCTTCCTGCCGTCCATCGGGCCGATCGAGCGCCTGCACTTCCCGGACGGGGTGCGTATCGACAGCGGCGTGGAGGAGGGCGGCACGATCACGCCCTTCTACGATCCGATGATCGCCAAGCTGATCGTCCAGGGCGCGACGCGCGAGGAGGCCGCGCGCAGGCTGGCGGACGCCGCGCGGCGCACGCAAGTCTGGCCTGTTAAGACCAATGCAGGGTTCCTGGCGCGCGCCGCGAGCCACCCGGACTTCGTCGCGGCCCGCGTCGACACGGGCTTCATCGAACGCCACCAGGAGGCGCTGATCCCGGGGGGCGAGCCGCCGCAGGCGGCGCTGGAAGCCGCCGCCGCCGCTCTCCTGCCGGCGCGCACGGGCGATCCTTGGGCGGCCCTTTCGGGCTTTCGCCTGAACGCCCCGGCCGCGCGGGAGATCGAATTCGCGGTCGCCGGCAAACCGTATCGGGCTGCGCCGAAGGCCGGTTCGGCGAGCGTTGCGGACGGCGTCGTCTTCCTCGATGGCGAAGCCTGGCCCTTCGGACCGCTTCGCGCGGAGGGCGCCGGGGGCGGTGGTGAGGGCGACGGGGCGATCCTCTCGCCCATGCCCGGCGCGGTCATCGCGGTCCACGTCTCGGAGGGGCAGACGGTCGCCAAGGGCGACAAGCTCCTCGTGCTGGAGGCCATGAAGATGGAACAGGCGCTGCTCGCGCCCTTCGACGGGACGGTGAGCGAGCTGAAGGCCGTGCAGGGCGCGCAGGTGCCCGAAGGCACGCTGCTCGCGCGCATCGAGCGGAAGGAGAGCTGATGGCCGGGCGCTTCTTCGACGAATGGCAAATGGGCGAGCGGATCGTCCACGACATCCGCCGCACGGTGACGGAGACCGACAACCTCCTCTTCACGACGATGACCCACAATCCGCAGCCGCTGCATCTCGACGCGGAGGCGGCCAAGGCGAGCGAGTTCGGGCAGATCCTCGTCAACGGCACCTTCACCTTCTCGCTGATGGTGGGGCTCTCGGTGGGCGACACGACGCTCGGCACGCTCGTGGCCAATCTCGGCTACGACAAGCTCGTCCACCCCAAGCCCGTCTTCCTCGGCGACACGCTGCGCGCCGAGACGGTGATCCATGCGCTAAAGGAGAGCCGGTCGCGGCCCGAGGCCGGGATCGTGACCTTCGCGCACCGCATGCTGAACCAGCGGGACGAGATCGTCTGCGAGTGCCTGCGCACGGCTTTGGTCAAAAGAAAGGTTCCGTCTTGAGACTGCGCTCGCTTCTCTTCGTGCCGGGCGACCGCCCGGAGCGCTTCGCCAAGGCCGAGGGCAGCGGCGCCGACGCGCTGATCCTCGACCTGGAGGACGCCGTCGCCGCGTCCGCCAAGGGCGCCGCGCGCGCCGCGGTGGCGCAGCGCCTGCGCGAGGACCGGGGGGCCACGCGCATCCTCGTGCGCGTGAACCCGCTGGAGACGAGCTTTTTCGCCGAGGATGTCGAGGCGCTGCGCGGTCTGTCGCCAGACGCTATCATGCTGCCGAAGGCGGAGGGCGCGGCGAGCGTCTCGGCCTGCGCGGAGCAGCTGACGGGGGCCGGCATCGACGCGGCGATCCTTCCGATCGCGACCGAGACGCCGGCGGCGATCTTCCACATCGGCAGCTTCGCCGGCTCGGGCTTGGCGCTTGCAGGCCTCACCTGGGGCGCCGAGGACCTGCCGGCGGCGATCGGCGCCTCGGCGAGCCGCGAGGCCGACGGCCGCTTCACCGCGCCTTACGAACTCGCCCGCTCGCTGACGCTCTTCGGCGCCCATGCCGCCGGTGTCGCCGCGATCGAGACGGTGTACCCCGCCTTCCGCGATCTGGAAGGCCTCGAGGCCTTCGCCCGGCGAGCCGCGCGGGACGGGTTCACCGGCATGATGGCGATCCATCCCTCGCAGATTGCCCCGATCAACGCCGCCTTTACGCCGGACGCCGAGGCCGTCGCCGCCGCCCGGCGCATCGTCGAGGCCTTCGCCGCCTCGCCCGGCGCGGGCGCGCTGCAGATCGAGGGCCGGATGATCGACGCGCCCCATCTCACGCAGGCTCGCAAGCTTCTGGAACGCGCGGGAGAGACCGCATGACGCTCGACGAGACCGCCTGCTACTTCGAGCGGGAGGGCGATGCCGCCTTCCGGGCGACCCGCTACACGGAAGGGGCCTGGAACCCGGCCGAACAGCACATCGCGCCGGCGCTCGGGCTGATCGGCCACGCGATCGAGGCCGACATGGCGGCGCGGCGCGGCGGTGATCCGCTGGTGATCTCGCGCGTCTCCTACGACATCCTCGGCGTCATCCCGATCGGGACGATGAGCGTCGAGACGGCCGTGCTGCGGCCCGGCCGCACGATCGAGCTCGTCGAGGCGCGGCTGTCCTACGACGAGCGACCGGTCGTCCTCGCGCGGGCCTGGCTCCTGAAGGCGTTCGACTCGGAGGCCATCGCCGGCACGGCCTTTTCGCCGATGCCGGGGCCGGACGCCTTCGGTCCCCACGAGTTCGACGGCACCTGGGGCGGGCTGTGCGTTCGCACGCTTCAATCACGTCGCGAGCCGATCGGGCAGGGGCGGGCGCGGGCCTGGATGCGGACCCCGGTCGCGCTGATCGGCGGCGAAAGCGTTAGTCCGACCGCCCGCGTGCTCGGCATGGTGGACTTCGCCAACGGGGTGACGCCGCGGATGGGACCGGAGGCGGCGCTCTTCCCGAACGTCGACCTGACCGTGCATCTCCTGCGCGCGCCGACCGGCGACTGGCTCGGCTACGACACGAGCGTCACCTTCGACCGCGGCGGCATCGGCCTGACCCATACCATCCTGCACGACGCGGCGGGACCGCTCGGCTCGGTGGCCCAGAGCCTCACGGTGCGCCCGCGTTAGCTTCTCAGTCGTAGCGTCGCTCGTCGGCGATCACCTTGCCGTCCTTCGGCAGGGAGCCGGGCGCGACGATCCGGCATTCGCCTTTGAGCTTCGTCAGCGCCGCCAGCGTCTCGGCCACGGCCGACGCGAGGCGCGCGTCTTCGCCCTCGGCGTGAAGCGTCATCACGTCTCGCTCGGCTTCCCGCGTCACCACCAGCCGCATGCGGCCGAGTTCGGGATGGCGCGCGGCGACGGCGGCCACCTGCTCGGGCCGCACGAACATGCCACGTACCTTGGTCGTCTGGTCGGCGCGGCCCATCCAGCCGCGGATGCGCGGCGCCGTGTTGTCGCCGGGCACGCTTCCCAGGCGGATCGCCGAGAGATCGCCGGTGGCGAAGCGGAAGAGCGGATAGTCGGCGTTGAGCCGCGTGACGACGAGTTCGCCGATCTCGCCGTCCGGCACCGGATCGCCCGTGCCGGGCGCGACGATTTCGACGATCGCCTCTTCGGCGACCGCCATCCCGTCTTCGGCCGTGCCCGTCTCGTAGGCGATGATGCCGAGGTCTGCCGTCCCGTAGGCCTGCCGGACCGTCAGGCCGCGCGCCTCCAGTTCGCGCTTCAGCGAAGCGGGCAGGGCCGCGCCCGAGACGAGCGCGAGCGTCAGGGACGAGACGTCGCGGCCGAGCTCGGCGGCCTTGTCGAGGACGATCTTGAGGAAGTCGGGCGTGCCGACATAGGCGCGGGCGCCGAAGCGGGCGAGGGCGTCCACCTGCGCTTCCGTGCCCGCGGTTCCGGCCGGGATCACGGCGCAGCCGAGGGCGTGGGCGCCGGTCTCGAACATCGCGCCAGCCGGGGTCAGGTGGTAGGAGAAGCTGTTGTGGAGGACGTCGCCGGGCTTCAGCCCGAGCGCATGGAGCGCGCGCGCGGCGCCCCACCAGTCCTCGCCGAAGCCTTCCGGGTCGAGGATCGGTCCCGGCGAGACGAAGAGACGCTTCAGCCGGCCGGGCTGCGAGAGCGCGAAGCCGCCGAAGGGCGGCTGCCCGGCCTGGAGACACGGCAGGTCCGACTTGCGCAGAAGCGGCAGCCGCGCCAGAGCCTTGCGGGACGTGACCGTCTCCGGATCGAGCGAGCCCAGATGCGCCTGCCAGCCGGGCGCTTCGGCGATCGCGCGCTTGAGGAGCGAGCGCAGCCGGAGAAAGTGCTCGGCCTCGCGCGCCTCGGGTGTGCGCCGGGCGAGGTCTTGGTCGAAGCGCTGCATCAGATGTCCTTCCGATCCGGACCCGTCCTGCGCCGTTCCGCGAACGGCCGGCGTCGCGGGTGTCGTCGCGAGCCGTTCGGGCCGATGTGGCGTCAGGCGAGCCAGCGCTTGCGGCGCCGGTAGTGCTTGACGTTGTGGTAGTCGACCTTGCCGCCGCCCCCGAGATAGAACTCCTGCACGTCCGGATTGGAGCGCAGGGTCTCGGCCGAGCCGTCCATCACGACGTGGCCGTTCTCGATCAGATAGGCGTGGTCGACGATCCGAAGCGCGGCCGCCGCGTTCTGCTCGACGAGGAGCACAGACAGCTTCTCGGACCGGTTGATCTCGCCGATCATGGCGAAGATCTCCGAGACGAGGAGCGGCGAAAGGCCGAGGCTCGGCTCGTCCAGCATGATGAGCCGCGGGCTCGTCATCATGGCGCGGCCGATGGCGAGCATCTGCTGCTCTCCACCCGACAGATAGCCGCTCTTGTGGCGCAGCCGCTCCTTCAGCCGCGGGAAGTAGGTGTAGACCCGGTCCCGCAGGGCATCGAGATCGCCGCGCGAGCCGGTGAGCGGGAAGGCGGCGACGAGGTTCTCGTCCGGCGTCAGGTGGCCGAAGATGCGCCGGCCCTCCAGGACATGGACGATGCCGGAGCCGACGCGCTCCGGCGGCCCCATCGCCCGCACGTCGCGGCCGTCGAAGACGATCTCCCCGCGCGTCACCTGACCCCGCTCGGGACCGAGCAGCCCCGAGATCGCCTTCAGCGTCGTCGACTTGCCGGCGCCGTTGGCCCCGAGGAGGGCGACCATGCCGCCCTCCTCGAGCCGAAGGGAGACGCCCTTGATGGCGAGGAAGACCCGGTCGTAGACCACCTCGACATTGGAGAGCGACAGGAGGCTCATGGCTCAGCGTCCCTCGCGGAAGCCCTGGGCGCCGGCGTCGATCTCCTTCTGGACGATCTCGGTGAAGTGGGCGCCCCATTCGGTCACGGGCACCCAGGCCGTGCCGTCCCACTGCGAGACGCGGCCCATGCCGCCGCCCTGATGGTCTTCAGGCGTGATGGTGATCGGCGGCATCATGCCCTCGGCATCGAAGTTCTCGATGCGCTGGAAGCCGTTCTTCAGCCGCTCGCCGGTGAGTTCGCCGTCGCCCTCCTCGAGCCCGAGGCGCGCCGCCTCGACGGCCACCGCCATGGTGGCGACGCCGAGATTGTACTGCGAGGTGCCGACGATCGCCGCGTCGCCGGCGCCGAGCCCGGCGTCGATGACCTTCTCCTGAATGCGCTGGATGATCGGGTGGTCGGTGCCCGGCGCCACGGCCTCGAAGCGCTTCACGCCCGTCATGACGTCCGCGCCGACCGTCTGCGCGTCGGTCTCGGACAGCCAGACGACGGACAGGATGCTCTCGGCCGGGATGCCGTTGCGCACCGCTTCGCGCACCGACACCGCCTGACCGCCGCCCGCGCCCCAGATGATGGCGTAGTCGGGCCGGAAGCGCCGCACCTCCGTCCAGGTCGAGCCCTGCTCGTTGCCCGGACTCGCATAGGCGAAGGTGGAGAGCTCGAAGCCCTTCTCCTCGGCCAGGTCCTGCAGGACGTTGATCGGCTCGCGGCCGAAGGGGCTGTCGATGTGGACGAGGGCGATTCTCTTGTCCGCCAGGCCCCCGCCCTCGGTCTCGATCCAGTTGGCGAGCACGGTCGCCTGGCTCCAGTAGGTCGCCATGACCGGGAAGACGTAGGGGAACGTCTCGCCGTCCGCCGCGTCGCCGCGCCCGTGGACCGGCGTGATCATCACCACCTCGTCCTGCAGGACCTGCGGCACGAGGGCGCGCGAGACCGGCGTCGACAGGAAGTCGAACAGGATCGCGCCCTGGTCGCGGCCGCGATTGTAGGCCTCGATGCCGCGCTGTGGCTGGTTGCCGGTGTCGGAGACGAGGGCCTCGAAGGTGCGGCCGTCGATCCCGCCCTCCTCGTTGACGAGGGTCAGGTAGTCGCGCTGGCCCTGATTGTATTCGCCGGTCACGAACGTGTAGACGGCCGTGAAATCCTGCGGCATCGCGAACTTGATGGTCTCCTGCGCGAAAGCCGCGCCGGAGAATGCGACCGAGAGGGCGAGGCCTCCGAGGATCGATGCGAGACTGCGTTGCATGGTGTTCTCCTCCCGTTGTCTTTGTTGTTTTGCGCTGATGCTCAGCGCCTCGAATGGCGGAACGGCCAGACGAGGAAGTAATTGCGGATGTTGTCGTAGATCTTCGCCATGCCGAGCGGCTCGGCGAGCAGGAAGCCGACGATGAGCGCGCCGTAGGCCATCATCGGAATGTGCGAGAGAAGGTTGGTCGAGACGTTCAGCCAGCCGGCGACCGAGAGGGCGATGAAGAAATTCGTGAGGACGATCGGGGCGAGAAGCACGAAGCCTGCGCCCAGAAAGGCTCCGATGACCGAGCCGAGCCCCCCGACCAGCACCATGGCGACGAGCTGGATCGAGACGTTGAAGGTGAACTGCTCGGGCGTCACCGCCCGGTAGTAGCAGAAGGCCAGCACCGCGCCCGATACGCCGCCCATGAAGGACGAGGTGAAGAAGGCGACGAGCTTGGTGCGGAAGGGGTCGACGCCGATGACGGCGGCGGCGAAGTCCTTCTCTCGGATGGCCACGAGGGCGCGGCCGAAGGCACTGCGCTTGACGTTCAGGATGAAGAGCGAGGCCACCACCGCCCAGGCGAGCGCCGCCCAGTAGCGTGCCCACGGTCCGTCGAGCGGCAGGAGCAGGAAGGCGACGCGCGGGGTCTGCAGAGTCGCCTGCGCGCCGCCGGAGATGGCGGGCACGTTGATGATGACCCAGTCCACCAGATACTGCATGGCGAGCGTCGCCATCACCAGATAGAGGCCCTTCACCCGCAGCGCCGCGGCCCCGAAGATGCAGCCGATGATCGCCGAGACGAGACCGGCGCCCAGAAGCGCGAACTCGAAGGGCACGCCCGCCCGCGTCAGGTGGATCGAAGTGTAGGCGCCGATCGCCATCACCGCCGCGAAGCCGAAATGCAGCTGGCCGGCGAGGCCCATCAGCAGCGTCAGCGACAGCGTCGCCGCGCTCCAGACCAGCCAGGGCAGGAGGTAGGAGCCGAGATAGAGCGGCGAGACGAGGAAGGGGGCGGCGACGGCGAGCGCGAGGACGACCGCGACCGCGATCCGGTCGGCCGGCACCGGCCAGAGGCGCGCCGCCGATGCGTAGGAGGTGTGGTGGACGCCTGCGAGCCGGTAGAACATCTTGCGTCAGATCCTCTCGATGTTCTCGCGGCCGAAGATGCCGTAGGGGCGGACCATGATGGTGAGGAGGATGATGAGCGAAGTCACGACGTCGCGCGTGCCGCCGCCGACGGCCGAGTCGAGATACCCGGGGATGACCGAGCCGAGGGTGCCGACGAGCAGCCCGCCGACGAGAACGCCCCAGATGGAATCGACCCCGCCGAGGATGACCACGGCGACCGCCGGGAAGAGCAGCGCCGAGAGCGTCCAGTCGACGCCCTGGACCGAGCCCCAGAGGACGCCCGCCGCGACGGCGGCGACCGCCGCGAGGCCCCAGGAGATGCCGATGGCGCGCTCCACCGAGATGCCGCCGGCCCAGGACGAGACGTGGTCGTCGGAGACGGCGCGCAGCTTGGTGCCGAGGCGGGGGCGGAAGAAGAGGAGCGACACGCCGATGAGGAGAAGCGCGATGCCGCCGCCCCAGAGGTAGTCGCGGTTGACGAAAACGTCGCCGAGGATGATGGGCGAGAGCTCGATGCCGAGATCGAGCGATTTCGGCGCCGCGCCGAGGACGCCCGGGCCGAGGCCGCGCAGGAAGATCTCCAGCCCCAGCGTCAGCATCACGACCATGATGATCGGCTGGCCGACCATGCGTCGCAGGAGCACGCGCTCCACCGCGAGGCCGAAGCCGAACATGATGACGCAGGCGAGCGGCACGGCGGCCAGAAGCGGCAGGCCGGCGGAGACGAGGAGCCAGACGACGTAGGCGCCGATCAGCACGACCGCGCCCTGAGCGAGGTTCGGCACGCCCGACGATTTGTAGATGAGGACGATGCCGAGCGCGACGAGGCTGTACATCAGCCCGGTCAGGGCGCCGTTGACGAGAAGCTCGACGAAATAGCTCATGCGCTCTTGCCTCCGCAGACGCTGCG
Source organism: Pseudomonadota bacterium (assembly GCA_023419535.1). Taxonomy (GTDB): domain Bacteria; phylum Pseudomonadota; class Alphaproteobacteria; order Rhizobiales; family Rhizobiaceae; genus Aureimonas. The sequence continues at coordinate 10,120 of JAEZXX010000025.1, read as the reverse complement.
AAGCGTCAGATCCCGCTTCAGGACGCCCTCCGCTCCCGTCTCGTAGGCGACGCGCGCTTCGAAGACGATGCGCTCGCGCCCGTCGTAGAGCGCCTCGACGATCGGCCCGTAGTGCCGCTCGATGACGTCGCGCTTCAGCTTGCGGGTGCGCGTCACCTCGCCGTCGTCGGGGTCGAACTCCTTGTGGAGATCGACGAAGCGGGCGATCTCCAGCCCATCGGGGAGGAGCCTGTTGAGGTCCGCGATGACCTTCTCCACGAGGTCGAGAACCTCCGGCTTCTGCGAGAGGTCGGCATAGGAGGTGTAGGAGACCGAGTTCTCCTGCGCGAAATGGCCGACCGCCTCGAAGTCGATGCAGACGATGGCGGCCAGATGCTCGCGGTCGCGCCCCACGACGCAGACGTCCTTGATGTAAGGGCTGAACTTCAGGCGGTTCTCGATGTAGGTCGGGATGTAGCGGACGCCCCCGGCGGTATGAACGACCTCCGAGACGCGGCCGAGGACGACGTACTGGCCGTCCGCCTCGACATGCCCGGCGTCGCCGGTTCGCAGCCAGCCGTGATCGAGCGCCTTCGCGGTGGCCGCGTCGTCGCCGAAATAGCCGTCGAAGATGTTGTCGCCCCGCATCAGGATCTCGCCGCTCTCGTCGATCCTGACCTCGACGCCGGGGAAGGGGCGCCCGACCGTGTGGAGCTTGAGGTCGCCGGCGCCCTGCGCGATGCCGAGCGCGCAGTTCTCGGTCTGGCCGTAGAACTGGCGAAGGTTCAGCCCGAGCGCCCGGAAGAACAGGAACACCTCCTCGCCGATCGCCTCGCCCGCCGTGTAGGGGCGCTGGACGCGGGATAAGCCGAGCTGGTCGAGCAGCGGGCCGAAGACGAGCATCCGCCCGATCCGCCAGTGCAGGCGCTCCAGGGTGGAGGGCTCGCGCCCCTCCAGGCGCCGGCGCTCCATCTCCACCGCGAAGGGCACGAAGTGCTGGAACAGCCGGCGCTTGCCTCTGGTGGATTCCTCCATGCCGACCTGGACGCGGGTCAGCATGTTCGACCAGGCGCGGGGAGAGGAAAAGTAGATGGTGGGTGCGATCTCGCGCAGATCGTGCTGCGCGGTTTCCTGGCGTTCCGGGATCGCGACGACGAAGCGCAGGGTGATCGCCGCTCCGATGGAGAAGATGAAGTCGCCGACCCAGGCCATCGGAAGGTAGGCCATGTGGACTTCGCCCTCGCGGAAGTAGCCGGCCGCGGCCGCGTTGCGCACGCCGGACAGGACATGCCCGTGCTTCAGGGGAATGCCCTTCGGCGCGCCGGTGGTGCCGGAGGAATGGAGGAGCACGGCGACGTCGTGGACCTTGGCGCGGCCGATAAGGTCGGCGCGCAGCGACGGCTCGCGCTCCAGCCGCTCCCGTCCCTTGCGAAGCGTCTCCTCCAGCGCGACGACGCCAGCGGGCTCGCGACCCTTCAGTCCGCGCGGATCGTCGTAGACGATGCGGGCGAGCGCGGGCACGCTCTCGCGCACGACCATGAGCTTGTCGACCTGCTCCTGGTCCTCGGCGATGGCGGAACGGATGCCCTCGCGGCGTACCTGTCCGGCGAGCTCCTCGGGCGCGACGTCGGAATAGGCGGGCGAGGGGATGGCGCGCAGGGCAATGACCGCCAGCATCGCGACGTAGAGGTTGGCGCGATTGTCGCCGATGACCATCACCACGTCGCCGGCTTCGATGCCCGCCGCCTCCAGGCCGGCGGCCTGCGCCAGCACGAGGTCGCGGTACTCGCCCCACGTCCATTCCTGCCAGATGCCGCGGTCGCGCTCGCGCAACGCGACGGTGCTCCCGTGCTTCTCGGCGTTGTCGTTCAGCGCGGCGATGAGCGTGTCGCCGTTCCGCCAGTCCGGATGAAGCGCCCGAGCGCCCGCCTCGATGGCCGCCGTCTCATGCAGCATGGTCGGCGCCTCCAATATAGGCGGCGACCACCGCCGGGTCGCTCATCGCCTCGCGCGCCGGCCCTTCCGCAATGCGCGCACCGTTGTTGAGGACGACGACGCGGTCGCAGATGGCGGTGACGACGTCGAGATGGTGCTCGATCAGGAGGACGGTGAGGCCCAGCTCCTCGCGCGCGTCGAGGATGAAGCGCACCATGTACTCCTTCTCCTCCTGGTTCATGCCGGCCATCGGCTCGTCGAGGACGAGGAGGCGCGGCTCGGCGGCGAGCGCTCGGGCAAGCTCCACGCGCTTCTGGAGGCCGAGCGGGATGACGTCGACATGCTCGTCGCGCACGCTCTGGAGCTGCAGGAGGTCGATCACGTCCTCGACCGTGCGGCGGTTGGCGATCTCGTCGCGCCGCGCCCAGACGGGATAGAAGAAGGCCGCCAGCGCCGAGGGGCGCATGAAGATGTGCCGGCCCATCAGGATGTTGTCGAGAACGCTCATGCCGCGGAAGAGGGCGACGTTCTGGAAGGTGCGGGCGACGCCGAGCTTGGCGACCTTGTGCGGCCGCGTGCCCTCGATCCGCTCCCCGTGGAGGCGGATCTCTCCCTCCTGCGGGGGATAGAAGCCGGTGACGGCGTTGACGAGCGTGGTCTTGCCCGAGCCGTTCGGGCCGACGAGGCCGAAGATCTCGCCCTGGCCGACGCGGATCGAGACGTTCTTGAGCGCCTGCAGGCCGCCGAACCAGCGGCTGACATTGTCGCAAGCCAGCGCCTCGTCCCGCTGCGCGCCGCCGACGGGCGCGTGAACGGGTGCTCCGGCGAGCGCCGTCGGGTGCTGCATCACCTGCCTCCTCCCAGAGCCCGTGGATGCGTCTGTCAGTGCTCGCCGTCTCCCGAAGGCTCGCCTCCTAGACGCTAGCAAAGGGTCCAGCTTTCAGGAATATGTAATCGATCGCACGAAACGTTCGGATCGTTCGAATGAACCACAACATGATCGATCAACTGCGGGTGTTCGTGCTGGTCGTTGAGGAGGGAAGCTTCTCGGGCGCCGCCCGGCGGCTGAACCGCGCCGTCTCGTCCGTCTCCTACGCGGTCGGCCAGATCGAGAAGCAGTGCGGCTTTCCTCTTCTCGACCGGGCGACGCGCAAGGCCGAGCTGACGCAGCGCGGGCGCGCCGTCTATGCCGAGGCGACGTTCCTGGTCGAGAGCGCGCGCCGCCTGTCGTCGCACATGCGCGCGCTGGAGAAGGGTGAGGAGACGCGCATCCGCATCGCCATCGACGTCCTCTTCCCGCTGACGGTGGTGCGCGCGGCGCTGGAGCGCTTTGACCGGACGCGGCCACGCGTGCGCGTCCAGCTCTTCACCAGTTCGCTGAACAGCCTGTGGGAGACGATCCGGCGGGAAGAGGTCGACTTCGCGCTGACGCTGCTGACCAACGTGCCGGCCGACATGACGGCGCGCTCGTACCGCAACGTGACGATGTGGCCGACGGCGGCGGCGGGCCACCCGCTCGCCCTTTTGCCCGAGCCGATCCCGATCGAGGCGTTCCAGGCCCACCGTCAGATCTACTTCATCGGCGAGCCCAATCTCGACATCGAGCGCATGGGCCGCATCTTCGGGCCGGACGTCTGGACGTCGAACGATCTGGAGCACATCCGCATGCTGGTGACGAGCGGCTTCGGCTGGTCGTTCACCAACGAGGTGTTCTTCGCCCGCGAGGAGGCGGCGGGTGTGGTGAAGCGCCTGCGCAGCGCCGACAACCGCCTGCACCCGGTGCGCGCGCTCGGCGCGACCTGGCCGATCGACCGGGCGCCGGGCCCGCTCGGCCAGCAGATCATCGACCTCGTGGCCGAGGCGCTCGACGAGCCTGCAGCCGAGGAATGATCCCGCTTACTCGAAGACGCAGCGCGGGAAGTAGAACGAGACCACCCAGTTCGGCATGTCGACGATCTCGGAAATGCGAAGGTCGGCGCAGGTCGAGACGAGCATGTAGGCCTCGACCGGGTCCATGCCGTATCGCGCGGCCAGAAGCTCGACCATGTCGGCGACGGCCTGTCGCGCCCCCGTCATCAGGTCTGGACCGATGCCGGTGGTGACCTCGTAGCCCTTGGCGTCGAGATGGCGGGTCACCGGGCCGGGCGTCGTGAAGCGCGGCATGGCGAGTTTGGTGTCCTTCACCAGGTCGAGCGTCAGCGTCACGTCCATGGGGCTTTCGATCGCCGTGCCGCAGACCTCGCCGTCGCCTTGCGCGGCGTGCGTGTCGCCGACCGAGAAGAGCGCCCCGTCCACCTCGACAGGGAGAAAGAGCACCGTGCCGGCGGAAAGGTCGCGGATGTCGAGATTGCCGCCGACGCGCCGTGGCGGCACAACCGAATGATGGCCAGGCTCGGCCGGCGCGACGCCGATCGTGCCGGCGAAGGGCTTAAGCGGCACGCGGCCCTGCGCACCGAAGGCGGCCGGGGCGAGGCTGTCCTTATCGTAGGACCAGAGCGTCAGCGCCGGGTCGGGGAACTGGTCGGCGAGGAGCCCGAAGCCCGGAATGTTCGCCGTCCAGCCGAAGCCCGACGGCGCGAAGCCCTCGATCGTCACCTTCAGGACGTCGCCGGGTTTGGCGCCGTCGACGAAGATCGGGCCGGACACCGGATTGATCTTGCCGAAGTCGAGGCTCTTCAGATCCTGCGCCGTGCTCTGCGCCGTCAGCTGGCCGCCGGAGGAATCATGGCACTCGAAGCGGATCGTCGAGCCGGGCGCGACGCGCTCGGCCGGCGGGAACGAATTGTCCCAGCCGTAGTGGAAGGAGCGGCCGTGGATCGTGTAGTCGCAGGTCCTGCACATCGGCCGTCTCCTTCGTTTCGGTTCAGCGCGCGGCCGCGTAGGCCTGCATCAGGCGCGGCGTCGCCGCCGCGTGGATGAGGCCGTCGGCGTCGCGCGAGGCGGCGACGAGCCGACCGACCGTCCATTCGGGCGCCCGCTCGACGTCGTGGCCGCGCGCTTCCAGATCCGCCAGCACGTCTTTGCCGAAGCTCTCCTCGATGGTGAGGTTCGCCGGGCGCCGCTCGCGCGGCCAGAAGGAGGAGGGGAAGTGCGCCGTGTGCGACATCGGCGCGTCGATCGCCTCCTGAAGGTTCAGGCCGTGATGGACGTGGCGCAGGAAGAGGCCGAGCTGCCACTGCTCCTGCTGGTCGCCGCCCGGCGAGCCGAAGACCATGTAGGGCTTGCCGTCCCTCTCCGTCAGCGAAGGCGTCAGCGTCGTGCGCGGGCGCTTTCCCGGTTCGAGCGAGGAGGGCAGACCCTCCTCCAGCCAGAACATCTGGGCGCGCGTGTTCAGCATGAAGCCGAGCTCGGGGATGACGGGGGAGGACTGGAACCAGCCGCCGGAGGGCATCGCCGCCATCATGTTCCCGAAGCGGTCCACCGCGTCGACATGGACGGTGTCGCCGCGCCGGGCCGAGCGCATCTCGGCGGTCGTGGGCTCGTTGGCGGCGGAGGCGGAGCCGACCTTCGACAGACGCTCCAGCGCCTCCATCTGGCGGCTGACCTGGGCCTCAAAGCCGGGCACGGTGCCGGGCGTCAGCTCGCGCGAGGCCCTGTCCGTAACGAGCCTGGCGCGTGTCGCGCCGTAGGCGTCGGACAGCAGCGTCTCCAGCGGCACGTCCACGAAGTCCGGGTCGCCGTAATAGGCCTCGCGGTCGGCGAAGGCGAGCTTCATCGCCTCGGTCAGCGTGTGGACGAACTCCGCCGAGTTCGGTCCCATGGCGGAGAGGTCGAAGTTCTTGAGGATCGACAGCGTCTGCAGGAAGACCGGGCCCTGGCCCCAGGGGCCGATCTTGTTGACCCGGTGGCCGTGGTAGTCGAGCGTCACCGGCGCCTCATAGCGCGGCGTCCAGCGCGCCAGATCGTCGGCGGTGATGACGCCGCGGTGCTTCTCCCCGCTCTGGTCCATCACCTCGGTCGTCGTCGCGAAGCGCTCGATCGCCTCTGCGACGAAGCCCTTGTAGAAGCAGTCGTAGGCGCGCTCGATCTCAGCCTCGCGCCCGCCGCCGCCGCTCTCGGCCTCCTTCAGGATGCGCTTCCACGTCTCGGCGAGGGCCGTGTTGCGGAACAGCTTCCTCGCCTGTGGCAATGCGCCGTTCGGCACGAAGAGCGCCGCTGTCGTCGGCCATTCGCGCTCGAAGAAGTCCCTCAAATCCGCGATGGTGTTGGCGACCCTCTGCAGCATCGGATGGCCGTGCTCGGCATAGTAGATGGCGGGCTCCAGCACGTCGCGCACGCTCATCGAGCCGTGGTCGCGCAGGAGCGTCATCCAGGCGCCGAAGGAGCCCGGGACGACGGTGGCGAGCAGCCCGTTGCCGGGGATCAGCGACAGGCCCTCGCGCTTGTAATGCTCGATGGTCGCGCCGGACGGCACGGGGGCCTGGCCGCAGAGCACCTCGGTCTTTCCGGTCTTCGACGAGTGGAAGACGATCGGCACGTCCCCGCCCGGCCCGACCAGATGCGGCTCCACCACCTGGAGGACGAAGGCCGAGGCGATGCCGGCGTCGAAGGCGTTGCCGCCGCGCTCCAGCATCGACATGCCGCTCGCCGTCGCCAGCCAGTGCGTGGAGGTGACGGCGCCGAAGGTGCCGAGGAGTTCGGGACGCGTGGTGAACATGAACGCTACAAATCCTGCTGGAATGCGTGTCGGTTCGGACGGCTCCGGCCGCCCGTCAGTGTTCGCGCGGGTCGAGCGCGTCGCGCAGGCCGTCGCCGAGAAGGTTGAAGCCGAGCACGATCAGGAAGATCGCCGCGCCCGGGAACACCGACATCGTCGGCGCCTGGCTCATGAAGTTCTTGGCCGTGTTCAGCATCGAGCCCCAGGAGGGGTTGGGCGGCTGCTGGCCGAGGCCGAGGAAGGAGAGGGAGGCTTCCGCGATGATCGCCGCGGCGATCGTCAGGCTCGCCTGGACGATGATCGGCGGCAGCGTGTTGGGGAAGATGTAGCGCACGATGATGCGCCAGTGCGGCAGGCCGATCGCCCGCGCGCCTTCGACATAGTCCTCCGCCTTCACCGTCAGCGCCTGCGCGCGGGTGATGCGGATGAAGATCGGCACCGCCGAGAGGCCGATGGCGATCATCGCGTTCGTCAGCGAAGGGCCGAGGAAAGCGGCCAGCGCGATGGCGAGGATCAGGAAGGGGATCGCCAGAAGCGCGTCGGTGAAACGCGAGATCACCATGTCCGGGTAGGAGCCGAAATAGCCGGCGATCAGCCCCAGCGGCACGCCGATCGCCACTGCGATGGCGACCGAGACGACGCCCGCCATGAGCGAGGCGCGCGCGCCGTAGAGCATGCGCGAGTAGATGTCGCGGCCGAGTTCGTCGGTGCCGAACCAGAACTCACCCGACGGCGCCTGTCGGATCGTCAGGAAGCTCGTCTGGAACGGATCCTGGTGGGCGAGGAGCGGCGCGAAGATCGCGGCGAGCGCGAAGACGAGGACGATGATCCCGCCCACGACCGCGGCGCGGTTCTTCACGAATTTCGCCAGCGAGCGGTTGCGCTTTCGCGCCGGCAGGACCGGCGGCAGCACGGCGTTCGCCCCGGTCGGCGGATTGGTGGTGACGGCGCTCATCAGGCGTGCCTCAGGCGGGGATTGATCAGGACGTAGAGGACGTCCGCGACGAGGTTCATGAAGATGAAGCCGAAGGCGGTGACGAGGACGACGCCCTGCACGACGGCGTAGTCGCGCGTGAACACCGCATCGACGATCAGCTTGCCGAAGCCGGGGATCGTGAAGATCTGCTCGGTGAGGACGGCGCCTGCGATCAGCTCCCCGAAGATCAGCGTCAGAAGCGTCACGATCGGCACCAGCGCGTTGCGCAGCGCGTGCTTGTAGACGACGACGGCCGGCATCAGCCCCTTGGCACGCGCGGTGCGGATGTAGTCGGACTGGAGGACGCCGAGCATCGCCGAGCGGGTGTGGCGCATGATCTGTCCCGCGAGCGCGGTGCCGAGCACGAAGGACGGCATCAGCATGGTGCGGATGGACTGCCAGAAATCCTCGGTCGGCGGCACGTAGCCCGACGCCGGGAGCCACTGCATCTGCACCGAGATGAAGAAGATCAGGAGGATGCCGAGCCAGAAATTCGGGATCGAGAGGCCCGACAGCGCGAAGACGTTCGCCAGGTAGTCGATCCAGGTGCCCTTCTTGACCGCAGCGAGGATGCCGAAAGGGATACCCACGAGGATCGACCAGAACATCGCCATCGTCGCGAGCTGGAGCGTCACCGGCAGCTTCTGCGCGATCAGCGTCGTCACCGGGATGCCGGTGCGCAGCGAAACGCCGAAATCGCCCTGCAGGATCTGCCCGATCCAGACGAAGTACTGGACGTAGATCGGGTCGTTCAGCCGGTACTGCTCGCGCAGATAGGCGAGCACCTGAGGGTCGCGCTCCTCGCCCGCCAGCGTCAGGATCGGGTCGCCCGGCAGAAGCTTCTGCAGGGCGAAGACGATCATCGACACCAGGACGAGGGTCGGAAGGGCGATCGCAACGCGCTTGGCGATGATGGGGAGCATGGGAAGCCTGTCGCGAGGTCAGGAAAGGTCCGGCGGGACGGGGCGCCCCGCCGGTGAGGTGCGTCAGTTCGTCAGCGTCACGTTCCGAAGGCGGATCATGCCGTCCGGATGGGCGGTGAAGCCCTGCAGCCGGTTCGAGACGCCGAAGGCGCGGGGCTGGTAGTAGAGGTTGATCTGCGGCAGCTCGTCCTGGAGGATCGCCTGCGCCTGCCCGTAGAGCTCGACGCGCGCCGCGGTGTCCGTGGTGCGCCGGGCCTCGTCCAGGAGCCGGTCCACCTCCTCGTTGCAGTAGTCGCCGTCGTTCAGGCTGCCCTCGCAGGCGACGAACTGGTGGATGTTGCCGTCCGGATCGATGCGGCCGGACCAGCCGATCTGCGAGATCTGGAAGTTGCCGCTCGTCATTTCCTGCTGCATCGCCGCGAACTCGGTCGGGCGCAGCGTCACGTCGAAGCCGGCTTCCGCCGCCATCGCCTGGATCAGCTCCGAGATCTGCTGCGTCGTCGTCGTGTTGCCGTAGACGAGCTCGACGGCGACGCGCTCGACGCCGGCTTCCGCCAGAAGCGCCTTGGCGGCCTCCACGTCGCGCGTCGTCGGCGGGAACCGCTCGTCGTAGAACTCCGAGGTCGGCGGGAAGGGCTGCTGAGCCGGCGCAAAGGTGCCGAAGCCGACGACCTGATTGATCACCTCGCGGTCGATCGCGAGCTGAAAGGCCTGCCGGATGCGCTTGTCCTGCCCGAACGGGGTCTGCCCCCGCTCGCCATTCGCCACGTTGATGCGCAGCGCCACGTAGCCGGTGCCCGCCTCCTGCAGGAAGTCGAGATTGGCGTCGGCCTCGACCGCCGCGATGTCGGAGGGCGCGAGGCGCTCCAGAAGCTGGATGTCGCCGGACTGGAGGTTGGCGAGCCGCACGGTCGTGTCGGTGATCGGCAGGAAGATCAGGCGGCCGAAGGAGTAGGCGTCGGCGTCGTAGTGCTCGGCGTACTTCTCCAGGACGATGCGGTCGTTCTGCACGCGCTCGACGAACTTGTAGGGGCCCGAGCAGACGGGGTTGTTGACGAAATCCTCGAAGGCGGAGGGCGCCAGCATCATGCCGGCGCGGTCGGAGAGCTGGGCGAGGAGCGTCGCGTCGGGCTCGGACAGGGTGATGGCGACGGTGAACTCGTCGACCGCCTCGACGCTCGAAACGGAGGAGAGCTCGCTCTTACGCAGCGAGTCCGGCAGCGTCATCGCACGGTCGAGATTGGCCTTGACCGCTTCGGCGTTCACCGGCGCACCGTCCTGGAAGGTCGCGTCCTCGCGAAGCGTCATGGTCAGGACGGTGGAGTCCTCGTTCCACGACCATTCGGTGGCGAGCTGCGGGACGATCGAGAGGTCGGGCGCGACGTCCACCAGCTTGTCGCACATCGAGGTGAAGACCATGCGGCCGACGAAGGTGCGGGCCCGGTGCGGATCGAGGGCGTCCGGGTCTTCCTGAAGGCCGATGCGCAGCGTCGGCGCTTCGGCCGGGGCTTGCGCGAGAGCCTGGGTCGCAGTGCCGGCAAGCAGCGCGGCGATGGCAAGGGAGCGGGGCATGCGCATCGGGAGAGACCTCGGGTCGTGTTGGGAGGGAAGAGGCGCCGGCCGCGAGGCCGGGGCCGGGGCTGGGTCTAT
>JAEZXX010000110.1 GCA_023419535.1 Pseudomonadota bacterium | reverse complement strand
TCGGTGCGGGCGACGCCGACCGTGTCGGATTTGAACGAGCCGACGATGGTGTTCATGATGCCGGGCAGCGGGAAGAGGCCACCCGCCGCCTCGCCGACGCCCGAGCCGGAGCCGGCGAGCGCGGTGCCGGCGTCGGCGCGCGGCGAGGGGCCGGAGACGACGCCGTCCCGCGAGGCGAGGCCCGAGCCTTCGAGGAAGCCGAGCGCGGAGGAGGCGATCGTCCCGGCGAAGGCCGCGAGGCCCGGCCCCCCGCCGCCGGCGATCTGCCCGGCCTGGGAGAGGAGACTGGAGGTCTGCGCGCCCATGCCCGCCACCTGCGCCATCAGCCCCAGCGCCTGCAGCCCCGTGCCGCCGACCGTCAGGTTCATCGACCCGCCGATCTCCTGTTTCTGGTTGCCCGAGACCTCGAAGGCGCGGTTGCCGCCGACCGAGACCACCTCGTGACGGTCGACGCGCGCCGTGTGGTCGTTGAGGACGCGCTGCGTCATGTCCTTCTGGGCGTGCAGGAACATGTTCTCAGCGCCCGCTTCGTCCTCCATCGAGAGCTCGTTGAAGCCCTGGCCCTTGTGGGTGTTGGAGCGCAGCGTCATGCGCGACTTGTTGGCCGGCAGCTCGTAGGGAACGCTGTTCTGCGGGTTGGGCACGAGCGCGGTGACGATGGGGCGGTCGGGGTCGCCGCCCTCGAAGGAGACCACCGCCTCCATGCCGATGCGCGGGATCACCTGCGTGCCCCACGAGCCGCCCGCCCAGGGCTGCGCGACGCGAACCCAGCGCGTGTCCGAGCCGTCCTTGCGGGCGCGCCGGTCCCACGGGAACCAGAGCTTCACGCGGCCGTACGGGTCGGTGTGGATCTCCTCGCCCGGGGGGCCGGCGACGATGGCGATCTGCGAGCCGTCGATGCGCGGGCGCGGCGTCGAGCGGTGGGGTGTCGCCGGCAGGCGGGCGGGCAGGGCGGCGAAGGAATTCTCGTAGGAGGGTTCTGCAACTCGCGTCCTGCGACGCATTTCGGTCGGGCAGGTCGACGTTGGCAAGCGGCCCTCTCGGGCAGACGAAAACCGAAATTCGCTTCAGCTCACCGAATGGCGCGTAGGTTCACTCTCGTTTCGAGAAAGTCGAGATACTTCTGTTCGTTTTCGAAGATTTCCCGGCCGCCACCCATATAGGCGCGCAAAAGCTCATCCTTGGCGCGGAGTTCGTTTCCAAGCTCCAAAGCGCATTGGCCGAGCCGAAGATGGATGAACGGATTTCCAAGTCCTTCGGGGCCTGCGACTGCTTGATCGAAGCTCGCCTGGCAGTCCCGCCAGCGACCCTCGAAAAAGTAGGTGTCACCGATCGCGCTCTGTAGCCACGTCCAGGCCGACCATCGGTCTTTGGGTTCCGGCAGGAGTGCCACGGCCGCGTCGTAGGACATGCGCGCCGCCTAGAAATCGCCGGCGTCTGTGGCGTCGTCCCCCTCGGCACTGAGGTCCTCAATGCGCGCGTGGGTAGCGTCGTCGAGGTCCGGACCCGTGGTGGCCGCTGGCTTGTGCCGTTCATCGCCGCCGCCCTCGATCCGCGCCCGCACCTTCGCGCTTTCGTCGACGAGCCCGACGTCGTACAGAGCGTCGGCTTCGATGGTCACCGTGAACGGGTCCTGCCGTGAAGGGTCGCGGTAGACGCCGTACAGTTCGTCGAGCCACCGGCGCAGGCGAGGCTCGTCCCGGTCCGCGACCGCGAGTGTCACCATGTGCCGGATGATGATCTCGGGGAAGAAATCCCAATCGTATCTCGGTTCCGGAATCCGGTTCCAGGCACGCTCCGCAAGTTCCCTGGAGCCCGCGGTTTCTCCGGCGCGAAATCGCTCACCCGCGTCTTTCAGAACGGCGTTGAGTTCCGAGACGGTCTAGGCAGGAAGAGAGGGTCGATGACTGTATCGCACTGCTTCCAAATTCTATCTTGCTCCGACGCTATCGGAGTGGAGTACCGCGTTAATCAACCAATCGGGCGGTAGAGTATGATTTCACCGCCCCGAGGGGCCGCCAGATTAAACACGGTCAGCTGGGCAAGGATCGAGAAGTGTTCAAGCGCCTTGACGCGCCGTATGTTCTCGACCACCCGACTGGGGCCCGCAATGCCGGATAAAGCCAAAGCTGGGAAGAAACCATAACATTCGTCGTCTTCGAGTGGTCCGTGCATGGCCTGGCAGCGGTTGTACAATGGCAGGCCGTCGACATCTTCGAAATCGGCATTTTCCCGATCCGGAATCATCCCGGCCGCGAATCCGTCTATCGATTGCGGAGCGGGCATCCCCGGATTGACCAGCCTCGTGGAAAAGACGAGACCTTCCGCAAGTGCGATCCTGACTCTGAAGATCCTGTTCGACCATACATACAGATCGCCGAACGCCGTGTAACCAATCACTCGGCATTCGTCGTGCCTCAGGTCTCGGTCGGACCTGAAGATGAGCGCAAGAATCGGCTGAAACTCCAGCGGATTACACATCCGGAAGAGGCCATCGTGGAACTCGGTCCTGCTTTCAGACGAAATGAATTCGAGAAGAGATGGAGGGATGCCGTCCGACAATTTTGAAATTGCGTTATCGTCAAGCGAACTCAATCGTCTTTTCGTATTGAAGGTCGAAAGAGCGTATTCAATATCGTCGTGGTATCGCATTCTTCCCTCTTTCAGCAACGCTTTAGCTCTACATTCATTCGCTCGGCTCCGCGACCTTGGCTTCGCATGCGTTCCGCTTCTTCGCCGAGTGAGGCTGCTCGGCCCTGAAGCGTCCACCGATTGCCTATATCCGAATTAACATTCCCATCGCCGAGCAGGGGGTTACCCGCGCCATCGCGTGAAAAGACGGTTGGATGTCCGCCGGCGACCATGTCGAGGAAATGCGTCGCATGCTGGCCGCTCATGCGCGCGGCGATTTGCGCCTGCGAGAGTCCTTGGTCCGCGAGGTGTTCGGCATACTCAATGCGATGAGCACGCTGAGCACTCGGGACGCGGAGGTTGGCCGTCCCACCGGCCCGGTCTAGGACCCAATGGGCGTAGGCCATGTCGTCACCCGTCATGTTGTTGATCGTTCTCATCTGCTCGGCCAACTGACGATCGTACTCCGCTGCATTCAGACCCTCGGGCATGTCGAAGCAGTTGACCCGGTGAACGCGGGGAGGGGCCGTACTGCGGCTGCCGCCGTCTCCTTCTACGCTCTCCCCGTCATTTCCGCTTCGGTCCCGGCGTCCCGCCCGTCCAGCATCACCGAGAGCGTCGGCTGCTTCGCCTGCGGCGCGAGCCTTGCGGAACGGGTTGACTGCGCTGGCGACGGCGGCGGCCAAGTGTCCGCCTGCCCTCGCAGCCCCGCCTTCCTGATAGGCCTTATCGGTCCCTTCCCAGAGGCCTTTGAGTCCGTTGACTCCCCAGTCGAGGACGTTGCGCGCGGACTGCCCGGGATTGTCGATCACATACCCGGCGACGTCTCGTGCTCCTCGCGCGGCGTCGCGCCCGAACTGAAGAGCCTCGTCGCCCGTCGGCATGCTTTCGCGCAGGCGGTTGAGATCTTCGACAACGAGATTTGGATTGCCAACGTAGTCCCCGGCCCGGTTCCAAGCCGCTACGGCGGCTTGGGCCTCAGGCGAATTCTCGTAGAAGCCGTCGATAGCCTGTCCGGCCTGAGCCCTCGCGGCGGCTGAAGCGGACCGCTCCTGTTCATCCGTCGCATCCGGTGCAGCCACGACCGCGTCGTTGCGGACATGCACGTACTCGCCGGGGCAGTTGCCGTTGTTCAGCGTGCAGCGGTCGGCGTGCCGCTGAACCGGGACCCCGTTGGCGAACACCGTCGGCGAGGAGGTGACCGGCTGCACGATCGAGCCGACGGTGCCGGAGAGCACGCCGAGGCCGATGCCCGGTTCGTCTCCGATGGTGGTGGTGAAGACCGAGTTCGCGCGCTTGACGACGAGCCCGTTCGAGCGCACGTCTGGCGAGTAGTTCCGGTCCAAGTCGGCGCGGCCGTAGACCATGAACGGGGTCGGCGCCTGCGGCGCGCGACAGACGTCGGGCGAGAGGCAAACGGCGATCGCCTCTTCGGTGTCTGGAATGAACTCGGGCGGGGCCGGATCAGCCGAAGAGGGGCGAGGCGGTCGCGGGTTCCTCTCGTCCTCCTCTTCGTCACCCTCTTCCTTTCGGATGGCCGCGAGCAGTTCGTCGTCGTCCAGAGGCCAGCCGCGGCCTTCGTATCCCGGCGTACCTTCGGGCGGATGGTAGTAGATCGACCGGTCCGGTTCGCGAAAGTACATGGCGTTTCCGCCGGACGGGTAGCCAGCCCTCTCGATCGCGCCCGTGCTTTGCGCGAGATCGGTGACGCTTCGTCCGCTGATCTCGATCTCCAGCGGCGGCGGCTCGGTGCCTGGGGTCTGTCCGGGGGCCGCCATCAGACTCCTCCCGAACCAGATCGCGAGGCGGTCAAGATTGGTCGGCCCTTCCGCTCCGGCCAAGGAAAGCCGACGCGCCAAGTTAGGGAAACGCGCTCAGCCTCGGGCGTGAACTCGAAATGGACACCGTCGAGCACCATCGGGCCGCGGGCCGGGCCGGTGCCCTGATCGATCTCAACGGCAAGGCGGAGCCCCGGCAACCTTCCCCGGACAACTGGTCGGCCAGAAACGAGGTTCTCAAGTTTAAAGGGCTCGTCGCTTTCGAGCCAGGGGTTCGCGACGAGCCCCTTCGGTGCGGCCTGCCAGAAGGCGAAGTCGAAGTCGGCCGGCATCAGCGGGTGCCGCTCGCTTTTCCAGGCCGCGTCAAAGGTTCCGGCGTGGCGCAGGCGCGTGCTCCAAAAGGGAGAGACCGGGCCGAGTCCGACTGGTTCTCTGTCATCGGACGGGGAGCAGACGGGGGCCGTGAAATCCTCAATCTGCGGCGCCGGCCATTCCTGAACGTCCGGAAAGCGCCGTCCATCCACGTGCCCGCGCCCGATCGGGTTGCGCGCGTCGTGCGTCTGGCTCTCGGCTTCGCTCCCGTAGAGCGGGCCGCCGCTGGCCAGCCGCCAGTCGATTGGCACCTCAGTCACCGGTTCGGGCTCGGTCAGGGCCCAGCCGTCCAGCACCCATTCCTTCGTCGGATCAAGAAGGCCGACCCAGGTTCGCCGCGCTTTCGCCTTCCAAACCCGCGGGCCGGTCACCCGTAGGCGACGCCCGACCGACCCAACAGTGAGGCCGCACTCCCAAGAGCGGTGTGGCTGTCCGTCGGGGGAATGAGCCGAGCCGACGAAAGTGACGTCCGTGCCCGGCTTGAACGGCGCGAGATCGGTGCAGGCGATCTGCGGGGTCTCGTGCGGATCGCCGGCGTAAATGTCCGACATGACAAGGGGGCGCTGCACGTCGGCGAGTTCGAGCCCGTCTGTGGGGGACAAGCGAAAAGTCCCGCGCGCCACGACCACGCCCAGCAACTGGCCCGCAAGATTGTACTGGCGGAAGGCGAGGGCTGGGAACGGTGTCCGGTTGTCGACCGACAAGGGTTAGTCTGCCGGCTTGTTCAGATCGACGACTGAGCCGTTCAGCTGAGCCGGACCCGACGACGTGAAGTTGAAGTTGGTTCCGAGGATGATCACCGTGCCGTCGCGCCGCATGATCAGCTTGGAAGCGCCACACTCAATGACGAACTCCTCGCCCACGGCGATCTTCTTGAACTTGCCGACGCTTTCCAGCGACGTCGACCCGACATTCGTCACCTTGCTCATGCCGATCTGTTCGGTGCGGGCGACGCCGACCGTGTCGGATTTGAACGAGCCGACGATGGTGTTCATGATGCCGGGCAGCGGGAAGAGGCCACCCGCCGCCTCGCCGACGCCCGAGCCGGAGCCGGCGAGCGCGGTGC
>JAEZXX010000077.1 GCA_023419535.1 Pseudomonadota bacterium | reverse complement strand
CCGCCGACCGGCAGGCCGGCACATGCTGAAGGCCGTCACGATCCTCCTCTGGGCGCTCGCGGCCGCGTTCGCCCTTCTCGTCATCGCCCTGCCGATCAGCGTCCAGTCGCAGTTGATCGCGGTCCTGCTCGTGCTGGCGGTGATGGTCGTCATCAAGACGCTGAATCTCGGCAGCGGCTGGCGCCTCGTCGCTCTGGCGCTCGGAACGGCGATCGTCCTGCGCTACGTCTACTGGCGCACCACCGGGACGCTGCCCCCGGTCAACCAGCTGCAGAACTTCGTTCCCGGCTTCCTGCTCTACCTCGCCGAGATGTACTCGGTGTTCATGCTCTTCGTGTCGCTGTTCGTGGTGGCCGCACCCCTGCCGCCGAGGAAACCGCGCCAGCAGGGACCCTCCGACCGGTTCCCGACCGTCGACGTGTTCGTGCCGACCTACAACGAGGATGCCGGGCTGCTGGCCAACACGCTCGCGGCCGCGCTGCAGATGGACTATCCGTCCGACCGGCTGAAGGTCTGGCTTCTCGACGACGGCGGCTCGGTCCAAAAGCGCAACTCCGAGGACGCCGGCGAGGCGCAGGCGGCCGAGAGGCGGCACCGCGAACTGAAGGCGCTCTGCGCCGAGCTCGGCGCGATCTATCTGACGCGCGAGCGCAACCAGCACGCCAAGGCCGGCAACCTCAACAACGGTCTCAAGCACTCGACCGGAGAGCTGATCGCGGTCTTCGACGCCGACCATGCGCCGGCGCGCGACTTCCTTCTGGAGACGGTGGGCTATTTCGACGAGGACCCGCGCCTCTTCCTCGTCCAGACGCCGCACTTCTTCCTCAATCCCGACCCGCTGGAGCGCAATCTGCGCACCTTCGAGAAGATGCCGTCCGAGAACGAGATGTTCTACGGCGTCATCCAGCGCGGCCTCGACAAATGGAACGCGTCCTTCTTCTGCGGCTCGGCCGCGGTCCTGTCCCGCCGGGCGCTGGCCGAGACGGACGGCTTCTCCGGCCTTTCCATCACCGAGGACTGCGAGACGGCGCTCGAGCTGCATTCACGCGGCTGGAACTCGATCTATGTCGACAAGCCGCTGATCGCCGGCCTCCAGCCCGCGACCTTCGCCTCCTTCATCGGCCAGCGCTCGCGTTGGGCGCAGGGGATGATGCAGATCCTGCGCTTCCGCTTCCCGCCCTTGAAGCGCGGCCTCTCCCTGCCGCAGCGCCTCTGCTACATGTCCTCGACGCTGTTCTGGCTGTTCCCCTTCCCGCGCGCGATCTTCCTCGTCGCGCCCCTCTTCTACCTCTTCTTCGGACTGCAGATATTCAACGCATCGGGCGGCGAGTTCCTCGCCTACACGCTCACCTACATGGCCGTGAACCTGATGATGCAGAACTACCTCTTCGGCTACTATCGCTGGCCGTGGATCTCCGAGCTCTACGAGTACATCCAGACCGTCCATCTCCTGCCCGCCGTCATCTCGGTCGCGCTGAACCCGAGCAAGCCGACCTTCAAGGTGACGGCCAAGGACGAGTCGATCCTGCATTCGCGGCTGTCGGAGCTGAGCCTCCCCTTCTTCGCGATCTTCGCCGTCCTGCTCGTCGGCGTCGCGGCCACGGCCTGGCGGATCTACGCCGAGCCCTACCGGGCCGACCTGACCCTCGTCGTGGGAGCCTGGAACCTCCTGAACCTGCTGCTGGCCGGCTGCGCCCTCGGGGTCGTGGCCGAGCGCGGTACGCCCTCGCAGTTCCGCCGGGTCAAGGTCGCGCGGCGCGGGGAGGTGGTCGTCGACGGGATCACCTATCCGGCCAACATCGAGGACGTCTCGGTGGGCGGGGCACGCGTGCGCGCCTTCGGTGAGCCGCCCACGGAGGCCCGGAGCGCCGAGCTGCGGTTCCGGCCGACGGGGGCCGTGGAGTTCTCGAGCCTGCCGATGACGGTCCGCCGGGTCGGACCGCAGTCGAACGGCTTCACCCTCGGGCTCCAGTACGCCACGACCGAGCCGAAGCAGGCCTTCCTGATCGCGGACCTCGTCTTCGGCAGTTCGTCCCAGTGGCAGTCGTTCCAGAAATCCCGGCGACGCAATCCCGGCGTCCTGCGCGGAACGTTGTGGTTCTACTGGCTCTGCCTCTTCGAGACCTATCGCGGTTTCGTCTATCTCTTCCGCGGTTCGACGGCCAAGCGCCCGAAGCCGGACCGCGCACCGTCGGAGGCGCGCTTATGAGACCGGCGATCGTCCTGGCGGCCCTGGCCGCCCTTTCGGTTCAGGCGAGCGCCCAGCCGACGCCGTTCGACATGTCGAGCGAAGGTTCGCCCGCGACGGCGGCGCCGGAGCCCGATCGCGGCGGCGGGGAGCCCGTCGCGTCGCCCGCCCCTGCACCCGCCGCCGCGCCGGAACCGGCCGCTCAGACCGTCGAGCCGCCCCGCGCCTCGGAGCCCGCCACGGTCGAGGCTTCGGCGGCGCAGCCTGCCGCCCTCGGGCCCCGGCATCTGCTCCCCGAGCCCTCGATCTCGCTGTCCGGCGAGACCGCGCGCCGACGCTGGTCGGTCTTCCTGACGCAGGCCGAGGTCGAGAGCGCCGAGAGCCTCCAGATCGCCTATCAGAGCTCGATCCTCGTCGCCCCCGAGGCCTCCAGCCTGCGCTTCGTCGTGAACGGGCAGACGGTGATCGACGCCCCCATCGCCTCGCCCGAGGCCGTGTCCGAGATCGCCGTCGAGGTGCCAGCGAACGTCCTGCAGGCCGGCTTCAACACCATCGCGTTCGAAACCTCCATGCGCCACCGGACCGACTGCACCGTGCAGTCGACCTACGATCTGTGGACCGAGATCGACGGGGCGCGAACCTTCCTGACGTTCCGGGAGGGCGCGCAGATCGCCCCCCAGGCGCTCGAGGACGTGCGCGCCGTCGGCTTCGACGCCGAGGGTCGGACGCGGTTCAACGTCGCGATCGCGCCGGGCACCACCGTCCAGGCCTCACAGGCGATCTCGCGGCTGGCGCAGGGGCTGGCGCTTCTCGGCGCCACGCCGAACCAGATCGTCTCGGTGGCGGAAGGGCCGCCCGCGCCGGCCGGCCGGGGCTCGCTCTCGGTGCTCGTCGGCCCGGCGGACGGTCTCGCCGCACTGCTTCCCGGCTTCCCCGAACAGGCGCGGCTCGGCGCCTATGCGGACTTCGTCCCCGGCGCCGACGGCGCGCCGGTCCTTCTCCTGACGGGTCCGGACTGGGTCGCGGTCCAGGCCGCGATCGACCGCCTCGTCGCCCCCGTCGATCGGCCCGCCTCGGTTCGGCGGACCGAGATCGCCAACCCCGGCTGGCGCACGCCGAACGCGCCGCTCCTCTTCTCCCGCGGGACGATCCCGCTCCGCGACCTCGGGGTCGTGACCGAGGAGTTCTCGGGCCGCCGCTACCGCACCGAATTCGACGTCGCCGTTCCGGCCGACTTCTACGCCGAGGCCTATGGCGAGGCCACGATCCTCCTCGACCTCGCCTATACGGCGGCCGTGCGCCCGGGCTCGACGCTCGACATCTACGTGAACGACAACATCGCGACGACGATCCCGATCGGGGCCCGGTCCGGCGAGGTCCTGCGCAGCTTCCCGGCCTCCGTGACGCTCCAGCATCTGCGCCCGGGCACGAACACGATCGCCATCGAAGCCATCATCGACGCGCAGGACGACGTCGCCTGCCTGCCGGGCACCTCCACCAGCGCCGACACGCGCTTCGTGCTCTTCGACACCTCGACCTTCCAGATGCAGGACTTCGCCCGCATCAGCACACGCCCGAACCTCGCCGCCCTGGCGGGCAACGGCTTCCCCTACAACGGGGCGGAGACCCCGTCGCCCTTGATCCTCGGCGACCCGTCGACGTCGACCCTGTCGGCTGCGGCGACACTGGCGGCGCGCCTCGCCAGCACGGCGGGACGGACCATTCCGTTCGACACCGCGCTGCCCGTCGCGGCCGCCGCCGGGCGGGAGGCGCTCTTCGTCGGGGCCGCGCCCCGCCTGCCGGCCGGCGTGCTGCAGGTCGCCAACGTCTCGGAAACCCTTCGAAGCGGCTGGAGCGACGCGGCGGTCGCGCCCGCCGCCGGCAGCGCCGGGCAGATCTCGATCGACGCCTGGAGCGAGCGCGTGAGCAGTCCGTGGGAGCGCGTCATGGGGTCGGTCGAGAACTGGCTGGAGCGCAGCTTCGATCTGTCGCTGGACGCGCTGCGGATCATGGCACCGCGCCCGGAGCCGTTCCTGCCGCCCGCCGAAAGCTCGCTCGTCGTCGCGCAGGGGCTCGGGACGGACGGGGAGCACAGCTGGACCATCGTCACCGCCCGCACCCCGGACGAGCTCTTCGCCGGCGTCTCGGACCTCGCCATGCAGACGAACTGGAGCGAACTCTCCGGGCGCCTCACCTATTACGACGCCGCGCAGACGAGCTACGTCTCGCTCCCCGCCACCGGCGCCAGCCTCGTCCCGTCGGTCGAGCCGAGCCTCGGCAATCTGCGTCTGGTGGCGGCCAACTGGCTTTCGGAGCGGCCGCTCGGCTATGCGCTGCTGCTGGCGCTCGTCTCCGTCGTCCTCGGCGCCGCGACGGCCACCATGACCTCGATCCTCGGACGTCGTTCGTGAGGTCGTCCGCGCTCCGTTCGGCCGCGGTCGCGGCCGCCCTCCTCTGCTGTCCGTCGATCGCGATGTCCGCACCCCAGACCGGCACCATCACCGCCGAGGAATGGTCCGCGTGGCGCGAGCGCTTCCTGGACCCGTCGGGACGCGTCGTCGACGACGGCAACGGAGGCATCAGCCACAGCGAGGGCCAGGGATACGGCCTGCTGCTGAGCTACCTTGCGAACGACCCCGCCAGCTTCCAGCTCATCTACGGCTTCACCCGCGACGAGCTGATGCTGCGCGACGACGGGCTGACGGCCTGGACCTGGCAGCCCGATGCCGACCCCCACGTCACCGATCTCAACAACGCGACGGACGGGGACATCCTCATCGCCTACGCGCTGGCGCTGGCCGGCCGGGCCTGGAACGAGGAGCCGCTGACGCAGGCCGCCGCCGAACTGACAGGCGCCATGGCTCCGCTCCTCTTCGAACAGGGCGGGCGTCGCCTGATGCTGCCTGGCAGCACCGGCTACGCGCGCGGCGAGCGCTCGGACGGGCCGGTCGTCAACCCGTCCTACTGGATCTTCGAAGCCTTCCCCGTCCTCGCCGAGCTGGACCCGGAAGCGGGCTGGGACGCCGTGTCCGACGGCGGGCTGCGCCTCCTGCCCGAAGCGCTGACCGGCCCGCGCGCCCTGCCGCCGGAATGGCTGTCGGTCTCGGGCCGGCCGAAGCCTGCGGAGGGCTTTCCGGCGGTGTTCGGCTACAACGCCGTGCGCATCCCGCTCTATCTCATGCGCGGGGGCGTCGGCGACGACGATCTCCTGTCCGGCCTCGCCCGTTCCATGCTCGGCGAAAGCGGACAGCCCGCGATCGTCACGCTCGACAACGGCCGCGACCGGGAGGCGTTGAACGAGCCGGGCTACCGCATCATTCCCGCCGCGATCGCCTGCGTGGTCGACGGAACGCCGCTTGCCGCCGAACTGGCGAGCTTCGCGCCGACACTGTACTATCCCTCGACCCTGCATCTGCTCGCCCTGTCCCATCTGCGGGCCGAACGTCCGGATTGTCTGCCATGAGACGTGCCATCGTGATTCTCCTGGCCGGCACAGCACTCGCCGGCGAGGCGCGCGGCCAGTCGCGGCCGGCGGAGGGCGCGCGCCGGCCCC
>JAEZXX010000060.1 GCA_023419535.1 Pseudomonadota bacterium | reverse complement strand
ACGCCGACCTTCATGCCGAGGAGCCCCATCTCGTCGCACATGTCGCGCAGCTCGATGGCGGGATTGGCGCCGGCCCGGTCGCGCCAGACGACGATGGTCTCGATGTTGGAGGTCTGGCGGGCCTGCCGCAGGTCCGCCGAACGGGTCAGGAGGCGCATCTCCCCGTCGGCCTTCACGACGAGGCACTGGAAGAAGCAGAAGCCGAACGTGTCGTAGCCCGTCAGCCAGTACATGGAATCCTGCGCGAACAGGAGCAGGGCGTCGAGCTTGCGAGCCTCCATCTCGGCCATCAGCCGCGCCCGGCGGCGCGCATACTCCTCGGGCTGAAAATGCAGCATCGTCCCGTCCCCCGATTGTCTTCTGGTGCTGGTCGGCTCAGGCGCGGAGCGCGATCGCCGAGATCTGCCGGCCGTAGTCCGGCTCGCCGCGATGGGTGGTGCGCCGGTAGGAGAAGAAGCGCGCCTCGTCCCGGTAGGTGCACGCGCCGACGAAGCTGGCGGAAACGCCCGCGCGCGTCAGGCGCGAGACGATGAGACCCGGCAGGTCGAACTGCCGCTTGTCCGGCGCGGCGCCGGGGGCGAAGAAGCGCGACGCCTCGCCGTCTCCGGCGACGATGTCGTCCGCCATGCCGGCACCGACCTCGTAACTGTCCTGCGTGATCGTCGGGCCGAGGCTGGCGACGATCGAACCCCGGCGGGCGCCGAGCCGCTCCATCGCCTCGATGGTGGCTTCCAGGACGCCGCCCACCGCGCCCTTCCAGCCGGCATGCGCCGCACCGACGACGCGGGCCTCGGCATCGGCGAAGAGCACCGGGCCGCAGTCGGCGGTCACGACGCCGATGGCGAGGTCCGGCGTGGCGGTCACCACGGCGTCGGCCTTCGGGCGCGTCGATCCGAAGGGCGCGTCGACCGCGACGACCGCGGGCGAATGGATCTGCCAGGGCGTGAGGATGTCGTCGACGCCGGCCAGGAAGCGCGCCGCGCGACGGCGGTTCTCCGCGACCGCCTCCCCCGCGTCGTCGCTGCCGATGCCGGCGTTCAGGCCCCGGTAGAGACCGGTCGAGACGCCGCCGCCGCGCGTGAAGAAGGCGTGCGAAATGCCGGCCGCAGCCGTCAGCGGTGCGCTTTGGACGACGTCGTGCTCGGTCAGGCGAGAGGCCGATTCACGGCGAGAAGGCTGCATGGCGAAGATCGTGTGCGAGCGGTCGGGTGAAGTCAATCTCATGTCCTCGTCGCGGCGAAGGGCGGCAGAGCGGGCTGCGGGAAGCTCGCCGCGACGACCTTGAAGAGGGCGCCCATCTCGCCGCGTCCCCGGCCCGCGAGGCGCCGCACGGCCGCCTCGATGTCGGCGCGACCGGCCGCATCGGCGCTCGCGCCGAGCTGTCCCGCGCGCTCCAGAAGTCCCAGGGAGACGAAGAAGTCGCCCTGCTCGACGATCGGCGACACGCGCGCTCCGGCCCGTTTCAGCGCGCCGGCGAGGCGCTCGAAATCGACGTGGCTCGTGATGTCGCGCGAGCCGGGCTCGGCCAGCGGGTCGGCGAACGCGTTGGACCGCAGCGCCTGCAGGGTGTCCCCGAAGCCCGTGCGCGCATGACCGTAGTCGATGATCAGCGCCGCCCCTGAGCGCTCGGCGAGCGCCGCGCCGATCTCGTCCGCGATGGCGTCGCGCAGAGGCGAGAGCTCCAGGATCGCGCCCTCGGGCGGGGCTTGGACCGGGATCGGCAGGGCCTCGGCCGCGACCGGCTCCGCCTCGACGAAGGCGAAGCCCCGCTCGATGACGCCGACCCGCCGCTCCCGCCAGACGCCGCCGGCGAACCGGTATTGCCGGATCGCGACGGCGTCGAAGAGCTCGTTGGCGACGAGGAGGAGCGGCAGCGGTTCGATTTCGGAGAAACGCCGCACGCGCCGCGGCGCCATGTCGAAGCGCGACAGGCGCTCGATCTGCTCGGCGGCCAGACGGTCGCTCGTCTCGATCAGCCGGACGCGCACGGCCTTGGCGAACCCGGTGTCGAGCCGGCGCACGGTGCGCAGGATGTCGGCCATCATCGTGCCGCGTCCGGGTCCGAACTCGGCGAGGACGAAGGGCGCCGGCCGGTCCAGCGCGCGCCAGGCCGCGACCAGCCAGGCGCCGATCAGCTCGCCGAACATCTGGCTGACCTCGGGCGCGGTAATGAAGTCGCCGTTCGCGCCGATCGGGGTCCCGCGCGTGTAGTAGCCGTGTGTCCGATCGAAGAGCGCCGCGTTCCAGAAGCGCTCGAGGCTCATCGGCCCCTCTCGCGCGATCGCCTGCGCGATGCGCGCCGGAAGATCGCTCAAGCCGCGGCCCCGCCCCGCAGCTTCAGGGCGTCGGCGCTCGGCGCGGGCACGGCGCGCCGGGCGCTCGCGATGCAGACCGCGCCGAGGGCGGCCATCGGAAGTGAGAGGACCATGCCCATCGTGAGCCAGGAGGTGCCGGCGAGATAGCCGATATGGGCGTCCGGCAGGCGAAAGAACTCCGAGAAGATGCGCGCGCAGGCGTATCCGATCAGGAAGAGCCCGATCGTCAGGCGCGGGCGGTGCAGGGCCCGGAAGCGATGGATCGCGATCGCCAGCAGGACGAAGAGCGCGATGCCCTCGAGCCCCGCCTGATACAGCTGGCTCGGATGGCGCGGCTCGGGGCCCGCTCCCGGAAACACCATCGCCCAGGCGACGGTGGAGGGCGCGCCGTAGAGCTCGGCGTTCACGAAATTGGCCAGGCGCCCGAAGAAGAGGCCGAAGGGCACGCTCGCCGCGACGATGTCGCCGAAGCTCCACAGCGGCACCTTCCGGCGGCGCGCGAAGAGGAGCGTCGCCAGAACCACGCCGATGAGCCCGCCGTGGAAGGACATGCCGCCCTCCCAGACCCGCAGGATCGCCAGCGGATCGGCCATCCAGTTCGCCGTGTCGTAGAAGAGGATCGAGCCGAGGCGCCCGCCGGCCACGATGCCGACGGTGACCCACAGGATATAGTCGTCGACGTCGTCCTTGGTGATCGGCGAGAGGCCGCCGGGCCAGAGCGAGCCCCGTCCGGCGAGATAGCGGCCGAAGAGCCAGCCGCAGAGGATGCCCGCGACATAGGCGAGGCCGTACCAGCGGATCGCCAGCGGGCCGATCTCGACCAGCACGGGGTCGATGTTCGGATAGGCGAGGACGCCGAGGATGGAGAGGGTGGACATCGGTCTGGAGGCTCACGGCTCTGCGCGGAATTCGCGCGGCGGGTCGGCGATCGGGCCGGAGCTTTGGTCGGTGCGGGCCGCCGGGTCAACCGCCGGCCGCCTTCTGATGCGCCATTGCCTTCGCATCCGCCCCCGCCTACCTGACAGGGGAAGCCACGGATCCTTGGAAGCGAGACGACCCCATGAGCACCAGCAGAGGCCCGAGCCGCGTTCTCGACGAAGTCGCCCGGCTCTTCACCGACACCGCCGGTGCCGCCCAGGGCGTGCGCCGCGAGGTCGAGACCGTGGTGCGCGCGCAGACCGAGCGTCTGATCGGCCAGCTCGACCTCGTCCAGCGCGAGGAGTTCGAGGTGGTGCGCGAGATGGCCGTTCGGGCCCGCGCCGAGAACGAGGAGCTGAAGCGCCGCATCGCCGCGCTCGAAGCGCGCTCGGCCGGCACGCCCGGCGAGGCGCCCGCACAGCCCTTCGACGGACCGACGCCGCCGACGCTCTAAGGCTCCGTTTCGGACGCACATCGCCGTCCGACCTTCAACGCGAAGCCGCCACAGCCACTTATCCACAGACGCCGGCGGCTGTCCGCCGGCGTTTCTCGTCTGGCTCCGGAGTCCGAAAGCGCTGTTTCCTGAATCGCTTAAGCGTGCGGATTCGCGCGACACCTCATGCCCGCCTGTCATGAAAGGGTTAACAATCCGTTTCCGGTATGGCGTGAGGACTCCGTCTGGATATGCTGATTCCAAAGGGTGATTCGCGACGAGCGTGTCTCGCCCGATGGATGCGGCGGGCGTCGCGGCGAAGGTCGCGGCGCATGGAACGAGGACCGGACGGACGAGGACCCGTCCGGCCTTCTCTTCCGCCGCGAACGATGCGGGGCGAGGCGGAATGAGAATGCAACTGACCGAGACCGAGATTCGGCGCGGCGCCAATCCGGTGGACACCGTGGAGAGCGTCGCCTGCGACCGGGACTGGCGCTTCGAGCGGCTCTGTGACGACGAACTCTCCGTCGCGGTAAAGGGCCTCCACGGGGAATACGCCGTCTCCTTCTCCTGGATGGAGGAGTGCGAGGCGCTGCATTTCGCCTGCGCCTGCGACCTCACGATCCCGGCGCGCTGCGAGGCCGAGATCCTGCGCCTCGTGGCCAGGATCAACGAAGGCCTCCTGGTCGGCCATTTCGACCTCTGGCCGAGCGAGGGCGCGGTGATGTTCCGCCACACGCTCCTTCTCTCCGGCGGAGCGGAACCCACGGTGCAGCAGGCCGAAAGCCTCCTCGCCTACGGGCTGGAGCATTGCGAGCGCTACATCCAGGCCTTCCAGTTCGTCGTGTGGGCGGGGCGCAGCGCGGAGGAGGCGCTCGCCTGCTCGCTCTTCGAGACGGTCGGGCACGCCTGATGGCGTTCGGTCGCGTCCTTCTCCTCGGCGGCGGCAACATGGGCGGCGCCATGGCGCGCGGCTGGCTGGAGGGCGGCCTGCCGGCTGCCGACCTGACCATCCTCGATCCGAAGGGCGGCGTCCATGTCGACGCGCTGGTCGCAAAGGGCGCGGCGCACCGCACCGACGCGGACGGGCTGAGCGCCGACATCCTCGTCGTCGCCGTCAAGCCGCAGGTGATGGACGCCGCGCTGCCGCCGCTGCGCGCCGCGGTCGCGGCGAATACGCTGGTCATCTCCGTCGTCGCGGGACGAACAATCGCCGCCATCGAGGGGCACCTCGGCCCCTGCTCCGTCGTGCGCGCCATGCCGAACACGCCCGCCCTCATCGGGCGCGGCATCACCGGGGCCACGGCCTCCCCGCGCGTCACGACCGCGCAGCGCGAGGCGGCGGGCCGCCTGCTCGGCGCCTGCGGGCCGGTCGAGTGGGTGGGATCGGAGGCCGAGATCAACGCGGTGACCGCCGTCTCGGGCTCGGGGCCCGCCTATGTGTTCCTTCTGGCCGAGGCGCTGGCCGCGGCCGGTGCCAAGGCCGGACTCGACCCGGACCTCGCCTTGCGCCTCGCCCGCCACACGGTCGCCGGCGCGGGCGAACTCATGATCCGCTCGGATGATGATCCAGCCCAGCTGCGCCGGAACGTCACCTCGCCGAACGGCACCACGCAGGCCGCGCTGGAGGTACTGATGGCATCGGACGGCTTCGGCCCGCTGCTGGAACGGGCCGTCGAGGCGGCGCGGGCGCGGGCCGAGGAACTCTCGAAGGGATGAGCATGAAGAGCGAAAGCGTCGCCCCCGAAATCGCCTTCGACGATTTCATGAAGGTCGACATCCGCGCCGGTACGATCGTTGCAGCCGAGCCCTTCCCGGAAGCGCGAAAACCCGCCTTCAAGCTCCAGATCGACTTCGGGCCGGAAATCGGCGTGAGGAAATCCTCCGCTCAGATCACCGTGCGCCATTCGCTGGACGATCTCGTCGGGCGCCAGGTGATGGCGGTCGTCAATTTTCCGCCCCGCCAGATCGGTCCGATGCGTTCGGAGGTGCTGACTCTCGGCTTCCCGGACGAGGCCGGAAACGTGGTGCTGGCCGCCCTGTCCCACACGGTTCCGAACGGCGGCCGACTGTTCTAAGGGACGGTCGCTTCCTTCACACGAGGGTCACGTCCTCTGCTTGACGGGCGCCTGTTCTGGGCGGCGCCCGCCTCCGCCGACCAATGGCCGAAGTTCATACGCCTTCGACGTCGCTCGGACGCCCGCCGGGCCGCTCCTCCGGATCGGGCTCGATGGGCGGCATATCCACGTCCGGCTCGCGGACGGCGTCGTCCCCGACATGGTCCGCGCCCGGCAGGTCTTCGCCGGGCAGCGAGTCCGGCGGCAGAGGCGGGCCCTTGGTGGGGTCGATGATGTTCGGCTCGATGTTGGACATTCCGGCCTTCCTCGCATCGGTTCGCAAAAGCGGCCGGAATGTCCGACCGCCTCCCTCACCCCAACGCGATGACGACGTCGTCCGGTTCCGTCTTGTGGTTCGTCCAGATACGCACGCGCGTCCGGGTTCCAGTCACGGCCATGGACAGGATTTCCGGAATGTTGGCATCGGTTATTAGGATACGATGCTCTGGAGTATCAAGAAGCCCATCGAACTTCGGGGGCCCCTCCGGTTTCTCGATCTCCTCGAAGGGTCCAAGCGTGATCGTCGTGTCGCCATCGTTCCAATAGAGACAGCCCACGTTGATGGAGCGGCCGTCTGCAACGATACCGACCCGATCGTGATCCAATGGAACGTCGAAATAATCTGATCCCGCAATGTAGAAACTAAGATATTCTGGTGTAACGATCGCCTTTTTAACTGTCATTCCGACCTCCGACGCAGATAGTTATTCAGCAGCCCTCCCTGACTGGCGCTACAGCCGGCGCAGTGAGGGTAGATCCGCGTCGGCGTGCCGATGGATTTTGGCACTTGGTGGTCTCCTATGAAAGAGGTTCGGCCCTCGCCGGGGTCCTTCCTACCACAGCGGTGACAACCCCATTTTCGACCCAGCCGGTCGACGGCAGCCTGCTCGGCGCGTCTCAGCCGCCGGTTCGTCTGAGGTGCTAGAATGTATTCCTTGGCGTACGGACCCAGTGCGGCACGGGTTCCCGTCAGCTCGAAGATGCGAAAGCGCGCAGCCAGTTCGATCGAACGATTGGCCGAGATGAGCCCGTTGACGGTCTCGAATGCTTGGGCCGGAGGCTTCCACGCTGGATCGAGCCGCCGCGCATGCTGAACTGCTGCACGCATGGCATTGTGCGAATCCAACAACCGCTGCTGCTGGCCGGAGGAGAGCGAAAGCCAACGCCCCTGAATTCTGATCTGGTTCCCGCCGGGCCGGCGCCGGGAGACAAGGTGGACCAGTCCTGACCCACCTTCCTGCGTCCACTGCCCACCGTCCGGGCGACCCCGTGGGACACGCAACTGGCTCGGCTTGAAGCCCGCTTTCAGAGCGATCGAAAGAGCAAGCGCCGACGTTCGAAGCCGCAGGACGGTCATTCGCCGTTCGAGCTGTACGAGTGTCCCGGTCCGGCTCTCCATGCGCTGTCCTTCTCGTCGCGTCGTTCTGCGATCGAGAGTGTCCACGCGTTCGGGTCGAGGGGGATAAGTACAGGCGCCCGTGCTTGCCCTTACCTCCCCTTTCCGGCTATAGGCACGCCCATCCCGCGCGGACACCCTTGGAGGCAGCGCGGGGGGAAGCGGCCCCACAGGGCCGCTTTTCGCCGTTTCGGCCCTCGCGGCCGTTCCGGCATCTCCGAATTCAACGCTTGAAGGATTGATCCCATGAGCGAGAGCTACACGGTCAAGGCCGAAGCGCGCGAGAAGGTCGGCAAGGGGGCCGCCAGACATCTTCGCCGCAACGGAATGGTGCCCGCCGTCATCTACGGCGACAAGCAGGAGCCCCTGCCGATCGCGGTCCCCTACAAGGAGACCTTCCTGAAGCTGCACGCCGGCGGCTTCCTGACGACGGTCATCACGATCGACGTCGGCGGCAAGTCGATCAAGGTCCTGCCGAAGGACTACCAGCTCGACGTCGTCAAGGACACGCTGGCCCACGTCGACTACCTGCGCGTCTCCGACCGCACGATCGTCACGGTCAACGTGCCCGTCCACTTCGAGAACGAGGACGAGGCGCCCGGCATCAAGGCGAACGACGGCGTCCTGAACGTCGTCCACCACCAGATCGAAGTCACCTGCCCGGCGCAGTCGATCCCGGAGGGCTTCACCTTCGACCTGACGGGCCTGGAGATCGGCGACGCCGTCCACGTCTCGGCGATCAAGCTGCCGAAGGGCGTCGAGCTGACGAGCGAGGAGGACTTCGTCGTCGCGACCATCGTTCCGCCGATGGCGGAAGAGGTCGACGAGGAGGCTCCGGTCGAGGGCGAGACCGAGGTGATCGGCGAGTCCGACGAGGACGCAGCCGAGGCCGAGGCGAAGTCCGGCGAGGACGCGCAGAAGTCCGAGAACGGCTGATCCGGCGCGCC
>JAEZXX010000022.1 GCA_023419535.1 Pseudomonadota bacterium | reverse complement strand
CCGGTCCTCCGCTGGAATTCGCATGCTCCAGCCGGCCTTACACGACTCCGCCGCGCTCTGGCAATGGCGCGGGCGCCACCTGTGCGCCATGAGGAAAGAGCCGGCGCGAGGGACGCGCCGGCTCCAGTTTTTCGCTTTGCGGTCACCCGGTGTCAGGCGGCCTTGCGATCCTCGTGGCGGCCTTCCTCGACCTCCTCGATGATCTTGGAGATGAAGGCCGGCAGGTCGTTCGGGTTGCGCGAGGTGATCAGCGCCTGATCGGTGACGACCTCCTCGTCATGCCAGCGCGCGCCCGCGTTCACGAGGTCGGTCTTGATGGACTTGAACGAGGTCACGTCCCGGCCGTTCACCACGCCCGCCTCGATCAGAAGCCACGGGCCGTGGCAGATCGCGGCCAGCGTCTTCTTGGTGTTGTAGAAGTCGTGGACGAATTTCACCGCGGCCGGCTCGGCGCGCAGCTTGTCCGGGTTGATCTGGCCGCCCGGGAGCACGAGCGCGTCGTAATCGGCCACGTTCGCCTCGGTGACGAGCCGGTCGACCTTGACCGAGTCGCCCCAGTCGGTCTCGTCCCAGCCCTTGATCTCGCCCTCCTTGACGGAAAGCACGTGGACGGTCGCGCCGGCCTCGCGCAGCTTTTCCAGCGGCTGCACGAGTTCGGACTGCTCGAAGCCGTCGGTGGCGAGAATGGCGATCTTGGCCTCGCGGATGCTGGGCATGGAATGCCTCCTTGTCGTTCTGGACGAATCCGGCATAGCGGCCGGAGGCCGTCGTTCCTGGGGTATCCGTCCGTTTCGGGGTCGGGCAGGAAACGACACGGGAAAAGCACAGTTCCACCGAACGCGGATCCGTGATGGGACGGACGCTTAGCCGGCCAAGGGATCGTCGTCCTCGCCGTCGACCGCCGCCGCGGCGAGTGCGAAGCAGAAGCCAGCACGCATCATCGCCGCGACGTCGCGGTCCCGCTTCTCGGCCCGGTCTCGCGTGCGGTAAGGGCCGAGCCTGCGGCGCCGCGCATAGGCGCGCGCGGCATCCGCCTCGTCCGTCTCGTCGGCCGCCATCGCCGCAGCCGCCGTCTCCCGGTCGACCCCCTTGGCGGCCAGCTTCGCGTTCAGCTGCGCCCTGGACGCGCCCCTGCGCCGGAGGCTCGCGACCTTGGCCTCGGCGAAGGCCGTGTCGTCGATCAGTCCAAGCTCCAGCACCTTGGCGACCGCCTCGTCCACCAGCGGCGCGAAGGCGGCCGGGTCCTCACCGCGCTCCCGGGCCCGGCGCAGAACCTTGCGCTGCAGGACCCGCGCCAGATGTCCGCTGGAGGAGGCGTAGCGCTCCAGATAGTGGACGGCGGCGCGAAACAGATAGTCGCGCGTCACCGGTCCGGGCTTTCGCCGCTGGCGCTGGGCTGGCTGGTCGCTCATCGCCCACCTATCGCCGGAATGCGCGCGCCGCGCAAAGCCCCTCCCCCGCCTGCCGCGCTCACGCTATGGATGCGTCCAGCCGCACCGCACGACCGGACACGCCCATGGCCAAGCCCATTCTCGTCGCCGTTCCCGCCGACATCCGCGACTTCGAGAACTACCGCTGGCACGCGAGCCCGGCCACCTATCTGAGCGCGATCCTGAACGTCGCGGGCGCCGTTCCCGTCATCGTCCCCGCGCTCGAGGGGATCGACGTCCGGGGC
This sequence comes from Pseudomonadota bacterium, assembly GCA_023419535.1. GTDB lineage: Bacteria > Pseudomonadota > Alphaproteobacteria > Rhizobiales > Rhizobiaceae > Aureimonas. The sequence goes on along the minus strand of JAEZXX010000022.1, from coordinate 74,968 downwards.
GTCCTGTCCGGCTTCCACGGCGTCCTCACCACCGGCTCGCGCACCAACGTCCACCCGTCCCGCTACGGGACGGCACCGGACGAGACACATGCACCCTTCGACGAGGCTCGCGACGCCCTGTCCGACGGGATGATCCGCGAGGCGATCGATCTCGGTCTGCCGCTTCTGGCGATCTGCCGCGGGCACCAGGAGCTCAACGTCGCGTTCGGCGGGACGCTCGCCTCGGAGATCCAGGAGATCGACGGGCGGGACGACCACCGCGCGCCCGAGCATCCGGAGATGGACGAGCGCTTCGCCATCCGCCAGCGCGTGAACGTCGAGCCGGGGGGCCGGCTCGAGGCGATCGTCGGCGCGCCGACGGTCCAAGTGAACTCGCTGCCCCGGCAGGCGATCGAGCGCCGGGCGGCGCCGTTGAGCGTCGAGGCCCGCGCCCCGGACGGCACGATCGAGGCCGTGTCGCATGCGAGCGCACGGAGCTTCTGCCTCGGCGTCCAGTGGCACCCGGAATATTTCGCAGAAAGCGATCCGGCCTCCGGCGCCATCTTCCGCGCCTTCGGCGACGCCTGCCGGGCTTATGCCGGCAGCTGAGTGCTGCCGAGGATGAGCGCGAGGCCGAGGACGAGGAGGAGGGCGGCGCCAGCAAGCTCGATCGCGTCGCGCACGAGCGTCGCCCGGCGGCCGCCAAGGCGCATCGCCGTGTCCTTGGAGAACACCGCGAGGCAGGCGAGCACCGAGACGGTGATCGCTGTCCCGAGCGCCATGGCGAGCACCGAGAGCACGCCCGCCAGATGGAGCCCGTTCACCAGCGAGAAGGTGAGGACGACGATCGCGCCCGAGCAGGGCCGCAGGCCGACCGCGAGCACCGCCGAGGCGGCCGAGCGAAGGCCCAGCCGCTCGCCGCCCAGTCGGCGCGGATCGGCGATGTGCGCGCGGCCGCAGTCGCAGTTGTCGGCGTCGTCGCGGCAGACATCCGCCGAGAACCCGCCGGATGCCGCCCGCATGATGGGCTGCGAACGCGGCGCGGCGCCGGACGCCTCGGCGAAGGCCAGCCCGCCGGTCGCCGTCAGGGGCGTCGCGGACGCCGCGCGCACCGGCCGGCGCCGCGCGACGGCGACCAGCTTGGCGACGAGCAGCCAGGCCCCGAAGGCCGCGACGAGCGCGTAGGAGCCGAGCTCCAGCCAGCGCCCCGCCTGCGTCATGGTGATCGCGGAGCCGCGCAGCAGCCACCAGCCGGCGCCCACGAGGAGAAGCGCGGTCAGGGCCTGAACGAGGGCGGAGACGAAGGACAGGGCCACTCCGCGCCGGAGCTGGACCTCGTTCGCCAGCATGTAGCTGGAGATCACCGCCTTGCCGTGGCCCGGACCCGCCGCGTGGAAGACGCCGTAGGCGAAGGACAGGCCGACGAGCCACGAGAGCCCGCCCGAGCCGTTGCGGATGCCGACGAGCGCTTCGCGCAGCGAGGCGAAGAACGTCTGCTGCTGCGTCGCGAGCCAGGCGAAGGCCGTGCCGGAGCCGGGCTGGACCGCGACCTCCGCATTGCCGATGCCGAAGGGCGACTGCGCCAGCGCGGGCATGGCCGCGATGACGAGCGAGAGGACGAGGAGGGTCCGGGCCGGCCTCATCCGCAGCCGACCTGCAGCGTGGTGGAGAAGACCGCACCCCATTCCACGCCGTCGTCGGGCACGCTCTGATCGGGGTCGAGCATGGAGATCGAATCCATCCATTCCTGCGCGGCCGCGTCCGGATCGGGTTCGTGGACGGCCTTGGTACAGCCGCCCGGCATCTCCAGAAGATCGAAGGCCCCCTCCCCCTCGAAGGCGAAGGCGACGAAGAACGAATCGTCGAAGACCGAGAAGGTCGCCGGCGTCGCCCTGAGGTCGACCGACTCCTTCGGCGTCATCTCGAAGAACATGACCAGCTGCCCGTCCTGCATCAGCGCACGGATCGCGTCCGGCGGGTTCATGGGCACGTCCCGCCCCTCCACCTCCACGAACGTGTAGAAGCCCCATTCGGCGATCGATTCCTTCACCACCGCCCCAACCGCGGCGAGTTCCTCGGCGTCGAGCTCGCCGTCGGCGTTCTTGTCGAAGTCGAAGAGGACGGAGGAGGAGAAAAGCTCGTCCATGCGCCAGACGTTGCGCACCGAGGCGAGCTGGCCGTCCGGCGTTCCGACGATCTCCATGCGCGATTCGGCGAAGACGTGCGGATGCGCCAGCGCCGGGGCGGCCGCAAGGACCGAGGGAAGGCAGAGCGCTGCGGCGATGGCGGTCGGTCTCAAGGCGGGTTCCCCGTTCCCCTTCGCCTATACCTCACGAAGATGGGCTGAACTTTGAACGCTTGCCGCCAGGCGTTCAGCGCGACGATCGCGGACCATCCGTCGCAGCCCCTTGCGGCCGTCCTGCATGTTGGGCCCGCACATGCTAAGCCCACCGGACGATCGCGGGCCCACGGGTTCGCAGCGGCCTAAGCCCGCACCGATCCAACAGGAAGGCTGGAAGCGTTGTCCATCGAGCCCGGCGAGACCCGTTTCCTCCGGCATCCTCTCGTCGACGAGTTGACGGAGGCGGCCACAGGCGCCGCATCCGACGATCCGAGGCCTTTCCTCGACTGCCTGCGGCGCCATGCGCTCCCCCAGCGTTTCGTCGCGGCGACCGAAGAGGGCGGCTTCGCCTATCGCGCTCCCTGGCGCGACGTGCTCGGCTTCCTGTCGGCGATCGGCGGGGCGGACCTCTCCACCGCCCGGCTCTTCGAAGGACATCTCAACGCCCTGCAGCTCGTCGCGCTCTACGGCACGGCCGAGCAGCAGGATGCGACGCTCCGCCGGGTACTCGAAGGTGCCTTCCTCGGCGTGTGGGGGGCGGACGGGGCGGAGCCGGCCCGCATCGCGCGGAGCGACGACGGCAGGGCGCGCCTGACCGGGACCAAGCGCTACGCGTCCGGCGTCGGGGTCCTCGATCTGGCGGTCGTTCCCGTCCGCGACGAAGCCGGCGCGCAACAGCTCTTGCTTCTGTCCGCCGACGATCCCGCCCGCGTCGACATCTCGACCTGGAACCACCGCGGCATGCGACGGACGCTGTCGGGCAGCTACGATCTCGGCGGGCTCTGCGTGGAGGAGGCCCATCGGCTCGGCCGGCCCGGCGTCTATGCCCGCGAGCCCTATTTCGTGGGCGGCATCTGGCGCTGCGCCGCCGCCCAGCTCGGCGCCCTCGAGGCGATCGTCGCCCATGTCGCGCGCGGGCTGCATGCCAGCGGGCGCGACGCCCACCCGATCCAGACGGCGCGCATCGGAACCGCGATCCTGAAAGGGCGCACGGCGCGGCTCTGGGTCGAGGACGCGGCCGCGCGCATCGAGACGATGCCCGAGGGAAGCGCGCCGGAGGACGTGTCGCGCGCCGTCGCCCTGTCCGCCTTCGCCCGTCTCGCGGTCGAAACGGCGGCCATGGAGATCATCGATCTTGCCGAACGCGCGCTCGGGCTCGGCTCCTTCGCCGCCGGCCATCCGGTCGAGGCGCTGACGCGGGACCTGTCGGTCTATATCCGGCAGGCGAACCCCGACGCCGTCCTCGCCGAGCACGGACGGGTCCTGGCGCGGGACCTCGTTCCGTGAGCACCGTCGCAGCCTGGCGCGAGCGCATGGCCACGGCGCCGATCGCAGACCCCTTGCGGCTCATCGGCGACGGCGCGCTCGTCGTCCTGTCGCCGCACCCGGACGACGAGACGATCGGCTGCTCGTCGCTCCTGATCGCCTGCGGACAAGCGCGGCGCCCCGTCGCCCTCGTCGCCCTGACGGACGGCGAGGGCTCGCACCGCGGCTCGGCGCTCACCCCGCCGCTCAAGCTCGCCGCGATCCGCCGCGCCGAGCAGGAGGCCGCGGTCGGCTGCCTCTACGGCGAGGGCGCCGAATGGCTGCGCCTGTCTCTTCCGGACGGAGCGAGCGGGCGCTCGCCCCGTCTCGTCGAGGCGGTGGAGAGCGTCGTCGCCCTCTGCCGTCGGCTCGGGGCGAGCGCGCTGGCCGCGCCCCATCCCGACGACCCCCATCCCGATCACCATGCGGCGGCGGCGATCGCCCAGGCGGTGCGCGATCGCCTGCCCGGCCTGCGGCTCCTGAACTACGAGGTCTGGTCGCGGCGCCTCGCGGACGAGCAGCCGTTCCGGCACGCCGAACTGACGGCCTTCCGCCTGCCCACCGACATCCGTGCCAAGCGGGCGGCGCTGAACGAGCATGCCAGCCAGCTCGGCCGTGTCGTGACGGACGATCCGGAGGGGTTCGCGCTGCCCGCCTGGTTCCTGGCGGCGATGGACGAGCCGTTCGAGCCGATCTCCTGGAGCGCCCTGCCGGGCGACGTTCCCGGACGCGAGCACTTCGCCCGGCTCTATGCCGACGACGGGGACCCCTGGCACGTCCGCACCTCGGCTTACGAGCTCGCAAAGCGCGAGGCCGCACTCGCCATCCTCGGGTCGCGCCGCCACCGCCGCGCACTGGAGGCGGGCTGCGGCGAAGGGCACCTGACGGGCGCGCTGATCGCGAGCGGGAAGGCCGAACAGGCCGTCGGGATCGATCGGGACCCCGCGATCGTGGACCGCGCCAACGCCCGAGGTTTCGGCGAGCACGCCCGCTTCCAGGTCGGCAGCCTGCCGGACGATCTTCCGGACGGGCCCTTCGACCTCCTGGTCCTCTCGGAGATCCTCTACTTCCTGCGCGAGGACGCGCTCGACACGCTGGCGGCCAAGCTCGCCGTCCGCCTGGAAAAGGGCGCGAGCCTCCTCCTGGTCTCCTATCGCGGCGCGACCGGCACGCCGCTGTCGGGCACCGACGCGGCGGACTACTTCATCGCGCGGCTCGGCGCCGGGGTCACGTCGCTCGCGTCGCAGGAGGAGCCGGGCTACCGGCTCGACCTTCTGCGATGGCGCGGTGGCGGCGGGCGAGCTCCGGCAGGTGCCGCCGCAGATCCGACAGGCGAAGACGCCGGCGCTTCAGGCGCGGGCTGACATCCTCGGCCGAGACCCAGGCCTTCGGCCCGCCGGCGGCCGCCCTCGGCCCGGCCGCGAGAGCGTCGAGGCCGAGGGCGAGGAGAAGGCGCAGCCGATCCGGCCCGGTCCGCGCGCACAGGAAGGCACGCCGCGTCTCGATCCGCAGGATCAGACTCTCCGGCGGCTCCAGAAGCTCGTCCACGAGCGGGTCGGCCTCCGAGCGCTCGCGCAGGAGCTCGTCCGCCAGCCCGCCCCACGCCCTTCCGTCGAGCCGGCAGGAGGTCCAGGCGAGCGCGTCGTCGCAGTAGCGGATTCGCAAGCCGTAAGCTTGGCAGAGGCGGCGCAGCGCGCGGTCCTCGGCGAAGGGCGGCGTCGGCATGCCGCCGACCGCATCGTAGGCCTTCGCCGAGATCGCGAAGTTCGCGCCGCCGATATTGCCGTGATGGGGCCAGGGATTGTCGGGATCGGGATCGAGCAGCGCCGCGACATGGGCGGACAGGCGTCGGTATTCGCGCACGACGCCCTGCTGCTCCGGGTCTGCCGGCGGCAGCGATGCCGCCTCGTCGGGCGGGAAGCCGATCGCCCCGCACACGAGGTCGAAGCCCTCCCTGAAGGCCCTGGCGTAGGACGCCCGCAGGCCGGGCCGCACGAGGGTGTCGCCGTCGAGCGAGAGCAGCACGGCGCGGGGCGCGTTCGCATGCGCGGTCTCCATCGCCAGGCGCCGGGCGTGCGGCGCACCGCCCGCCCCCTCGCTCCAGTCGCCGTCGAGAAGAACAAAGGGCCGCCGCATCGCCTCCAGGGCGTCCAGCGCGCGCGGCACCGTCTCGTCCCTGCAGCCGTTGGCGAAGAGGAGGATGCCGTCGCCTGGCTCCAGTTCGTCGTCGGCCGCCGCGAGGCACGCCTCGATCCGCTCCGCCTCGTCCCGGGCCGGAATGCAGGCGACGAGCGGACAGGCCGCGAAGGCGGACGGCTCGCCGTGGACGGAGAGACGCTGCAGTCCACCGGGGGAGGACACGCGAACGGCGGAGCTTGGCGTCATGGGCAATATCCGGGGGGCGGCGGGCCGGTCGGCCCGAGCGCCGGGGTCGTCAGGCGGGCGAACTAACCCGCTGTCCGCCGCGATCAACCGCTACTCCGTTAGCCTGGCAGGCAAGTTCGGCGTTCAGGCCGTCCGGGCTCTGGCGTCGGCGGAAAGGACCGCCATCGCCGCCTGCACGCCGCCCTTGCGGTGCGGGACGCCGGCGAGGTCGAGGCTCATCTCCACGCCGGCGAGCGCCCCGAGGATCGTCAGATCGTTGGTGTCGCCGAGATGGCCGATGCGGAAGACGCGGCCCGCGAGCTTCGAAAGCCCGGTGCCGAGCGAGATGTCGAAGCTTTCCAGTGCGATCCGGCGGAAGCGGTCGGCGTCGTGGCCTTCCGGCATCAGAAGCGCCGTCAGGGACGAGGAATGGTGCTCCGGCACGCGGCACAGGATCTCCAGGCCCCAGGCCCGCGCCGCGGCGCGGGTGGCCTCGGCGTGGCGGTCGTGGCGGTCGAAGACCGCGTCCAGACCCTCCTCCTCCAGCATGTCGAGCGCGGCATCGAGCCCGTAGAGGAGGTTGGTCGCGGGCGTGTAGGGGAAGAAGCCCTGGTCGTTCGGCCCGGCCATCTCCTGCCAGGACCAGAAGAGCCTGCGCGACCGGGCGGCCTCGGCGGCGGCCAGCGCCTTGCCGGACACCGCGTTGAAGGACAGGCCCGGCGGCAGCATCAGCCCCTTCTGCGAGCCCGCGACGGTGACGTCGACGCCCCATTCGTCGTGCCGGTAGTCGATCGAGCCCAGCGAGGAGATCGTGTCGACGAGGAGGAGCGCCGGGTGGTTCGCCGCGTCGATCGCGCGGCGGATGTCGGCGATGGGCGAGACGCAGCCGGTCGACGTCTCGTTGTGGACGACGCAGACCGCCTTGATCTCCTGGCCGGGGTCCTCGCGCAGTCGCGCCTCGATCGCGCCGGCGTCCGCGCCGGTCCGCCAATCGGAGGCGATGAACTCGGGCTCGATGCCGACCTTCTGCGCCAGACCCCGCCAGAGCGTGGCGAAGTGCCCGGTCTCGAACATCAGCACCTTGTCGCCGGGCGACAGCGTGTTGACGAGCGCCGCCTCCCAGGCGCCCGTGCCCGAGGCCGGGTAGATGAAGACCCGGCTCCGCGTCTTGAACACGGCCTTCACCCGCTCCAGCACGCGCTGGCCGAGGCGCTGGAACTCCGGACCGCGGTGATCGATCACGGCCTGCGCCATGGCGGACAGGATGCGGTCCGGCACCGGCGTCGGGCCGGGAATCTGCAGGAAATGGCGTCCCGGGACGCGCGCCGTGTTGGTGGCCATGATGTCCTCCCCTTCAGACCCTCGCTTGCAGAAATGAATTATGAATGCAATTCTTGTCAAGCGGAGATCGGACGGGAGGGAAACGATGGCGGCACTGGAGGAGCGGCTGCGCCGGGAACGCGTCGGGGACGTCCTGTTCGACGCCTTCAGCCGCGGCCGATATTCGACCGACGCCTCGCACTACCAGATGATGCCGAGAGGGGTGGTGGTGCCGCGGGACCGCGACGGCGCGCGGCGCGCGATCGCGATAGCCCGGGACGAAGGAGTGTCCGTCACCTTCCGAGGCGGCGGCACCTCGCAATGCGGGCAGACGATCAACGAGGGACTGATCGTCGACTGCTCCAAGCATCTGAACCGGATCGTCTCGCTCGACGCCGAGGCAAAGACCTGCGTCGTCGAGCCCGGCATCGTCCTCGACGAACTGAACCGGCAGCTGAAGCCCCACGGCCTCTGGTTCCCGGTCGACGTCTCCACCGCCTCGCGCGCCACGATCGGCGGCATGACGGCCAACAATTCCTGCGGCGGCCGTTCGCTGCGCTACGGCACGATGCGCGACAACGTCCGCTCCGTCGACGCGCTCCTCGCCGACGGGACGGAGGCCCATTTCGGCCCGCTCGCCGGCAATCGCGAGCCGCGCCCGCCGATGGCCGAGGCGCTCCTCAGGCTCGGGGCGCGCGAGGCGGCCGAGGTCGCGGCGCGTTTCCCCAAGGTGCAGCGGCGGGTCGGCGGCTACAATCTCGACGCCCTGTCGCCCGCGACGCCGGACCGCAACCTCGCGCACATCCTCGTCGGCTCCGAAGGCACCCTCGCCTTCTCCGACCGGATCGAGCTGACGCTCTGGCCGCTGATGGGCCGGCGCGTCGTCGGCGCCTGCCATTTCGGCAGCTTCCGTGCCGCGATGGACGCCGCGCAGCATCTCGTCACCCTGAGGCCTATCGCCATCGAGCTGGTCGATCGCACCCTGATCGAACTGGCGGGCGAGATCGCCATGTTCCGCCCGACGCTGGAGCGGTTCGTGAGGGGACGCCCCGAGGCGGTGCTTCTCGTCGAGTTCGCCGAGGAAAGCGAGGCCGAGAACGCCGCCAGGCTCGCCGAGCTCGAGGCGCTGATGGGCGATCTCGGCTTCGGCTGGGACCGCGAGGGCAAGAGCTGGGGCGGCGTCGTTCCCGTCGCCGATGCCGGCCTGCAGGCGGCGATCTCCGACGTGCGCACCTCCGGGCTCAACATCATGATGTCGATGAAGGAGGAGGGAAAGCCGATCTCCTTCGTCGAGGATTGCGCGGTGCCGCTGGAGCATCTCGCCGACTACACGAGCGCGCTCACGGAGGTCTTCGAGCGCCACGGGACGCGCGGCACCTGGTACGCGCACGCCTCGGTCGGCTGCCTTCACGTACGCCCGGTCCTGAACCTTCGCCTCGACCAGGACCTGAAGGCCATGCGCGCCATCGGCGAGGAGGCCTTCGAGCTGGTGCGCCGCTTCAAGGGCTCCCATTCGGGCGAGCACGGCGACGGGATCGTGCGCTCCGAGTTCCACGAGGCGATGTTCGGGCCGCGCATCGCGCGCGCCTTCGAGGCGGTGAAGGACAGCTTCGACCCGACGGGCCTGCTGAACCCGGGCAAGATCGTCCGCGCGCCCCGGTTCGACGACCGGAGCCTGATGCGCTTCGGGCCGCATTACAGGCCGCAGCCGATGAAGGCCGCGCTCGACTGGAGCGGCTATCCGGGCGTCGGCGGCGGGCTGCAGGGCGCGGCCGAGATGTGCAACAACAACGGCGCCTGCCGCAAGCTCGCGGGCGGCACCATGTGCCCGAGCTACCGCGTCACCCGCAACGAGCGCGACGTGACGCGCGGGCGCGCCAACACGCTGCGCCTCGCCATCACCGGACAGCTCGGGCCCGCCGCCCTCGCCTCTGACGCGATGGAGGAGACGCTGAAGCTCTGCGTCTCCTGCAAGGGCTGCAAGCGCGAGTGCCCGACCGGCGTCGACATGGCGAAGATGAAGATCGAGGTCAGCGCGGCGCGCGCGAAGGCGCGGGGCCACACGCTGCAGCAGCGCCTCGTCGGCTGGCTGCCGCGCTACGCGGCGCTGGCATCGCGGCTGCCCTTCGCAGCCAATCTGCGCGATCGACTGCCCGGCGCCGCCCGCCTGTCCGAAACGCTCGCGGGCCTGAGCGCACGCCGCACCCTGCCCCGCTTCCGTCGCGATGCCTTTCGCGATCCTGACGGGCCGACCGGGCCGGCGGACGGGCGGGAGGTCGTCCTCTTCGCCGACACGTTCAACCGCTGGTTCGAACGCGAGAATCTCGACGCGGCGCTGCAGGTGCTTCACGCCGGCGGCTACCGCGTCCACCTGCTGACACCGAAGGGCGGAGGCCGCCCGCTCTGTTGCGGGCGCACCTTCCTCTCCGTCGGCGCGGTCGAGGAGGCGCGCACCGAAGCGCAGCGTGTGGTGGAGGCCTACGCGCCCTTCGCCGAACGCCGGGTGCCGATCGTCGGACTGGAGCCGAGCTGCCTCCTGACGCTGCGCGACGAGTTCACGAGCCTCCTGCCGGGCCCCGAGACCGAGGCGATCAAGGCGGCCGCCCTTCTCCTGGAGGAGTTCCTGGCCCGCGAGATGAAGGCGGGACGACTTTCGCTGCCGCTTCGGCCGGTGCGTCGGAAGGCGCTGCTCCACGGCCATTGCCACCAGAAGGCGTTCGGGGCCATGGGTGCGGTGGAGACGGTGCTGAAGGCGATCCCGGAGCTGGAGGTGGAGACGGTGGAATCGAGCTGCTGCGGCATGGCGGGCGCCTTCGGCTACGCGGCCGACACGATCGACATCTCGCTCGCCATGGGCGAGCTCTCGCTCCTGCCCGCCATGCGCAAGGCCGATGCCGACACGATCCTCGTCGCCGACGGCACCTCCTGCCGCCACCAGATCAAGGACGGCACCGACCGGCAAGCCGTTCACGTGGCGAGGGTTCTGGCGACGAGCCTCGAAGGACCGGGCGCTTGAGCGCGGCCCGCGACGGCGCGCCGCTGACGATCGCCCGGCGCTCGCTGCACGAGGAGGTCGCCGAGGCCCTGCGCGACCTCGTCCTGTCCGGCGAACTTGCGCCCGGCAGCCGCCTCAACGAAATGGAACTGACGGCGCGCTTCGGAATCTCGCGCACCCCCTTGCGCGAGGCGATCAAGGTGCTCGCGCGCGACGGGCTGGTCGACCTCCTGCCGCAGCGCGGCGCGCGGGTCGCCTCGATCTCGCTCGCCGAGGTGGAGGAGATGATCGAGGTGGTCGCGGCGCTCGAGGGAAGCGCGGCGGAACTCGCAGCCCGCGCCATGACGCCGGAGACGCTGGCGGCGATCGAAACGGCGCACGCCGAAATGGTCGCGGCCTTCGAGGCGGGCGACGAGGCGCTGTATCTGGCCCGCAACGAGGCGATCCACGACCATCTGATGGAGGCGAGCGGCAACCGCACCCTCCTCGGCCTCTACCGGAACTTCACCGGACGCATCCAGAGGGCGCGCTATTCGGCGCCCAAGACGCCCGAACAATGGGCGCGCGCGGTCGCCGACCACGAGGAGATGCTGGTCCTCCTGAGAGCCGGCCGGGCCGAGGCGCTGGCCGATCTCATGCGCGCCCATGTGCGCGGCAAGAAGGCGGTCATCGCGGCCTCCCTCGCCGCCGATCGCCCGGCACCCTGAACGTCAAGCCTTCGGCTTCTCCAGGAACGCGTTCAGGTCGTCGCGCAGGCGGTTCGCGTCGCGACCGAAATCGGCCTCGATCGCCTCGTGCGTCGCCGTCCAGACGGGAGCGGCCCGGGCCAGCAGCGCCCGCCCCTTCACCGTCAGATGCAGCCGGCGGGCCCGCTTGTCCCTTTCGTCGGCCTTCACCTCCACCCATCCCTCGCGCTCCAGCGGCTTGAGATTGGCGGTCAGCGTGGTGCGGTCCATGGCGAGCAGCCGCGCGACGGACCCCAGCGTCGGCGGCTCCGGCCGGTTGAGCGAGATGAGCGCCGAGAATTGCCCGCTCTTGAGCCCGAGCGGACGCAGGGCCTCGTCGAAGCGCCGCGAGATCGCGCGGGCGGCACGCTGCGTGTGGAGGCAGAGGCAATGGTCCCGGACGAAGATCGTGGTCGAGAAGGGCACCGGCCGCGGCGGGATCTCGTCGTCTGGGACACAGGAATTTGACATGCCCCTATTATGTTGATATCAACTCAAATGTCAAGGTCGTGGAGGCGATGGACATGGCACGATTGCGCACCTGCCTGTGGTTCGAGACGGGCGCCGAAGCGGCGGCGGACTTCTATGTCTCGCTGTTCCCCGGCGCCTCGATCGACGGCGTCACGCGCTCGCCGTCGGACTGGCCCGCCGGATCGGCCGGAGAGGTTCTCACGGTCGAGTTCACCCTTCTCGGCCAGGCCTACATGGCCCTGAACGGCGGCGCCTTCTTCCGGCTCGACCCGGCGATCTCGCTCTCCGTCGCCTGCGAGACGCAAAGCGAGGTGGACCGCTACTGGGACGCCCTCTCGGCCGACCCCGCCGCCGAGCAGTGCGGCTGGCTGAAGGACCGATTCGGCCTCTCCTGGCAGATCGTCCCGACGATCCTGCCCGAGCTGATGGCCGGCCCGGACCGCGAGGCGGCCGCTCGCGTCATGACGGCGATGATGTCGATGAAGAAGCTCGATGTCGCAGCGCTCGAACGGGCCGCGGCGGGCTGAAGCCCACCAACACGCAGAAACGGGAGGTTAGGATGCTCGCAGACAAGATCTCGTCCGCCATCGTCGCGGTCCGCGACATCGCCCGGGCGCGCCGCTTCTACGGCGGCACGCTCGGCCTGGAGCTCGCCGAGGACGGGACGGATGTCCTCGTCTTCCGCACCGGCACGACGCATCTCGTCGTCTATCTCTCCGACTTCGCCGGCACCAACCGGGCCAATGCGGTCGTCTGGGACGCCGGGGCCGACCTCGACGCCATCGTGGACGATCTCCGAAAGGAAGGCGTCGCCTTCGAGCGCTACGCGATGGAGGGCGCCGAATGGCGCGACGGTGTCCACCATGTCGAGGGCATGAAGCTCGTCTGGTTCAAGGACCCGGACGGCAACATCCTCCACATCCACGCGATGCCCCCGTCCGCCGAAGCGGGGACGAGGCCGTGAACGCGGCGGATCTCCAGCAAGGCCCGGTGCGGCTCACCGCCTACGACTGGGTGCCGGAGCTCGCCCGCGGGCAGGTGCGCGACCTGCGGCTTCGCTGGGCGCTGGAGGAGGCCGGGATCGCGCACGAGGTCGACCTCGTGGCACAGGGCACGCAAGGCCAGCCGGAGAACCTCGCGCGCCAGCCCTTCGGGCAGATCCCATCTCTGACGGTGGGCGGCCAGACGATCTTCGAGACCGGCGCCTGCGCCTGGACGATCGCCCAGGCGAGCGACGCGCTGCTCCCGCCGGACGAGTCGGGTCGCGCCGCGGCCCTGACGTGGCTTTTCGCTGCCCTGAACACCGTCGAGCCGCCGCTCTCCATGCTGGCGAACCTGCGCTTCTTCGAGATGGCCCCGGACCGCTTCGGCATCTCGGACGCAGCGGCCGTCGCGGTCGTGCGCCCCGGCGCGTCGACCATCGCCGTCCAGCGCCTGCGCCAGACGGCCGATGCCCTCGCCGGGCGCGACCATCTCGTCGCCGACCGCTTCACGGTCGCCGACCTCGTGATGACCACGGTTCTGCGGATCGCCGACTGGCTGGACCTGCTCGGCGAGGCCCCGGGGCTCGACCGCTACGTCGCGCTGCATACGGGCCGGCCCGCCTTCGCCCGGGCGCTCGCCGCCCAGCTCGCCCCCTTCGCCCAGAACGCGCCGCGCCACGAGCGCCCTCGCCCCCTCTGATCGGTCAGGAGACCTCACCATGCGCAGGATCGTCGCAGGCTTCTTCCAGTCCCTCGACGGGGTCGTCCAGTCACCTGGCGCGCCCGACGAGGACCGCGACGGCGGCTTCGCCTCCGGCGGATGGGTGATGCCCCATTTCGACGAGACCGTCGGCGGCTTCATCGACGAGATTTTCGCCGGCCCCTTCGACCTTCTCCTCGGGCGCCGGACCTACGACATCTTCGCCGGTCACTGGCCGAAGATGTCGGGCGAGCCTCTGGCGGACGGCATCAACCGGGCGGTCAAGTTCGTCGTCACCTCCCGCGAGCCCGAGACGGGATGGGCCGGGACACGGCGCCTGCGCGACTTCGACGAGATCGCGGCCGCCAAGGCGAGCGAGGGACCGGACATCCTCGTCCAGGGATCCTCGACGCTCTATCCCGAACTCCTTCGGCGCCGCCTGATCGACCGGCTCTTCCTCGTCACCTTCCCGATCGTCCTCGGCCGCGGAAAGCGCGCGCTGGACGGCGCCCCGCCGCTCGGCCTGACCCTCGTCGACACGCGGATCGCACCGAGCGGAGTGGTGATCACGGTCTTCGAGCGTCCGGGGGATCTGAAGATCGAGGCCGTCCCGACCGCCTGACCCATCCTTCACCTACAGGACACATCCCGATGCCCCAGATGATCTTCGTCAATCTGCCGGTCCGCGACCTGCCCCGCTCGATCGCCTTCTACGAGGCGCAGGGCTTTTCGAAGAACGACGCGTTCTCGGACGAGCGCGCCGCCTGCATCGTCGTCTCGCAGACGATCTTCCTGATGCTGCTGACGCACGAGCGCTTCGCCGACTTCACCCCCAAGGCCATCCCCGACGCCAAGGTCCACGCCCAGATGCTTCTCGCCCTGTCGCAGGACAGCCGCGAGGCGGTCGACGCGGCCGTGGACAGGGCGGTGGCCGCCGGCGGCACCGCCGATCCGACGCCGCGACAGGACTACGGCTTCATGTACGGCCGCTCCTTCGAGGATCCCGACGGGCACATCCTGGAGGTCATGTGGATGGATCCGGCGGCGGCCGCCGACGGGCCGCCGCAGACTTAAGCGCCGGCCGCCGGTCCGACCCTTCCGAATTCCGTCGCAACCAGGAGAACCGAGATGACGATCATCGTGGGATGCGTGATTCCCGTCGAGGAGGACAAGCGCCAGAGCTTCGCCGAGGTGGCGCGGCGCTCCGCGCCGTTCTTCGAGGAGTTCGGCGCCACCGCCGCCGTCGACGCCATCGCCGACGACGTGCCGCACGGCAAGGTGACCGATTTCTACCGCGCGGTCGACGCCAAGGAGGGAGAAACCGTCGCCTTCGGCTGGATGGCCTTCCCGGACGAGACGACACGGACGGCCGCCGAGACGGCGATGATGGACGATCCGCGCATGGACATGTCCGACGCCCCCTTCGACGGACGGCGGATGATCTTCGGCCGCTTCGAGCCGGTGGTGGACGAGGGTCCCGGCGGCGCATTCGGCTATGTCGACGGCTTCGTGCTCGCCGTGCCCACGGCGAACCGCGAGACCTTCGTGCGCCATTGCCAGGAGGCGGCGCCCCTCTTCCTTCGGCACGGCGCGACCCGTCACGTCGAGTGCTGGGGCGTCGACGTGCCCGAGGGCAAGGTCACCGACTTCCGGCGCGCCGTCCAGGCCAGGGCCGACGAGACGGTCTGCTTCTCCTGGATCGCATGGCCGGACAAGGCGACGCGGGACCGCGGCCAGGCGCAGGTCTTCGCCGAGATGGAGACGGCGATGGCCGAGAACCCGATGCCCTTCGACGGCAAACGGATGATCTTCGGCGGCTTCCAGGTCATCGGACGGGAGTGAGAACCATGGTGAACCGCACGGGCACGCCGATCTGGTACGAGCTGATCTCGCCCGACGTCGAAAAGGGTGCCGCCTTCTACGCCGGCGTCCTTAACTGGGAGGTCTCCTCGCCGCAGGGCGGCCTCGACCGCGACTATCGCATCGCCTCCACCGGCGGCACCGGCGTCGCGGGCCTGATGCAGGCGGAGGGCGCCACGGCCCCACGACACTGGTTCGTCTATTTCGGCGCGGCGGACGTCGACGAGACGGCCCGGCGGGCGCAGGAGGCCGGCGCCGCGATCCACGTTCCGCCGACCGACATTCCGGGAGTCGGCCGCTTCGCCTTCCTCGCCGATCCGGAGGGCGCGATGTTCTACGTGATGCGCGGCGCGAGCGAGGAGGACAGCCGCGCGTTCCTGGCCATGGCGAGCCCGGAGGCGCAGGTGCCGCAGGGCCATGCGGTCTGGAACGAACTGACCGCATCGGACCCGGCGGCGGCCGTGCACTTCTACGGCTCGGTCCTCGGCATCCGGCAGGAGGGCGCGATGCCGATGGGCCCGCTCGGCGACTACGCCTTCCTTCATTCCGGTCCCGACGCGATCGGCGCGGTCATGCCCGTCTTGGAGGGCGGCGAGCCCGGCTGGCTGGTCTATTTCGCCGTCGACGACATCGACGCGGCCGTGGCCCGCGTCCGGGACGCCGGGGGCACGATCCTGGCCGGTCCGGACGAGATCCCCGGCGGCGCCTTCTCGGTGGTGGCCGCCGACGACCAGGCGATCCGCTTCGGCCTCGTCGGCCCGAGACGGGCCCGACCCTGAACCCGGCGGGCCGCCGGGAAGACCGTCCCCGATCGGGCCGCGATCAGGCGGCCTGCACCGTCTCGACATCGATCGCGAAGGCGGACAGCGCCCAGGCGATCAGCGACGAACGGGCGTCCCCCCGCACGACGCGCTCCAGATGGAAGGTCCGTTCCGTGCGCGGGTCGCCCCGGTAGACGTGGGTCCACTCCCCGTCCCGGGTGCCGCGATGGACGACGATCCAGATCTCGCCGGCCCGCTTCGAACCGCGCATGGTGCCCCCGACGGCGCCGAGATAGAGGCAGTCGTCGCCCTCGCGGGCGATGGGGAGGATCGGGGACAAGGAATTCGCCATGACGTCCGGCCTGCGTTCGGCGGAGGCGACGTCTGTTCTGTGGCGGGGCCCGAGTTTTGCCGGAACGGCCACATCCCCCTTGCGGAGCGCCACCTTGCCCGGGAGCAGGTTGGCGTCGGACGTCGATCCGACTCTTGATGCTGGCCGCCGACTAGCACAAGGAAAGCTGTTGGTTCAAGTCTGCGGTGGAAGGGAGCGCGAACACTGCGCTCCCCTTTAAAACTCCGCTCGTCAGGCCGCCACCTGCGTCACGAGCTTGGTGACGAGATAGGCCTCGATCGCCTCCGAACCGCCTTCGGTGCCATGGCCGGAATCCTTGATGCCCCCGAAGGGCACCTCGGGTAGGGCGAGGCCGATGTGGTTGATCGTCGTCATGCCCGCCTCGATGCGCTGGCCGAGCGCGTGCGCGGTCTCGCCCGAGCCCGTGTAGGCGTAGGAGGCGAGACCGAAGGGCAGGCGGTTCGATTCGGCGATCGCCTCGTCGAGCGTGGAGAAGCGGTTGAAGACGGCGACCGGGCCGAAGGGCTCCTCGTTCATGATGCGGGCCGCCACCGGCACGTCCGACAGGACCGTCGGCTCGAAGAAATTGCCCTTGTTGCCGATTCGCCGGCCGCCGGTGCGCAGCTTGGCGCCATGCTCGACCGCGTCGCGCACGAGGCCTTCGAGCGCCGGCACGCGTCGCTCGTTGGCGAGGGGGCCCATCTGGACGCCTGCCTCCAGCCCGTTGCCGACCTTGATCGCCTTGGCTGCCTGCGTGAACGCCTCGACGACCTCCTCGTAGACGCCGTCCTGCACGAGGAAGCGCGTCGGCGAGACGCAGACCTGGCCGGCGTTGCGGAACTTGGAGGCGGCGAGCTGGGCGACCGCCTTCTTCACGTCCGCGTCCTCGAAGATGATCGCCGGGGCGTGGCCGCCGAGCTCCATGGTCGCCAGCTTCATGTGGCGCCCGGCGAGTGCCGCGAGCTCCTTGCCGATCGGCGTCGAGCCGGTGAAGGAGATCTTGCGGATCACCGGGTGGGGGATGAGGTACTGCGAAATCTCCGCCGGAACGCCGTAGACGAGATTGACGACGCCGGCGGGAATCCCGGCGTCGGCGAAGGCGCGGACGAGCTCGGCCGGCGAGGCCGGCGTCTCCTCGGGCGCCTTGACGATGATCGAGCAGCCGGCCGCGACCGCGCCGGAGAGCTTGCGGACCACCTGGTTGATCGGGAAGTTCCACGGCGTGAACGCCGCGACCGGGCCGACCGGCAGCTTGTAGGCGAGCTGCGAGACGCCCGGCGCGCGGCCGGGAATGATCTGCCCGTAGGTGCGGCGGGCTTCCTCGGCGAACCAGTCGATCGTGTCGGCCGCCGCCAGCGTCTCCATCTTCGACTGCTCGACCGGCTTGCCCTGCTCGCGCGTCATGATCAGCGCGATGGCGTCGGCGCGCTCGCGGAGGATGTCGGCCGCGCGGCGCATGATCTTGGACCGCTCGAAGGCCGAGGTCGCGCTCCACAGCTTGAAGCCCTTGGCGACCGCATTGAGCGCCTCGTCGAGATCGGCCTTCGAGGCGTGCGCCACCTTGCCGATCGGCTCGCTCGTCGCCGGATCGATCACGTCGATCGTGCGGCCGTCGGCGGCATCGCGCCACGCCCCACCGATGAAGAGCTGCGTGTCCGGATAGGCCGGTGCGGTGTCAGACATGGAGACGTTCCGTTTCAAGCGCACGGGAAAATGCCGAAAGGGCAGTACGCCTTACGGCTCGCGAGGCTCATGTCAGCGGCGGGGCCCGGCCTGTCAAGGTTTTGCCGGTCGCTCAGTCCCGCCAGGGCAGCGTGCCGGGCGGCAGGCGCGTTCCGAGCCGGTCGAGGATCAGGGCCAAGGCGAGGACGAAGGCGATCGAGACCGTCGAGATCGCCGCCGCGCCGGTCGAATTGCCCTCGTACTGCAGCGAGAAGATCATCACCCCGACCGTCTCGACCCCGCTCGACCAGAGGAGCGCGGACACCGTCAGCTCGTTGACGGCGGTCATGAAGACGAGGAGCCCGCCCGCGACGGCGGCGGGCGCGGCGAGCGGCGCGATGATGAAGGCGAGGCGCCGGAAGACCCGCGCACCCGCGACCCGCCCCGCCTCGTCCAGCGCCGGCTCCATCGCCCCGAGGCTCGACGTGACGGGCCGCAGGACCAGAGGCAGGAACCGCGCCGCATAGGCGATGAAGAGGATCGTCGCCGTGCCGTAGATCGAGACGCCGACCAGCGGCAGCGGCGCGAGGAAGACGAGGATCATCGCCAGCGCGAAGACCGTGCCCGGCACCACGAAAGGCATGTCGGCGAGGCCCTGGAGGAGATGCGCGGCGCGGCTTTTTCGAAGGACCGCGAGATAGGCGAAGGGCACGGCGAGGACCATCGCGACGAGCGCCGCGCCGAAGGACAGCCAGGCCGAGTTGACGAAGGCGCGCCGGATGGTCGTCGAGCCCAGGATGGTCGCGGCGTAGTTCTGGAGGCTCAGCGTCTCCCACGAGAGGCCCACACCGACGGCCGGGATCAGCGATGCGCCGACGAGCGCCAGGATCGGCAGGATGGCGGTGACGAGGATCGCGGCCCAGACGAAGGCGTTGGCGGCCAGGACCGTCCACCCCCTCGCCAGCGGCGCTAACCGCGCGCCGCTGGCGATCGGCACGGCGAAGCGCCGCACGAACCCGGCGCGAAGGAGCAGCGCCGCGGCCGCGATGACGAGGAGGATAAGCGAGAGCGCCGCCACCTGCCCCATCACCGAGGGGCCGAAGCTCGCGAGGCGCTGGTAGATCAGCGTCGTCAGCATCGGGAAACGGCCCGGAATGCCGAGGAGCGCGGGCACGCCGAAATTGCCGATGGCGGCCGCGAAGGCGAGGATGGAGCCGGCGAGGATCGCGGGCGCGGCGAGCGGCAGGAGGATCGCCGAGACGATGCGCGCCGAGCGCACGCCCGCCACGCGCGCGGCCTCCACGAGATCCTGCGGCACGCCCGCCAGAGCCGCGCGCACGGCGAGGAACACGAAGGGCGTGTGCTCGATGCCCATCAGGAGCGCGATGCCGCCGCCCGAATAGAGCGGGTTCGGCGTGCCGGGCGAAGGCGCGAGGCCGAGGGCCCCGAGGACGGGGCTTGAGGAGCCGAAGAGCTCGATCCAGGCGAGCGCGGTGATCTGCGAGGGAACGAGGAGCGGCGAAAGGATCAGGAAGGTCGCAGCGACCCGGGCGCGGATCGGCGCGAGCGTGATGCAGAGCGCGAGCGCGGTGCCGAGTGCAGCCGAAAGAACGACGGCGGCTCCGGAGGCCAACAGCGTGTTCCACAGCGCGCGCTGCGCGGCCCGGCTCGACCAGCTCTCGCGAAGCGTGCCGAGCCACTCGCCCTCATCGCCCGGCGACAACGCCTCCACGAGCAGGCGGGCGAGCGGAAAGACGCTGAAGACCCCGACGAGGATGGCGAGACCCAGAAGCAGAAACGCCTCCCCGCGCAGGGCGGGAAGGCGAAGGGGGCCCCGGCCGGTCGATGAAGCGCCGGCCGAAAGCTCCGTGTCAGCCACCGAAGAGGTCCGAGAACTGCATCTTGATCTCCTGGTCGTCCGCCAGAAGCGCATCCGTGTCGGTCGGCAGGATCGTCAGGCTGTCCACCGCCGGATAGCCCTCGGGGGGCGCGACGCCCTCAAGGATCGGAAAGTAGCCCTGCCCGACCGACTGCTCCTGCGCGGCACGGCCCAGCTGCCAGTCGACGAAGGCCTGCGCGGCTTCCAGATCGTCCGTGCCCTTCACGATCGCGACGGGCTGGGTGATGGAGGAGATGCCCTCCTGCGGGAACACGAAGTCGACGGGCGAGCCGTTCTTCCTGGCGTTCAGCGCCATGTACTCGATGATGATGCCGTAGGCCTTCTCGCCGCGCGCCACCGCCTCGATCACCGTCCCGTTGCCCTGGCCCGCGACCGCGCCGCCGTCGGCGAGCGATTCGTACCAGCCCCAGCCGAACTCGGGCTGCTGCACCATGGTGCCGACATGGATGACCGCCGCACCCGAATAGAGCGGGCTCGGCATGATGACGCCCGAGGCGACCTCCGGCTGGGTCAGGTCGGCCCAGGAGGCCGGCGGCGTCTCGACGAGGTCGGTGTTGTAGACGATGCCCGTCGTGATCAGCTTCGTGCCGAAGAAGGTGCGGTCGGGATCGATCAGCTCGGCCGGGATGCCGTCGGTCGCGGCGTCGGCATAGGGCTCCAGCCGGTCCTCGTTCTTCAGCTGCGTCATCGCGACGGCATCGGCGATGAGGAGCACGTCGGCCTGCGGGTTGCCGGCGGCGAACTCGGCCTGCAGCTTGGCCATCAGCTCGGTCGTGCCCGAGCGGAACACCTCGACGGCGATGCCCGGATGGTCGCGATTGAAGGCCTCGACGACCGCGTTCATCTGCTCGGTCGGCTGCGAGGTGTAGACCGTGATCGATCCGTCCTGCGCGGCCGCCGTGCCCGCCAGCGCGCTCGCGGCGATGAGCGAAAGGGCGATCTTCTTCAGCATGTCGTCCGTCTCCTGGGAAGGTTGGCGGTCCACTATGGGGCTTCTGCGACAGGTCGATGACGGAGGGAAGGGGTCAGGCGTGCCCTGCCCTCACCAGACCATCCGCGGCCCGGTCGCAAAAGGCCGGCCGCCGATCGCCGCCGCGATGTCGGCGCGACCCGCCGCCTTGACGAAGGCGGGCATGGCGATGGCGGGGTCCACGGCGGCGAGGATCGCCCGGATCTCCAACAGGCGCGGATGCACGTTCCAGCGCAGGAACGAGGCCGAACCGGACGCGACCATCGCTTCGCCGGGCTCCCCCGCCGCCAGATGTCCGGTGAAGACGATCCGCGCCGAAGCGTGCTTCGAAAACCGCGCGGCGAGGGCTTCGGCGACACCCCCTTCCGCGTTCGGCTGGCCCGCGATCATCACGCCGGCGGGCGCGCTCGTGCCGTCCAGGGTCCGGCAATCGAGCAGGACCGTCCGAAGCTCGGCGGCACTCGCGGCGTCGAGCGTGCCGCCCGCGAGAAGCAGTTCCCCGACCCTTCGCTGCGCCGGGCAGAGACCGATCCCCGCACCGAGCCGGTGAAAATGGATCGCCATTTCCAGGCCTCGCCCGGCGGGCGGCGCGGGCAGGAGCAGCGCCCCCTCGCGCGACAGATCGCCGAGCGTTTCCGCGGCGACGTCCAGCGGCTGGTCGTAGGCGCCGTAGGAGGCGTCGAAGACGAGAGCGGCGGCGGGAAGCGGCGGCGAATGGGGATAGAGCGTGCTCTCGGCCGAGCAGTCGCCCGTGTAGAGCAGCCCTTCCGGCCCGCCGATCCGCATCCAGACCCCGCCCGGCGCATGGCCGCAGGGGCCGGTCTCGATACTCAGGCCGGCGATCTCCGCCCGGCCCTGCGTCGGCAGGATCGCCGTGTCCGTTGCGAGGCCCGCCACGTCCCGGGTCAGGGCAGTGGCGTAAATCGGCGGATCGCCGACGGCGCGCCCCAGGTCGAGCGCGCCGACATGGTCGTGATGGGCGTGGCTGATCAGGATCGCGTCGACCGGTCCGACAGCGGAAAGGTCCGGACGGCGCCCCTGGTCGGGGCCCTCGCCGAGGTCGAGGAGCAGCCGGGCGGCGCCGATCTCCAAGAGGAAGCAGGCCGGCCCCTTGGCGTCGAAGCCGGAAAGGGCCGTGAGGCGCTTCACGGGCGGGACCGGAGCACCCAGCCTCCGGTCGGCACGATGCGCAGGCGCTCGCCCGGCCGGTGCGGATGGGCGCTGCGCACCGTCAGGCGCGCCGCGTCCGGCTCGTCCTCCAGGACGACCGAGACGAGATGATCACCGTTCTCGAAGCGCGCGTCCTCGACGCGGGCAGCCAGGGCCGGCTCGGGCGCGCCGTCGCCGACGATCCGAAGATCGCGGGCGCGAAGGCAGAGCAGCCCGGGCCCGGCCGGCGCCTCGCCGGGCAGGTCGAAGACCTGCCGCTGAAGGCGCACGCGGCAGAGCCCCCGCCCCGCGTTCTCGTCCGAAACCGTGACCTTCACCGTGCGCCCGCCGGCGACGAAGCGGGCCACCATCGGTGAGGCCGGGCGGCGGAAGAGCGTCTCGGCGTCGGCGACCTGCTGGAGGCGCCCTTCGTCCATCACGGCCACGATCTCGGCAAGGGCCATCGCCTCGGCCTGGTCGTGCGTCACGAAGACGAAGGTGGTGCGCGCCTCGCGGTGGATGCGGCGGAACTCGGCCTGCATCTGCTCGCGAAGATGCGCGTCGAGATTGGCGAGCGGCTCGTCGAGGAGGATGACGGCGGGCCGGGCGGCGAGCGAGCGGGCGAGCGCCACGCGCTGGCGCTGACCGCCGGACAGTTCGTGAGGCCGTCGGCGGGCGTGGCTCGACAGGCCGACGAGGTCGAGCGCGTCGGAGATGCGCGCGCGGCGCTCGGCGGCGGGAAGCCCCTTGGCCTTCAGCCCGAACTCGATGTTGGAGGACACGTCCATGTGCGGCCAGAGCGCGTAGGACTGGAAGACCATGCCGAGACCGCGGTCCTCCGGCTCGACGAAGAGCCCGTTCCTCGCCACCGCTCGCCCGCCGATGCGGATGGCACCGCCGTCGGGCCGCTCCAGCCCGGCGATCAGCCGCAGCGCCGTCGTCTTGCCGCAGCCGGACGGGCCCAGGAGGGCCAGGAAGCGGCCCGAGGGGATCGACAGGCTCAGGGCGTCGACGGCCGGGGCGCCACCGCCGAAGCGGCGGGTGACCTCGTCGAGCTCGATCTCGGCCATCGGCAGGACATTCCTTCGCGCAGAAAGGGCGCGGACTAGCGCGCCATTGTCACCGTTTGACGACAAAGGGCGCCGCGCATCCGCGCAAACGAAAAGGGCGCCCTCGCGGGGCGCCCTGTTCGAACCGATGCGCGAGACGCGGTCAATCCTTGTCCTTGACGGTCAGCACCTGCTTGCCGCGGTACATGCCCGTCTTCAGGTCGATGTGATGCGGGCGGCGCAGTTCGCCGGAGTTCTTGTCCTCGATGTAGGTCGGCGCTGTCAGCGCGTCGGCCGAGCGGCGCATGCCGCGCTTGGAGGGGGACGTCTTTCTTTTGGGAACTGCCATGTCATGCTCCGTCTCGATTGGGTCCTCGGCATGTCTCGAGCCGGACCGTCCGTCTTCTCACGTCGATGCCGCCGGGCCATAGACCGTGGCGGATCGTGGTTCCACACGATCGCCGGTCAGACCAGAGCGACAGGAATTCGGACCGCTCCATAACACCGCTCACGCGCGATTGCAAAGCCCGTCAGGACGACAGGCACTGCACGTAGGCGCCCGCCGCACGCGCGCGGCCCTGGATGCGCTCCGCGATCCGGGAAAGACCGGCCGAGGGGTTCGCCGGATCGCGCTGGAGGGGCGCGGGAAGCGCGGCGGCCAGGAGCGCGGCCTGCCGGGCGGTCAGGTCGGCTGCGGAGCGGTTGAAGTAGAATCGCGAGGCCGATTCCACCCCGTAGATTCCCTCCCCCCATTCGGCGACGTTCAGATAGATCTCCATCGTCCGGCGCTTCGACCAGAGGGCGTCCGCATAGAGCGCAAGCGGCAGCTCCAATCCCTTGCGCACATAGGACCGGCCGCCCCAGAGGAAGACGTTCTTGACCGTCTGCATGGCGATCGTGGACGCGCCGCGCCCGGCCGCGCCCTCCTCCAGCGCACGGTCGACGACCGCGCGCAGCTCCGTCCAATCGACCCCGCCATGGGCGCAGAACTGCCCGTCCTCCGACATCACCACCGAGTGCATCATCACCGGCGCGATCTGGTCCAGCGGCACCCATTGCCGATCGTAGGGCTGGAAGGTGAAGTGGTCGGCCAGCATCAGGGTCGAGATCGGCCGGACCGCCGACGAGGAATAGACCGGCACGAGGACGAGCGGGATCGCGACGAGAACGAGCGCGACGAGGAGCACCCCGCGGATCAGACGCCTTGCCATGCGAGATCCCGACACCCTTCTTTCCGCCCCGCCCCCGTGCGCTTCGCCGCCCAGCCTCATATCGGCGCGGTTCGCGCGGCGCAAACGCGGCCCTTGTGCGCCGCGGTCCCGCCGTCCAGAGAAGGCGCCGCGATGAGGGTGAAGGGTGTCAGGATGGAATCGTCGATCTTCGAGGCGCGGCTCGGCGACGAGGCTCGGGCGACCGAGGCACGGCTCGCGGCCATCCTCGACCCGAACCACCCGCTCCTGTCCGGCACGCCGGAGCGGCTTCTCGCCGCCATGCGCCACGGCGCGCTCGGGGGCGGCAAGCGGCTGCGCCCGTTCCTCGTGCTCGAATGCGCGCGCCTCTTCGGCGAGCCCGGGGACGGCGCCCGGGCGGTCGGCACGGCGCTCGAGCTCGTCCACTGCTACTCGCTCGTCCACGACGATCTGCCGGCCATGGACGACGACGATCTGCGGCGCGGGCGCCCGACCGTCCACAAGGCCTTCGACGAAGCGACCGCGATCCTGGCCGGCGACGCGCTCCTGACGCTGGCCTCCGGCGTGATCGCCCAAGCCGAGGATCTATCCGCCGTCGCGCGCCTCCGCCTCGTCGTCGCGCTCGCGCGCGAGGCGGGACCGGCCGGCATGGTCGGCGGTCAGGCGCTCGATCTGGCGGCCGAATCGGCCATGCTTTCGGAGGAGGAGATCGCCCGCATGCAGGCGATGAAGACCGGGGCGCTCCTGACCTTCGCCTGCGAAGCCGGCGCGCTGATCGCCGAGGCGCCCGAGGAGGATCGCCTGCGGCTGCGGCGTTTCGGGGAGATCGTCGGCCTCGCCTTCCAGCTCGCCGACGACCTTCTGGACGAAACCAGCGACGCGGCCCGGCTCGGCAAGGCCGCCGGCAAGGACGCCGGCCGCGGCAAGAAGACCCTGCCCGGGCTCAACGGCCTCGACTGGACGAGACGACGCCTCGCCGCGCTGGTCGCCGAAGCCGAGGCCGTGCTCGAGCCCTACGGCGTCCGCGGCGAGACGCTCAAGGCGGGCGCCCGGTTCGTGGCGGGACGCGACCGGTAGAAGGACGCGTCCGACGCGCTTTTTCTCGGCTTCGTTCGGATGCGACCGCGGTCAATCACCAAAGCTTAAGCGGCGTCGGCCCATCCTCGGGTCGAAACTAAACTGGCAAAGGGAAAAGCCGGTTCGATGCCGCGCTTCTTGTCACGTCTTCTTGGCAGCAATGCCGCCAGCCTGCCGGTCACCGTCGCGCTTCTCTCCCTCCCGCTGGTCGTCGTCACCGGCGGCGCGCTCGACCTCGTGGCCTACGAACGGATGAGGGCGCGCCTGCAGGACAGCGTCGACCGCGGCGTCCTTGCCGCCGCGTCGCTGCGACAGGCGCAGGGTGCCCAAGAGACCGTCCGGTCCTTCGTGGACTCGGCGAGCGGCTTTGCCGACTACGCCGTCTCCGTGACGGAGGAGCGCTCGACCAACGAGCGGAGGGTCTCGGCCCACGCCGAGGGCGAGGTCCAGACGAACTTCCTGCGCCTGATCGGCATCGACACGATGGCCGTCACGGTCGACGCCTCGGCCGAAGAGAGCCGCAAGAACATCGAGGTCTCGCTGATCCTCGACGTCTCGGGCTCCATGCGCTGGGACAGCGCCAATCGCTTTCCCGGCCTGACGGTGATGACCAAGCGCATCGACTTCCTGCGTCCCGCGGCCAAGGACTTCCTCGACATCGTCCTCAGCGACGACGCGCGCGACTACACCACCGTCAGCCTGGTTCCCTATGCGGGACAGGTGAATGTCGGCGCGGACCTCTTCGAACTCCTCGGCGGAACGAAACTCCATTCGAAGTCGTCCTGCTTCGAGTTCGCGCCGAACGAACTCACCATCGGCATGCCGTCCTTCCGCGGCCGGGCGCAGACCCCGCACTTCACGCATTTCAACCATCACGACGCGATCAAGTCGCTCAACGAACGCAAGCTCACCCAGCCCTGGTGGTGCCCGGACGATCCGCACGGCACCATCCTGTCGGGACTGATCGATTTCGTGCCAGGGGAAGGGGACGACCGGGACGTCACCTCCGTGTCGCTGATGTCCAACGACCGCGAAGCGCTGAAGCATCGGATCGACAACTACAAGCTCTATGACGGCACCGGAACGCCCGTCGCGCTCAAATGGGGCCTCCTCTTCCTCGACCCGGCCTTCCAGCCGACGGTCGACCGGGCCTTCGCCTCGCCATCCCGCGCGGCATCGCTCGGCCTGCGGCCCGAGTTTCGGACCCGGCCCGCGCGCTTCGACGACGAGGGAAGCGAGAAGTTCATCGTCCTGATGACCGACGGCGCGGTCAGTCAACAGTTTCGTCCGAAAGATCGCGGCAGGAAAATCCATTATTCGGACGCCAGAAGTGACGGGACCAACGATGAGGTGACCGACGCCGCCGTCATGGAGCGCGGCGTGGCGACCCTCTGCACCCAGGCGAAGGCGAACGGCGTGATCGTCTTCACGATCGGATTCGACGTGAACGACAGCGTCGCCCGGCAGATGACCGACTGCGCGACCGGCCCGGGGCACTTCTACCGGGTGACCTCCAGCAACGTCGCCCAAGCCTTCACCTCGATCGCCACGCAGATCCAGAAGATCCGGCTGGTGCGGTGAGCGCGGTTCGGCGTCTGCGGCGCCTTCGGGCGGATCGGTCTGGCACGAGCGCGGTGGAGTTCGCGCTTCTGATGCCGATCTTCCTTGCTCTCGTCTTCTCCTTCTTCGAGTCCGGCTGGCTGATGACGCGCACGATCATGCAGGACGCGGCGCTGGAACGCGTCATCCGCGGCCTGAGGATCGACCAGGACACGACCGTCACCTCGAACGGGCTGAAGCGCGATCTGTGCGAGCGCAGCCTGATCTTCGAGGATTGCGAAGCGAACACCATGGTGGAGATGGTGACGCTGCGTTCGGATTCGGACCAGATTCCCGACAGGCCGCCCAGCTGCCGTCACGCCGGTCAGACCCCGCCCTTCGTGCCGGGCGGCCAGTCCGACTTCATCTTCATCCGCGTGTGTACGGTGGTCCGCCCGCTGACGCCGCTCATCGGCCTCGCCGTGGCCCTGCCCGACGAGCGGAGCGGCGCCTTCGGCATCGTCTCGCTCAGCGGTTTCGTGAACGAGCCGCGGTGAGGAGGCCCATCATGACCGCAGGGCAGCAGGCTCGGTTCTGGAGCGACCGGAGGGGGCTGGCGGGCGTCGAGTTCGCCCTTCTCCTTCCGTTCCTGATGCTGCTGTTCCTCGGCACGATCACGCTGTTCCAGCTCTACCGGGAGTCGCGCCAGCTCGATCAGGCGACCTCGACGATGAGCGACTTCGTGACACGGCAGACGGAGGTGGACGACGCCTTCCTGACGAACGGGGTGGGGACGCGGATGAGGGCGCTGCTCGGTGCGGACGCGGACGACTTCCACTATCAGGTGGAATCGGTGCGCAAGGAGGACGGACGCTTCGTGGTGGAATGGGCCTACCCCCGCGCCGAGGGCTCGCTCCTGGCAGCGCGCCCCCCGGACCGGAACCTGCCGCTCGTCGCCGAAGGCGACACGCTCATCCTGCTGCGCACAGCGCTGAAGCGCGATTTCCTGTTCGAGACGCTCGGCGTCGGCAGCTTCACCCACCGATCCGTCCTGGCCGCCCGCCCCCGCTTCACCCAACACATCGCCAAGCGCTGACGGGCCCCGGACGCGCCGGAAGCCCGCCCGCGCTTGGACGGCGGAGGTCCGCGATCAGCCTGCGGGCTGTGACGGCACGGCCGCGGGCGGCGTCGCCGGCACCGGCGACGAGCCAACCTCCGGAGCAGGTTCGAGCGCCGGCTCGGACGCGTCCGCCGGCGCCGCGGGCTCGAGGCCGAGGTCCGGCGGCGAGGCCAGAGCCAGCACCTCGCTCGTATAGGCCCAGCTCTCGGCGAGGCGCTGCGGGTCGCCGTTCAGTTGGATGCCGTGGCTCGGTACGAGTTCGCGGATGCGGGCCTGCCATTCCGGAGAGGCGAAGCGCTCCGGGAAGATCTCCTCCAGCGCATCGATCATGATCGAGGGGGCCGTCGAGCCGCCCGGCGAAGCGCCCAGCAGCGCGGCGATCGTGCGGTCGTCGGAGACCACCACCTCGGTACCGAACTCCAGATCGCCCCGGCCGGATTCGTCGCGGTTGATGATCTGGACGCGCTGGCCGGCCTGCAGGAACGTCCAGTCCTCGGCGACCGCTTGGGGATAGTAGGCGCGTAGCGCCTCCACCCGGTCGCCCTGATCCATCATGACCTGCCCCACCAGATACTGGACGAGGCCGAACTCGTCCAAACCCACATGCACCATCGGGCCGACATTCGTCGTCGTCACCGAGGCGAGGAGGTCGAGGCGCGAGCCCTCCATCAGGAAGTTGGTGGAGAAGGTGGCGAAGGGACCGAACATCAGGACCCGCTCCCCTTCGATCACCCGCGTGTCGAGATGGGGCACGGACATCGGGGGCGCGCCCGACGCGGCCTTGCCGTAGGCCTTGGCGGTGTAGGCCGCGGCCGTCTCCGGATTGCGGTTGACGAGCCAGGAGCCGCCGACCGGGAAGCCGCCGTAGGAGGCCGCCTCCTCGATCCCGCTTTCCTGCAGGAGGAGAATCGCGGCCCCGCCCGCGCCGATGAAGACGAAGCGCGCGTTCACCGCCTGCGGCTCGGAGCCGTCCGCCGTATTGCGGTAGGTCACCTTCCAGGTGCCGTCCTCGTTCTTCTCCAGCGCCTCGACCTCGCTGGAGAGATTGAGCGCGAAGCTGTCCTGCTCGCTCAGATGCGACACGAACTGGCGGGTGATGGCGCCGAAATCGACGTCGGTGCCGAGCGAGGACCAGGTCGCGGCGATCGGCTGCGACAGATCGCGCCCCTCGATCAGAAGCGGCGCCCATTCGCGGATGCGTTCGGGATCGGTCGTGAACTCCATTCCCGCGAACAGCGGCTGCTGGATCAGCGCCTCGTGGCGTCGCCGCAGGAAGTCGACGTCCTCCTCGCCCCAGACGAAGCTCATGTGCGGCGTGGCGTTGATGAAGGTCGAGGGCTCGTCGAGCAGCCCCTCGCGCACCATGGACGCCCAGAACTGCCGCGAGACCTGGAAGGATTCGTTGATCGTCAGCGCGCGGGCGACGTCGATGGTCCCGTCCTCGCCTTCCGGCGTGTAGTTCAGCTCGCAGAGCGCCGAATGGCCGGTGCCGGCGTTGTGCCAGGCGTCCGAACTCTCGCGCGCCACCGCGTCGAGCCGCTCGAACATCTCGATCGTCCAGCCCGGCTCGAGCCGGTTCAGCAGCGCGCCCATCGTGGCGCTCATCGTGCCGCCGCCGATGAGGACGACGTCGACGCTGCGGCTCGCCTCCACGTTCGGCCCGTTCGAGCGCGTCACCGCCGCCACGGCACCCACCGCGCCCACGGCGAGCCCGCCGCCCAGAAGCGTCCGTCGATTGATCTTCAGGAGCCCGCTGCGCGTCCTGCGCTGGCCCTTGTCGTCGACACCGTCGTTCATCGTCTAGAATTCCCGGAACACCGCTGCCTCCCGTGGGCTTCATAGCGGCCCACGACCAAAGAGCAATATGGGCGCCTCCGGCCTCGACCCTCAGTTGCGCATCACCACGCATGCGCCTCCGCGGGCGCGGTAGCGATCGCAGAAGGCGTTGGCCTCGCCGCGCGAGTCGGCGCCGATGCGGACGGCGGTGATGCGACGCGGGCCGGACATGGGCCGCACGCGCATGACGATCGGGTCGAGTCCGCCCAGAATGTCGGGGTGGGCGTCCTGGAGGCGGCGATAGGACCGGACGGCGATCGCCTCGTTGGCATGGCCCGCCACCTGGACGCCCCAGGGCTTCATGGGAGCGGATTCGGCGACCGCGAAGATCGCACGGGTCTGCATGATCGGCATGCGGCGACAGGCCTCGGGGAAGGACAGGCCGGCATCGAGCGGCGTGACGGCGGCCTCGCGCGTCGCGTCCTCGCGGAACCACGCGGCCGGGTGCGCGGTGATCGACAGAACGTAGTCCTCGGTCTCGTAAGGGAGGCGCCCGCCGCTCGTCATCCAGCGCTTCACGCGGTTGACGCCGCCGTTGTAGGCCGCGGCCGCCAGCCCCCAGGAGCCGAGTTCCGCGCGAAGATCCGCCAGATAGCGCGCCGAATGGTGGATCGCCTGACCCTTGTCGAACGGATCGGCAAGCCCGCGCTCGGCGGCGGTCGCGGGCATGAACTGCGCGATGCCGCGCGCGCCGACCGGCGAGATCGCGCCCTCGTCGAAGCGCGATTCCTTCCAGATCAGCCGCGCGAAGAAGTCGGGCGACATGCCCGTGGCGGCGGCGTTCGCCTCGATGAGATCGCAGATCGCGCCGACGCGCGGGTCGGGCCGATCCTCGGCATGGGCCGGAAGGGCGAGGAGGAGCGCGGCGAACGCCAATGCGGTGGAACCGAGACGGCGAAACGCCACCCTTCGCCCGCTCGCGGGATAAGGTCCCGGCAGGGGGATGAGGGCTTCGAGAGACGCCGCGATCGCGATGGCGGCGCGCCCGAGCCGCGCGGCTGACCGCCGGAGCCCTTCGAGGCCCTCGCCCGGCCCTTCGGGCCACCCTCTCCCGCAGGCGGGAGAAGAATGGCGCCCCCTTCGGCTTCGCGAGCGCCCGAGCCGCATCGCTACTCCGCCGCGTCCTGCTTCCGCCCGAAGCGGCGCTCGATGTACTCGGCGACCATCGCCTGGAAGTCGCCCGCGATGTTCGGTCCGCGCAGCGTCGCCACCTTCTGCCCGTCGACGTAGACCGGAGCGGAGGGCGTCTCCGCGGTGCCGGGCAGCGAGATGCCGATATCGGCGTGCTTGCTCTCCCCCGGCCCGTTGACGATGCAGCCCATGACCGCGACGTTGAGCGCCTCCACGCCCGGATAGCGCTCGCGCCAGAGCGGCATGTTGGTCCGGATGTCGGCCTGGATCGTCTCGGCGAGCTCCTGGAAGAGCGTCGAGGTGGTGCGCCCGCAGCCCGGGCACGCGGCGACGATCGGGATGAACTGCCGGAAGCCCATGGTCTGCAGCAGTTCCTGCGCGACCTGAACCTCGCGCGTGCGGTCGCCGCCGGGCTCCGGCGTCAAGGAGACGCGGATCGTGTCGCCGATCCCCTCCTGCAGAAGGATGCCCATGGCCGCCGAGGAGGCGACGATGCCCTTGGTGCCCATCCCCGCCTCGGTGAGGCCCAGATGGATGGCATGGGTCGTGCGGCGCGACAGGTCGCGGTAGACGGCGATGAGGTCCTGGACGTTGGAGACCTTGGCCGAGAGGATGATGCGCTCGCGGGCCAGGCCCGTCTCCTCGGCGAGTTCGGCCGAGTGGATCGCCGAGCGGATGATCGCCTCGCGCGTCACCGCGCGCGCCGACACCGGCGCCGAGGACGCGTTGTTCTCGTCCATCAGCTGCGTCAGCAGCGCCTGGTCGAGCGAGCCCCAGTTGACGCCGATCCGCACCGGCTTGCCGAAGCGGATCGCGGTCTCGACGATCTGGACGAACTGGCGGTCCTTCTTGTCGCGGAAGCCGACATTGCCGGGATTGATGCGGTACTTCGCCAGGGCCTCGGCACAGGCCGGATGATCCGCCAGAAGCTTGTGTCCGATATAGTGGAAGTCGCCGACGAGCGGCACGTCGAGGCCGAGGCGCTCCAGGCGTTCGCGGATGCGCGGCACGGCGGCGGCCGATTCGTCGCGGTCGACCGTGATGCGGACGATCTCCGAGCCGGCCCGGTGGAGCGCCGCGACCTGCGCGACCGTGGAATCGACGTCCGCGGTGTCAGTGTTCGTCATCGACTGGACGACGACCGGCGCCCCGCCCCCGACCGTCACGCCGCCGACGTTCACGCCCACGGTGCGGCGGCGCGGCAGGGGATCGGCGATCACCGGTTCAAAGGGGGCTGCGAGGGTCATGGGTTCGTCCGGATATCGACGGGTTCGCCTGAGGTGAAACCTCGAAGCTTCAAAGTCAAACCATCATGGCGTCGCGTCGAGAGAATGACGGCGGCGGTTGATCGGGACGGATGCGGGCGGCTATGGCCGAGGGGCTTCCACGGAGACACCGCATGACCCTCGGCGCCGCCCTGTCGCTCGTCCTCCTCGCCGTCCTCGTCGGCGTCCTGCCGGTCTGGCCCTGGATGCGCCCGGGCGACTACCGCCCGGCGATCGGGGCGGCCGTCGCCCTCACCTTCGTCGTCATCCTGTGGGTGATGCTCTTCATCTGACGGCATGGAACCGACAGGGCCGATCAACGGTTTGTGAGGCAGGGACAAGAAAAAGCCTCATTTGGCCGGAGTTCGCCACATGGATCTCACGCTCATCATCGTCATCGTTCTGGTGCTGCTGCTCGTCGGCGCCTTCCCGACCTGGGGCCATTCGCGGTCCTGGGGATACGGGCCGAGCGGCATACTCGGCGTCATCCTCGTCATCGTCATCATCCTGCTTCTGGCCGGACGCCTCTGACGTCGAAGAATCTGCGAAGGAAAGGCCGCCCCTCGGGGGCGGCCTTTTCCCGTTTCAGTCGTCCTTGCGCAGATAGGCGTACCAGTAGGCCAGGCCGATGGCGGCGCCGCCGACGATGTTGCCGAGCGTGGCGACGACGAGATTGAACAGGAAGGCGAACAGACCGATCGACCCGAAGCTCTCCGGCGCGACGCCGACGAGCGCGGCGGACTGCCAGAAGTCGGATCCCGCGAAGGCGTGGATGAGCCCCGCGACCGGCAGCAGCGACATGTTGGCGACGGAATGCTCCAGCCCGAGCACGACGAAGCCCGCGACCGGCCCGACGATGGCGAGGATCCTGCCCGGAATGGTGCGCGCGCCCTGCGCCATCCACACCGCCAGACAGACGAGCATGTTGGCGAGGATGGCGGAGGCGAAGGTCGCGACGAGCCCCTTGCCCATCTTGTCGTCGCCCACTTCCAGCGCGTGCAGCCCCACGGCCCCGTCCCCGGCCAGATGGCCGCCCGCGAGGACGAACAGGAACGCGACGGCCAGCGAGCCGGCGAGATTGCCGCCCCAGACCAGCGCCCAGAACCGGACGATCCGGCGGCCGCGATGGTGCCCCTCCACGCCTGAGACGACGAGAAGCGTGTTGCCGGTGAACAGTTCCGCGCCTGCGACGATGCACAGGATCAGCCCGACCGAGAAGCCGACCGCCGCGGCCAGCTGCTGTCCGCCGGAGAACGTGCCCGCACCCGCGCCGGTCGCCAGGAAGATCAGGCCGCCGAAGGCGATGAAGGCGCCGGCGAGGACCGAGAGGACGAGGACGTTGTCGTCGGCCCGTTCGGGCTTGGGCTTCAGATAGCCGAGCGCGTTCTCGGCGGTCTGCGGCGGCGAGGCGTCGTCCGCCTCCGCCTCGATTTCGATCTTCTCCGCCATGCCTGCCGTCCCTTACGAGTACACCGCAAGGGCCAGATGCGGCGCTCGCGCTGTTCGGAAAGGGCTCCTCCCTTCTCCCCTCGGGGAGAAGGTGGCGCAAAGCGCCGGATGAGGGCTTCGCAGGGCACAATACGCCGGAGCCCTTTGATGCCCTCATCCGCCTGCCGGCACCTTCTCCCCGAAAGGGGAGAAGGGCGCAGCTTCGACGCCGCCGCTCAGGCGAAGACGATCAGGAGGTCCTTGGCGTCGATCTGGTCGCCGGCCTTGACGTTGACGGCCGAGACCGTGCCGTCGCGCTCGGCGTGGAGCGCGGTCTCCATCTTCATCGCCTCGATCGACAGGAGCACGTCGCCCGCGCGCACGCTCTGGCCGGCGGCGACCGCGAGCGTGGAGACGACGCCCGGCATCGGCGCGCCGAGATGGGCGGGATTGCCCGGCTCGGCCTTGGCGCGGACGGCGGCCGCGTCCGAGCGCGAGCGGTCGGGCACCTTGATGCGCCGCGGCTGCCCGTTCAGCTCGAAGAAGACGGTGCGCATGCCCTTCTCGTCGGTCTCCGAGACGCCGAGGCAGCGCACGATCAACGTCTTGCCGCGCTCGATCTCGATCCCGATCTCGTCCTCCTGCGCGATGCCGTAGAAGTAGTTCGGCGTCGGCAAAGCGGAGACGGGGCCGTAGCGCTCGGCAGCGCTCGCGAATTCGGCGAAGACCTTCGGATACATGAGGTAGGAGGCGAACTCCGTGTCGGAGATCGCACGCCCGACCTTCTCCTCGGCGGCCCCGCGCTCGGCGGCGAGATCGGCCGCCGGAATCAGCGAGCCGGGCCGCACCTCGATCGGCGCCTCGCCCTTCAGCGCCTTGCCCTGCAGCCCCTTCGGCCAGCCGCCCTCGGGCTGGCCGAGATCGCCGCGCAGCATGGCGACGACGCTGTCGGGGAAGGCGATGTCGCGCCCCGGCCGCTCCACGTCCTCGACCGTCAGATCCTGCGCGACCATCATCAGGGCCATGTCGCCGACCACCTTGGAGGACGGCGTCACCTTCACGATGTCGCCGAACATCCGGTTGGCGTCCGCGTAGGTCCTGGCCACCTCGTGCCAGCGGGTCTCGAGACCGAGCGAGCGCGCCTGTTCCTTGAGGTTGGTGAACTGGCCGCCCGGCATCTCGTGGAGATAGACCTCCGAGGCGGGTCCCTTGAGGTCGCTCTCGAAGGCCGCGTACTGCGCGCGCACCGCCTCCCAGTAGAAGGAGATGCGCCGGATCGCGTCGGCCGAGAGGCCCGGATCGCGCTCCGTGCCCTTCAGCGCGTGCGTGATCGAGCCCAGGCACGCCTGCGAGGTCGCGCCCGACAGCGCGTCCATCGCCGCGTCTACGGCGTCGACCCCGGCGTCCACAGCGGCCAGGATCGTCGCCGCGGAGATGCCGGAGGTGTCGTGGGTGTGGAGGTGGATCGGCAGGCCCACCTCTTCGCGGAGCGTCTTGACCAGAACGCGCGCAGCCGCCGGCTTCAGGAGCCCCGCCATGTCCTTGATGCCGAGGATGTGGGCGCCGGCCGCCTCCAGTTCCTTGGCGAGGCGGACGTAGTATTTGAGATCGTATTTCGACCGGTCCGGATCGAAGAGGTCGCCCGTGTAGCAGACCGCGCCCTCGCAGAGCTTGCCCGAATCCACCACCGCGTCGATCGAGACGCGCATGTTCTCCACCCAGTTCAGGCAGTCGAAGACGCGGAAGAGATCGACGCCGCCCTTCGCCGCCTCGGCGACGAACGCCTTCACGACATTGTCGGCGTAGTTGGTGTAGCCGACGCCGTTGGAGCCGCGCAGCAGCATCTGGAGAAGGATGTTCGGCGCCTTCTCTCGCACCAGGGCGAGGCGCTCCCACGGGTCCTCGGTCAGGAAGCGCATGGCGACGTCGAAGGTCGCCCCGCCCCAGCATTCGAGGCTGAGAAGCTGCGGCAGGCCCCGCGCATAGGCCTCCGCGATGCCCGCGATGTCGTGCGTGCGCATGCGGGTGGCGAGCAGCGACTGGTGGCCGTCGCGCATGGTCGTGTCGGTGACGAGGACGCGGGTCTCGGCCCGCATCCAATCGGCGAAGCCCTTCGCGCCCAGCGCCTCCAGCCGCTGGCGCGAGCCGTCGGCGATATGCGCGTCGAAGAGCGGCGCGACCGGCTTTCGCGCGTCCGCCGGGGGTTTCGCCCGCCCCTTCGTCTCCGGATGGCCGTTGACGGTGACGTCGGCGAGATAGGTCAGGAGCTTGGTCGCGCGGTCCCGCCGCTTCACCTGCGCGAACAGCTCGGGCGTCGTGTCGATGAAGCGCGTCGTGTAGGAGAGGTCGCGGAACTTCGGATGCCGGATGATGGCTTCGAGGAAGGTCAGGTTGGTCGCCACGCCCCGGATACGGAACTCGCGCAGCGCCCGGTCCATGCGCGCGCGCGCCTCTTCCGCCGACGGCGCCCAGGCCGTCACCTTCTCGAGCAGCGGATCGTAGAAGCGCGTGATGACCGCGCCCGAATAGGCCGTTCCCCCGTCGAGCCGGATGCCGAAGCCGGTCGCGCCGCGATAGGCGGTGATGCGGCCGTAGTCGGGAATGAAATTGTGCTCGGGGTCCTCGGTCGTGATCCGGCACTGCAGCGCGTGGCCGTTCAGGCGGATGTCCTCCTGGGCGGGCACGCCCGACTCGGGCGTTCCGATCGCGAAGCCGTCGAGGATGTGGATCTGCGCCTTGACGATGTCGATGCCGGTCACCTCCTCGGTGACGGTGTGCTCGACCTGGATGCGCGGATTGACCTCGATGAAGTAGAAGGCGCCGGTGTCGGCATCCTGCAGGAACTCCACCGTCCCCGCGCCGACATAGTCCGTCGCTCGCGCGAGCTTCAGGGCATGGCCGCAGAGTTCGGCCCGCTTCTCGTCCGAAAGGTAGGGCGCCGGCGCGCGCTCCACGACCTTCTGGTTGCGGCGCTGGATCGAGCAGTCGCGCTCGAAGAGGTGGACGGCGTTGCCGTGGGTGTCGCCCAGCACCTGGACCTCGACGTGCCGGGCGCGTTCGACGAGCTTCTCCAGATAGACCTCGTCCTTGCCGAAGGCGGCCTTGGCCTCGCGCTTGCCTTCGGTCACCTCGCGGGCGAGGTCCTTCTCCTCGCGAATGGCGCGCATGCCGCGCCCGCCCCCGCCCCAGGAGGCCTTGAGCATCACCGGATAGCCGATCTCGGCCGCGAGGCGCTTCACCGCCTCCATGTCGTCCGGCAGCGGGTCGGTCGCGGGCACCACCGGCACGCCGAGCTCGATCGCGAGGTTGCGCGCGGCCACCTTGTTGCCGAGGCGGCGCATGGTCTCCGGCGAGGGGCCGATGAAGACGATGCCGGCCTCGGCGCAGGCTTCCGCGAACTCCGGGCTTTCCGACAGGAGGCCGTAGCCCGGATGGATCGCGTCGGCGCCGGACAGCCGGGCGACGCGCATGATCTCCTCGATCGAGAGATAGCTCTCGATCGGTCCCATGTCCTTGCGCAAGTGCGGGCCGCGGCCGACCTGCCAGCTCTCGTCCGCCTTGAAGCGATGGAGCGCGACCTTGTCCTCCTCGGCCCAGATCGCGACCGTCTTCAGCCCCAGCTCGTTCGCCGCGCGAAACACGCGGATCGCGATCTCGGACCGGTTGGCGACGAGAATCTTGCGGATCGGCATGCCACGCTCCCCCAAACGTCAAATGCGGCGGGGACTATAGCTCCGGCATCCGTCGTTGCAACGCAACATGACCTAATGATGCGATAAGCAAATCTTGCCGCCCGCCTACTGGAAGCGGCCCCCGCGTTGCAGCACTTCGATCCTGTACCCGTCCGGGTCGGTTGCAAAGAAGAAGCGAGCCGAGAAGCCGCTCGGATGGGACAGCGTCTTCACCTCGCCCACGTTGAGGCCGGCCGACGCCAGACGGGCCTGCTCGGCGTCGACGTCGTTCACCGAGACGGCCAAATGCCCGTATCCCGTGCCGAGATCGTAGGCGCCGCTCTGGCCTTCGTTGATCGTCAGCTCCAGTTCGAAACCGGTCTGCGCATGGGACAGATAGACCAGCGTGAAGCCGTCGAAGACGAAGCGGTCCGCGACCTCGAGCCCGAAGGCGGTGCGGTAGAACGCGACCGATCGCGCCTCGTCGGCGACGCGGATCATGGAATGGATCATCTTGGCCATCGAAGCCTCCTGGCTGCCGCGCCCGCCTCTGGGCGTCTCTGGGATCGCTGCGGAACGTAACGGCGAGTTGCTCGCCCGCAAGGCCGCGGCCGGGTTGACAGGACCGGGGGCGCGGCCCCAACCTTCGCAAAGACACCAGGGGTGCCCCATGCCGAGGGGCTGAGATGCTGCGGGGCCGGAAACGGCGGCGCGGGGACCCTTCGAACCTGATCCAGTTCATGCTGGCGGAGGGATGGTGACGCGGCCGACCGGAAGCCCAGCCCGGGACGCCAACCCTCCCCTCCCCGCAGGAGCCCGGATCGCGCGAGGGAAGGAGAGTCCCATGCCATCGCCCATGCCCGACGCCAGGCCGGCGCCGACCGCCCCCTGCCGGATCGTCGTGAACGGCCGGCCGGAGGAGACCCGCGCCCCGACCCTCCAGGCCCTGCTCGCAGAGCGCGAGATCGACAGCCCCTTCGTCGGCACCGCCGTCAACGGGGAACTGGTGCGGCGGACCGAGCGCAGCGCCCGTCCCATCGCCGAGGGGGACCGGATCGAAATCCTCACGCCCATGCAGGGAGGCTGACCGGTGCCCGTCTTCTACGGAACGGAACTGTCCTCCGCCCTGCTCCTGGGCACCGCTCGCTACCCCGCGTCGGACGTGCTCGAAGCCGCGCTCGCGGCCTCCGGCGCGCAGGTCGTGACGCTCTCGGTGCGCCGCGACACGGCGAACGGACGCGCCGGCGAGGCGCTGATGGCCATGATCGGGCGGCTCGGCCTGCGGGTGCTGCCGAACACGGCCGGATGCTTCACGGTCAAGGAGGCCGTCGCGACCGCGCAGATGTCACGCGAGATCTTCGGCACCGACTGGATCAAGCTGGAGGTGATCGGGCGGCAGGATACGCTCCAGCCCGATCTCGTGGGCACGGTGCGCGCGGCGCGCGTGCTGGCCGCCGAAGGCTTCAAGGTCTTCCCCTACACGACGACCGATCTCGTGGTCGCCGAGCATCTGCTCACCGCGGGCTGCGAACTTCTGATGCCGCTCTGCGCTCCCATCGGCTCCGGCGCGGGGCTTCTCGATCCGGCCGGACTTGCGGCGATGCGGCGCGTCTTTCCCGACGTTCCGCTGATCGTCGACGCCGGCATCGGGCGGCCGAGCCACGCGGCCGCCGTCATGGAGCTCGGCTACGACGCCGTCCTCTTGAACACGGCCGTCGCCGGATCGGGCGACCCGGTCGCGATGGCGGGCGCCTTCGCCGCCGCCGTCGAGGCGGGGCGGATCGCAAGGGGCGCGGGGCTGATGCGCCCGCGGGACGGTGCCCAGGCCTCGACGCCGATGGAAGGCCGCGCGGATTACGGCCTCGAGGCCGCCGAATAGCCTCAGGCGACGCGGTTGCCGCGCAGGCGCGCCCAGATCGGGCGGCGTGCCCCGGCGACTCGCTCGGGGGCGAGGGTCAGCATGCCGAAGAAGCCGACGAGCGCCATGCCGGCGACCGCCAGCGGATCGGGAAACTCGCCGAAGAGGACGGCGCCGAAGAGGCTCGCCCAGACGATCTGCGAATATTGCGTCGGCGCGATGCGGCTGGCGGGCGCCAGGCGCGCCCCCATGACCATGGCCAGATGGCCGATGCCGGCCGTGACGCCGCCGAAAAGGAGGATCGGCAGGAGATCGAGGCCCGGAACGGTAAAGCTCGGCACCATCGCCGCGCCGTTGACGAGGGTCGCCAGACCCAGGACGGCGCCGATCAGCGTCAGCCGGTTCTCCGTCGGCCCGAGCGTGCGCAGCAGAATGACGTTCGCCGCGCCCGAGAGCGCGCAGCCCAGGCCCGCCAGATGGCCGAGCGACAGCTCCTGGAAGCCGGGGCGCACGACGAGGAGAACGCCGACGAGACCGCCCACCAGCGCCAGCCAGCGGCCGAACGTGACGCTCTCCCGCAGGATCGCGCGCGACATGAGCGCTGCGACGAGCGGCAGGAGGAAGATGAGCGCGTAGGCTTCGGCCAGCGGCAGCGTGGTGAAGGCGACGACCGCGCAGATGCCGCCGAACGTGCCGCTCGCGGCGCGCAGCGCGACGAGACCGGGTCGCTTGGGGCGCAGGATCGTGCGCCAGGAGACGTCCGGCCGCTTGGAGAGCATGCACAGGATGAGGGCGATCAGAGAGATCGAGAAGCCGATCTGGAAGACCGAAAGCTCCGCCCCGAGCGCCTTGGCGGCGGCATCCGAGCAGGCATAGGCGAGGTAGGCGAGGAACGCGAGGAGGATTCCGGTCTGCATGGCACCGACGACGAGGCTGGACTGTGGAAGGCCGGCTCGCGCGATCGGGCGATCGAGGCCCCGCGAAACGGACGCGGGACAGGGGTCGTTCAAAGGGCTTCAGTCGGCTGGAGGGAACACTACCCCGCCAAGCCTTAAAAAGCCTTAACCAAGACGGGCCGGGCAAGCGGAAAGCCTCTGAATTCGCATCACATTCGTCGCCTCCCTTGCGACGAAGCGTGAAGGGAGCGACCATCATTCGGCCACGATGGCGATGGGAGCTTGGGACGGGAACGCTCGCCTCTTCACGATCCCCCTCGTGCGTTCGCGTCGGAGCATCCGCCATGCGGTTTCGCCGTCTCGCTCTTGCCGCTTTGATCGCCGCCTCGACGGCGTCCGACGCCGCGCCGGCGACCGAAGACCTCTATTCCGCGACCGTCATCGTGACGGGCCGCGACAATCTGTCCGAACGCGAGCGCGGCATCGCGGAAGCGGTGGCGGCGGTGCTGGTGCGGGTCAGCGCCGATCCCGAGGTGGGCCGCCGGTTCGAGGCAAGGGCGAGCCGGCCGGACGCCGCGGACTTCGTCGTTGATCTCGACTACGTGGACCGCAAGGAGGGCATCCAGATCTCAGACGAACAGGGCGCCCGGGACCGCAGCTTCGAGCTGACCGTCGCCTTCGAACCGAAGGCCATCGACGCGCTTCTCGCCGACCTCAATGCCGCGCCTTGGCCCGCGCCCCGGTCCGTCTTGCCCGTCGATCTGACGGTCCGCACCCAGGCGAAATCCTACCGTCTGACGGTGGCGGGCGACGACGGCTACGCCCAGCGCCTGTCACTTCTCGACGCAGCGGACGATCTCGGCCTTGCCGTCGAACTGCCGAGTGACGACGTCGCCGCCGGCGGACCGGCCTCGCTCACTGGCGAGATGCGGATCACGGAGGACGGCCTCTGGGATTCCGACTGGAGCGTGCGCTCCGGCTCCGCCACGAGCGTCCATGCCGTGCGGGCGAAGAGCTTCGACGCAACCTTCGAGGACGCCCTCGCCTTCGCCGCGTCCGTCCTCAAACGGTCCCGGTAGGCGTCGACGTCAGGCCGCCGTCAGAAGCGCGACCGGCAGGCGCTCCAGAAGGTCGGCGACGGCCACGCGGGTGCCCGCCTCGAACCAGGTCCCCGTCCCGAGCGCGTCTTCGAGCCGACGCCCGACCAGAGCCTCCGGCAGGACGATCGCCGTGTCCTTCCAGTGCGCCGCGAGGGCCGAAGGCTCCTCGCCGGCATCGAGCAGCGAGTGGACGAGGCGCGGGACGACGACGAGCGCGGCGCGACCTGCCTCGTCCCGGCGCAGGAACGCGACGACGTGCGCGGCGCGCGCGCCCGTCACCTCCAGCCGCTCGTAGGCGCCGGTGGTGAAAAGCTCCGGTGCGGCGATCCTGAGCTTCAGCGCGGCGGCCGTGAGCTTGGCCTTCACCCGGGCGTCGCGCCAGGACGACAGGGCCTCGGCCGGCGTCTCGCCGTCCGCCATCGCCGCCTCGCGCGAAGCGAAGTCGAACTTGCGGCGGTTGTCGGGGTCGACGAGCGAGAGATCGTAGAACTCGGTCCCCTGGTAGATGTCGGGGATGCCCGGTGCGGTCAGCTTCAGAAGCGTCTGGGAGAGCGAGTTCATCGCGCCTGAGACGACGAAGGGCTGGCAGTCCTTCCAGAAGCGCGCCAGCCAGTCGCCGCTCTTCCCGGTCGACAGCGCGGCCTCGACGAAACCCTTGATGCCGGCCTCGTAGGGCTCGTTCGGCGCCGTCCAGGTGGTGTAGCGCTTGGCCTCGCGCACCGCCTTCTCCATGAAGGCCGTCAGGCGGTCGCGGATCTCCGCTCGCGCCGCCTCGTCCTCGGGGTCAAAATCGGTTGGCAGGACGCCGAGAAGCGACTGGTAGAAGCCCCATTCGGTGGCCGGGTCCGGCGAGACCAGCCCGTCGCCGAGATCCACCCGGTAGGACGCCAGCGTCCGGGCGGCGTCCGCGACGATCGCCGCCCAGCCCTGCGGATCCTCCGACAGGGCGTAGAGGCGGGCGCGGGCGTCCTCGCCGCGCTTGGTGTCGTGCGTCGAGGTCGCCATCAGACCGAGCGGCTGATCCTGCGTGCGGATCTGCATCTCGTCGTGGAAGGCATCGACGTCGGCGCCGTAATGGTCCGGCTCGCCGCCGACCTCGTTCAGCGCGATCAGGCGGTTGTAGCGGTAGAAGGCGGTGTCCTCGACGGCCTTGGCCATCACGGCGCCCGTTGTCTGCTGGAAGCGGCGGGCGAAGTCGAGCGCGCCGGCGACCTCGCGCCCGTCCTCGAAATCGAGCTTCAGAAGACGGCCGACGAAGGCGACCGGCTCGTCCGCCTCGACCTCGCGTCCGGCCTGGGCGGCCTCCACCGCATCGTCGACGATCTCGACGTCCTCGGAGGGCACGCCGTCGACCGAGACGTAGGTGCGGTAGACGGGAAGCGCGGTCGCGACCTCCACGATCGAACGGCGGATGGCGTCGCGTCCGAGATCGCGCGTGTCGAGGCCGAGGCCGGCGACGGCGAGCGCCAGATCGGTCAGCACCGAAAGCTCGCCCGCCAGATTGTGCTCGAGGATGTGCCGCTTCTGCTCGGCGATCGTGGCGCGCAGATCGTCGCCCTGCCGGAGGAAATCCTCGTAGGCCTTCGTCATCGCCTCCTCCTTCGAGGCGTCGACATAGAGGGCGGAGAGGGCGGTGATGAACTCGTAGCCGGTGGTGCCCTCGATCTTCCAGGAGGCCCGCAAGCGCTCCGGCCCGGTCAGGATCTTCTCCACGTGGATCATCGGCTGCACGTCGGCATTCGCGAAGGCCGCGCGCAGGTCGAGCAGGTAGTTCTTCGGGTCGGCGACGCCGTCCACGTGATCGATGCGGATGCCGTCGAGCCGGCCCTCCTCGGCGAGCCTCACCATCAACCGGTGCGAGTCGCGAAACACGCGCCGCATCTCCTGGCGCACGCCGATCAGCTCGGCGATCTCGAAGAAGCGGCGATAGGACAGCTTTTCGCGCGCCAGCCGCCACCAGGCGAGGCGCCAGTGTTGATTCTCGTGCAGCGCATGCAGC
Source organism: Pseudomonadota bacterium (assembly GCA_023419535.1). Lineage (GTDB taxonomy): Bacteria > Pseudomonadota > Alphaproteobacteria > Rhizobiales > Rhizobiaceae > Aureimonas. Next base: position 31,972 of record JAEZXX010000022.1, on the reverse strand, counting down.
GCGTCGCGGTCGGCGTTGATCGCGGTGAGGGCGCGGGTCAGCGAGGCGCGGAAGCCGTCGTCGGCGAGGCGCTCGGAGAAGCGCTCGGCGAGATCGTCGCGGTCGGCCGGGTCGGCCGAGGAGAAGCGGCGCACCAGGCGGTCGCGGTTCTCGTCCTCCAGGAAGGCGAAGACGCGGGCCCAGGAGCGCGGATCGAGCGGCAGCGTGTAGCCGGAGGCGTCGAAGCGCAGCTCGCCTCGGTCCTCGTCGAAGATCACGGACAGATCGCCGTCGCGCAGCGCCTCGCCATAAGGCTTGCCGAGGATCGGGATCAGGATCTTCTCCGCCTCCCAGGAGATGTCGAAGGTCTGCGCGTAGCGGGATTCGCGGCCCCAGCGCAGCACGTCCTCCCACCAAGCGTTCTTCGGCGAGACACCCATGTGGTTCGGCACGAAGTCGATGACGAGGCCGAGACCTTCAGCGCGCAGCGCGTCGCTCAGCGCCCGGAAACCCGCCTCGCCGCCCAGATCCTCCTCGAAGGAGTTGTAGTCGGAGACGTCGTAGCCATGCGTCGAGCCCTCGCTCGCCGGCCCGATCGGCGAGGTGTAGAGATGGCTGACGCCGAGCGTCTTCAGATAGGGCACGATCGCCCGCGCCGAGGCGAAGTCCGTCCCCTCCCGGAACTGCAGGCGATAGGTCGCGACGGGCTTCACGGTCATCGGGCGGGCTCCGGTCGCTCTTCGCGCACGGCGCGGGCGATACGCTGGAAGAGCGGGTGGGCGGCGAGGTCTTCAAGAGCGACGGGCGAGCGCACGCGCCAGTTCGGGTATTCGTCGGTGGTGCCGGGCAGGTTCGCCTGCCGCTCCGAGCCGATCAGGTCGTCGAGTTGGACCGCGAAGAGGGCGGATTTCGTGCGCGCGGCGAATCGGTGGACGGCGATGGCGACGTCCTCGCCGTACTCTTCGCCGGCCTCCTCCGGCGACAGGCCCGCCTGCTTCAGCGCCTTCACGAGCGCCGTGCGGTCTCCGTCGCGGGCCCGGCGGTCGCGTGCGCCCGCCGCCTCGTCCTGGCGCCCGGTCGAGGCACGCAGGTCGATGTCGGCGCCCGTCCACCAGCCGGCCAGCGTCGCCAGATCGTGCGTGGAGATGCAGGCGAGCGAAAGCTCGGGATAGCGCTCGGGCGGAACGAAGCCGTCGTCGTCGCGCCGCTCGAAATAGAGTACGCGGTAGGACAGGATGTTCGCCCGCTCCATCGCCGGCCGGAAGCCTTCCGGCACGGTGCCGAGATCCTCGCCGATGACGATGGTGCCGTTGGCCCGGCTGACCTTCGCGACGGTGTCGATCATCGAGCCGAGCGGCGTCCGCACATAGCCGCCGACGCGTCCCTTGTCGCCGTCGGCGATCCACCACAGCCGGGCGAGCCCCATGGCGTGGTCGATGCGCACGGCGCCGGCATGGCGCATCATCGCCTCGTAGGCCTGTGCGAGCGGTTCGTAGCCGCGCTCCTCCAGAACGGCCGGGGACAGGGGTGCCAGACCCCAGTCCTGTCCGTCGGAATTGAACATGTCCGGCGGCGATCCGACGCGCGCGTCCGGGACGGTCAGGGCCGGGTCGATCCAGGTCTCGGCCCCGTCGGGCGCGACGCCCACCGCGAAATCGAGATAGAGGCCGATCGACATGCCGGCCGCCTTAGCCCGGCCCTGCGCGTCGGCCAGCTGCCGGTCGGCCACGAACTGGAGCCACTGGTGGAAGCGCACCTGATCGGTGCTCTCCCGCTCGAACGCCAGAACCGCCGGCGAGGCCCGGTCGTGCCAGCTCTCCGGCCAGCCGTGCCAGCCGGCTCCGTGCCCGGTCGCGACCATGTGCTCCGAGATCGCCTCGAACAGGGCGAAGTCGGCGAGCGCCGCCCCGCCCTCCTTCACATAGGCCCTGAAGGCCGGGTCGCCCCGCCGGGTGGCCTCGAAGAGTTCGACGAGCAGTCGCTTCTTCAGCGCGCCGGCCGCCGGATAGTCGACGAGATCGCCGTCCAGCGTCTCGAACAGGCCCGGCTCGCTCCGTCGCAGCGCGTCGATCGCCTCCGGCCCGCCGTCGAGCGCATCGACCGCGATGTAGAAGGGGTTCAGGAAGCGCCGCGTCGACGGCGAATAGGGACTGAACCTGCCGGGATCGGCGAGGAACAGGGCGTGCAGCGGATTGACGCCGACGAACTGCGCCCCGGCCTGCGCCGCGATCTCGCACAGGAGCGCCAGATCCTCGAAATCGCCGAGACCGAGCGAGCGGGCCGAGCGCAGCGCGTAAAGCTGGCAGGCGACACCCCAGCGGCGCGCGCCCTCCGGCGCGACGCAGGACTGGCGCGCATGGTGCCGCGACAGCTCGAAGTCGCCGAGTTCGCCGCTCCCCGGATCGACCCCGAGGATGGAGAGGAGCGTCTCCTTCGCATCCGTGGAGATCGCCGTCTCCTCGCCGAGTTCCGAAACGTATCGGGTCTGGATGCCGTGGCTTTCGGCGAGCCGGTCGAGACGGTCAGGCATCCTCCATCTCCTCGTCCTCGTCCAGGAACACTTCGACGAGATGCTCCTCGGACAGGAGGAAGGCGATCGACATGCCGGGCAGCACGCCCTTCGACAGCTCGTCGCGCGTGCCGCGGTGGCTCTGGAACACGAGTTCGGACGTTTCGACGCCGCCGTTGAGAATGCCGTCCTCGATCTCCCACGGATCGTCGGACAGATTGGCGAAGAGCGAATAGACCCGCCCCTCGGCCAACTCCCAGGACACGGCGAAGGCGAGGCCGTCGACCAGCGCGAAGCCGCAATCGCCCGGCGCGTTCGCCAGAAGCGGCATCAGCTTCTCGCGCCGCGCCTCGAGCAGTTCCTGCGTGACCTGCAGGCGCCGCCGGTTCACCGGCCGAGGCATGAGCTGCCAATCGATCTTGGAGCTCTCGAAGGTCGAAGGGTCGTTCGGGTCGGGGAAGACCTCCTGAGCCCGCGGGTCCTCGAAGGCGGCGAACTTGCTGAACTCCGCCTTGCGGCCCTTGGAGACCGCCGCGCCGAGCTCGCCGTCGAAATCGGTGAAGAAGCAGAAGGAGTTGCAGTCGCCGAACTCGTCGCCCTGGAAGATCAGCGGGATCTGCGGCGAGAGCAGGAGGATGGCGTGCAGACAGTCGTGGACGCGCGCCGAGGCCAGCGAGCGCAGGCGGTCGCCGAAGGCGCGGTTGCCGATCTGGTCGTGGTTCTGGATGAAGTTGACGAAGGCCGTCGGCGGCAGATGCGAGGAATCCTCGCCGACCGTCTTGCCGCGATGCTCCGAATGCTCGCCCTGATAGACGAAGCCGGTGGCGAGCGCCTTCGCCATCTGCTCTGCGTTGTCGGCGGCATAATCGGCGTAGTAGCTCTCCTGCTCGGCTGTCGCGATGGCATGGGCGGTGTGGTGGAAGTCGTCGTTCCACTCGCCCGAGACGAGTATCGGCGCGCCGTCCTCGTCCCGCTCGATCAGCCTCGTGATGTTGCGTTCGTCCTCGGTGGTGATGTGGACGTGCCGGTCCGGGAAGCGTTCGCGCACGCGCCGTGCCAGTTCCTCCACCAGCGGCACGTCGGTCGTGTCCTTGATGGAATCGATGGCATCGAGGCGCAGGCCGTCGATGCGGTACTCCTCGATCCAGTACAGCGCGTTCTCGATCATGAAGTCGCGGACGGGCGCCTCGTCATAGGCGATCGCCGGCCCCCAGGGCGTGTTGATCTCGGCGTGGAAGAAGTCCGGCAGGTAGGCGGGGATGTAGTTACCGTCCGGCCCGAAATGGTTGTAGACGACGTCGAGGAAGACCATCAGTCCGCGCTCGTGCGCGGCGTCGACGAGCCGCTTGAGCCCGTCCGGTCCCCCATAGGCCTCGTGCGGGCAGTAGAGGAGCACGCCGTCGTAGCCCCAGTTCCGGCGACCGCCGAACTGGGCGATCGGCAGGAGCTCGATCGCGGTCAGCCCCGTCTCCTTCAGATGGTCGAGCTTGGCGATGACGCCCTCGAACGTGCCTTCGTCCGTGAAGGTGCCAGTGTGGAGTTCGTAGAAGACCGTCTCGTGCCAGGGGCGGCCCGTCCAGTCGCCGTGCTTCCATTCGAAGGCCGTCGGGTCGACGAGCTTCGACAGGCCGTGGACGTCGCCGATCTGGGCCCGCGCCGCCGGGTCGGGCACCGGCGCACCGTCGTCGACGACGAAGCCGTATCCGCCGCCGACAGGCACCGTGTCCGTGACGACCGACCACCAGCCGTCCTCGGCCTTCTCCAGCGCCGGCCCCTTTTCCTCGCCGTCGAGAGCGAGACGGACGGTTGCGGCGTGCGGCGCCCAGAGCCGGAAGCGGAAACGCCCGTCCCCGGTCCTGTTCGCGCCCCAGGAGGTCTCGAACGCAAAGCGATTGGCCATGTCGACGTCCCTTTCGACAGGTGAGAAGGATGGCGGCGCCGCGCGGCGCCATCGGCAGATCTAGATAAAGGTCGCCGGAACGACGGGAAGGGACGCGCCGGCCGTCCGGCGCGTCCGATTTCGATGGCGGACGAACGGTCAGGCGGCGGTCGCCTGCTGGTCCTTGGCGAGTTCCGGAGAGACCCCCTGCTTGGCCGCATTGCCGACGCGGCCGTGGACGAGGTCGTGGATGAAACCGAGCTTGCCGACCACCGCCGGCGAGAGGACGAAGGGGTAGAGGTCCGGCAGGCCCATCGAGCGGTTCAGCGAGTTCAGCGCCGAGGACAGCGCCGTCCAGGCCTCGACGATCTCCTCGATCGTCGTCGCATCGTCGTAGACCTTGAAGTCGAGGTCCGTCGTCAGGATGCCCTCGCGGTCGAGGCGGGGCTGCAGCGTGATGCCCCAGGAGCCGCCCGTCTCCAGGCTGTCGACGATGTGGAGATAGTGGGCCCAGGTCTCCGCGAAGTCCTCCCAGGCGTGGGCGCCGGCATAGGACGAGACGTATTCGTTCTGCCAGTCGGGCTTGGGGCCGTTGGCGTAGTGGTTCTGCAGCGCCTGCCCGTAGTCCTCCTCGTCGTTGCCGAAGACGGCCCGGCATTGATCGAGCGCGCCACCGTCGCGCACGAGAAGGTCCCAGTACCAGTGGCCGATCTCGTGCCGGAAATGGCCGAGCAGCGTGCGGTAGGGCTCGCCCATCGAGGTCCGGCGCTTCTCGCGCTCGGCGTCGTCGGCCTCGGCGAGCGCGATGGTGATGTGGCCCCGGTCGTGGCCGGTCATCACCTTCTGGCCGTCGCCGAGATCCTCCAGGAAGTCGAAGGAGAGACCCTCCTCGTGCTCGGCGCGCGTCATCAGCGGCAGCTTGAGGCGAAGGATGGTGTAGAGAAGGCGCTGCTTGGCGAACTCGATCTTCTGCCAGAGCGCGACGTTCTCGGGATCGCTGAGGTCAGGAACGGTCTTGTTGAAGCGCGAGGCGAGCGACAGCGTCTCCGGGCTGTCGGCGGCGAGCAGCCAGTTGCAGACCCCATACTGGTAGTTCTCGCAGTACTTCCAGCGTTCTCCGTTCGCGCCCTTGCCGACCGCGATCCAGAAGCCGGTCTCGGAATCGGGCTCCAGAGACAGCATGCGGTTCGACAGCGGCTCGTAGCCGAGCGCGTGGCCGCATCGCTCGCAGAGCGTGTTGGTGAAGTAGACGACCTGGTCGCAGGAGGGGCAGGAAAACAGCTTCATGGAAGGGGTTCCAGCGGAGCGGCCGAGGGTCGGCCGGTGTCGCCGTAGAAGCGGGCGGGGAGGCGCACGGTTCCGGGCCTTCGAGCGCGGATGCGAAATTATTAAGATCGGCTTCGCTGCACTGCGGGACCTTTCCGGCCGAAGACGCCCTAGCTAGTCTCGGATGCGCCCCGTCGCGCCGCCAGACAAGGTCCGCCGTTTCCCATGTCCATCCTCGCGAGCCTCCGCCACGTCACGCACTACCGCTACGATCGTCCGGTCGTTCTGGGGCCGCAGGTCGTGCGGCTGCGCCCTGCACCGCACTCGCGAACGCGGGTTCCCTCCTACGCCCTGAAGGTCCTGCCCGCGAACCACTTCATCAACTGGCAGCAGGACCCCTTCGGCAACTGGCTGGCGCGCCTCGTCTTCCCCGAGCCGACGGAGGAGTTCCGCATCGAGGTCGATCTCCTCGCCGACATGACGGTCTACAATCCGTTCGACTTCTTCGTGGAGGAGGAGGCCGAGCGCTGGCCCTTCGAGTACGAGCCGCTCCTGAGGACGGACCTTGCGGCCTATCTTTCGACGGAGGCCGCAGGACCGCGGCTGCAGACCTTCCTGGAGCGGCTCGACCGCTCGCAGGACCGCACGGTCGACTTCCTCGTCGACCTGAACCGCCAGCTCAGCCAGGAGATCGCCTACACGATCCGGATGGAGGTCGGGGTCCAGACGCCGGAAGAGACGCTGGAGAAGGCCTCGGGCTCCTGCCGCGACTCCTCCTGGCTGCTCGTCCAGATCCTGCGCCATCTCGGCTTCGCCGCACGGTTCGTCTCCGGCTATCTGATCCAGCTGAAGCCCGACCGCGTCTCCCTCGACGGGCCGGCCGGTACCGATCACGACTTCACCGACCTTCATGCCTGGGGCGAGGTCTATCTGCCGGGCGCGGGCTGGATCGGCCTCGACCCGACCTCCGGCCTGATGACGGGCGAGAGCCACGTGCCGCTGGCGGCGACCCCGCACTACCGCTCGGCCGCGCCGATCGCAGGCGTCGCAAGCTTCGCCGAGGTCGACTTCTCCTTCGACATGAGCGTGTCGCGCATCGCCGAGCGCCCGCGCGTCTCCAAGCCGTTCTCGCAGGAGAGCTGGGAGGCGCTGGACGCCCTCGGGCACGCCGTCGACGCCGAGCTCGCGGCGAACGACGTGCGCCTGACCATGGGCGGCGAGCCGACCTTCGTCTCCATCGACGACTTCCAGGCCGAGGAGTGGAACACCGACGCGACGGGGCCTCAGAAGGCGGGTATCGCCGACGAGCTGACGCGGCGCCTGAAGGCGCGTTTCGCGCCCGGCGGCTTCCTGCATCACGGACAGGGCAAATGGTATCCCGGCGAGACCCTGCCGCGCTGGACCTATTCGATCTACTGGCGGCGCGACGGGCAGCCGATCTGGCGCAATCCGGATCTCTTCGCCCGGGAAGCGAAGGGCTCCGCGCCGTCGATGGAGGCGGCCGAGGAGCTGATCCGCTCCGTGGCCGAACGTCTCGGCGTCGATCCGGACAATGCGCAGCCCGCCTACGAGGACCCCGCCTACTGGCTCGCCCGCGAGGCACAGCTGCCCGAGAATGTCGGTCCGCTCGATTCCCGCCTCGCCGATGCGGAGGAACGCGCGCGCATCGCCAAGGCCTTCGACCGGGGTCTCGGGCAGCCGACCTCCATGGTGCTGCCCGTCCAGGAATGGCAGGCGGGGGCGGTGCGCTTCCGCTCGGAGCGCTGGAGGACGCGGCGCGGACATCTGTTCCTCGTGCCGGGTGATTCGGCCGCGGGCTACCGCCTGCCGCTCACCTCGCTTCCGCACCTCACCGAGGCCGAGTATCCGTTCGTCCATCCGGCCGATCCGATGCAGGACTTCGGCCCCCTGCCCGCCCGGACAGCCTTCGAAGGGCAGACGCAAGGAGCCGGTCGTCAGGAGCAGAGCCTCGGCGGCATAACGCAGTCGCAGGTCGATCTCGGCCACGAGCAGATGTCGATCGACAAGGCGACGCCGCAGTCCTGGCAGGCGCCGGAGGCGGTGGCGACCGAGATCGTCGGCCATGTGCGCACCGCCCTCGCCATCGAACCGCGCGACGGCATGCTCTGCGCCTTCATGCCGCCGGTCGAGACCTTCGAGGCCTATCTGGAGCTCCTCGCCGCCATCGAGGACGTCGCCGAGGCGAAGGGGTTGAAGGTCCGGATCGAGGGCTACGCCCCGCCCTTTGATCCGCGCGTCGACGTCATCCGCGTCGCGCCGGACCCCGGCGTCATCGAGGTGAACGTCCATCCGGCCGCCTCCTGGGACGAGGCGGTGGCGATCACGACCGGTACTTACGAGGAAGCCCGCCAGACGCGGCTGGGCACCGACAAGTTCCTGATCGACGGGCGCCATGCGGGCACGGGCGGCGGCAACCACGTGGTCGTCGGCGGTCGCACGCCGGCCGACTCGCCCTTCCTGCGGCGGCCGGACCTCTTGAAGTCCTTCGTCCTCCACTGGCAGCGCCATCCCTCGCTCTCCTACCTCTTCTCAGGGCTCTTCATCGGGCCGACGAGCCAGGCGCCGCGCGTCGACGAAGCGCGCCACGACCAGCTCTACGAGCTGGAGATCGCAATGGCGCAGGTGCCCAAGCCCGGCGCGGGCGAGGCGCCGGCCCCCTGGCTGGTCGACCGCCTGTTCCGCAACCTCCTCGTGGACGTGACCGGAAACACGCACCGCTCCGAGATCTGCATCGACAAGCTCTATTCGCCGGACGGGCCCACCGGGCGGCTCGGGCTCGTCGAGTTCCGCGGCTTCGAGATGCCGCCGGACGCCAAGATGAGTCTCGCCCAGCAGCTCCTGATCCGGGCGCTGGTCGCCAAGTTCTGGAAGGAGCCGCAGGACGGGCTCTTCGCGCGCTGGGGCACGCAGCTGGCGGATCGCTTCATGCTGCCGGAATTCGTCTGGGCGGACTTCCTCGACGTCCTCGGCGATCTGGAGCGCTCGGGCTATCCGCTGCGCCCGGAATGGTTCGAGGCTCAGTGGGAGTTCCGCTTCCCCTTCTGCGGCCGGATCGAACGCGAAGGCGTGTCGCTGGAGCTCCGGCAGGCGCTGGAGCCCTGGCACGTGATGGGCGAGACGGGGGCGATCGGGGGAACGGTGCGCTTCGTCGATTCCTCCGTCGAGCGGCTGCAGGTGAAGCTCTCCGGCTTCGACGCCTCGCGCCATCTGGTGCTCTGCAACGGCCGCCGCGTTCCGCTGGCTTCGACCGCGACGCCGGGCGAGGCGGTCGGCGGGGTGCGCTTCAAGGCGTGGCAACCGGCCTCGGGCCTGCACCCGACGATTCCCGTCCACGCGCCGCTGACCTTCGACCTCTTCGACCGCTGGTCCGGGCGCTCGCTGGGGGGATGCACCTATCACGTCGCCCATCCGGGCGGGCGCAACTACGACACCTTCCCCGTCAACGCCAACGAGGCGGAGGCGCGCCGCCTCGCCCGCTTCGAGCCGATCGGACACACGGGCGGCACCTTCGAGCCGGTGCCGGAGCGTCCCGACCCGTCCTTCCCGACGACCTTGGACCTGCGGCGCCCCGCACGGCTGGCGGTGTAGAACTCACGCGGCGTGACCCTCGGCCTTGTGCCGAGGGCCTACTGTCGTCCGCCGCTTCTGTTTGCGGACCGTCCGTAGATCCTCGGCACAAGGCCGAGGATGACTACGAGGCGGGCGTCAGGGCCTCAGGCCCATCGACCAGAAGTCCTGCTCCAGGCGGCAGGCCTGCGCGAAGCCCTCCGCGAGGGACGGCCAGCGGGGAGTGGCCTCGACATCGGGGCCGATCGTGCGCAGCGCGACCTTTTCGAAAAGGCTGGCCGAGCGGCGCACCGCGCCCTGATAGTCCTCGCCCGAATAGACCGAGATCCATTCGCCGTAGGTCCCGTCCGTCCCGTGCGCGGCCTTCAGCCGCGGTCCGATCTCGCCGTAGCCGAAGAGGCAGGGCGCCAGCGCGACGAGGAGATCCAACGCGTCGCCGGCAAGCCCCCGGTCGATGACGTAGCGCGTATAGGCGACGTTCTCCGGCCGCTCGCGGGTCGAAAGGATCGTCGCCTCGTCGAGCCCTTCGCGCGCGCAGGTTTCCAGATGCAGCGTCATCTCGTTTCCGATGAGGTCGTGCACCGTCGCCGCGCACATGCGCATCTCCGCCACGTCCGCGCATTTGAAGGCGAGCAGCGACCAGGCGCGCGCGAAATGGACGAGGAAGATGTAGTCCTGCCTCAGGTAATGCAGGTAGGCCTGCCGCGGCAGCGAGCCGTCGCCGAGACGGCGGGTGAACTCGTGGCCGACATAGGCCCTCCAGTCCTCGCCGGCGGCGCGGCGGAGGGCGGAGAACAGCGGCGAGCCGAAATCGTCGGACGCGGTCGCGGGATGGGTCATCGTCAGCTCCTTCGATCGGACGAAGGACGCGGCGCCCGGATCGATAGACCGGGCTCGCAACTCCCTCCGCCGGCATGATCCGGTTCAGGTTCCAAGGGTGCTTCTCAGCCCGCACATGCGGACGCCCCTGTCGCATTGTCGTTTCTAGTCGATCCGCCGCCGGTTTCCAGCCCGTTGCGCGCCAACTCCCGCGCTGGCACGAAGGGCGCTCGGACCGACGCACGGGAGCCTTCTGATGCGCGCAGCCTTCGCCCTCACACTTCTGGCCAGTGCCGCCGCCTGGCCCGCCGCCGCGGCCGGAACAGGGACGCTGGAGGCCTTCGGCGACTGGGTGGTCGGCTGCGACAACGCCATGGCCTGCACCGCGATCGGCCTCTCGCCCGACATGGCGCCGGTCTTCGCCTATCTGAAGGTGACGCGGGAGGCCGGTGCGGAATCGGGCCCGCTCGTCTCGGTCACCATCCTCGACGAACTCCAGGCCGGCGGGCCGATCCGCCTGTCGCTCGAAGGCGGCACCCTGCCGGTCCAGACTCTGGAGCCGGAGGAGGACGGCAGCTTCGCTTCGGCGGAACTCGGGCCGGTCGACCATGCGGCGTTTCTCCATGCACTTCTGCCGGGTGCGACGCTCGACGTCTCGATCGGCGAGGAGACGGTGCCAGTCTCCCTGGACGGCATGAGCGCGGCGCTGCGCTACATGGACGCCGCGCAGGAGCGGGCCGGGTCCTCGGGCGCCATCGTCGCGCGCGGCGAGCGGCCGGCCGACACGATCCCGGGCCCCTCCCCGCTCTCGACCGTGACGGCGGTGGAACTGACGGCCGTCGACGTGCCCGCCGAGCGACCCGAGGGTCTGCCCGAACGCGACGAGTTCTGTCCCGAGGGCGGCGAGGACAGCGTCTACCGGGCGCCGGACGGCACGTTGATCTGGGGCGTGTGCACCTCCGCCGGCGCCTACAACCTCTTCGAGGATTTCTCGATCGTGAAGGACGGCATCGCCCGCCTCGCCGATCTCGGCCCGCAGGGCACGGCGATCGGTCCGGACGAGCTCGAGACCGGCTCGACGCTCGTCAATGCCGGGCTCGCCGAGGACGGCCGCACCATCCAGGCCTTCGCTCGCGGGCGAGGTCTCGGGGACTGCGGCTCGATCACATCCTGGGTGTTCGACGGGCAGGATCTCGTCCTCGTCGAGGAGGCGGCGATGGGCGAATGCCGCGGCGTGATGCCGGACGACTGGCCGGTGCTCTACCGCGCCGAGACCGCTGGCGACTGATCGCGGCGCGTCTGCCGGCTGGACGGCGGCGCGAGCCGGGTGCAAACTCGCCTTCGACACGAGAAACGGCAATGGAATCATCGCTCTGATGGCTGAGACGACGGCGGGCGGCAGGCTCACCACCCATGTGCTCGACACTGCCAGCGGGCGACCCGCCGGGGGGCTCGGCCTGGAGCTGTTCCGGCTCGACGGAGCCGAGCGCATCCGCATCGCGTCGGCGACCACCAATTCCGACGGGCGCTGCGACGCGCCGCTTCTGGAAGGCGATGCCTTCCGGACCGGGATCTACGAGCTCGTCTTTTCCGCCGGTGCCTATCTCGACCGGACCGGCGTCGATCTGCCCGAGCCGAAATTCCTCGACGCGGTGGTGATCCGCTTCGGCATGGCGGAGGCGCGGCACTATCATGTGCCGCTGCTCCTCTCGCCCTTCGGCTATTCGACCTACCGGGGCAGCTGATGGCCGCGATCCGCTTCATTCTCAACGGGCAGGAGCGCTCCATCGAGGGGCCGCACCCGACGACGACCGTCCTCAACCATCTGCGCGGGCACGAGCGCCTGACCGGCACGAAGGAGGGCTGCGCGGAAGGCGACTGCGGCGCCTGCACCGTCGTTTTGTCCGAGCCGGACGGCGCAGGCGCGATCCGCCGCCGCGCGGTCAATGCCTGCATCCTGTTCCTGCCGGCGCTCCACGGCCGCGCGATCGAGACGGTGGAGGGCCTGAGCGGCGACCATCCGGTGCAGCGCGCCATGGTGGATCTTCACGCCAGCCAGTGCGGCTTCTGCACGCCGGGCTTCGTCATGCAGCTCTACGCGGCATGGCTCGGCGAGGGTCTGGAGAACCGGCAGGCGGTGAAGGATACGATCGCCGGCAATCTCTGCCGCTGCACCGGCTACGGGCCGATCGTCGACGCCGGGCTGGCGGCCTCCCACGAGCCGCGGCCGGACCGCGCGGCGCACGATGCCGCGCTCGCCGCGCGCCTGTCGCGCCTGCGCGGCCAGGACGTCTTCGACTATGCGGGCGGCGGCGGCCGCTGGTTCTCGCCGACCCATGTCGACGACCTGGCCGACCTCTATGCCGAGCTTCCCCAGGCGCGACTCGTGGCAGGCGCAACCGATGTCGGCCTCTGGGTCACCAAGCAGCACCGCGACCTGCCGCTCCTCATCGACGTCAGCCGCGTCGCCGACCTCGCCCATATCGAAGAGGGGCCGGCCGCGCTTTATTTCGGCGCCGCGGTTACCCATTCGGCCGCGGCCCGGCGTCTCGCCGAGATCCACCCCGACCTCGGCGAGCTGATGCGACGCTTCGCCGGGCATCAGGTGCGCAACGCCGGCACGGTCGGCGGCAACATCGCCAACGGCTCACCCATCGGCGACCTGCCGCCGGCGTTGATCGCGCTGGGCGCCACGCTGCATCTTCGCCGCGGGGACGAGGCGCGCCAGATGCCGCTGGAGGACTTCTTCCTCGAATACGGGAAGCAGGACCGGCGCCCCGGAGAGTTCGTCGTGGCGGTCGAAGTGCCGCTCCTCGGCGAAAACGACCGTTACCACGCCTCCAAGATCTCCAAGCGGATGGATTCCGACATCTCCGCCGTCATGGCCGCCTTCAGGCTGTCCTTCGATGGCGCGATCGTGCGCGAGGCGCGCCTCGCCTTCGGCGGCATGGCGTCCACGCCCAAGCGAGCGAGGGCAGCCGAGGCCGCTCTCGCCGGGCGGCGCTTCGACGCGGCGGCGGTCGAATCGGCCGGCGCGGCGCTGGCTAAAGACTTCGAGCCGCTGACCGACATGCGGGCGAGCCGCGACTACCGGTTGGCGGCCGCGCGCAACTGCCTGGAGCGCTTCCGCCTGTCGCTCGAGGGCGTGCCGACGCGCATCGCGGAGGTGGCGTAATGGACGAGACCCGCATCCAGGACCGAGGCGAGGCCGGCACGGTCGATCCGGCGAGCTTCCACGAGGCGGCGCCGCGCCATCCGCGCGCCATCCGCGGCGGCGTCGGCACGGGCCTGAAGCACGACAGCGGCGGCAAGCACGTCTCCGGCGAGGCCCGCTACACGGACGACGAGCCGGAGCTGCCGGGCACGCTCCAGGTCTACATCGCCATGTCGCCGGTCGCGCACGGCCGGCTCGTCTCGCTCGGCCTCGACGCGGTGCGCGCGGCGCCCGGAGTCGCCGCCGTGCTGACCGCCGCCGACATTCCGGGCAAGAACGACTATTCGCCGGTCTTCGGCGACGATCCGATCTTCGCGGAAGGCTCCGTCCAGTTCCGCGGCCAGCCGCTTTTCGCCGTCGCCGCCGAGACGCTGGCGCAGGCTCGCGCCGCGGCGAAGCTCGCAGCGATCGATATCGAGGCCGGGACGCCCGCGATCACCATCGACGAGGCGGTGGCGCTGGCGGACCGGGACGGCGACCTCCTGCTGCCGCACGAGATGCGGCTCGGGGATGCCGCCGCGGCGCTGGCAGGCGCACCGCACCGCCTGTCCGGCACCGTCGAGACTGGCGGGCAGGACCACTTCTACCTCGAGGGCCAGGTCGCGAGCGCGATGCCGCTGGAGGACGGCGACGTCCTGGTGCGCTCCTCCACGCAGCACCCGTCCGAGGTCCAGCACAACGTCGCCAAGGCGCTCGGGCGCCCCGACCACGCAGTGACGGTCGAGGTCCGGCGCATGGGCGGCGGCTTCGGCGGCAAGGAAAGCCAGCCGGCGCTCTTCGCGGCGGTCGCGGCACTCGTCGCGGTCCAGACCGGCCGCCCGGCCAAATGCCGGCTCGACCGCGACGACGACATGGAGATGACCGGCAAGCGCCACGAGATGCGCACGACCTACGAGGTCGGCTACGACGAGACCGGCCGGATCATCGCCGCCGACTTTTCCCATCTGGTGCGCTGCGGCTATTCGAAGGATCTGTCGGGCGCCATCGCCGACCGGGCGATGTTCCACGCCGACAATGCCTATGCGCTGCCCGCCGCCCGCATCCATTCGCGGCGGCTGAAGACGCATACGGCCTCCAACACCGCCTTCCGCGGCTTCGGGGGGCCGCAGGGCATGGTCGCCATCGAACGCGCCGTGGACGAGATCGCGCACCGGACCGGGCTTGACCCCCTGGACGTGCGCAAGCGCAATTTCTACCCGGCGATGGGCTCAGGGATCGAGGCGAAGACGCCCTATCACATGGCCGTGACGGATTGTGTCATCGACGAGATCGTGGACGAGCTGGAAGCCTCGTCCGACTACCGCGCGCGGCGCGAAAGCGTGCGCGCCTTCAACGAGACGAGCCCGGTCCTGAAGAAGGGTCTGGCGCTGACGCCGGTGAAGTTCGGCATCTCCTTCACCACGACCCATCTGAACCAGGCCGGCGCGCTGGTCCACGTCTACAAGGACGGCTCGGTGGCGCTGAACCACGGCGGCACGGAGATGGGCCAGGGGCTCTTCACCAAGGTCGCGCAGGTGGTGGCCGAGGAGTTCCAGATCGACGTCGGACGCATCCGCATCACCGCGACGACGACGGGAAAGGTGCCGAACACGTCCGCGACCGCCGCCTCCTCCGGGTCGGACCTGAACGGGATGGCCGCGCGCAACGCCGCGCGCGCGATCCGCGAGCGGCTGATCGACTACGCCGTCTCGCGCTATGGCGTGCCCGCCGAGGAGGTCGAGTTCCTGCCCGGCCGCGTCCGCATCGGGCGCCGGGAGCTGTCCTTCGCCGACCTCGTCGGCGAGGCCTATCTCGCGCGTGTCTCGCTCTCCTCCACCGGCTTCTACGCGACGCCCGGCATCGCCTACGACCGCGAAAAGGCTCGCGGCACGCCGTTCTACTATTTCGCCTACGGCGCGGCCTGTTCCGAAGTCGTCATCGATACGCTGACGGGCGAGAACCGCGTGCTTCGCGCAGACATCCTGCACGATGTGGGTCGCTCGCTAAACCCTTCGATCGACCTCGGACAGATCGAGGGGGGATTCATCCAGGGGCTCGGCTGGCTGACGACCGAGGAGCTGTGCTGGGACAAGGCCGGTCGCCTTTCGACCCACGCGCCCTCGACCTACAAGATCCCGACCGCCAACGACCGGCCGGACGATCTGCGGATCGGGCTCTGGGACAAGGGGCGCAATCCGTCCGCGACGATCTACCGCTCCAAGGCCGTCGGCGAGCCGCCCTTCATGCTGGCGCTGTCCGTGTTCTCCGCGCTGACCGACGCCGTGCTGGCGGCGGGCAGCTACCGCACGTTCCCGGCGCTCGACGCGCCCGCGACGCCGGAACGGATCCTCGCGGCGGTGAAGGCCGTGCGGGGTTGAGGTTTGAGAGGCGGGACGGCGCAACAGCGTTCTTCTCCCCTGCGGGGAGAAGGTCCCGGCAGGGGGATGAGGGGCATGCGGCGCTCGATGGCGATCAGCCGATCCCTCCGCTTCGCGGACCCCTCATCCGGCCCTTCGGGCCACCTTCTCCCCGCTGGGGAGAAGAATGGCGCCCCATCGACAGACGTCCGACCGAACCCTTTGGAAAAGCGCTGCACAGACTTTGCGCCTGCGCGAGGGCGGTGCAATATGGCGATGACGGACATGAGGGGTGGTCCGCGCAACGCACCGGGGGTTCATGACGCCACGTCTCGAGCTTGAGGGGATCTCGAAGCGCTATCCGGGCGTCGTGGCGAACGATTCCATCTCGTTCAAGGTCGCGCCGGGGGCGATCCACGCGCTGCTCGGCGAGAACGGCGCCGGCAAGTCGACCCTCGTCAAGATCATCTACGGCGTGCAATCGGCCGACGAGGGCGCGATCCGCTTCGACGGACGGCCCGTCTCGATCGGCTCCCCGCGCGAGGCGCGCCGGCTGGGTCTCGCGATGGTCTTCCAGCATTTCTGCCTCTTCGAGGCGATGACGGTTCTGGAGAACGTCGCGCTCGGCATGGACGAGCCGCCGCCGCGCCGCGAACTGGAAGCCCGCATCCGCGATGTCCTCGACCGCTACAGACTGAAGCTCGACCCGCACCGCTTCGTCCACACGCTGTCGGTCGGCGAGCGCCAGCGCATCGAGATCGTGCGCGCGCTTCTGGTGAAGCCGAAGCTCCTCATCATGGACGAGCCGACCTCGGTGCTGACGCCGCAGGAGGTGGACGAGCTCTTCGCCGTCCTGCGCCAGCTCTCCGACGAAGGCTGCTCGATCCTCTACATCTCGCACAAGCTCGACGAGATCAAAGCGCTCTGCTCGACCGCGACGATCCTGCGCGGGGGCAAGGTCGTCGCGACCTGCGACCCCGCCGCGGAGACCGCGCGCTCCATGGCCGAGACGATGATCGGCGGCGATCTGAAGGACGTGCAGCGGCGCGGCTGGCGCGCCTTCGGCGCGCCGCGCTTCAGCGTCACGAACCTGTCGGCCCCCGGCGAGCCGCCCTTCGGCACAACCTTGAAGGACGTGTCCTTCGCCGTGCGTGCGGGCGAGATTCTGGGCATCGCGGGCGTCGCGGGCAACGGGCAGTCCGAGCTCTTCGAGGTCCTGTCCGGCGAGCGCACGGACGGCGTCACCGGGACGACCACGATCGAGGGGACGGACGCCTCCCGGCTCGGCGTCTCGGCCCGGCGGCGGCTGGGGCTCGCGAGCGTTCCCGAAGAGCGCAACGGCCATGCGGCCGTGCCGGCCATGTCGCTGACGGAGAACGCGGTCCTCTCCGCCAGAGCCCGGAAAGGGCTGGCGGCGCGCGGGCTCTTGAAGCTCGGTGCGGCACGGGCCTTCGCCGCCTCGGTGATCGCCGCCTTCTCGGTCAAGGCGCGAGGCCCCGCCTCCGCGGCCTCGTCGCTGTCGGGCGGCAATCTGCAGAAGTTCATCATGGGCCGCGAGATCGGGCAGGACCCGGCCGTCCTCCTCGTCTCGCAGCCGACCTGGGGCGTCGACGCGGGCGCCGCGACCGCCATCCGGCAGGCGATGGCCGATCTCGCCGAAAAGGGCGCGGCGATCCTCCTGATTTCTCAGGACCTCGATGAGCTCCTGCAGATCTCCGACCGCATCGCCGTCATCAACGGCGGGCGCCTGTCGAAGGCGATGGAGGTGGCGGAGGTCTCCATCGAGGAGCTCGGCCTCTTGATGGGCGGCGTCCATGGGGCGGATGCGGAGGCCCGCCATGCAGCCTAGGTTCGTTCCGCGGCTGGAACCGAGCCGCGCCATGCTTCTGCTTTCGCCCGTGCTGGCCGTCGTCGCGACGCTCGTGGTGGGCGCTCTGGTCTTCACCGCGCTCGGCTACGACGGCGTCGGCGCGGCCCGCGCGATCTTCTTCACGCCGCTGACGAGCCTCTGGCGCTGGTACGACCTCCTGGTGAAGGCCGCCCCGCTCGCCATCATCGCCATCGGCCTCTCGATCGGCTTCAGGGCGAACGTCTGGAACATCGGGGCGGAGGGGCAGTACGTCGTCGGCGCGCTCGCCGGCACCGGCATCGCGCTCGCGACGCTCCAGATGCAAGGGGCGTGGATCCTCCCCGCCATGATCGTCTGCGGAATCCTCGGCGGCATGGCCTATGCGGCGATCCCGGCCTTCCTGCGCGTGAAGCTCGGCGTCTCGGAGATCCTCTCCTCGCTGATGCTGAACTACGTCGCGATCCAGCTTCTCTACTACATGGTGCGCGGGCCGTGGCGGAACCCGATGGGTTTCGGCTTCCCGCAGACCGCGATGTTCTCGCTCGACCAGAGCCTGCCGCGCCTGACGGGAACGGTGCTGCATCTCGGCATTCCGGTGGCGCTGGCTTTGGCGATCACCGTCTGGTTCGTGATGGTGCGCACCATCGCCGGCTTCCAGGTGCGGCTGATGGGGCTTTCCCCGCAGGCCGCGCGCTACGGGGGCTTTCGGGAGAACCGCATCGTCTTCGCTTGTCTTCTGGCCGGCGGCGCCTTCGCCGGGCTCGCCGGCATCCTGGAGGCGGCCGGGCCCTTCGGGCAGATGGTGCCGACCTTCCCGACGGGCTACGGCTTCACCGCCATCATCGTCGCCTTCCTCGGCCGGCTGCACCCGATCGGCATCGTCGCGGCCTCGCTCGTGCTGGCGCTGACCTATGTCGGCGGCGAGAGCGCGCAGACGACCATCGGCCTGCCGGCGGCGGCCATCGGCGTCTTCCAGGCGATGCTCCTCTTCTTCCTGCTCGCCTCCGACATCCTCATCCGCTACCGCCTGATCTTCCGCGACAGCCGCAAGGGAGCGACCTCGTGAGCCCGGAATTCGCGGTCGCGCTGATCGTCGCCGTCGTCCTGTCGGCGACGCCGATCCTCATCGCCGCGCTCGGCGAACTCGTCGTGGAGAAGTCCGGCGTCCTCAATCTCGGCGTCGAGGGCATGATGCTGATCGGCGCGGTGACGGGCTTCATCGCCGCCACCGCCACGGGCTCGCCGGCGCTCGGCGCGCTCGCAGCGCTTCTGGCAGGCGCCGCCGTCTCCATGGTCTTCGCCGTCCTGACGCTGACGCTGACGGCCAACCAGGTCGCGACGGGCCTGGCGCTGACCATCTTCGGCACAGGCGTCTCGGCCCTTCTCGGCGCCTCATTCGTCGGGCGCACCACCACGACCTTCGGCTCGGTCTTTCCGGCGGAGCTCGCCACCGACCCGATCTGGCGCGTCCTCTTCGGCTACTCGCCGCTCGTCTACTTCTCGCTTCTGATGACGCTCGCCGTCTGGTGGTTCCTGAAGCACAGCCGAGCCGGGCTGATCCTGCGCGCGGTGGGCGAGAACGACGTCTCGGCTCATTCGATCGGCTACCCCGTCCTCTTCGTGCGCTACATGGCCGTCCTCTTCGGCGGGGCGATGGCGGGCGTCGCGGGGTCCTTCTTCTCGCTGGTCCTCACCCCGATGTGGGCCGAACGGCTGACCTCGGGCCGCGGCTGGATCGCCATCGCCCTCGTCGTCTTCGCCGCCTGGCGGCCGGGCCAGCTCTTGCTCGGCGCCTATCTCTTCGGCGCCGTCATCACGCTGGAGCTGCAGGCCAAGGCCGCCGGCTGGTCGGGGCTTGCGCCGGAGTTCCTGACCGCCCTTCCCTATCTGGCGACCATCCTCGTCCTGGCGCTGATCTCGGCGCGCAAGGTCTCGGCCCGCAATGCCGCCCCCGCTTGCCTCGGCCGGCCGTTCCGCGCCACCGCTTAGATCCCTCTCACCCCGCCCCTCGAAGGAGCCCGACGATGCCCCACCTGACCCGCCGAATGCTCATGGCCGGCGCCGCCGCCCTCATCGCCATCGCCCAGCCGGCCCTTGCGCAAGACGCCACCGCACCCGCCGAGGGCGCGTCCGAGCCCGTGCGCGTCGCCTTCATCTATGTCGGCCCGATCGGCGATTTCGGCTGGTCCTACGCGCACGACCAGGGCCGCCTCTATCTGGAGGAGCAGCTCGGCCAGGCGGTCGAGACGACCTATGTGGAAAGCGTCGCGGAAGGGCCGGACGCCGAGCGCGTGTTGCGCCAGCTCGCGCAGGACGGCAACGACATCATCTTCGCCACGTCCTTCGGCTTCATGGAGCCGACGCTGCGTGTCGCGCGCGAGTTCCCGGACGTGAAGTTCGAGCACGCGACGGGCTACCAGACGGCCGAGAACATGGCGGCCTACAACGCACGCTTCTACCAGGGCCGCGCGGTGCTCGGCACGATCGCCGGCATGATGTCGGAGACCGGCAAGGCGGGCTACGTCGCCTCCTTCCCGATCCCGGAGGTGGTGATGGGCATCAACGCCTTCACGCTCGCGGCGCGCAAGGTGAACCCGGAGTTCGAGACGCAGGTCGTCTGGGTGAACTCCTGGTACGATCCGGCCCGCGAGGCGCAGGCGGCGAACGCCCTCTTCGACCAGGGCGCCGACGTCATCACCCAGCACACCGATAGCCCGGGCCCGCTGCAGGCGGCGGAAGAGCGCGGCGGCATCGCCTTCGGCCAGGCCTGGGACATGGAGGAGTTCGCCCCGAACGCCCACATGACCTCGATCGTCGATCGCTGGGGCCCCTACTACGTCCAGCGCGTCCAGGCCGTGATCGACGGCACCTGGGAGACCTCCAACGTCTGGCTCGGCATGGCGGAGGGCGAGGTCGAGATGGGCCCGTTCAACGATGCCATGCCCGAGGACGTGAAGGCGGCCGCCCAGGAGATCATCGACCAGACCACGGCCGGCGAGTACGAGATCTTCACCGGTCCGATCAACGACCAGTCGGGCGAGGAGCGCGTCGCCGACGGCGAGGTGATCCCGGATTCCGAGCTCCTGTCGATGGAGTGGTACGTCGAGGGCGTGAACAACTAGACGGTTCGCGCTGGCGGCTCCAGACGGTCGCCTTCCCTCTCCCACTCGCGGGAGAGGGTGCCCCGAAGGGGCGGGTGAGGGCTTCGTAGGGCGTTGCGTCCGCCCGGTACCGCGCGCTTGCGCCGCCGCGGCCATCATGCCCTCATCCCCCTGCCGGGACCTTCTCCCCAAGGGGAGAAGGGCGCGGCTTCCATCCTTCTCCCCCTTGAGCGAGAAGGCGAAGTTTCGACGTTGCACTGAAAGTCCGACCCGATGTGGACCTACTTCTCCGAATGGCTGTCCTTCGGCGTGCGCTGGCTGCACGTCGTCACCGCCATCGCCTGGATCGGCTCGTCCTTCTACTTCATCGCGCTGGATCTCGGCCTTCGCAAACCGCACGGCACCCCGCCCGAGGGCGTCGGCGGCGAGGCCTGGCAGGTGCATGGCGGCGGTTTCTACCACATCCAGAAGTACATGGTGGCGCCGGGCCACATGCCCGAGGACCTCACCTGGTTCAAATGGGAGAGCTACGCGACCTGGCTGTCGGGCTTCGCGCTGCTCTTCCTCGTCTATTATGTCGGCGCCGATCTCTATCTGATCGACCGGTCCGTCGCGGACCTGCCGGTCTGGGGCGCCTCGCTCGTCGGCATGCTCGGGCTCGCCCTCGGCTGGGTGGTCTACGATTTCATCTGCAAGTCGAGGCTCGGCCACAACGACACCGCGCTTCTGGCCGCCCTCTTCGTCTACGTCGTGGCGGCGAGCTTCGTCTTCGCGCAGCTCTTCTCCGGGCGCGGCGCCATGCTGCACACCGGCGCGATGATCGCGACGATCATGACGGCGAACGTCTTCTTCATCATCATCCCCAACCAGAAGATCGTGGTGGCGGACCTTCGCGCCGGCCGCACGCCCGAGGCCTATCTCGGCCGCCAAGCCAAGCAGCGCTCGCTCCACAACAACTATCTGACGCTGCCCGTCATCTTCCTCATGCTCTCCAACCACTACCCGCTCGCCTTCGCGACTGAGTGGAACTGGGCGATCGCCGGGCTCGTCCTCCTGATGGGCGCGGTCATCCGGCACTTCTTCAACGCCCTGCACCGAACGCATGAAAAGCTCTGGTGGTGCTGGGCCGTGGCGGGGCTGCTGTTCGCGGCCGTCATCACGCTCTCGGGGGCGCCCGGCTGGCGGGTGGAGGCGCCCGTGGAGGCGGCGGAAGCCCGCACGATCGCGAACGATCCCGGTCGCGCGCTCATCACGTCGGCGCATTTCCCCGAAGCCGAGGGCATCGTCCTGTCGCGCTGCTCCATGTGCCACGCCCGCGCGCCCCTCTGGCCGGGCGTCACCCACGCCCCGAAGGCGATCCTGCTCGAGACGCCCGAGGACATCGTCCACAACGCTCGGCTGATCGACGCGCAGTCGGTCCGCTCCCACGCCATGCCGCCCGGCAACCTCACCGGCATGGAGGCCGGGGAACGCCTCGCGCTCGCCCGCTGGATCGCGTCCTCGGAAGGCTACCGCCCGTGAACGAGCTTCCAGGCGGCGGCACGATCGCGATCCGGGCCCGCATCCTCTCCTTCGACGGCGACCCGCGGCTCGACCCTGCGTCCGTGAGGTTCATCGAGGACGGGCTCGTCACGGTGCGCGACGGGCTGATCGAGGCCGTCGGCGAAGCCTCCGACCTGATGCCGGCGCTGGCGCACGACATGCGCCTCGTCGACCACCGGCCGCACATCCTGATGCCGGGCTTCATCGACCCGCATCTCCACATGCCGCAGACGCAGGTCGTCGCCTCCTACGGCACCGAGCTTCTGGAATGGCTGCAGCGCTACACCTTCCCGGAGGAGAGCCGCTACGGCGACGCCGCCGTGTCGGACGCTGCGGCGAAGTTCGTCCTTTCCGAGCTTCTGGCCAACGGCACCACGACGGCCTCCTTCTTCTGCACCTCGCATCCGCAGTCGGTCGACAGCCTGATGGCGGAAGCCGAGCGGCGCGGCCTGCGCATTCTCGCGGGCAAGGTGATGATGGACCGCGGCGCGCCGGAGGCACTGCTCGACACGCCGAAGCTGGGTTACGACGAATCGAAGGCGCTGATCGGGCGCTGGCACGGGCGCGGGCGGCTGGAATACGCCATCTCGCCGCGCTTCGCACCGACCTCGACCGAGGCGCAGCTGGAGGCAACGCAGGCGCTCGCCGCCGAGCATCCCGGCATGGCGATCCAGACGCATCTGTCCGAGAATCTCGCCGAAATCGCCTATGTGGCCGAGCTGTTTCCGTGGGCGGAGGACTATCTGGCGGTCTACGAGCGTCACGGGCTGGTGCGCGAGCGCGCGCTCTTCGGGCACTGCATCCATCTGACCGAGCGCGAGACCGCCGCGCTCGCCGATCGACGCGCCTCGGCGATCTTCTGTCCGACCTCCAATCTGTTCCTCGGCTCCGGCCTGTTCGATCGCGCCGGCCTCCTAGCCGCCGGGGTCCGCACCGGCATCGCGACCGATATCGGCGGCGGCACGTCCTATTCGATGCTGGCGACCGCCGGCGAAGGCTACAAGGCGCTCGCACTGCGGGGCGAAAAGCTTCCCGCCGTCCAGGCCTTCCACTGGATGACCGCCGGCAATGCCGCCGCGATCGGCTTCGGCACCCGCATCGGCCGCGTCGCACCGGGGTTCGAGGCCGACTTCGCGCTGCTCGACGCGCGCGCCACGCCGGCCATGCGCCGGCGGATGGAGCGCGTGGAGACGCTGGAGGAGGAGCTCTTCCTCCTGATGACGATGGGCGACGACCGGGCGGTTTGCGCGACCTATGCGGCCGGTCGCTGCGTCCACCTGCGCGAGAGCGCCCGGCCCCTGCCCGCGCCCGAGCAGGCGGCGCCCCGCCTCTCGCCGGTCGACATGCGCGGCGCGGCGGCTCAGTAGAGCGCCGTGCGTCCCATTCGGGCGCACCAAGGTCGCTCGACCCGCTGGAATCGCCGCGCCCGTCACAAAACCTTTTCGCACCTGCAACTGGAAACCGCCGGGACGATTCCTATCCCTTATGAGCATGCGCATCGCCGGCCCGTTCGGCATGACGCTCTTCGTTCGGGACAAGGAAGAGGCGCCGGATGGCCAGCGAAACCCTGACCAAGCCGATCCGATCGGTCGCGCGAAAGATCGTCGGCGGGGAAGCCGCGAAGATCGCGGCGATCGCGCCGCACCGGCTGGCGATCGAAGGCGTGTCGCCGGTCATCGACGGCGGCCGCTTCGCGGTGAAGCGCCTCGTCGGCGAGCCGCTGAAGATCGAGGCGGACGTCTTCTGCGACGGCCACGAGAAGATCGATGCGGCGATCCTGGTGAAGACGCCAGGCGGCGAGTGGACCGAAAGCCCGCTGACCTTCTGGGAGAACGACCGCTGGCGCGGCGAGGTGACCCTCGACGAGCCGGGGCCGGCCCGCTACACGATCCTCGCCTGGCGAGACGCCTTCGCGACCTGGGCGAGCGACACGAAGAAGAAGAAGGATGCGGGCCAGGACATCGCGCTCGAGCTGAAGGAGGGCCGCGCCCTCGTCGCGCGGGCCGAGAAGGGCGCGCGCGGAAGCGAGGCCGACCGGGCCGCGCTTGCCGCCTTCGCCCAGCGCCTCGACGGCCTGTCGGGCGATAAGGCCTATGCCGCCTACGAGGAGGCCGACACGATCGCGCTGATGAACCGCGTCGGCCCCCGCGACGAGGAGACGCGCTGGGAGGTGGAGGTCCCGGTCTGGGTCGACCGCGAGGCCGCGGGCTTCTCGGCCTGGTACGAGCTGATGCCGCGCTCGCAGTCGGGCGACGTCGCCCGTCACGGCACCTTCGACGACGTGCGAAAGCGCCTGCCGGACATCAAGGAGATGGGCTTCGACGTCCTCTACTTCCCGCCGATCCACCCGATCGGCAAGCAGTTCCGGAAGGGCAAGAACAACTCCGTCACCGCGAAGGAGGGCGAGCCTGGCAGCCCTTACGCCATCGGCTCGGCCGAGGGCGGCCACACGGCGCTGCATCCCGAACTCGGCGATTTCGACAGCTTCGAGCGGCTGCTCAACGATGCCGCCGCCCACGGGCTGGAGCTCGCCATCGACTTCGCCATCCAGTGCTCGCCCGACCATCCGTGGATCAAGGAGCATCCGGGCTGGTTCGACTGGCGGCCGGACGGCACGATCAAATACGCCGAGAACCCGCCGAAGAAGTATCAGGACATCGTCAACGTTGACTTCTACAAGCCGGATTCGATCCCCGGCCTGTGGCTGGAGCTTCGCGACGTGGTGCTCTTCTGGCTGGGCAAGGGCGTGCGCATCTTCCGCGTCGACAACCCTCACACCAAGCCCTTCCCCTTCTGGGAGTGGATGATAGCGGAGGTGCGCGAGAAGGACCCCGGCGTCATCTTCCTCGCCGAGGCCTTCACGCGGCCGAAGGTGATGAAGCGGCTGGCGAAGGTCGGCTACAACCAGTCCTACTCGTACTTCACCTGGCGCAACGAGAAGTGGGAGCTGGAGAAGTACCTCAAGGAGCTGACGCAGGACGAGTGCGCCGAGTTCATGCGGCCGAACTTCTTCGTCAACACGCCCGACATCAACCCTGTGTTCCTCCAGACCGGCGGCCGCCCGGCGCACCGGCTGCGTCTGGCGCTCGCTGCCACGCTCGGCGGCAATTACGGCGTCTATTCCGGCTTCGAATTGTGCGAGGCGACGCCTGTGCCGGGCAAGGAGGAGTATCTGAACTCGGAGAAATACGAGATCAGGGCCTTCGACTGGAAGGCGCCCGGCCATATCCGCGACGACATCGCCTTCTTCAACGCGCTGCGCCGGTCCGAGGCGGCGATGCGCGACTTCCGCTCGCTCCAGTTCCTGAACTTCTGGAACGAGAACGTCCTCTACTATGCCAAGCGGACGGAGGACCGATCCTCCTACCTGCTCTTCGTCGTCTCGCTCGATCCGGCGAACTCGCAAGGCGGGCATTTCGAGGTGCCGCTCTGGGAGTTCGGGCTGCCCGACACCGCCTCGGTGAAGGTCGAGGACCTCGTCAACGACCGGCAGTTCGTCTGGTCCGGCAAGGTCCAGCACTGGTGGATCAACCCCGAGGACTGCCCCTACGCGGTCTTCCGCATCAGCGCCTGATTTGGCTGGTCCACTCGGCGCTTTCCCGCCCGCATCCGATCCCTTTCGGCCGCAAGGCCCCATCCCGCGAAGAACGCCCATGATCGAAGAGACCGCCGCCGCCGCGCCCGCGGAGACCGCCACGCCGGACCCGAAGGCGAACGACTGGTACAAGGACGCGGTCATCTACCAGCTGCACGTCAAGACCTACGCCGATTCGAACGGCGACGGGATCGGCGACTTCGCCGGCCTCCTGTCGAAACTCGACTACGTGAAGGAGCTCGGCGTCACGGCCATCTGGATCATGCCGTTCTACCCCTCGCCGCTGCGCGACGACGGCTACGACATAGCCGACTACGAGACGATCAACCCGTCCTACGGCTCGATGGAGGACTTCGAGCGGCTGATCGAGGAGGCGCACAAGCGCGGCCTTCGCGTCATCACCGAGCTTGTCATCAACCACACCTCCGACCAGCACCCCTGGTTCCAGGCAGCCCGCAACGCGCCGAAGGGAAGCCCCGAGCGCGACTTCTACGTCTGGGCCGACGACGACAAGGGCTACGACCTCACCCGCATCATCTTCCTCGACACCGAGACCTCGAACTGGACTTGGGATCCGGTCGCGGGCCAGTACTTCTGGCACCGCTTCTACTCGCACCAGCCCGACCTCAACTTCGACAATCCGAAGGTGATCGAGGAGGTGCTGCGCGTGATGCGCTACTGGCTCGACAAGGGCGTCGACGGGCTGCGGCTCGACGCGATCCCCTATCTCGTCGAGCGCGAGGGCACCAACAACGAGAACCTGAAGGAGACGCACGACGTCCTGAAGGTGATCCGCGCCGAGATCGACGCGCACTACCCGGACCGGATGCTGCTCGCCGAGGCCAACCAGTGGCCGGAGGACACGCGCCCCTATTTCGGCGAAGGCGACGAATGCCACATGGCGTTCCACTTCCCCCTGATGCCGCGCATGTACATGGCGCTGGCGCAGGAGGACCGGCACCCGATCACCGACATCCTGCGCCAGACGCCGGAGATTCCGGAGAACTGCCAGTGGGCGATCTTCCTGCGCAACCATGACGAGCTGACGCTCGAGATGGTGACGGCGGAGGAGCGCGACTATCTCTGGTCGACCTACGCCTCCGACAAGCGCGCCCGCATCAATCTCGGCATCCGCCGCCGTCTCGCGCCGCTGATGGGCAACGACCGCCGCAAGGTCGAGCTTCTGAACGCCCTGCTCATGTCGATGCCCGGCACGCCCGTCGTCTACTACGGCGACGAGATCGGCATGGGCGACAACATCTATCTCGGCGACCGGGACGGCGTGCGCACGCCCATGCAGTGGTCGCCCGACCGCAACGCCGGCTTCTCGCGCGCCGACCCGCAGCGCCTGTATCTGCCCACGATCCAGGACCCGCTCTACGGCTACCAGGCGATCAACGTCGAGGCGCAGTCGAACAACCCGGCGAGCCAGCTCAACTGGATGCGCCGCCTGATCCAGGTGCGCGGCACGCGCGAGGCCTTCGGGCGCGGCACGATCCGCTTCCTCTACCCCTCGAACCGCAAGATCCTCGCCTATTTGCGCGAGCACAACGGCGAGACGATCCTCTGCGTCGCCAACCTCTCCTCCTCCGCGCAGGCGGTGGAGCTGGACCTCTCGGCCCATGCCGGCTCGGTGCCGGTGGAGATGCTGGGGCTGTCGAACTTCCCCCCCGTCGGGCAGCTGCCCTATCTGTTGTCCCTGCCGGCCTACGGATTCTTCTGGTTCGCGCTGACCCCGCAGGACAATGTCCGCGACGGGCCGGCCGGGCCGCAGCCCCTGCCCGAGTTCAACACGCTCGTCATCGACGGCGATCTGAAGGACACGATCCCCGGCCGCAACCGTCGCGAGATCGAGAGCGTCCTGCCCGGCTTCGTCTCGCGCCAGCGCTGGTTCGCCGCCAAGGCCGAGACTCCGACGCGCGCCTCCTACCGCATCCTCGGCGCGCTCACGCCGCGCTCGCGCACCCATCTCCTCGGCGAGGCGGTGGTGGAGACCCACGAGGGCCCGCAGCGCTACTTCCTGCCGCTCGCCGGCAAGTGGAGCGAGAGCTATCTCGGCCGCGACGCGCCGACGCTTCCCTACACGCTGGCGAAGATCCGCCAGGGCGCCAATGTCGGCGCCGTCATCGACGCCTCGCGCGATGCGGACTTCGTGCGCGAGTTCGTGCGTCAGATGACCGGAGGCGGATCTGTGGAGGCCGCGGACGGTGCGACGCTGCGCTTCGAGGCCTCGCCCTCGCGCGCCGAGCTGCTCGAAACCGTCCGTCAGGTGGAGGCGGACGGCGTGTCCCCGCTGTCCGGAGAGCAGTCCAACACCTCGGTCGCGGTCGGCCCGGCGATCCTGAAGTTCTATCGGCGGCTGCGCGAGGGCATCCAGCCCGAGCTCGAGATCGCGAGCTTCCTGACCGAGAAGACCGACTTCACGGCCGCCCCCGCGCTTCTCGCCTCGGCGAGCCTCACGTCGAAGACCGGCGAGGAGACCGCCCTCGCCGCCCTCTTCGAGCGGGTCGAGAACCAGGGCGACGCATGGAGCCGCGTCACCGAGAGCCTGACGCGCTACCTGCGCGATACGGCCTACGCGACGAAGGAAGCGACCGAGGCCGACGAGACCCCCGACGAGGGAACGCCGAACGATCCGCGCTTTATCATCCAGTTCGATCCGGGCGAGACCATCGGCCGGCGGACCGGCGAGATGCACGCGGCGCTGGCGACCCGCACCGGGGATCCGGCCTTCGACCCCGAGCCGATCGACGCCGCCTTCGTCTCGAAGATCGCCCGGGAGGCCGGAGCCGAGGCCGGTTCGGTCATCAGTCTCCTGGCCGGTCTTCGCGACAGCGCCGGCGAGGGTATCGGCGAGGAGATCGACGCGCTGGTCGGTGCACGCGACAAGGTCGCCGCGTGGTTCGACGGGCTCTCCTCGGCCTCCATCACCGGGCAACGGACGCGCATCCACGGCGACTACCATCTCGGCCAGCTGCTGGTGTCGCGCAACGATGTCGTCATCCTCGATTTCGAGGGCGAGCCGGGCCGCCCGCTGGAGGAACGCCGCGAGAAGACCTCGCCGCTGCGCGACGTCGCGGGCATGCTGCGCTCCTACGACTACGCGGCCTTCGCCGCGCGCGACAAGGTGGGCGTCTCGGACGACGCCGGCCTTCGCGTGCGTGAACGGGCGGAGGCCTGGCGCGACGAGGTCTCGGCAGCGTTCCTTTCCGCTTGGGAGGCGGCCTCCGGCATCGATCTCTCGCAGGAAGGGAACCGGACGCTCCTGGACCTCTTCCTCCTGCAGAAAGCCTTCTACGAGCTGCGCTACGAGGCCTCCATGCGCCCCGCATGGCTGCCGATCCCGCTACGCGGCATCGTCTCCCTTCTGAAGAACCGCCAGGTGATCTGATGTCGACCGTCTCCGCGACCCCGCTCGCGCACGCCCCGAACGAGCACGAGGTCGCCGAGATCGAGCGGGGCGCCCATGGCGACCCGTTCTCGATCCTCGGGCCTCACCGCCGCGATGGCGGCGTCGCCCTGCGAATCTTCCGCCCCGGTGCGGAGACGGCGGAGGCCGTCGACGCGGCGGGCGCCGTGATCGGCCGGCTGGAGCCGATCGGCCACTCCGGCTTCTTCTCCGGTACCCTGCCGGAGGGCACGACGACCTACAGGCTGCGCCTGGCGCATGGCAGCGTCACGTGGGAGGAGGACGATCCCTACCGCTTCGGCTCGGCCTTGTCCGACCTCGACGCCTACCTCCTCGCCGAAGGCCGGCACTACCGCCTCTACGAGAAGCTCGGCGCGCACCCGGACAGGATGGAGGGCGTCGAGGGCGTGCGCTTCGCCGTCTGGGCGCCGAACGCGCGCCGCGTCTCGGTGGTCGGGCACTTCAATGCCTGGGACGGACGGCGCCACGTCATGCGCCGCAACCACGAGACCGGCATCTACGAACTTTTCGTGCCGGGCCTCGGCCGCGGCGAGGTCTACAAGTACGAGATCATCGGGGCCAACGGCGAGGTTCTGCCGCTGAAGCAGGACCCCGTCGGCACGCGCCACGAGCTCGCCCCCTCCACGGCCTCGATCGTCGAGGGCCTCGTCGAGCACGAATGGAAGGACGAGGCGTTCCGCGTCCGCGGCAGCGACTGGCAGTCGGCCGACAAGGCCGTCTCGATCTACGAGGTGCATCTCGGCTCCTGGCGGCGCGGGGCGGACAACGCGTTCCTGACCTATGACGAGATCGCCGCCGAGCTGGTGCCCTACGTCAAGGACATGGGCTTCACCCATGTGGAGCTGATGCCGGTCTCCGAGCATCCCTTCTACGGCTCCTGGGGCTACCAGCCGATCGGCCTCTTCGCGCCCTCCGCGCGCCAGGGCGACCCGGCCGGCTTCGCCCGGCTCGTCGACGCCTTCCACCAGGCCGGGATCGGCGTCCTGCTGGACTGGGTACCGGGCCATTTCCCGACCGACATCCACGGGCTCGGCCAGTTCGACGGCACGGCGCTCTACGAACATGCCGATCCGCGGCGCGGGTTCCACAAGGACTGGAACACGCTGATCTACGACTACGGGCGCACGGAGGTGAAGAACTTCCTCGTCGCCAACGGGCTCTACTGGCTCGACCGTTTCCACGTCGACGGGCTGCGCGTCGATGCGGTCGCCTCGATGCTCTATCTCGACTACTCGCGAAACCACGGCGAGTGGGAGCCGAACATCCACGGCGGGCGCGAGAACCTCGAGGCGATCGCCTTCCTGAAGGAGACCAACGAGCGCGCCGGCGAATACTACCCGGCCGCGACCACTCATGCCGAGGAATCGACGGCCTTCCCGAACGTGTCGCGGCCGACCTATCTCGGCGGGCTCGGCTTCCACTTCAAGTGGAACATGGGCTGGATGCACGACACGCTGCACTTCATGCAGGAGGATCCGATCAACCGGAAGTACCACCTGCATCACATGACGTTCGGCATGGTGTATCACTACACCGAGAACTTCGTTCTGCCGCTGTCCCACGACGAGGTCGTCTACGGGAAGGGCTCGATCCTCGGCAAGATGCCGGGCGACTGGTGGCAGAAGTTCGCGAACCTTCGCGCCTATTACGGCTTCATGTGGACGCACCCCGGCAAGAAGCTGCTTTTCATGGGTGGCGAGTTCGGCCAGTCGGCCGAGTGGAACCACGACCAGTCGCTCGACTGGCACCTGCTCGACCACGCCGAGCACAAGGGTGCGCAACGGCTCGTCCGCGATCTCAACACGCTCTATCGCGGCGTCCCGGCGCTGCACGAGCTCGACTGCGACCCGAACGGCTTCGAGTGGATCGACACCTCGAACGCCGACCAGTCGATCCTGACCTTCCTGCGAAAGGACAGGCACGGCGGGCCGGCGATCGTCGTCTGCAACTTCACGCCGAACGTCCATCACGGCTACCGCGTCGGTGCGCCCCGCGGCGGATTCTGGCGCGAGGCGCTGAACACGGACGCGGACATCTACGCCGGCTCCAACGTCGGCAACATGGGCGGCGTCGAGGCGGAGAACGTTGGAGCGAACGGACGCGAGTTCTCGCTGAGCCTGACCATCCCGCCTTTGTCGACCATGGTCTTCGTGCCGGGCGAGGCGCCGAGGGCGGTCGTCTGACGGACGGGCTTTCGGTTCGGCCCCCGCCGCACCATATAGGCCTGGCGGCGGTTGGAGGGACAGGGACGATGGCGATGACGACATGGCTGCCGATCGTCGCCCTCGCCGGCCTCTGCGCCCTGGCTTCGTCCGCGCAGGGCCAGATCCAGATCGTCCCGGGCGGCGGTACGGTGATTCCGAATCCGGCCACCTCGACCGGGCTTCCGGTGATCGTTCGGCCCCTGCCCTCGCCGGACACGGCAGCGCGCGAGCGCCAGCTCCGCAACCAGATCACCCGCGACCGGATCGGTGCGCGCTACGTTCGCCCGGAGATTCCCCGTGCCGTCGTCGAGCCGGACGGTCGCGGCCGGATCGGCCGCCCCGATCTCGATCCGGCGCGCGCGGGCGACTTCGCACGGCAAGGCCCGGCGGCGATCGGACGAAGCGCCGTCACGCGACCTTCGCTCGGGGCCAGGCGATAGGACCGAGGCGGACCGGCCGCGGAACCCCGTCCCGCGTCCCCTCGTTCCTCGGGACATCGTCGGACGGATCGAGGTTCCCATGTCGCGCAAGCTGCTTCTCACCGCCGCCGTGGCGTCCCTCCTGATCTCCGGCCCGGCCGTCGCGCAGGTCGGCGGCGGTGGCGTGGGGGGGGGGGGCCGCCGGGGGGGGGGGGGGGGGGGGGGGGGGGGGGGGCGCCGCG
>JAEZXX010000005.1 GCA_023419535.1 Pseudomonadota bacterium | reverse complement strand
GCGGGGGGGCGCCCCCCGCCCGCGCCCCCGAGGCCGAACTCCACTCCATGTCGATCACCGACGGCGTGATGGAGATGGAGCCCGTCGTCGAGGGTCTCGAGATCCCGGCGGGCGGGACGGCGAGCCTTAGGCCCGGCAGCTACCATCTGATGCTCGTCGGCCTCGAGGAGCCGCTGGTCGAGGGCGAGAGCGTGCCCGTGACGCTTCTCTTCGAACGCGCCGGCGAGGTCGAGATCGACCTGGCGGTCGGCTCGATCGGAGCGCGGGAACCGGCCGCCGGTGCGCAGACGCCCGGGGAGGGACAGGCGCACGGTTCGGGACACGGCGCCCATTCGGGACACTGACGCCCTCGCGGGATCATTCCGCGCGCTGCCTGAGTTGAAAGACGAGAGGAAAGGAAGAGGACGATGAAACGGGTCGACACGGTTCTCGCCATCGGCGGCCTGACGGTGCTCGTCGCGCTGATGGTCGGCGTTCTCGGCTACACCGCCGTCTCGCGCCCGCAGGGCTCGTCGACCGCGCCCTTCGAGCTGACGACGACGCGCGGGGAGGCGATCGACCAGACCGCCTTCCGGGGAAAGCCCTCGCTCCTCTATTTCGGCTATACGCACTGCCCCGAGGTCTGCCCGACGACGCTCGTCGACATGACGCAATGGCTGGACCTCCTGGGCGAAGACGCGGACCGGCTGCAGGCCTTCTTCTTCACCGTCGACCCCAAGCGCGACACGCCCGAGGTGATGGGCCCCTATGTCTCGGCCTTCTCGCCGCGGATCGTCGGGGTGACGGGCGCCGAGGAGGAGATGCGCAAGGTGACCGACGCCTGGCTCGTCACCGCCGAGCAGCGGGGCGAGGGCGAGGACTATTCGATGCGCCACATGACCTCGATCTACCTGATCGGCGCCAATGGGCGGCTCGCAGGTCTCATCCCCTACGGGACGGAGCCGGAGGCGGCCGTGCGGAAGATCCGCGACGTCCTCCTGACGGACCACGCGACGGCCTCCCGCCCGGTCGCGGACCGCGCGCTCTGAGACGTGCGCTCCCACGCCTCCCTTGACGCTGCGCAAAGTTCGTTCGATTCGCCGCCGTCGATTGGAAAATATTTCGCAGCGTTGCGTCCTCCTTTGCCGTATCTGGAACGCTTCGAAACGGGTGGGCGGATGGCCGACCCTTCGCGAGAGTGACGGTGCGATGGCCGAATCCAAGATGGCGGCGCGCGGCAAGGGCCCGAAGCTGCCGGTCATCATGACCGCCAACGATCTTCTCGGCGGCGAGGTCGTCTTCCTCGGTGAAGCCGGCTGGACGCCCGATCCCGCCGGCGCGCTCGTCGCGGCGGACGACGGCACGGCGACGCGCTTCGAGGCGCAGGCGCAGGCCGACTTCAAGGCCAACCGCATCGTCGATCCCTATTTGGTCGAGGTCGCGCTGGACGACGAGGGTCGCGCGCGGGCCAGGCATTTTCGCGAGGCGATCCGGCTGAAGGGCCCGACGATCCACCCCGAGATGGGCAAGCAGGCGGAATTCTAGCGGGCGGCCCTCGGGCTCCGCGAAGCGAGGACGGAATGTACCGGTACGACGAGTTCGACGAGCGCTTCGTGCGCGAGCGCGTGGCGCAGTTCGCCGACCAGGTGGCGCGGCGCCTCGACGGCTCGCTCTCGGACGACGAATTCAAGCCGCTGCGCCTGAAGAACGGGCTCTATCTCCAGCTCCACGCCTACATGCTGCGGATCGCCGTGCCCTACGGCACGCTGAATTCGAAGCAGCTGCGCCAGCTCGCCCGCATCGCCGAAACCTACGACAAGGGCTACGGCCACTTCACCACGCGCCAGAATCTCCAGTTCAACTGGCCGAAGCTGAAGGACGTGCCCGAGATCCTCGGCCTTCTCGCCGATGTCGAGATGCACTGCATCCAGACGAGCGGCAACTGCATCCGCAACGTCACCGCCGACCATTTCGCCGGGGTGGCCGCCGACGAGATCGAGGACCCGCGCCCGACCGCCGAGCTGATCCGGCAGTGGTCGAGCCTGCATCCGGAGTTCTCCTGGCTGCCGCGCAAGTTCAAGATCGCCGTGACGGGAGCGGAGCACGACCGCGCGGCCGTCAAGGTCCACGACATCGGCCTGCGCATCCTGCGGCACGACGAGACGGGCGAGATCGGCTACGAGGTGATCGTCGGCGGCGGGCTCGGGCGCACGCCCTTCGTCGGCAAGGTGATCCGCGACTTCCTGCCGAAGGACGAGCTTCTCGCCTATCTCGAAGCCGTCATGCGCGTCTACAATTCGGAAGGGCGTCGCGACAACAAGTTCAAGGCGCGCGTGAAGATCCTCGTCCACGAGATCGGCACGGAGGAGTTCCGCGCCCGCGTCGAGGAGGAGTATGCCAAGCTCGACGGGCCGACGGTGAACGCGCCGGAGGAGGAGGTGGAGCGCATCGCGGCCTATTTCGCCGCGCCCGCCTACGAGACGCTGCCCGCCCAGTCGCAGACGCTGGCGAGCGCGCGGGCGGCCGATCCCGAGCTCGACGCCTTCGTCGAGCAGAACGGATTCCCGCATCGCCAGCCCGGCTACATCGCGCTGACGGTCTCGCTGAAGGGCATCGGCGAGGTGCCGGGCGACATGAGCGCCGACCAGATGCGCGCCTTCGCCGAGATTGCGGAACGCCATTCCTTCGACGAGTTCCGGGTCACCCACGTCCAGAATCTCGTCTTGCCGCATGTGCGCCAGGACGACGTTCCGGCGGTCTTCGCGGCGCTGAAGGCGGCGGGGCTCGCGACGCCCAATGCCGGGCTCGTCACCGACATCATCGCCTGCCCCGGCCTCGACTATTGTGCGCTGGCGACCGCCCGCTCGATCGGCATCGCGCAGGACATCTCGGTGAAGCTGGCCCCCCGCCAGCGCGAGATCGGCCCGCTGCAGATCAAGATCTCGGGCTGCATCAACGCCTGCGGCCACCACCATGTCGGCCATATCGGGATCCTCGGCCTCGAGAAGGGCGGCCGCGAGAACTACCAGATCACGCTCGGCGGCGACGCGACTGAGAACGCGGCGCTCGGCGAGCGGCTCGGCCCCGGCATCGACGCCGATCAGGTGACCGGTGCGGTCGAGGCGATCGTTGCGACCTATCAGCGCGAGAAGCAGGGCGACGAGACCTTGATCGACACGGTGCGCCGCGCCGGGCTCGAACCCTTCAAGACCGACTTCCAGGCCTATGTCGCCTCCGCCGGCGAGCCTGTGGGAGAGGCGGCATGAGCGCGCTGATCGACGCGACCGGGCAGATCGACGACGCCTACAGCTTCGCGGACGACGCGGCGGCCCTTTCGTCGGCCGAGCGACCGGTGCTCGTGCCGCTCGCTCTCCTGTCCGAAGCGCTGGCGGGAGGCGCCAACGCGCCTGTCGGCGTCCTGGTGCCGAACCGCACGAAGGTCGAAGAC
Source organism: Pseudomonadota bacterium (assembly GCA_023419535.1). GTDB lineage: Bacteria > Pseudomonadota > Alphaproteobacteria > Rhizobiales > Rhizobiaceae > Aureimonas. The sequence continues at coordinate 22,137 of JAEZXX010000005.1, read as the reverse complement.
CTCGTCCCGCACTTCGCGGCCGTCTCGCTGATCGCGATCGAGTTCCCCGGCTTCTCGGACGGCACCGGCCTGTCGCTCGCACGGCGCCTGCGCCGCGAGGGCTTCGCGGGCCGCCTCCGGGCGCGCGGTCCCCTCGTCGCCGACCAGTTCGCCGAGGCGCTCGCCTGCGGCTTCGACGAGGTGGAACTGCCCGACGCCTCCGCCGCGCGCCAGCCGGTCGAGCAATGGCTGGCCGCCAAGGACTCCATCAGCGCGCACTACCAGACGGGCTACGGCGAGGACCGCTCGATCCTGCAGCGGCGGCTCGACGCGAGGCGTTCGGCCGCCTGAGACCTCACGCCACGACGAAGCCGTGGGCGAAGGGGTCGCGGTCGTCGATGAAGATCGTGTTGATCCCGGTCTGGCGCGCCCAGCCGGCGATGGACGGCACGATCGCCGGGCGGCCCCCGACCTGCACCGCCGCCTCGACGCGGCCGTGGAACAGCGAGCCGATGATGCTCTCGTGGACGAAGTCGTCGCCGACGGCGAGTTTCCCCCTCGCCGCCAGCTGCGCCATGCGCGCCGAGGTGCCCGTGCCGCAGGGACTGCGGTCGATCGCCTTGTCGCCGTAGAAGACGGCGTTGCGTCCGTGGGCCTCCCGATCCCGCGGTGCGCCCGTCCACTGGATGTGGCTGAGGCCCCGGATGTCGGGGTGCTCGGGATGGACGAACTCGTATTTCTCGTTCAGCGCCGCGCGGAGCTTCGGCGACAGGGCGACGAGTTCGCCCGCCGTGAAGTCCGCCATGTCGGCAAATTTCCTCTGCGGCTCGACGATGGCGTAGAAATTGCCGCCATAGGCGACGTCGACGACGATCTCGCCGAAACCCTCCACCTCCGCCGTCAGCCCTTCCGAATGGAGGAAGCTCGGCACGTTGGTCAGCCGCACCTCCTCCACGAACCGCCCCTCCCGCCGATAGGTGACGTCCACGCGGCCGGCCGGGGCGTCGAGCGCGATCCGGCCGGCCTCGCGTGGGGTCACGAGGCCGTTCTCCACCGCCATGGTGATGGTGCCGATGGTGCCGTGGCCGCACATCGGCAGGCAGCCCGAGGTCTCGATGAAGAGGATCGCGACGTCGCAGTCGTCCCGCGTCGGCGGATAGAGGATCGAGCCCGACATCATGTCGTGGCCGCGCGGCTCGAACATCAGACCGGTCCGGATCCAGTCGAACGCCTCGAGGAAATGCGCTCGCTTCTCCAGCATGGTCGCGCCGTTCAGGAGCGGCCCGCCGCCCGCCACGAGCCGCACCGGATTGCCGCAGGTGTGCCCGTCGAGACAGAGGAAGGTGTGGCTGGCCATGAGGGGGAGGGTCCGTCAGAAACGCTGGGGCGAGAAGGGTGTCAGGTCGAGCGCGGCGGGCCGGCCGGTCAGGAGGTCGGCGACGAGCCGCGCGGTGCCGGCGGACTGCGTCAGGCCGAGATGGCCGTGGCCGAAGGCGTAGGCGACGCGGTCGCTCGCCCGCGCGAAGCCGATGGCGGGCAGCGAATCGGGCAGCGACGGCCGGAAGCCCATCCACTGCCGCCCGCCGTCGGTGGCGAGACCCGGCAGGAAGCGCGCGACCTTCGCCAGCATGGCATCGGCGCGCGCGAAGTTCGATGGCCGGTCGAGCCCGGCGAACTCCACCGCGCCCCCGACGCGGATGCCGGAGGAGAGACGCGTGACGACGAAGCCGTGGCCGCCGAAGGTGACCTGCGTGCGCAGGTCGAGGGCGCCGGGCGGCAGCGTCGTGTTGTAGCCGCGCTCGGTCTCGAGCGGGATCGGCTCGCCGAGGGTTCGGGTCAGGCGGTGCGAGAAGGCGCCCGCCGCGACGAGCGCGCGGCCCGCTTTGACCGGACCGGCCGACGTCTCGACGCGCACGGCGTCGTCTTCGACATGGAGGGAGCGGGCCTCGGCGATCTCGATCCGCCCGCCGGCCGCGCGAAAATGTTCGGCGAGGGCGAGCACGTAGTCGCGCGGATCGGCGATCGAGTACCAGCCGGGCGTGAAGGTGCCGTGAGTGAAGCGCGGGGACAGGCCCGGCTGGAGGGCCGCCATCTCGGACGCGCCCATGTGGCGGAACGCGATGCCGGCCTGTTCGCGCGCCGCCCAGCCGGGAAGCGCGGCGTCGCGCTCCGCGACGCTCTCGTAGACCTCGAGATTGCCCTCCCGGCGCAGCATCGACAGCGTTCGAGTCCGCTCCAGGAACGGCTCGAGCTCGGCGCGCGACAGCGCCATCAGTGACGATTGCGCGAGGGTGGAGCGGCGCACCCGCCGGGGCGTCGAGGCTCGGGCGAAGCGCAGCATCCAGGGCGCGGCCTTCAGCGCGTAGGCGGGCGGCACGCTCAAGGGCCCGAGCGGGTCGAACAGCCAGCGCGGCGCGCGCAGGAGCGTCTTGGGCGAGGCGAGCGGCAGGATGTCGGAGAAGGCGAAGGCGCCGGCATTGCCCGCCGAGGCGCCGGCCGCCGGCCCCTCACGGTCGAGGACCGCCACGGACGTGCCGCGCTCCTGCAGGGCGATGGCGCAGGAAAGGCCGACGACGCCCGCGCCGATCACCAGAACGTCCGGGAGCCCGGCTGCCGATGCCGCGCTCATCGAGGTGCCGGGACGAAGCCGAAAGGGGACGCTTGCGGCCGACTGGGACCGACTTCGACGAACGCCGCTCTCATGCTCATTCCGGTCTCGGCCCCGGCCCGACGGGTGGGGCCCTTCGGCATCAAAGCCAAGAGACAATGGTCGCGCAAGAGGCGCCCGGGGCGCTAGAAGCGGAAGACGCCATCATGGAGCGGCCCGAATGAGCGAGCCCACGATCCTGTCCCTCGACGATCTGACGACCCGGGTCCATGCGATCTTCCGCAGCGCCGGGCTCAGCGAGCTCCACGCGCGCGCGGTGACGCGGATCGTGGTCGCGGGCGAGCGGGATGGTGCGAAATCCCACGGCATCTACCGGATCGAGGGCGCGCTGCGCACCGTGAAGGCCGGCAAGGTGACGCCCGACGCCGTGCCCCGCCTGGCGGCTTCGGACGGCTCCGCCGTCGTCCGCGTCGATGCCGCACACGGCTTCGCGCCCGCCGCCTTCGAGCTCGGCCTGCCGGCGTTGACGCAGGCGGCCAAGACGCACGGGCTCGCCGCGCTCGTCATCAACGACTGCACGCATTTCTCGGCGCTCTGGCCGGAGGTGGAGGCGCTGGCGGCCGAAGGGCTGGCGGGGCTCGCGCTCTGCCCGAGCTATTCGGCGGTGGCGCCGACCGGCGGCTCCGCGCCGCTGCTCGGCACCAATCCGCTGGCCTTCGCCTGGCCGCGGGCCGGGACCGACCCCTACGTCTTCGACTTCGCGACCTCGGCGGTGGCCCGGGGCGAGATCGAACTGCACCGCAGAGCCGGGCGCGCGCTGCCCGAGGGCTGGGCGCTCGACGCCGACGGGCGCCCGACGAGCGACCCGGACGCCGCGCTTTCCGGCGCCATGCTGCCCTTCGGCGGCCACAAGGGCTCGGCGATCGCGACGATGATCGAACTCCTGGCCGGCATCATGATCGGCGATCTGACGAGCCCGGAGGTGCTGCAGGCGCTGGGCACGACGAGTCTGTCGCCGATGCACGGGGAGCTGATCCTCGCCTTCTCGCCCGCCGCCTTCTCGCGCGGCCGGCCCGGCGACCCGCTGGCACGGGCGGAAGCCCTGTTCGGCTCGATCCTCTCGCAGGGCGCGCGCCTGCCCTCGCAACGCCGCTTCGACGCGCGCCGCGGGGCGCTTGCCGAGGGTGTCACCCTGTCGTCGGAGGAGATCGCGTTCCTGGACCGGCTGCGGAGCGAGGCGGCGAGCCTTCGCTAGCGGTCAAAGGCCGCCAGCGGCCGGACGCTCACTCCCATTCGATCGTGCCGGGGGGCTTGGACGTCACGTCGTAGACGATGCGGTTGATGCCGCGCACCTCGTTGATGATGCGGGTCGCGGCATTGCCGAGGAACTCCATGTCGAACGGATAGAAATCGGCCGTCATGCCGTCGACCGAGGTCACGGCGCGCAATGCGCAGACATACTCGTAGGTCCGCCCGTCGCCCATCACGCCCACCGTCTGGACCGGAAGGAGAACGGCGAAGGCCTGCCAGATGGCGTCGTAGAGACCGGCCTTGCGGATCTCGTCGAGATAGATCGCATCGGCCTGGCGCAGGATGTCGAGCTTTTCGCGCGTGATGCCGCCAGGGCAGCGGATGGCCAGACCCGGCCCCGGGAAGGGGTGGCGGCCGACGAAGTGGTCGGGCAGGCCGAGCTCGCGCCCGAGCGCGCGCACCTCGTCCTTGAACAGCTCGCGCAGCGGCTCGACGAGCTTCATGTTCATGCGCTCGGGCAGGCCGCCGACATTGTGGTGCGACTTGATCGTGACCGATGGGCCACCCGTGAAGGAGACGCTCTCGATGACGTCCGGATACAGCGTGCCCTGGGCCAGGAAGTCCGCCCCGCCGAGCTTCTCGGCCTCGGCCTCGAAGGTCTCGATGAAGAGGCGCCCGATCGTCTTGCGCTTGACCTCCGGATCGCTTTCGCCGGACAGCGCATCGATGAAGAGGTCCTGCACCTGCGAGTGGACGAGCGGGATGTTGTAGTGGTCGCGGAACATGCCGACGACCTGTTCGGCCTCGCCCATCCGCAGGAGGCCGTGGTCGACGAAGATGCAGGTGAGCTGGTCGCCGATCGCCTCGTGGAGGAGGATCGCCGCCACGGAGGAATCGACGCCGCCCGACAGGCCGCAGATGACCCGGCCCGTGCCGACCTTGGCGCGGATCTCCTCGATCGCCTGCTCGCGGAAGGCGGCCATCGTCCAGTCGCCGGCCGCACCGGCGATGCGGTGGACGAAATTGGCGATGAGCTTGCCGCCGTCCGGCGTGTGGGCGACCTCGGGGTGGAACTGGACGCCGTAGAGCCGGCGCCTCTCGTCGGCGATCGCCGCGAAGGGCGCTCCGGGCGAGGAGGCGATGATCTCGAAGCCGTCGGGCAGAGCGGTGACGCGGTCGCCATGGCTCATCCAGACCTGATGGCGCGTGCCCTCGGCCCAGATCCCGTCGAAGAGCGGCGAGGCCTTCTTGACCTCCAGGAAGGCGCGGCCGAACTCGCGGTGCAGCCCGCCCTCGATCCGGCCGCCCAGTTCGGTGCACATGGTCTGCTGGCCGTAGCAGATGCCGAGCACGGGAAGCCCGGACTCGAACACGCCCTTCGGCGCGCGGGGACTGTTCTCCTCGATGGTCGAGGCGGGCGAGCCCGACAGGATCACCGCGCGCGGCTTCAGCCGGGCCAGCCCTTCCTCGGCGGACTGGAAGGGGACGATCTCGGAATAGACCCCGGCCTCGCGCACGCGCCGCGCGATGAGCTGCGTGACCTGGGACCCGAAGTCGACGATGAGGACGGTGTCGGTGTGCTGTGTCATGCCCAGCTTTTCCGCTCGGTCGCGCGGGAAAGCAAGACGGGCGCGGCCCCGATTCGCGTATAGGCCACCTGCGGCCCGCGCAGCCCTCGCCGGACGACGCCGGCGAAGGCTGAGAACCCTGCGGGGGGAGGATCCGGGGAACAGTCCCGCCGGAAACCGGGCGAAGGCCGCCTCGGGCCGGGGCCGGGGCCCAGACCCCGAGCCGGGCGGGCGGTCAGGCCGGCGGATGGCCTCCATCGGCCAGAAGCGACAGCGCCCGCGCGATCTGCTGCCGGAAGGGATCGTCGACCGTTTCCGCCTCGCTCGGCAGGCCCCATTCGGCGGCGAGCATCTCGAGCCGCGCCTGCCGGTCTGCGACCGGCATGGTCTCGTCCGAGGCGATCTCCTCGATCTGCCGCCGCCGCTCCTCGTCGCGAGCCGCGTCGCTGACGAGGGCGTCCTGGGGAAAGGCGCCGGCGTCGGGCTCTCCGTCGAAGCCGCTCATGGCCTGTCCTTTCGTCCCGTACGAGCTCAGTTCGCCGGCGGGGGCGAGGCGGGAGTCTCGCCGGGCGTCGCCGTCGCGCCGCCCGCGGGCGCACCCGCCGCGCCGGGCGCCGCCGATTCGGTCGAGATGCCTGCATCCTCAGGCCCGCCGATGTTCTCGCCCGGCTGGGTTCCGCCATAGATCCCCATGCCGATGAAGGCGATGACCGCGAGCGCCAGCGCGGCGATGAGGACGATCAGGACCGGCTGGCCCTTCTTGCCCTGGCGGGCGTCCTTGGGATCGATCTGGGACATTCTGCCTCTCGGAGGTTGGGTGCTCGAGACAGGATTCGCCCGAGACGTCGATGGTGATGCGCCGGCCGCGTGCGCGTCCGGTGCCCAGGTTCGGTCAGCGCCCGGTCAGCGCCGGCGGTAGTAGATCGCCATGCGCACGGCACCCCACAGGCCGACGGCCGCGACGGGGATGGCCAGAAGACGCTTCTGGCGGCGCGCCGAGCGCAGGATAACCGGCAGGTTCGACATGGCCGCGACGCCCGCGATCGAGGCCACGTCCCGGCGCAGGCGCTCCTGCCGGTCCGTCTCCTTGGGGCGCCGCGAGGCGACCAGAGCCACGTAGAGGAGCCCGATGATCACCACGAAGGCGCCGGCGAAGGCGAGCGCCGCCCAGATCGGGCCGAGATGCGCGGCAACCCAGAAGAACAGGGCGAGAAGGAGGAAAATCGCGGCGCAGAGCGCCGCCACCGCCATCAAAGCGTAGAGGACGGCGACGGTGCGCAGGCGGGCGAACAGAACGCCCGCCTCGCCCGTCAAGATTCTGACGACCAGCGATCCCAGCATGGGATCAGTTCTTGAAGATGCGGGCGTAGAAATAGCCGACCGCCGCTGCGATCAGCACCGCCTTGATCGGCTCGGCACGCACGCGGTCGCTGATCTCCTGTTCCAGGTCGCTCGCCGCTTCCTGGGCCTGCCGGTAGTAGCGCTCGCCCGTCTGGCGCACGTCGTCGCGCAGCGCGAAGGCCTGTGCCTTGGCGTTGCTCGCCGAGCCGCTGGCCAGCGACTTCAGGGAATCGGTCACGCCGGCCACGTCCTCGCGCAGCTTCGCGATCTGCGCCTCGAGGTCTTCCTTGGTCTCGCGGGTGCGACGCCCGATGTCCTCGCCGGTCTGGTTGACGGCGTCCTTGAAGTCGTCGCGGGTCTCGCGCGCGCGTTCCTTCGCCTCGTCAGCCTTCGCTTCGTTGCTCTGCGTGTTCGACATCGAATTACCTTTCAGCGTTGCTGCGGATCGAATGGAAGGACGGGCGATGGCACTCGCGCATCACCGGCGGACAATGCGTCGCAGCGCCCGCGGTTCCCGCGCATGTCCCGCTCAGGCGGCCGGCGCGACGCCGATGATCTGCGAGGAGATCGAATCGGGGCCGTACTCTCCGTCGCCCTCGATGCCGAGCATGTCGGCCAGTCGCGTGCGGGCCCGCGAGACGCGGCTCTTGATCGTCCCGACGGCGCATTTGCAGATCTCGGCCGCCTCCTCGTAGGAGAAGCCCGAGGCGCCGATCAGGATGAGGGCCTCGCGCTGGTCGTCGGGCAGCAGGTCAAGCGCGCGGCGGAAGTCCTGCAGGTCGAGATGGCCCTGCTGCTCGGGATGTCCGGCGAGCTGCATGGCATGGATGCCGTCGACGTCCTGTACCTCGCGGCCCTTCTTGCGCATCTGCGTGTAGAACTCGTTGCGCAGGATCGTGAACAGCCAGGCCTTCAGATTGGTGCCCGGCTGGAAGGTGTGCTGCTTGTCCCACGCCTTGACGAGCGTCTCCTGGACGAGGTCGTCGGCCCGGTCGAAGGAGCCGGCGAGCGAGGCTGCGAACGCGCGCAGGTTCGGGATGATCGAGATCAGTTCGCGCCTGAAATCGGGCTCGGCGGTCATCTGGATCCCCGATCCTTGGCACGCGCGCCGCCCTCGGCCGCGTCGAGCTTGTCGAGCAGGGACAGGAAGCGGTCGGGCACCGGCTCGCTCGCCACGTCGTCGTAATAGGCTTTCAACCGACGTCCGATGGCCGAACTCGAACCGAGTTCGGAACCGAAGGAACGGCCGGAGGGCGACGCCCCACCTGCCTCATTCGGCTGTTCTTCGTTCTCGCTCATCGTGCCTCACCGCATGCCGATCGACCGGATGACCGTCCCTCTTCGTCCGGCGGCCCCCGTGTGAGGGCTAAGTGTGGAGCGCCGTTCCATTCTCAAGTGGGCCGGCTGCAATCCGATGACCGTTCGACGCGGGCCAAATCGTTGCGTGGCTCGACGTGCCCCTACACGGGCCGGGTCCCGCGCCTTATGTTGGCTCGGCCTGTGTCGTCGCCGGGAGCCGAACCCCGATGCAGCGGGAGAGAGGTGTCGCGCGGGGCGCGCCTTCACTCCGCCGTTTTGTTGGGGTCCTCCGGTTCAGACCGATCCTTGGGGAGCATTCATGTCGATGTCGTCGCGCATTGCGCCGCACATACCGTATCTTCGCCGTTACGCCCGCGCCCTCAGCGGCTCGCAGGCGAGCGGCGATGCTTATGTGGCGGCCGTGCTTGAAGCGCTGATCGCCGAGCCGACGCTCTTCGATACGCAGGAGAGCCCCCGCATCTCCCTGTACAAGCTCTTCTCCTCGCTCTGGCAGTCCGTGGAGGTGAACATCCGCGAGGACGCGCCGGTTTCGGCCTGGGAAGAGCGGGCCTCGCGCAACCTGCGCGCCATTTCTCCGCTGCCGCGCCAGGCGTTCCTGCTCGTCGCGGTCGAGGGCTTCACGACCGAGGAGGCGGCTTCGATCCTGCGCGTCGACGACCGCGAGTTCTCCGAACTGATTGACCAGGCGAGCTCCGACATCGGTCGGCAGGTCTCGACGAACATCATGATCATCGAGGACGAGCCTCTGATCGCGATGGACATCGAGCAGATGGTCGAGAGCCTGGGCCACGGCGTGACCGGCATCGCGCGCACCCACAAGGAGGCGCTGTCGCTCTTCGAGGAGCAGCGTCCCGGAATGGTGCTGGCCGACATCCAGCTGGCGGACGGGTCGTCGGGCATCGACGCGGTGAACGACATCCTGGCGAAGGTCTCGGTTCCGGTCATCTTCATCACCGCCTTCCCGGAACGCCTGTTGACGGGCGAGCGCCCGGAACCGACCTTCCTGGTCACCAAGCCCTTCAATCCCGACATGGTGAAGGCGCTCATCAGCCAGGCGCTGTTCTTCGAGAGCGAGAAGCGCGCCGCGGCCTGAGCCGCGCCATGCGAAGCCCGATCCGACCATCGGACCGGGCTTCATTGCGGTCCGATGCGTTGCCGGCTAATCGTTTTTCACAGACCGGCGGAAATGCGGTTCGGGCGGCGTCCGGAGTGGGAACCTCCGTTCCGCCTCTCCGTTCACTCACCGACCGGCGTCCCGCCGGGACCAATGGAACGGGACGCCGCGGCGTCCTTCACGGCCACTCGAACCCGCGATGAGCATGGCGAAAGAAGCCGAAAACGGATGGACGTCTGCTCGTCCGGGCCCTTCGCACCCCCTTTTCGCTTCGAGGACGGGCGAAGCCGCGTCCCCCCTTCCCGAGAACAGCTTCCTGAAAGCCGCCGCGACCAGCGAGATGAGCCTGTTCGGTCAGGACAGCCAGCTGCGCTACGCCTGGACGTTCAACGCGCGCGGCTCCTGGCTCGAAGCCGCCGCGACGGGAACGGTGGACGAGGAGATCCTCGCCCCGGACACGGCCGAGCAGACGCGGTCGATCAAGACCGAGGTCCTGTCGAGCGGGGTGGCAAGCCGCTACGAACTCTATGTCAGCGGCCCCGACGGCATGCGCTGCTACGACATCCGCCTCGACGTGGACCGGGGCCCGGACGGGCGGATCAGCGGCCTCGTGGGCACGTCGATCGACATCACGGCGCAGAAGCGTCGCGAGGACACGCTGAAGACGCTTCTGCGCGAGCTGTCCCACCGCTCCAAGAACCTCCTCGCCATCATCCAGAGCCTGGCGAGCCAGACCGCCCGGCATTCGGTGACGGTGCCAGAATTCCTCGTGCGCTTCCGCGGGCGGATCCAGTCGCTGTCCTCCTCGCAGGACATCGTGACCGATTCCGACTGGCGCGGCGCGGACCTCTTCGGGCTCGTGGCCATGCAGGTGGAACGCTACGCGCCGGACGGCATGAAGCAGGTGATGCTGCGCGGGCAGGACGTCTATCTCTCGCCCTCGGCCGCCCTCCACGTCGGACTGGCGCTGCACGAGCTGGCGGTCAACGCCGCGTCCTACGGCTCCCTCTCCAACCATTATGGACAGGTGTCCATCCACTCGGAGATCGTGACCGAGGACGAGGAGCCGGCCCTGCGGCTGAGCTGGCGGGAAAGCGGCGGGCCGCAGGTGGTGTCCGACCACGACACCCGCTTCGGCACGTCGACGCTCGAGCGGATCGTGCCGAATTCGGTAGGGGGGCGAGCCTGCCTCACCTACCATCCGGACGGGGTCACCTACTGCCTGACCGTGCCGGCGGCCCATTTCGAAGAGATCGGAGCAGGCGCCGCCAAGGCGGCGTCCTGAGGGTGTGCGACCCCGGAGCCGAACCGGTTCCTCAGATGGGCTCGCCTTGGAGAAGGCGCGGGGAGGGACCACCCAGGCCCGCAGCCTGGCCGATGAAATAGCGCTTGGCGAAGGGGGCGCGGTCGACCAGAGACAGGCCGAACGAGCGGACCTGCCGGAGAACTGCGCTGTCGTTGGAGAACAGGCGGTTCAGGACGTCGGTGACGATCCCCATCTGCACCGTGTCGAAGCGGCGCCAGCGCTGGTAGCGTTCCAGAGTGTCGATCGAGCCGATGTCGCAGCCGAGCCGAGCCGCGTCCACTACGGTCTCGGCGAGCGCCGCCGCGTCCTTGAATCCGAGGTTGAGACCCTGGCCCGCGATCGGATGGATGCCGTGCGCGGCGTCGCCGACGAGGGCGACGCGCGGGCGCACGAAATCGCGCGCCAGCGTCAGGCCGAGCGGAAAGGCGCGCCGCTCGCCCTCGACGCGGATCGGTCCGAGCCTGAGGCCGAAGCGCTGCTCCAGCTCCATCTCGAACACCATCTCGTCGGCCCCGATCAGCCGGTTGGCCTCGGCCGTGGGCTCGGTCCAGACGAGCGACGAGCGGTTGCCCTTCAGCGGAAGGACGGCGAAGGGGCCGGCGGGCAGGAAGTGCTCCTCGGCGCGCCCGCCGTGTGGGCGCTCGTGCGCCACCGTCGCGACGATGCCGGACTGGCCGTAGGCCTTATGGATCGTCCGGATGCCGGCCATGTCGCGGATCTTCGAGCGGACCCCGTCGGCGGCGACGAGAAGCCGCGCGTCGACCGTGGAGCCGTCGCCGAGCTCGATCCGGATCGCGGCGGGGCGTTCGTCGATCCCGGTGACCGGCGCGCCGGCGCGGATCTCCACGCCGAGCGCCTCGGCCCGTTCGCGCAGCGCACCGTTCAGGCCCGTGTTCGGCACCATGTGCGCGAAGGGCTCGCCCGGCTCCGCCTCGCCGCCGAAGGTCAGGAAGACGGGGCGGACCGGGTCGGAGGTGCGCGAATCGGTGACGATCATCTCCGTGATCGGTTGGGCCTCGCCCTCCATCGCGTCCCACGTGCCGAGCTGTCGCATCATCCGCACGGCGGCGGCGGCCAGCGCCGAGGCGCGCGCGTCGCGGCGCCAGACGCCCTCCGGCGCGGCGTCGACGAGGAGGATGGACAGATCCGGAGCCGCGTCCCGGATCGCGACGGCGGTCGCCAGCCCCACATAGCCGGCGCCGGCGACGACGATGTCGTAGTTCGGTCCGCTCGCGGCCGTCTCCATGGTCGTTCCTTCCGCCTGCCATTCCGTTTCTGCCCCGTGACTTAGGCGCGCGGCCCCGTCACGGCAATCGCGCGGTGGCAGCTTGCCAGCAAAGAGCCGGTGGCGGACAAGACGCGGGACGCCCGTGCCCCAGGAGCTGCGCCCATGAACGCTATCGTCGCCGGTCTCGTCTCAATCCTCGATCTGGAGCGGATCGAGGAGAATTTGTTCCGGGGCCTCAGCCCCAAGATCGGCTGGCAGCGCATCTTCGGCGGACAGGTGATCGCGCAGGCTCTGGTCGCCGCGCAGCGCACCGTCCCCTCCGAGCGGCCCGTCCACTCGCTGCACGGCTATTTCATGCGGCCCGGCGACCCCTCCGTCCCGGTCGTCTACGAGGTGACGCGCATCCGCGACGGCGGCTCGTTCACCACGCGCATCGTCAGCGCGGTCCAGCACGGACAGGCGATCTTCACGCTGTCGGCCTCCTTCCAGGTCCGCGAGGAAGGGCTCGACCATCAGGCGGCGATGCCTGCGATCCCCGGACCGGACGACCTGCCGCACGGCGAGGATCTGCGCGAGACCATCCTCGCCCACGCACCCGAGCCGGTGCGGCGCTATTTCGACCGGCCGCGGCCGATCGAACTGAGGCCGGTCTCGATGGATCACTATCTGACCGAGAAGAAGCTGGAGCCGCGCCAGGACATCTGGGTGCGGGTGGCCGCGCCCGTGGGCGAGGACCCGGCCCTGAATGCGGCGATCCTCGCCTATCTCTCGGACATGACGCTTCTCGACACCTCTCTCTTCGCGCACGGACTCTCGGTGTTCGACTCACGCGTGCAGGCGGCGAGCCTCGACCATGCGATGTGGTTCCACCGGCCGGTGCGAGTCGACGAGTGGCACCTCTACAGCCAGGATTCGCCGTCCTCCTCCGGCGGGCGCGGCCTGACGCGCGGCTCCCTCTTCGCCAGGGACGGAACGCTCGTGGCCTCCGTCGCGCAGGAGGGGCTGATCCGTCCGCGTCGAGGCTCGGCCGCCTAAGGTCGAACCATCTGCCGTTTTCTTAGGCATATCCGTCGGGTTGCCGCGAGGGCCGAAGGGCTCGGCGGGGGCACCACGGCGTTCGCCGCACCCCAAACATCCTCTCGCCGGTCATTTGGCACGCTTCTTGCATCTCCATGATTCGCAGCCGTCGCGTCGCGTTCGGCCAAGGGGATGATCGGTCGAACCGATCGAACAGCGAATCGAGGTGGACATGAAGATCGTGATGGCGGTGATCAAGCCGTTCAAGCTCGACGAGGTGCGCGAAGCGCTCACCGCCGTCGGCATCCAGGGTCTGACCGTGACCGAGGTCAAGGGTTACGGCCGGCAGAAGGGCCACACCGAAATCTACCGCGGCACCGAATACGCGGTGTCCTTCCTTCCCAAGCTGAAGATCGAGGTCGGCGTTCCGTCCGATCTCGCCGACCGCGCGGTCGAGGCGATCGCGGGCGCCGCCAAGACCGGCCAGATCGGCGACGGCAAGATCTTCGTCTTCGACATCGAGCGCGCCGTGCGGATCCGCACCGGCGAGACCGACGTCGACGCGCTCTAGGAGGGGACGATCACGATGACCTTGAACAAGACCATCCTTTCGGCCGGCATCCTGACGCTCGGCCTCGCCTCCACCGCCTTCGGGCAGGACGCGGCCCCCGCGACCGAGGCTGCGCCGGAGGCCGCCGCGGCCGTCGACGTGAACTTCTACGTCTTCAACACGCTGCTCTTCTTCCTCGGCGGCATCCTCGTCATGTGGATGGCGGCGGGCTTCACCATGCTCGAGGCGGGGCTGGTGCGCTCCAAGAACGTCTCGATGCAGTGCCTGAAGAACATCTCGCTCTACTCCATCGGCGTCCTGATGTACTGGATCGTCGGCTACAACCTCATGTACACGGGTGTCGACGGCGGCTGGTTCGGAACTCCGTCCTGGATGGTCTTCCCCTCGCCGGGCGAGGACACGGGCGACTATTCGCTCGCCACCGACTTCTTCTACCAGTCGATGTTCTGCGCCACCGCCGCCTCGATCGTGTCGGGCACGGTCGCCGAGCGCGTCCGCCTCTGGCCGTTCCTGCTGTTCGTCGCGATCCTGTGCGGCGTCTTCTACCCGATCACCGGCGCCTGGCAGTGGGGCGGCGGCTGGCTCTCCGAGGCCGGCTTCTCCGACTTCGCGGGCTCGACCCTCGTGCATTCGGTCGGCGGTTGGGCGGCGCTGACGGGCGCGCTGATCATCGGCGCACGCCGCGGACGCTTCCTGTCCGACGGCCGCGCGGTCGCCATGCCGGGCTCCTCGATCCCGCTGGCGACGCTCGGCACCTTCATCCTCTGGTTCGGCTGGTTCGGCTTCAACGGCGCCTCGCAGCTGGCGCTGGGTACGCTGGAGGACGCGGCCTCGGTCGGCCGCGTCGTCGTCAACACCAACACGGCGGCGGCGGCCGGCGTCATCGTCGCGATGGCGCTGACGCAGATCCTCTACAAGAAGGTCGACGTCACCATGGCGCTGAACGGCGCGCTGGGCGGCCTCGTCGCCATCACCGCCGAGCCGCTCACCCCGACCTTCCTGTCGGCGGCGCTCATCGGCGGCGTCGGCGGCGCGCTCGTCGTCTTCACCGTTCCGATCCTCGACAAGCTGAAGATCGACGACGTCGTCGGCGCGATCCCGGTCCATCTGGTGGCCGGCATCTGGGGCACGCTCGCCGTGCCGCTGACCAACGAGGGCACGAATTTCGGTTCGCAGATCCTCGGCATTGTGGCCGTCGGCGCCTTCACCATCGTCGCGACCGGGGCGACCTGGTTCCTCATCAAGGCCGTGATCGGGCTGCGCCCGAGCGCGGAGGAGGAGGATCTAGGGCTCGACCGCGCCGAGGTCGGCGTCGAGGCCTATCCGGACTTCCAGGCCTCGCGCGTCTAGCGAAGCCTTCGAAAAGGCGTCCGGCGGCTCGTCCGCCGGGCGCCGCAGCTGTGGCCGCTTCAGGACTGGAGAGAGCGGCGTCGGCTTTTCGGGGAGCCGGTTTTCCCCGGGACAAGGTCAAATCCGATGAAGATCGTCATGGCGATCATCAAACCGTTCAAGCTCGACGAGGTGCGCGAAGCGCTGACCTCGATCGGCGTTCAGGGCCTCACCGTCACCGAGGTCAAGGGCTATGGCCGGCAGAAGGGCCATACCGAAATCTATCGCGGCGCCGAGTACGCGATCTCCTTCCTTCCCAAGCTGAAGATCGAGGTCGGCGTTCCCGCCGAGCTCGTCGACCGGGCCGTGGACGCCATCGCGCGCGCCGCCAAGACCGGCATGATCGGCGACGGCAAGATCTTCGTCTACGGCATCGACCGGGCGGTTCGCATCCGCACCGGCGAAACCGACCTCAACGCGCTCTGATAAGGCCCGCCCCGATGCGCAAGCTCGTATCCCTTCTCTCCGGCGGCCTTTTCGCCACGCTCACGCCCGTCCTCGCCTTCGCGCAGGACACCGGCATCGCCCCCGCGCCCGAGACCGTCGAGGCGGTCGCCGAGACCATGGACAAGGGCGACGTCGCCTGGATGCTGGTCTCGACCGTCCTCGTCCTCTTCATGATCCTGCCCGGCCTGGCGCTCTTCTACGGCGGCCTCGTGCGCGCCAAGAACATGCTCTCGGTGCTGATGCAGTGCGTCACCATCACCGCGCTCGTGATGGTGATCTACGTCCTCTACGGCTACTCCTTCGCCTTCGGCGGCTCGGAGAGCCCCTTCTGGGGCGGCACGGCCAAGCTCTTCCTCGCCGGCATCGGACCGGACACGATGGCCGCCACCTTCACCGACGGCGTCGTCATCCCCGAACTGGTCTTCATCGCGTTCCAGATGACCTTCGCCTGCATCACGCCGGCGCTGATCGTCGGGGCCTTCGCCGAGCGCATCAAGTTCTCCGCCGTGGTGCTCTTCACCGCGCTCTGGGTGACGATCGTCTACTTCCCGGTCGCGCACATGGTGTGGGACGCCAACGGCTTCATCTTCACCGGCGCCCCCGCCGGGGGCGTGGCCGCGCTCGATTTAGCGGGCGGCACGGTCGTCCACATCAACGCCGGCATCGCCGCCCTCGTCGGCTCGATCCTGATCGGCAAGCGCGCCGGGCTCGGCCGCGACAACATGGCCCCGCACTCGATGACGCTGACCATGGTCGGCGCCTCGATCCTGTGGGTCGGCTGGTTCGGCTTCAACGCCGGCTCCAATCTCGAGGCCAATGGCGGCGCGGCGCTCGCGATGATCAACACCTTCACGGCGACCGCCGGCGCGGCGCTCGCCTGGGTCGTCGTCGAGGCCACGCAGCGCGGCAAGGCGTCCATGCTGGGCGCGGCGTCGGGCATCATCGCGGGCCTCGTCGCGGTCACGCCGGCGGCCGGCATCGTCGGTCCGGTCGGCGCCATCGTCCTCGGCGCGGTCGCGTCGATCGCCTGCTACTTCTTCGTCACCGTCGTGAAGGTGAAGGCCGGCTACGACGATTCGCTCGACGTCTTCGGCGTCCACGGCATCGGCGGCATCGTCGGGGCTCTGGGCACCGGCGTCCTCGCCTCGGCCTCTCTCGGCGGCATCGGCTATGCCGACGGCGTCACGATGGGCGCACAGGTCTGGTCGCAGTTCGTCGCTGTCGCGATCACCATCGTCTACTGCGGCGTGGTCTCGGCGATCCTCTACAAGCTCGTCGACGCGATCGTCGGCCTGCGCGTGGCGCCCGAGGCCGAGATGACCGGTCTCGACCTGACGAGCCACGGCGAGCAGGCCTACCACGCTTGATCCGCTCCGCGGGGTCCGGGCAACGAAGAAGGGCCGGTGGAGCGATCCACCGGCCCTTCTTCGTTCATTCGGCGGACGCGCGTGTCAGATGCGGCCGACCGGCTTCTCCTCCTCGGTGGCGACGTCGCCGTACTTGTCCGGATGCGCCTTGAACAGCGAGCGCACATAGGAGCAGGCGGGCACCACCTTCAGATTCTGCGAGCGCGCGTAGGCGACGGCCTCGTCCACCAAAGCCTCGGCGATCCCCTGGCCGCGCAGCTTCTCGGGAACGTAGGTGTGGTCGAAGACCAGCGCGTCCTGGATGCCGGCATGGGCGTAGGTCAGTTCGGCGCGCTCGTCGCCCTCTCCTTGAATGAAGATGCCGTCGCGGCCGCGGTCGTCGTGGCGGATGTTCATCGTGTCAAATCCCGTGTCCGTCGTTGTCCCGGAGAATGGCGATCGGGGCGTCGAGGTTCCGCGCGGGCCCGTCGCGGCGGTCACGGTTAAACGGCCCTTAACCACGACGGTATAACCTCGCGGGCAGGAACAAGGCGACCATTCTCGCCCGGCCGGAGGGCCGGCCGCGAGGATGCGTCCCGAACGGAGGCGGGCCGCCCGGTCCGCCGTCATTCGACGGGTGAGCGCGGCATGGCATTGGCATCGATCGAGCCGAAGATGGAAGAGCGGGCGGCGGCGGGCCGGCTCGGCCGTATCTGCGGGGGCCTCGCGCTCCTGGGTCTGGCTGGCTGGCTGGGCCTGTCGCTCGGCTCCTGGAACGTTGCCGATCCCTCGCTCAGCCATGCCGGCACGACCGAGGTGACGAATCTCGCAGGCGGCTCGGGCGCGGTCGTCGCCGACCTCGCCATGCAGATTCTCGGCCTCTCCTGCGTCCTTCTCGTCGTCTTTCCGGCGGTCTGGGGCCTGATCCTGCTCGCCGACCGCCGGATCGGGCAGGTCTCGCGCCGCGGCTGGATGGCCGCGGGGGGGCTCGTCCTGACCAGCGCCGCGCTCGGCTGCCTTTCCTCCCCTGCCGGCTGGCCCCTGCCGATCGGCCTCGGCGGCATCGTCGGGGACCTCGCGCTGCGCGTGCCCGCCCTTGCGACCGGCGCCTATCCGTCCGGCTTCTTCGGCCTCGTCCTCGGCCTCGTCCTCGGCGTTCCGGCCGGCTGGCTCGTCCTCTACGGTACCGGGATCCTCAAACCCGCCCGCACCGGCGCGATCGCGGCCGGCGCCGCACCCCGCCGCGGGGTCGTCGCTGAAGATCCGTTCGAGGGCGAGGACGACGCGCCGGGCCGCCTGCAGCTCGCCGCCGGCGCGCTCGGCCACGCCGTCTATTCGCTGGGGGCGACGATGTCGCGCCGCCTCGGAAGCGCCGCCCGCGGCGAGCGCGAGCCGGAGCTCGCCCGCCACGCCGAGCCCGTCTGGGAAGCCTCCGAGCGGCGGACGGACCCGGCCGGCCTGCCGCCGGCCCCCGCACCCCGCATGAGGGCGGAGCGCGAAGTGCGCGTCGTGGAGCCTCATGCGGAGGAGTATCCTCAAGAGGACCCGGCCGCGCGCTACGTGCCGCGTCAGGCCGTGCCCGTCGCGCCTCGCGCCGCGCCGCCCGCCTTCGCGCCGGCGCCCTTCGATGAGGCCCCGTTCGAGCCGTCCGCCGTCGAGGCGCCGCGCCGCCCGGTCGACACCAGCCGCGCGACGGTCCGCCACGGCCGCTCCGACTGGAACGGTTCGGTCGCCGCCGCCCGTCTCGGCCAGCCGCGCGGCCTGCCGACCGGCCGCGGCGAGGAGCCGGACTTCGAGGAGATGGAGGAGAGCCTGCAGGATCTCGAGGCCGCCTTCGATCGCGAGGACGACGCTCAGGCGGGCTTCGAGCCCGAGGACGCCGCGCCCGAGTTCGAGCCCGAGCCCGAAGCGCCGCGGGGCGCGACCTTCTCGCTCGACGCCGGCGACCGCATCCAGCCCGCCGCGACGCCGCGCGAGGACGAGGAGGGCGGCTGGCTGAACCGCGCCGCCAACATCGTCGCCTTCCCCGGCATGCGCCGAAAGGCGGAGGCCCCCGCGCCGGCTCCGGCCCCCGCCATGCGGGCGCCGCAGGCCCCGCAGCAGGCGCCCCAATCGCAGATGTCCAGGGCGCAGGCGCCCTCGATGGCCGATCACCAGACCCGCGTGGTGCCGGCCGCACCGGCGCCGGTTCCTGCCCGCGCCAGCGCCCAGCCCCAGCGCGTCTACCAGGGCGAGCCGGCGCACGCCTACGCGCCGGAATATTTCGAGCTGCCGCCGATCGACCTCCTGTCGCCGCCGAAGGCCCGCTCGCGCGACGATTCGCTCTCGCCCGAGATGCTGCAGGAGAACGCGCGCCTGCTCGAAGGCGTCCTCGACGATTTCGGCGTGAAGGGCGAGATCATCGAGGTGCGGCCCGGCCCGGTCGTCACGCTCTACGAGCTGGAACCGGCACCCGGCATCAAGTCCTCCCGCGTCATCGGCCTCGCCGACGACATCGCGCGCTCCATGTCGGCGATCGCCGCCCGCGTCGCGGTCATTCCGGGCAAGAACGCCATCGGCATCGAGCTGCCGAACGCACGCCGGGAGACCGTCTATTTCCGCGAGATGATCGGCTCGCAGACCTTCGGCCAGAACAAGGCCAAGCTGGCGCTGGCGCTCGGCAAGACGATCGGCGGCGAGGCGGTGATCGCGGATCTGGCCAAGATGCCGCATCTGCTGGTCGCCGGCACCACGGGCTCGGGCAAGTCCGTCTCGATCAACACCATGATCCTGTCGCTGCTCTACAAGCTGACGCCGGCCGAGTGCCGCATGATCATGATCGACCCGAAGATGCTGGAGCTGTCGATCTACGACGGCATCCCGCACCTCCTGTCTCCCGTCGTGACCGATCCGAAGAAGGCCGTCGTCGCCCTGAAATGGACGGTCCGCGAGATGGAGGACCGCTACCGCAAGATGTCGAAGGTGGGCGTCCGCAACATCGACGGCTTCAACACGCGTGTGCGCCAGGCGATGGAGAGCGGCGAGACGATCTCGCGCACGGTCCAGACGGGCTTCGACCGCGAGACCGGCGAGCCGATCTTCGAATCGGAGGAGTTCGACCTCTCGCCGCTCCCCTACATCGTCGTCATCATCGACGAGATGGCCGACCTGATGATGGTGGCCGGCAAGGAGATCGAGGGCACGGTCCAGCGCCTCGCCCAGATGGCGCGCGCCGCCGGCATCCACGTCATCATGGCGACGCAGCGTCCCTCGGTCGACGTCATCACCGGCACGATCAAGGCGAACTTCCCGACCCGCATCTCCTTCCAGGTCACCTCCAAGATCGACTCGCGTACGATCCTGCAGGAGCAGGGCGCAGAACAGCTCCTCGGGCAGGGCGACATGCTGTTCATGGCCGGCGGCGGGCGCATCCAGCGCGTCCACGGGCCGTTCGTGGCCGACGAGGAGGTCGAGCAGATCGTGGCGCATCTGAAGACGCAGGGACTGCCGGACTATCTCGACTCGATCCTGGAGGACGAGGACGAGGAGGAGGGCGGCGCGCCTTCCGGGGGCAAGGGCGGCGACACGAGCGGGCTGGAGGAATCGGGCGATCTCTACGACCAGGCGGTGGCGGTGGTCCTTCGCGACGGCAAGGCCTCGACCTCCTACGTCCAGCGGCGCCTCGGCATCGGCTACAACCGCGCCGCCTCGCTCATCGAGCGCATGGAGAAGGAGGGCCTGATCGGCGCCGCCAACCATGCCGGCAAGCGCGAGATCCTGGTGCCGACCGACAACGCCTGAGACGGGCGGGGCCCGATGACGAAAGCGTAAGGCATGGGGCGTTGGCGGGAGGCCGCCGGCGCCCCATCTTGCCGTTCGAAGAGACGCCATCATCGGGCCGCAGGCCCGCACTAGCCTTCGCCGGACACTGGTCTTCGCGAGGCGCCACAGGGCGGGTCCGGGGCCGACGCGGATACGAGGACGACGAGACTTTGACGACGACCCTGCAACGACCTGCCACGGTCCGCCGCCGCCTTGCGAGCGCGGTCCTGGCCCTCTCCCTCGCGGCTCCGATCGGCGCCGGAGTGCTGGCCCCCGTTCCGGCGCAGGCGCAGGCCTCCCAGGCCGCGCAGGCCGTGGCCGACCGCTTCTCCGCCGTGCGCACGATGACGGGCTCCTTCGTGCAGTTCGACGCGGCGGGCAACCAGTCGGAGGGCACGTTCTACCTGGAGCGGCCGGGCAAGATCCGCTTCGACTATTCGGGGCAGGCGCTGCGCGTCATCTCGGACGGCGATCAGGTCGCGATCAACAACCGTCGCCTCAACACCTGGGACCTCTATCCCCTGTCGCAGACGCCGATGGCGCTGCTCTTGAACCAGCGGATCGACCTGTCGGCGGCCAACATACAGGACATCCAGCAGACGGCCGAACTCATCACCATCGTGATGGCCGACCGGTCGCGCTTCGGCGGCAATTCGCGCATCACCATGATGTTCGATCCGAACACCTACGAGCTGCGCCAGTGGACGGTGCGCGACGCGCAGAACCGGGACACCACGGTCATCATCTCCGGGGTCCGCGAGGGCGTGAACCTCGATCCGACGATGTTCCAGATCCCCTACCAGCAGATCCGCGGCGGGGCGACCGGCAACTGAGGGCTCGATCACGGACGGCGGGCGACCGGGACACCGCGTCGCTTCGCCTTCCCCCATGCGACAGCGCGCCTCGCGCGCCCGATGAAGCCCCACGCCGCCTCCGCCCACCCCTTCGGGACGCTGAAACCGCGCGGGCATCCCCCTTCGAAACGCCCGCCCATTGTTGACATTGGCGGCCGTCATCGGATTGTGACAGTCTGGTCCTAACGGCAGGGGCCCGCAACTGCACCGGGCGCCACAGGGGGAACGAACATGATCGACATCAAGCGCCGCACGCTCCTCAAGGGCGCGGCTTCGACCGCCGGCCTTGCGCTCGCGGCGCCCTACCTCTCGCGCGGCGCCTTCGCGCAAGAGGCGGGCCAGGTCAACATCTTCGCCTGGGCCGGCTACATCAACGACGAGATGCTCGCCGCCTTCAACGAGGCCACCGGAATCACCGCCAACTTCACGCCCTACGGCACCAATGACGAGCTGCTGAACCAGCTGCGCGCCAACCAGGGCTCGGGCTTCGACATCATCTGGCCGACCGTCGACCGCGTGCCGAACTACGTCGAGTTCGAGCTGGTCCAGCCGATCGACGAGAGCCGCATCGAGGTGGATCGGGTGCTGCCGAGCGCCTGGGAAAGCTCGCGCGACCTCGGCGCCGTCGTGAACGGCCAGCGCTACCAGGTGCCCACCGACTGGGGCACGGAGGGCGTCGCCTTCGATCGCGACCAGATGCCGCTGGAGCCGGGCGCCGTCTCCTACGGCGACATCTGGAAGCCGGAGGCCGAAGGGCTCGCCACCGTGCGCGGCCATTCCGGCCTCGTCGGGCTGGGCCTCTGGCTGGAGGCGGAGGGCCGCCTGCCGATGCCGATGCGCGAGGCCTTCGTCTCGGAAGAGAACATGACGGCGATCTACGACGTCATCCTGGAGGAGGCGATCGCCCGCAAGGCCAACATCGCGCAGTTCTGGTCGAACGAGAACGAGGCGCAGGGCGCCTTCCGCGTCAACGGCTGCGCCGTCGGCCAGACCTGGG
>JAEZXX010000053.1 GCA_023419535.1 Pseudomonadota bacterium | reverse complement strand
CGCCGGCCGCGTTGACGTCGAAGGGGATGCCCGCCTCCGTCAGCGCCGCGCCGATGCGCGTCACGTCCTGCCGGTCCAGACCCGAATAGAGCGTGTCCATCTGCGGACCCGACAGCTGCCAGGCGGCGAGCGAGACGAGGCCGACGACCAGCGCGAACACCAGCCCGAGCCCGGCGAGCTTCCTCGCGCCCAAAGCGTTCAGATTGGCATAGAGCTTCTGGGCCTGCGCCCCGGCGACCAGCGACATGAAACGTCCGAAGAGAACCGGAGCCGACCGTCCCGGCCCCGTCCCCCGCACCATCACAAAACAAGCTTGCGCCAGATTGGGCCCCACACAACGAACGTGCTTGATCTTACGGCTTGCGACTTCGCGAATGCGCGACCGGGCCTCGTGGTGGTTCCGCAAGGCAAAAGGGCCCCGGCACGAATGCCGGGGCCCCTGTCGTGTCCTGTCCGACCAGCCGCGCGAAACCCTACGGCAATCCGGTCGTGCGCCGGTCAGCTGATGACGAGGTCGACCGCCGGGTAGAGCCGCTTGAGGTTCGGCAGCGACTTCGACTGCCAGGGAATGCGCGTCGAGCCCTTCACGGCGAGGCCGACGTCGGGGTCCTTGCGGACCTCGATGGTGAACTTGGCGAGAAGATTGATGCCCGACGAGTTCAGGAACTCGAGCTCGGTCAGGTCCAGCGTGACGAGGCTCGGCCGCTGCCGGAAGACGTCCTCCATCAGGGCCTGGATCGGCACGTAGGCCTCGGTCCCCGAGAGGCGCATCGTGCCCTCGAAGTGGATCGTGGAACCCTCGCTCCAGACCCGGTATTCGTTCGTCTTGATGTCCATCGCCTGCCCAACCGCTCCGATCGTCCCCGCGCTCTCAGTAGAGATCGAGCGCCGCATAGGTCTCGAGTTCGACCGGCGCACGCTCCGGGCCGTCCCCGAAGGTCCAGCCGAGCCGCGCCCCGTAATCGCTCATCAAGGTCAGAAGCCCGAGACCGGATCCGTTGGAGGAGGGATCGGCCGCATTCGCCTCGATCCTCTCTATCAGCAAATCCCCCGGCTCGCGAGTTGTGATCTCGGCGAGCAGCCCCTGGAAGCGCTCGGCGATCTCGGTCCCGATCCGGTTCGTCACCTTGAGCTCGAAGCGGGGCCCCTCGACCGAGGTCTCGACCACGACGTCGCCCCGCGAGCGAAACTTGACCGCGTTCTCCAGGAGTTCGTTGGTCAGATAGCCGACCCCGTGGCGCGTCTCGCTCGCCTGCCCGGCGTCGACGCCGGGGCGTAGCGCGTAGAACTCGCCGAGGAACTCGGCCGTCGTGGAGCAGTGGTGCCAGGCAAGGCCCAGCGGGCCCTCCGCTAGCGTCAGGCGCAGGCCGACCGCCTGCGGCCCGTTCGAAAGCCCGGTCTGTCCGAGGGAAACACTCATTCGATCACCTGTGCCGCATGACGACGAGTGTGATGTCGTCGTGGATCTTCTGGGTCCCGATGTGGGCCATGAGGTCGGAAATGATGCCGGCCTTCACGTCGTCGGCCGAGCCGTGGCGGTAGCGGCTGGCGCTTTCGCACAGGGCGTCGACGCCGAAGAGCCGCCCGTCCGGGCTTTCGGCCTCGGTCACGCCGTCGGTGTGGAGGACCACGATGTCGCCGCGGCCGAAGTCGAAGGCGTGCGTCCCGACGAAGTCCCTGATGTCGCTCTCCAGCCCGATCGGAAAGCCGAGATCCACCGTGTCGATCCGCTCGACCTCACCGGTGTTGCGCACCACGATCACCTCCTCGTGCTGGCCCGAGATGGTGATGCGGTTGTCCTCGTAGTCGAGGAAGGCGAGCGAGAGGTGCTTGTCGGTCCCGGCGCGCTCGATGTTCTTGTAGACCGCGCGGTTGAGGACATCGAGGAACGCCTTCGGGTCGCCGCCGCCATTCTCCTGCAGGGCGCGGGCGATGGACTGGACCATCAGCATCAGGACGCCGCTCTCCAGGCCATGGCCCGTCACGTCGCCGATGCCGACCTTGATGCGCGAGCCGCTCTGGAGGACGTCGTAATAGTCCCCGCCCACCTCGTCGGCGGGCCGCATGAAGCCGGCGATCTCGATGCGCTGGATGGCGCCGAGTTCGCCGGCCTCCGGCAGGACCATCATCTGGATCTGCCGCGCCACGTCGAGCTCGGCGCCGAGGCGCAGGTTCTCGCCCTTCAGCTTGGCGTTGAGCGCGGTGATCTCCTCGTTCGCCCGCTCGACCTCCCGCGTGCGGTCGCGCACGAGGCGTTCGAGGTTCTCGGTGTGGTCGCGCATCTCCTCGGCCATCTTGTTGAAGGCGACGCCGACTGCGCCGACCTCGTCGCGCGTCGGGATCGAGACGCGCACCGAGTAGTCCTTGTTCTGCAGGCGCCGGGCGGCGTCGGCGAGGGCGCTGAGACCGGCGGTAATGCGCCCCGAAACGGCGTAGACGGCCAGGAACACGATGCACAGGCAGATGACGAAGGCCGCCATCTGCCAGGCGAGGATGCGGTCGGTGGCGTCCGAGATGTCCTGCTGGGCCGCGATCAGCGCCGCGTAGATCTCGCGCTCGGGAACGACGAAGCCGAGCGTCATCACCTCCTCGACGATGGTCGAGCCGTTCCAGAGATTGGTCGGCGCCAGATGCCGAAGCGCGACGATGTAGGGCACCGCCTCGCCGCCCTGATCGAGGGTGACGGTTCGGATCGTGGTCGACTGGTCGACCGGGAGCTCCAGCGCCTCGATCCCCGCTTGCGAGGAGTTGCGCAGCGAGCGCGCGACGCCGGTGACCCCCTGGCCGCTGACGTCGCTCGCCGTCAGGCCGAGCGTCGAGACCCCCGCCTCGTTGACGGTGACCACGTTGCCGTCCGACATGGCGAGGAAGCCGAAGCCGGTGTCGGCGATCTCGACGCTGTCGACGAGGCTGGAGAGCTGCTCCAACGTGATGTCGGCGGCCGTCATGCCCGCCACGTCCGAGCGGTCCGGCGTCCAGAGCGGGTGGAAGAAGCTGACGATCAGCGCGCCGGTGATGGCGTCGACGTAAGGCGCGGTGGTGACGATGTCGGACGCGACGGGCCGCGCCGCGGGATCGCGCAGCCAGCTTTGCCAGCCCTCGTAGACGCCGGGGAAGAAGAAGTCCCAGAAGTTCGCCGAATTGTGGCCCGGATAGAGCCGGTCGAAGGTCTGCGCCTGCTCCGTGTAGGGCGTGGTGCGCATGATCGGGCGATCCTTCGGCCCGACATAGTAGAGCTGAAGCTTCTCGGCGCCCGACCCCATCAGGGCGGGTGCGAAGAGATTGAAGGCCGAACTGTCGGTGATCTCCTGGCGGACCTCCGGGAGCGGCTGGCCGCTGCCGTCGAGGAGGTATCCCCAGACGCTGACGACCGAGGGGCCGGGGGCGTTCTGCACCCAGTTGCTCGCCGGATTGTAGACGAGGTTGTCGGCGAGCGTCGGCGTCGCCTCGACCGAAGCGCCGACCGCGCCTTGCGTCTGCGGATTGTCGATCAGCGTCTGCATGGAGGCGCCGAGCGAGGTGACCTCGGAATGCACCTGCGAGATCAGGAGGTCGGCGCGCTGGGCGGTCGTCTCGATATAGGTCTCGAGATATTCGCGTGAGGCCTCCGTCAGCCCGTCGCCGACCGTGACCGTCGCGTCGCGCGACAGGTTCTGCACGTTCCACATCGCGACGCCGCCGGCGAGCACGAGGTCGAAGACGACCGCGGCCCCGACGACGAGGATGAACTTGGCGCGGAAGGAGTTGAACGGGAACCAGCGCGAGCCCGGCGCCTGGCGATCGTCGAGGGTCGTCATAGCGGCTTCTGTCCGGAAGCGGCCCAGATCGGCCAGCCGGCGTAGCCCTTCGGGCGCAGCGCCGCGAAAATATGGTCCTGGAAGCCGCGGCGGAAGCGCTCGATGAACTCCGGGCTGTCGCCGCGCTGCACGGCCATCTGGCCGGCGTAGACGTCCTCCCAGGACTGGACGATGTCGGCGAAGTCCTGTGGGTCGCCGTCGAGATTGGTGACCATGAAGGACTCCATGCGCACGTCCTCGAAACCGGCGTCCAGCATGTAACGGCGGCTCTTGGGGCCGAGCTCGATGTCCATCTTGAAGTGCGCCCAGAGCGCGGCGACCTCGTTGTAGGTCCACTGGATGGTGTCGGCGCGCGGCTCGCCGAGGCAGTGCGAGTTCTTCTCGTTGGTGACGTAGACGCGCCCGCCCGGCTTGCAGATGCGGAAGAGCTCCTTGAGAATCAGCTCGGGCCGGTCGAAGACCTGCAGCGAATGGCGGCAGGTGACGAAGTCGAACTGGTCGTCCTCCAGAAGCATCTCCGAGGCGTCGCCGTAGACGTATTCCACGCCCTGGATGTCGAACTCGGCGGCCATGCGCCGCGCGTAGGCGAGGCTCGTCTTGGAATGGTCGAGCGCGACGATGCGGGCCGGCCGGAACTCCTTGGCCATCAGCGCCGCGAAGTCGCCGATGCCGCAGCAGATGTCGGCCATGACGATGCCGGGCTTCATGCCGTGGCGCTGGACGATCTCGCGCTCGTGGCGCCAGGTGAGCTTGGTCTGGGTCCGAAGGATCGGGATGAACTCGCCCTCCTCCAGGAAGGTCTGCCCCGGATAGAACTCAGAGTCGTACTCCTCGACGACGATGTTCGGCGCGATCTCCCGCAGCGCCCCGAATTTGCGCGTCGACCAGCCGACGACGCTCGACGTGATGACCGAGATCCGCAAGGACGGCTTGTCCTGGCAGGCCTTGACCATCAGCCCGGACAGGACGCGGAAGGCGATGTTGTTCAGCCGGACCAGCCGCTTCACGTTGACGTAGAGCGTGCCCGAGACGTTGCGCAGGGATCGCTCGAAGAGCGCGGCGCAGTCGCGCAGGTCGGCCTCCGTCTGCGGCCGCATGGAACCGACGATCGAGAATTCCTGGTTGTTCTCGTCGAAGCGGATGTCGAAGGTCTGGGCGGTCGCGGCAGCCATCAGTGCTTGTCCTCTTCGAGAGACAGGTCGGCGACGAGGCGGATCGACCCCTCGCCCGCCGGCTCGATCGAAAGCCTTGCGCCGTAGTCGACGGCCAGTTCCAGAAGGCCGATCCCCGGATCGAGCGGCCCGTCGGCGAAGAGCGCCGCGCGGTAGTCCTCGGCGAGGCCGGGCTCGCTCAGGCGCGCCATCGCGCGCTCATAGAAGGCGGCGTCCGGCGCGCTGCAGGGAATCGTCAGGGCGATGCGGTCGCCGCGCGGCGCGCGCGAGACCTCGCAGACGAAGTCGCCGCTCGCGTCATGGAAACGATGGACCGTCTCGAGCAGTTCGTTGAAGGCGGAGGAGAAGAGGTTCGCGTGCAGGAGCGAATCGGTCCGGTTGTGGCTGACCATGCGCGCCACGTAGGACGAGATCCGGTCGCAATAGGCCCAGTTCGAGGCGAAGACGCTCGCGGCCAGGTCGATCCGCAGAAGGAGCTCCGGCGCACCGTCGTCCCCGCCAGCCGTCTGAGACATGAGACCCCTCTCCCCCGGCATCTCGACCGCCACCAGCCGGCCTGACGTTCGGGAAGCTTCCGCAACCGTTCCCCCGAACGGCGCAACAACGTCTGTAGTCGGTTACCTGTGGAATGGGCAATGGCTTGCATCCCACTTCTTGGCGCGTCTATCACGTAAAGTATGAACGCAATCTCGTCCCCGGCCGTCGAATCACCTGTTCCGGCCGTCGATCCGGGCCAGGATCAATCAGAGGACGGTCTTGCGGCCGAGCTCGCCCGTCTTCGCGCCGAGTACGACGATCTGAAGCTTCTCTACGAGGCGATGATCGAGCATGGCGAGGCGGTCGAGGACCAGCTCGCCGAGGCCAACCTCTCGCTCATCCAGGCGCAAGCGCGCCTGAAGGAGGAGGTCGCCGACGCCGCCCGCTACGTCATGTCGATCCTGCCCGAGCCGCGCGCGCAGCTCCCGGTGACGGACTGGCTCCTCGTTCCCTCCACGGAGCTCGGCGGCGACACCTTCGGCTACCATCCGATCGACGAGGACCACTGGGCCTTCTATCTTCTGGACGTCTGCGGCCACGGCGTCGGCGCCGCGCTGCTCTCGGTCACCGCCATCAACGTGCTGCGCGCCTCGGCGCTGCCGAACACCGACTTCCGCGATCCGGCGGCCGTCCTCGCGGGCCTGAACGACGCCTTTCCGATGGAGAGGCAGAACAACATGTTCTTCACCATCTGGTACGGCGTCTACCAGGTCTCCACGCGCCGGCTGCGCTTCTCCACCGGCGGACACCCCCCGGCCATCCACCTGCGCACGCGAGGCGACGGGACGGTCGAGCCGCGCCCGCTGATCACGCTCGGCGGCGTCGCCATCGGCGCGATGCCGGACATCGACTACGAGTGCGCCGAGACGCTCGTCGAGCCGGGGGATCGGCTCATCGTCCTCAGCGACGGCACGTTCGAGGTGGACGGTCCGGACGGCGAGATGCTGGGCTTCGACGAACTGATGCGCTTCACCGCCGAACGGAGCGATGCGCCGCAGGCGGTCCTCGACTGGATCCGCTCCTCGAACGACGGAGCGTCGCTGCCCGACGACTTCTCGCTGGTGCGCGTCACCTTCTAGGAAACGGGATTCGCCTCGCGTCGCCGAGCCCGCTCCAGGACCTCGGCCATCGTCCTCGGCGCGGGCTCCTTCGGGCGTTCCTCGAACCCGTCCATCCGCTCCAGCACCAGCGTTTCGAAGGCGAGACGCCGGCGCAGTTCGGCGACGAGGCGCCGCTGCTTCTCGACCTGTGCCGGGGTCGCCTTCATCCCCTCGCCTCCTCCCGTCCACCCGCGCGCGTGCCGGAATCGTGACAAAAAGCTGGCCTTTCAACCCTCAAATATCGTAGCGAGCGACATCGATTGCGGCCGGACGGGCGGGGCCCGTCCGGAGACGCGTCCGGGCGGACCGTCGAAAGCGCGCTCGGGAGGAATGACATGGGCCCTCTGCTATTGTTCAGCCGCGCGGTCGACCGGATCACGAGCGGCTTCGGGACGATCGCCGAATACATGGTTCTGGCCGCCGTCCTGATCAGCGGCGGCAACGCGCTCCTGCGATACACGCTGAGCATCTCGTCCAACGGCGCGATCGAGATCCAGTGGTATCTCCTCGCCGGCATGGTGCTCCTCGGCACCGCCTACACGCTGCGCATGAACGAGCACGTCCGGGTCGACATCATCTACTCGAACCTGTCGCCGCGCTCCCGGCTGTATATCGACATCGGCGGTTTCGTCATCCTGTTCCTGCCGGTGATCGGCTATCTCTTCTGGCTGTGCTGGCCGTTCTTCTGGCGCTCCTTCGTCTCGGGCGAGACCTCGATGAACGCGGGCGGGCTGGCGCTCTGGCCCGCCAAGGCGACGCTGCCGCTCGGCTTCGGCCTCCTCTTCCTGCAGGGGCTGTCCGAGCTCATCAAGCGCATCGCAGCGCTGAACGGGCTCGTGGAGCTCGAAACCAAGTACGAGAAGCCTCTCCAGTAGGCATGTAGCAAGGCCGGGGGGCTTTAACCGCGATGTTCGAATACGGTCCGATGCCGCCGCTGATGTTCGGCAGCATGATCCTCTTCCTCCTGATCGGCTTCCCGGTCGCCTTCACGCTGGCGGCCGTGGGCGCGGTCTTCGCGATCCTCGGCATCGCCTTCGACCATTTCACGCCCTCGCTCCTCAACGCGCTGCCGCTGCGCTTCTACGGCGTCGTCTCCAACGAGCTGATGCTGGCCATCCCCTTCTTCACCTTCATGGGCGCGATCCTGGAACGATCGAAGCTCGCGGAGGACCTTCTGGAGGGGGCCGGGCAGCTCTTCGGGCCGACGCCCGGCGGCGTCGCCTACGCCGTCATCCTCGTCGGCGCGGTGGTCGGCGCGATCACCGGCACAGTGGCGGCCTCGGTCATCGCCATGGGCGTCGTCTCGCTGCCCGTGATGATGCGCTACGGCTACTCCAAGCGCATCGCGACCGGCGTCATCGCAGCCTCCGGCACGATCACGCAGGTCATCCCGCCCTCGCTCGTCCTGATCATCCTCGCCGATCAGCTCGGCCGCTCCGTCGGCGACATGTACAAGGGCGCGATCGGACCTTCGATCCTGCAGGTCCTGATCTTCCTGATGTTCATCTTCGTGGTCGCCAAGCTGCGGCCGCATCTCGTGCCGGCCTTGCCGCCCGAGGCGCGCACGATGAGCGGACGGGCGCTCGTCTGGAAGGTCGCCAAATCCATGGTGCCGTCGCTGGCGCTGATCTTCATCGTGCTCGGCAC
Source organism: Pseudomonadota bacterium (assembly GCA_023419535.1). GTDB lineage: Bacteria > Pseudomonadota > Alphaproteobacteria > Rhizobiales > Rhizobiaceae > Aureimonas. Next base: position 11,233 of record JAEZXX010000053.1, on the reverse strand, counting down.
GATGTTCATGGGCCTCGCGACGCCGACGGAGGCGGGCGCGATGGGCGCCATCGGCGCGATGCTCCTCGCCATGGCGCAGCGGCGTCTCACCTGGGGCCTGACGCGCGAGGCGATGGCGATGACAATGCGCATCACCGCCATGGTGATCTTCATCCTCATCGGCGCGACGGTGTTCTCGCTGTCCTTCCAGGGGCTCGACGGCGGCCACTGGATCGCGCACCTGCTCTCTCACATCCCGGGCGGTGCGGTCGGCTTCCTCCTCTTCGTCAACGTCTTCATCTTCTTCATCGCCTTCTTCCTCGACTTCTTCGAGATCGCCTTCATCATCGTGCCGCTGCTGGTGCCGGTCGCCAACTCGCTCGGCATCGACCTGATCTGGTTCGGCGTGCTCCTCTGCGTGAACCTCCAGACGGCCTTCATGCACCCGCCCTTCGGCTTCGCGCTCTTCTACCTGCGGTCCATCGCGCCGCCGGAGGTGAAGACGAGCGACATCTATCTGGGCGCCATCCCCTGGCTCTGCCTGCAGCTGCTCCTCGTCGTCGTCCTGATCTTCTTCCCGCAGTCGGTGACCTTCTTCCTGACGCCCGAGGCGGTGGTCGATCCGAGCTCGATCCATCTGAACGTGCCGATGCCGGGCGATCCGTCCTCCGCGCCGGGGACGCCGAGCTTCGGCGCACCGCAAGCGCCGTCGTTCGGAGCGCCACCTGCGCCGAGTTTCGGAGCGCCGGCCGCACCGTCCTTCGAGGCACCGGCGGCGCCGAGCTTCGGCGCGCCGGCGGCGCCGAGCTTCGGTCAGTAGGGACAGTCCGGGGGTCTGCCCCGCAACGCTCGTCATTCTCGGGCTCGACCCAAGAACCGTCCTCCGCCCGCTCGACGTCCGAGGCGCCGTGCCCCGTCAACCGATCCTCGGGTCGAACCCGAGGATGACGAAGCGGAGGAACTCGATGGCGCGGCTAAAGGCCGATGAGAGGCGCAACGACCTCCTTCAAACGGAAAGGGCCGGCGGATCGCTCCGCCGGCCCTTTCCATACCATCGCCCCGCTGGCTTCAGCGGCCGGCGGCCTGCTGCGAGTAGACGTAGGAGTCGTTCGTGAACTCGGCGACGCGGAACCATTCGTAGCTCTGCGTGCGGAACTGCGACCAGGGCTCGAACATCGTGCGCCAGGCCTCGTTCGAGCCCGAGAGCTGGGCGTAGAGGTCCTGCGAGGACTGGTAGGCCGCGTCCATCACGTCGCGCGGCAGTGCGCGCAGCTGCACGCCCTTGCCGACGAGCGAGCGGATCGCGCCCATGTTCTTCACGTCGTAGTCCGCCAGCATCGAGATGTTCGACGCCTTGGATGCCGTGTCGAGCGCGGCCCGGTAAAGGTCCGGCAGGCCGTCGTACTGCGCCTTGTTGAAGACGTAGTGGACGGTCGGCCCCGCCTCCCAGAAGGCCGGATAGTAGTAGTACGGCGCGACCTGATAGAAGCCGAGCTTCTCGTCGTCGTAGGGGCCGACGAACTCGGTCGCGTCGAGCGTGCCGCGCTCCAGCGCCGGATACACGTCGCCGCCGGCGAGCTGCTGGGCGACGACGCCGAGCGGCGCCAGCACCTGCCCCGCGATACCCGCGATGCGCATCTTCAGGCCCTGCAGGTCTTCCACCGATTTGATCTCGTTGCGGAACCAGCCGCCCATCTGCGTGCCGGTGTTGCCGCCCGGGCGCGCGACGACGCTGTAGGATTCCAGGAACGTGTCGACCAGCTCGTTGCCGCCGCCATTGTAGAGCCAGGCGTTCTGCTGGCGGGCGTTCAGGCCGAAGGGCAGCGCCGTGCCGATCGCGAAGGTCGGGTCCTTGCCGACGTAATAGTAGAGGACCGTGTGCGCGGCCTCGACCGTGTTGTCCTGCACCGCGTCGAGCGCCGACAGGCCGGGCACGAGCTCGCCCGCCGGGAAGATCTGGATGGTGAACTGGCCGTCGGTCAGGTCCGAGACGGTCTGCGCGAAGCGCTGCGAGGCGCCGAACAGCGTGTCGAGCGTGTTCGGGAAGCTCGACGTCATGCGCCAGCGGATCTGCGGGCGCTCCTGCGCGATCGCCGGCGCGGCCAGCGCGACGCTCGCGGCCGCTCCGCCGGAGACGGCGCCCGCCTTGAGCATGAATGAACGACGATCCATCTTGTCCTGTCCTCCCCATCGCGGCCGATTCACCGGCTCGCGGAACGGCGCGGAGTGAAGCCGAAGGCGCGGCCGCGCACAAGAGAAAAAGCCGCGCCGGAACAAGGCGGGCGCGCGCGGGCGTAGCGGGACGGCCGATCCTTCCCGCCGCCCGCGGCCGACCGTCAGACGCCCGACACGACCTTGTAGATCTCGGTGTGGTCGGCGCCCTTGCCGAGCGCGGCATCGGCCCGGCCCCACAGCGCGCGCGCCGCGGCCATGCCGGCCATGTCGAGGTCCAGCCCCCGGGCGAGCGCGTCCGCGATGCCGACATCCTTGGCCATCAGCTCGAGCGAGAAGCCCGCGTCGCGGAACGCGTCGTTCAGGACGAACTGCTTCAGCTTGTTCTCGGTCGAATTGTTGCGCCCCGTCGAGGCGTTGAGGACGTCGACGAGCGTTGCCGGATCGAGGCCGAAGGCGCGCCCGACATGCACAGCCTCGCAGGCCGCGACGAGCCCGGCCGCCGAGACGTAGTTGTTCAGGGCCTTGGCCGCATGTCCCGAACCGAGCGGGCCTGTGCGGATCACCTTGCCCATAGGGGCGAGCAGCGGCTCGGCCCGGTCGAGCGCGGCGGCGGCGTCGCCGCCCAGCATGATCGAGAGCGTGCCGGCGACCGCCTTGCGCACGCCTCCCGAGACCGGCGCATCGAGGACGTGGATGGAGCGCTCCCTCAGGTTCGCGCCGAGTTCGCGCGTGGCGAGAGGATCGGACGAGCTCATGTCGACGACGATCGAGCCCGCCCTCAGTCCGGCGGCCAGATTGTCCTCTCCGTCGAGTACGACCGCGCGGACGATCTTCGAGTTCGGCAGCATGGTGACGACGACGTCGCAGGCCGCGCCGAGTTCGGCGAGCGTGCCCGCGGCCCTGCCCCCGGTCTCGGCCGCAAGATCCTGCGCCCTCTTCCCGTCCGTGTCGAAGAGGACGGGCGCCGTCCCCGTGCCCGAGAGGCGGCGCACCATCGGTGCGCCCATCATGCCGAGGCCGATGAAGCCGATCGTCGTCATGCCTTGTCGCCTTCCGCCTCGATCTTCTCGAAGGTCTCGCGCGCGACGCGGAAGCTGTCGACCATGGCCGGCACGCCCGCATAGACGCCGACCTGCAGCAGGATCTCGCGGATCTCCTCCTTGGAGACGCCGTTGGTCAGCGCGCCGCGGATGTGGGCGGCGAGCTCGTGCTGACGGTTGAGCGTTGCGATCATCGCGATGTTGATGATCGAGCGCGTCTTGCGCTCCAGTCCATCGCGCCCCCAGATCTCCCCCCAGCAATAGGTGGTGACGAGCTTCTGGAAGTCTTCCGTGAAGTCGTCGACCTTGGCGGTCGCGCGGTCGACATAGGCGTCGCCCAGCGTCTCGCGGCGGATCTTCATCCCCTTGTCGTAGGTCGCCTGGTCCATCAGCTCTGTTCCTTCTCATGTGATGCTTCGAGGGCTTGGAAGTGCTCGTCCGCGACCCTGGCGGCGCGTTGCACGTGGTCTTCGGCGAGCCGGCGCGCCGTCTCCGGGTCTCGGGCCAGCATCGCGTCGCGGATGGCCGCGATCTCGCGCGCGGTGTCGGCCAGACGGCCCGGCCGCGAGAGCGTCACGCGCCGCATCTGCGTGATGCGGTTATTGAGGAGCGTGAAGGTCTGCCCGACGACGCGGTTTCCGCAGTGTTCGAAGAGGCAGCGGTAGAAGTCGTTCTTGACGGCGACCAGCGCCTCGGCACCCTCCCGGCCGGAGAGGGCGCCGAGTTCGTCGACGATCCGCGACAGCGAGCTTCGCCCCGCCTCGTCGGCGTTCACCGCGAACTCGGCGCAGGCGAGCCCCTCCAGGACTCCGCGCACGCGGTAGAGCTCGGCCACCGTGCGCCGGTCGAGCGTCGCGACGACCGGGCCACGGTGCGGCACGATCTCGATGAGGTCTTCGGCCGCCAGCGCCTGCACCGCCTCGCGCACGAGCGTCCGGCTGACGCCGAACATCTCGCACAGCTCGCGATCCTTCAGATGGCGGCCGGGCGCCAAGCTGCCCGACAGGATCGCCTCGCGCAGGCTGGCGACGAGCCGTCCGCCGAGCGTCAGATCGTCCCGCTTCAGGATGTGGATGGCGCTCATGATCGTCCGTACCCGGTGAAACGCGACGGCCCGATGCCGCCGCCGGTTCCCCGTTACCGTGCCGCGGTCTCGTTCGCGAGCGTCGCCTCCCAGCGCTCGACCTCGCCGGCGATGAGGGCGCCCAGCGCCTGCGGGCCTCGCACGTCCTGCGGCGGCACCGGAACGCCGAGTTGTTCGAAGCGGGCCTGAACGCCCGGATCGGCCAGGGCGGCGTCGATCGCCTCCGCAAGCCTTTCGATCACGGCCTCCGGCGTTCCCACGGGCGCGGCGACGGCGTTCCAGACGGTCATGTCGAACTCGGGCACGCCGGCTTCCGCGAAGGTCGGCACGTCCGGAATCTGGGGCTGGCGCTCGTTGCCGGAGACGGCCAGCGCGGTGCCCTGGTCGCCGAGCTCGATCGGGATCATGGTGACCGTCTGGTCGATGACGGCGTCCATCATGCCGGCCTGGAGGTCGACGATGGCGGGGCCTGCGCCCTGGTAGGGAATGCGCGTGCCCGACAGGCCCGTCAGCGACAGGAAGAGCGCGGGCGCCAGATCGGAGGTCGCGCCGATGCCGGCCGTGCCGAAATTGACCGCCTCCCCCTCCGCGCGCAGCTTCTCGATGAAGGCGTCGAGCGTCTCCACGCCGCTCGCCTTGCTGGCGGCCAGGACCATCGGCACGTCGGCGACGAGGCCGACGGGGGCGAGATCGGTGCGCGGATCATAGTCCATGTCGTCGAAGACGCCCATGGCCGCGGCGAGCGGGCCCATGTTGCCGAAGGTGATGACCTGCCCGTCCGGCTCGGCGCGGATCACCTGCTGGGTGCCGATGCGCCCGCCCGCGCCGCCGACATTCTCGACCAGCACGTTCTGCCCGAGATGGGCGGCCATGGCCGGCGCGACGATGCGCGCCAGGACGTCGGTGGTGCCGCCCGGCGCGAACGGCACGACCATGGTGACCGGGCCGGACGGATAGTCCTGGGCGCCGGCGACTGCCACGGCACCGGCGAATGCCGCGACGACGGATGCGAGACGAAGCATGATGAACCTCCCTGTTCGCGTCTTCTCTATCACAATCCTATTGTCATACAATCCTACCGTCAGTGCGAGCGTAGAGCTGTGTCATCTCTGAACGACGAACGAGGAGGATCGCGCTCGGTCCCGCGCCTCGCCCCGCGTCCGCTCGCGCCAAGAGACCCTGAGAAACGCAAAAATCCGCCGAAGCGGATTATTGGATTGACGAGGAAGGTCGAATGGTGGGCGTGACAGGGATTGAACCTGTGACCCCTACGATGTCAAAATACTGCTGTTTCAGTCGCCCCTAATAGCGACACGGCTTTTGCGTTTGCCGTCAGAGGCTTACGGAGCAATCTCTGCAGGTTCATTCTCGCCAGGACCCCGGACACTGAGGCCGTATGTATCCCGTCTGGTGTTGGAATGTATGCCAATTTGGCACCATCTGGCACCCACTAGCCGAGCCCGAGCGACTGGTAGGTTGCCGCGTTGTATTCTCTAGGTCCTTCGTTCCGGGTCTGAATGCTCATCTTCGCGAAAGCCGAAGGCCAAGTGGTGATCGCGTTCTTGATCGCTCGGTAGCGGTAGGCGATATGAAGAGCGCAGACGTCACGTAGGATCGGCGGCATCATATCGTGATCTACAGTTCTCTTCTTGTTTAGGTTCACGACAATGATCGGGAGCCCAAGCTCCAAAGCCAACTCGATTTCCCAGCGGACGTACCTATAAAGATTTTTGGTTTTCTCCCCTACCAGCACGAGAGCTTCACTCGAATTCTGCATTCGGGCTTTCAGATTGCGCTTTACGTAGGCTTCGTCCTGCGCGCGCGAAGTCATCGGGCCAAGATCATGCGAATTTTCGAATACGAACCCCAGACGCTTATTAGCTGCCCACCCCCGAATGTAATGGTATGCCCAGCCATCGTTGTCGCCGTCAAATATCACGTAAGTCGACATTCAGGACCTCTATCTAATTTGCTTGTCGTGCAATCCAGAGCGTGTGTTCGCGTGAGAAAGCGATCTCAGCTTCGTTCACAAAATCCGAGAATGAGTTCACCTCGGTTGCCGCCTCCAAAGTGATTTTTATCATGCCAATTTCGTGCGCAGTAACGGAGTACGCCGCCGCAAGCTCATTGTATTTCTTTATCTGCATCCATCCGATGATAGATGTCGAAACGACGATTAGCGGTTCTATGGGCCAAAACCCCCAATCCGGATAGGCAATGCGAAGCAGGGATAGAGCGGCGGCGGCTAGATATGCTGCGACGCTCGCGACCACCCACTTAGTAGCTTCCCTTCGATTGAATTTTGCTTTTCGACTGTACCAATTTTGCTGCTCTTGTATCCTCTGTTTCTCGTAATAGGATTTTCGCTCCGACAGTGGCAGGCGCCGTAGCCGGTCCATTTCTGATGTGATTTGGTCCCCTGCAGACCAATCCTCTGCAATTTTCGCCGCGATTTCGGCATTGGAGCCGAACACCCGCTCAAGATTTTCTTTGAACTCACCCTTCGCGACTGCAACGTCTTCCGAATGAAAAGGGTGTGCGCACATGGCATATCGCCACGTTAGCGTCTTAACACTCTCTGCTAAGGCTCTGGACTTATACCAGTCTTGTTCGGGCTTCCCAATCGAACGGATCAGAAGCACGACCCCCGAGATGCCGAGGATGAAAGCCGCGAGCGCATAAAGCGCGGGACTGGCGACGGTGTTCATCGACACGATGGCCGCCACAAACAGAAGAGCGTATTCTGCTTTGATCAGCCTGAGATATCGCTTCTGAAAAGCGTTCGAGGCTGTATCCGAACTTCGAAACAGCGCAGGATATGCACTTTCGTCCACGATGGCTGCCTCCTTACCGCCTCCGACCCTAAAGGCGGGCGGCACGCTCGGCAACACGACGCTTTCGCTTTGAGGTAGTGGTCGGTGGATAACCACATCGGCGACCCGGTTCCGCTCCTCATAAAGCCTTGCCCTAGTGAGACGTCTTCGACGCATTTAGGCGCCGTCTCACATACGTAGGCTCTTGGTTTTTGAGACAGGTGTCGCATGATGTCCATGACGTTGTGTGACAGGAAGCCGGGCGATGCTGGTAGGATACGCGCGAACCTCAACCGCCGAGCAGGAAGCGGGGCTGGAGGCCCAACGCCGGGACCTCTCTGCAACAGGTTGCACGAGGCTCTTTATCGAACAGGTGTCGTCGGTAGCGCATCGGGCCGAACTAATCGCTGCGCTCGGTTTCGTGCGCGAAGGCGATACGCTCGTCTGCACCAAGCTCGATCGTCTCGCCCGCTCGACGGCCGACCTTCTCCGGCTCGTCGAGGAGTTGGATCGGAAGGGCGTTGGGCTTCGTATTCTCGATTTTGGCGGCGGACAGATCGATACGAAGTCCCCTTCTGGACGCATGCTGCTGACGATGTTTGGTGCAATGGCTCAGTTCGAGCGGGAGACGATGCTCGTCCGGCAGAGAGAGGGTATCGCGGCAGCGAAGTCGGCAGGAAAATATAAAGGAAGGAAAGCGACCGCGAGGTCGAAACGAGACGAAGTTCAACGCCTTCACAAGGAGGGTTTAGGGGCAACGATGATCGCGCGTGATCTCGGCATCAGCCGCGCCTCGGTTTACCGAATTTTATCAAGTGCGCCTGCCCTGTCTGATCCTCAATAGTGTGAGTGAAAATGGCGTCATCAACCAATCCGATCTCCGAAGCATTTCGCGAAACACTCGCGTTACAAAAATCCTATTCGTACGAAAACACCCCGAGTATGGAACGTCGTGGCCGACTGGTACGGCGGATTATTCCAGATGCTATGGCAGCTAGTTCCGGCGATCTAGCGTCCGCCCTTGGATCGCATGGGTCAGATGACGCAAAGTTCGAAGGTCGAGATGCCACCGGACGAAAAACGCTGGTGCCATGGGTACGCTGGTATTCTCCCTCTCGATCTCCGTCAGCGCAGAATGGATGGTATCTGGTCTATCTATTCCACGACGACGGTGAAGGCGTCTCCTTGTGCCTTAGTCATGGCTCAACTCAGACGAGAGATGGCAGCTACGTCGCCCGCACGAAGAATGAAGCGTCCACGCTCATGGGATGGGCAGCAAGCGTGCTGAGAGGATATGATTTCGATCAGTCTGTGCGCCGAGGAGTGAAGCCCGGGAGGGGAGCTTTGGCGAAGGCGTATGAAAGAACCACATTCGCCTCGAAGTTCTATCCTGCCACCCCCATCCCGGATGATGACACGCTGCTCGCCGATCTCAGAACATTCGCTGAACGGCTGGCGAAGCTCTATGAGGCGCAAGATAATGGAGGAGTTGCGACTGCGCGTGATGCCGTGATCGCGGACGTCGAAGAAGAAATTCAAAAGATTGCGAACCCAAATCGAAATACGGGACAGGGCCGCGGCCTTTCGGCTGACCAACGTCGCGCCATAGAATTGCGAGCGATGGAACTAGCTGCTGGATGGCTCTCTGGCAACGGATATGTTTACGAGGATGTCTCGTCCCGTCAGAGTTGTGACTTTGTTGCGAAGCGCGATGATCTTGATTGGGTTGTGGAGGTGAAAGGAACTACCGGTGGCCCTTCCTCTATAATCGTTACTCGTAACGAGGTCGCCTTACACAAAGCCTCGTATCCTAACAACATTCTAATAGTAGTCTACGATATTGCACTCGACCGAGCCGCATCAACGGCGTCGGGCGGCAGGCTCGCAGCGATCACACCTTGGGTAATCGAAGACGATCGGCTGAGCGCTCTCTGCTATGAGTATGAGGTTGCTCTGCCAATCGAATGAATGGCGGTCTGACATTCAAAGCGCTTCCACCCAGTGTTCCAAGTTGACAGGCGCCCGACGACGAACCATCGTAACGACGGCGCTGTACGTGCAGCGTTGGGGCGTCGAAACCCCTGCTAGCGGTTGGTGCCGACCGAAAGGCACCGAACTCCTTGACCTTATGGTCGGGGAGCCTGTGGCGTATGCAACAGGCCCTCGGCTAAAGGCCACAGGGCCGTCTAGCACGGTTTCGAACTCCCCGATCACCAAGATCAAGGGCCATTCGCGGGGACGCACCGCGAGCTACGGCCCTCTGGGGACGCGGCCATCGAAACGCTATTCGCCCACCTCGCGACCCGTTTCGCGCCTTCGCCCGAGAACATCGCAATCGAAGCGCTCGGGTTCATTCTCGCGCGCTCGCCGGCTGCTCGTGCAGCCTTCACAGCGACGATCGGGGCGACCGGCGGTGGATTGCCGTCCGATCTCCGGTTCGCAACTCAAGCCGCCGCTGACGACCTCGCGCGGCCCGATATCGAAGCGTACGGTGCAGATGGGCACCGCCATTGCGTCATCGAGTGCAAGTTCTGGGCTGGCCTGACCGCGAACCAGCCGCTGACCTACGCAGCCCGTCTCTCTGGCGACAGGCCCGGCGCGCTCGTCTTCGTCGTACCCGCCGCACGGCTCACATCGCTCTGGAGCGAACTCGGCAGACGGATGAAGGCCGGCGGCGTGCAATTCGGTGCACGCCGGGAGGCACAGGCGGAGGTCTGGGCTGCCTCCTTCGGTCCGGGGCATACCTTCGTCCTCGCGAGCTGGCGAGCCGTTCTGGCGGCCATCCTACGCGGAATGGAGGAAGCCGGGGAGGTCGCGCATATCGGCGACCTCCGCCAACTCGTCGGCCTTTGCGAGAAGATGGACACCGAGGCCTTCCAACCTTTCCGTCCCGAAGAACTGACGGCGATCGATCATCCCCGCCGTAACCTGCAACTTGGCCAGATCGCCTACGATGTCGGCGAGGCGCTGATCGCCGATGGCATCTGCAACACGCGCAAGCTGACCCCATCCTCTGGGCTCGGCTACTACGGGCGGTATCTGCGCGCTGGCGAGACGGTGTTCTTTCTCGGCTTCGACAGCGCGGCATGGGCGGCTCACAAGCTGACGCCGCTTTGGGTCCGGTTCGATCAGGCCGCACCGTCTGAAGTGCTGGCCGCTATCCGGCGGACGAACGCCGTCGCGGAGGATGTTCCGGTGATTGTCGAGCGGGATCGCCGCATCCTCCTTCCCCTGTTCGTCGAGCCCGGCGTCGAGCGTCCGCAGATCGTGCAACACGTTGCATTCCAGACGGCGACGATCCTCGACGCCGTGCATCGGCTTGTTCCGACCTCGGCGCTACCGCCGGTACCGGAGACGCTGTCTTGAGCCTTCGCAAATGGCCGTGGAAGGAACTGCCCGTCTACAACGGCTTCACGCACGAGGAGCGCATTCGCGGCTGGCAGCTAGGTCAATGGATGCAGGCGAACGGTTTGCGAACGAAGCCTGTTCGATGCTGCATCTCTGGTTCGGACCAGCGTGTCGGCTTCCATTCCGAAAACTACTACGACTGGCAGCCCTACGCGCTGAATCAGCAAATCCATCTCGCCCTGCATCGTCGCTTCAATAGCCCGGCCGCATGGCGTGCGATCGTGGATCGATACGCCTCCACAGGCGACGAATGGTTCGCGCGCCTTTCCGAGGAGCCGAGTGACCTCGCCGGCTCTCTGCGGGCGGAACACGGCGTCCAGATCGCCGACCTTTTTGGACGCGCCTCGCAGCGCTTCCTCGCCTTCGCATCATTCCTCGCCGAGAACGAAAGGACGTAGCGTGTCGATCAAAGTGCTGGCCGGCGATTGGGCGCCCGGAACCGGGTGCAGTTTTATCTACGGCGTCTTCGGCCAGCCCGACCGGCTGCGGATCGGCTTTTTCGGCCCGGAGTTCGCAGCCGATGCGGTCACGTCGATCGAGACGCTGAACGAACGCAACAAGACGTCGATCCTCGGGAAAGCTGGCTGGGGTCTCGTAGGCATGGCAATTGACGTGCCCCCCTGAATTTCAGCCACGGATGGCTAGAGTCCGCCCAACGACGAGGGACGGACGGATGAAGAAGTCACGGTTCACGGAAGAGCAGATCATCGCGCTCCTGCGGGAGCAGGAGGCGG